>CASEIL010000001.1 GCA_949288065.1 uncultured Phascolarctobacterium sp.
ACTCGCTTGCTGCGCAAGCTCAAACAGTCCTCGTAAAGAGCTGCAAGTGCCTTAATAATGGTTTGCCTATTTTTTGAAAGTCGCGGCTCCGCTCAAATTAGTACTTTGTGTATATTTTTATTTTAGTTCAATTGTTGCCATACTAAATAAAAGAATGGTTGAAGTATGATATGCGCTTGCCAATTATAAAATAGTTATAAAGTTAGACGCTCGGCAATATGCGGCATCGGATTTTAGCAACATTTACTAAAAAGCAACTGCAAAAATCGTGTCTGAGCGAAGCGAATCTCGAATTTTTGCAGTTACGATACTAATAGTTGCGCAGCAAGTCACGATAGTGACGCAGCAAAAAATCCGACTCGCCGCGTGACTTTTCTTCGCCGGTTCTTTTGGTCAGTCAAAAGAATCGGCATGAATGAAAAAATATGAATTAAAAATCAGTAACGTAAATGCAAAGATGAAAAGCAAAAATAAATCGCCGCAAGGCAAATAAAAAAACAAAATTTAATATTTAAACGTAAAAAACCGGAAGCACGTTTGCGCTTCCGGTTTTGCTATGCCGCTTATTATTTTTTTGCAGCTTCGATGGCTTTGTTGCAGTCGGCGATGAAGGCTTCCACATCAATGCCGTGGGCAGCGGCGCCCTGGCCGATGCTTTCAAAGTGGGATGCCATGCAGCCTACGCAGCCCAGGCCGTATTCAGCAAAAACCTCTAAAATTTCGGGGTGGTTTTGAACGGCGTCGATAATGCCGGTATCTTTAGTAAGCATATTTAATAATCCTCCTAACGTGCTTTTGGTTTTACTTTTTGCCCTTCGGCTTTTATATTATACCACAATTTGCCAAAAATAAAAGTTTCCAGCGGGGCGCTTTGCATAAAAATATCGCCGCAAGGCTTAAAATTTGCAATTTTTTACATTGTGGTGTGCAAAACGGTTGTTTTTTGGCTTTAAGTGGGGTATAATGGTGTAAAGTGGTGGAAAAGGGAGGAAGGTGCCATTATGTTAATGGGTGAATTTACACATGCTATTGACACAAAAGGGCGCCTTTTTATGCCTGCGAAGCTGCGCGAAAGCCTTGGCGGCAGTTTTATTATCAGCAAGGGGCTGGATGGCTGCCTGTTTGTTTACGCTAAGGATGAGTGGCACAAGCTTGAGCTGAAGCTTAACGCTTTGCCGATGACGAATAAAAATGCCCGTAATTTCAGCAGGTTCTTTTTTAGCGGTGCGGCCGAAGTGGAATGCGACAAGCAGGGGCGCGTGCTGCTGCCTGCTAACCTGCGCGAGTTTGCTGGGCTTGATAAAAATGCTGTAATTGTGGGCGTTGGCAGCCGTGCCGAAGTGTGGGATGCTGAACGCTGGCAGCAATATAATGAAGAAAATGCCGAGGACGCCGATGCTGTGGCAGCGCAGCTGGCGGATATGGATATAGGTATTTAGTATGACGGCAGAGTTTAAGCATACAAGCATTTTGCTTGCAGAGAGCGTTAAGTGGCTGATTACCGATAAAAGCGGCGTGTATGTGGATTGCACCATGGGCGGTGCGGGGCATTCGTTTGGGTTTGCTTCGCAGCTTGACGAGGGCGGTATGCTGATAGGCATTGACCAGGATGAGGACGCCATTGCCGCATCAAAGCAACGCCTGGCGCCGTGCAAATGCAAAATTGCCACGGTAAAAAGCAATTTTAAGGATTTTAATAATGTGCTGGACAGCCTTAATATAGGGCAGATTAACGGCATATTTTTCGATTTGGGCGTTTCAAGCTATCAGCTGGATACGCCGGAGCGCGGCTTTAGCTATATGCACGACGGGCCGCTGGATATGCGCATGGATAAAAGCGCTAAGCTGAACGCGGAATATATTGTAAATAATTATTCTGAGGCGGAGCTGGCGTATATTATTCACCGTTACGGTGAGGAGCGCTGGAGCAAGCGCATTGCCCAATTTATAGCGGCAGAGCGCAAAACAAAGCACATAAGCACCACCTTTGAGCTGGTGGAGATTATTAAAAAAGCAATACCCAAGGGCGCAAGAATGGACGGGCCGCACCCGGCAAAACGTACATTTCAGGCGCTGAGGATTGAAGTAAACAACGAGCTGGGGATTTTGCAAAAAACTATGGAGGACGCTGTGGCAAGGCTGAAACCCGGCGGCAGGATTGGCGTTATAACCTTCCATTCGCTGGAGGACAGGATTGTTAAGCAAACCTTTGCCTCGCTTGCAAAGGGCTGTGTTTGCCCGCCGCAGTTCCCCGTTTGTGTGTGCGGCAGAAAGCCGCAGCTGAAAAAGGTTGGCAATATCGTGCCTTCGGCAGAGGAGATTGAACAGAACCCGCGTGCGCGCAGTGCAAGGCTGCGTTACGCAGAAAAATGCTGACAGGCAGTTTTGGAGGAAAGCATTATGTTAGCCAGAAAGTATGATGCATACGCATGGGAAACAATAGAAGAACAACAGCATACCGGAAGGCAGCTTAAACGTGAGCAGAAACCTAAGCAGCGCAATTACAAACTTTTGCGCCGCAGGGTGTTTGTTGTGGCAAGCATTGTGCTGGCCACTTATTTTGCCTGCGTTGTGCGCAGCGAAATGTTAATTGCCAAAAGCAACGAGCTGGTGGCGTTAAAGCAGCAGGAAGCGGCTTTGATGCTGGAAAACAGCGAGGAGCGCATTATTGTTGAGGAGCTGAAAGGGCCGGAGAGAATTACCTCCATTGCCGAAAAGCAGCTTGGCATGCAGGTGGCGCGCAACAATATTTACGTTAAGGCCGATAAGGCAAAAATTGCTTATGATGGTTATGCTTACGCAAAGTAAAAATCATAGCCTTCTGCTGCAAGTTGTGGTATAATAATATAAAATTTTATGGGAGGCAGCCTGAGTGTATTAAGGCTGCCGTTTCACTTTTGGAGGTATCCGGATGGAAAAGAATTTACAGGCTTTGCTGCGGCTTTTGCCGGAAGCTGAAGTTACCGGCAGCGCAGATAAAACCATTACCGATATAACCGCCGATTCCCGCGTTGTGGTGCCGGGCAGCTTGTTTATCTGCCTGAAAGGCGCAACGGTTGACGGGCACAAGTTTTTAAGCCAGGCCTTTGCAAAAGGTGCTGTGGCAGCGATTGTTGAAGACGCTGCCGGCGCACCCGAGGGCATGACGCTTATTAAGGTTGGCGACACGCGCAGGGCCATGGAGTTAGTGACCCCTTATTTTTTTGACTACCCGGGCAAAAAAATGCGCATGATTGGCGTTACCGGCACTAACGGCAAAACAACGACGACCAATATCATCCGCCTGATTCTGCGTAAGGCAGGCTACAAGGTGGGCATGATTGGCACAATTAATATTATGATTGAGGACGAGGAAACCGTATCGCACAATACCACGCCGGACGTTGTTGATTTGCAAAAAACGCTGCACAAAATGCAGCAGGCGGGCTGCGATTATGTGGTTATGGAAGTATCAAGCCACGCTTTGGCGCTGGGGCGCGTAGCGGGCATTGAATACGACACTGCTGTTTTAACAAATATTACGCAGGACCATCTGGACTTTCACAAAACCTTTGAGAATTACCGCGACGCCAAGAGCCTGTTGTTTGAACATTTAACTGACGGCAATAAAGAGAATAAAACTGCGGTGCTGAACATGGATGACCCCAGCAGCAAAATTATTGCTGCGCGCACCAAAGCGCCGGTAATTACCTATGGCGAAAGCAGCGAGTACGACATTTACCCGCTGAGCTTTGACGTGCAGGCCAAACAAATGGCGCTGAAGCTGCATACCCCTGCCGGTGAAATGGATTTGCTTTTGAAAATTACCGGCGAGTTTAACGTATATAATGTAATGAGCGCTGTGGGCGCGATGCTGGCGGAAAAAATTGACCCCGCGATTATTGTAAGCGTGCTGGACGGTTTTGACGGCGTGCCGGGGCGCTTTCAGCTGGTGGAGGCTGGGCAGCCCTACACCGTTATTGTAGATTACGCCCATACGCCGGACGGGCTGGAAAACGTGCTGAAAACAGCGCGCGGCATTACTAAAGGCAAGCTGTGGGTTGTGTTTGGCTGCGGCGGCGACCGCGACAATAAAAAACGCCCGATTATGGGGCGCATTGCGCTGGAGCTGGCAGACAACGTGGTTGTAACTTCTGACAACCCGCGCACGGAGAACCCGGAGCTGATTATCGACGAGATTGAAACCGCGCTGAAGGATATACCGGCAGGCAAAACCAGCGTGCGTTTAAGCGACAGGCGCGAGGCAATTAACTATGCGCTGGAGCACGCCGCTGCTGACGACGTGGTGCTGATTGCCGGCAAAGGGCACGAAAATTATCAGATTATCGGCCACGAAACCATCCACTTTGACGACCGCGAAGTGGTGCAGGAATACTGGCAGAACAAAAGGTGAGAGCATGTTTACTTTGCAGGAAGTTTTAGCGGCAACGGGCGGCAGCTGCGCTTGCACGCAAAACGCAGAATTTAGCGGCGTAAACACCGACAGCCGCAGCATTAAAGCGGGCGAGCTGTTTGTTGCCTTAAGCGGCGAAAATTTTGACGGGCATAATTACTGCGCTAAAGCGCTGGAACTGGGCGCGGCAGGCGTTGTTGTCAGCCACGATGTTGAAGGTTTGCCGCAAAACGCAGTGGTAATTAAGGTTGGCGATACCTTAAGGGCTTACCAGCTGCTTGCCAAAGCTTGGCGCGATAAACAGAAAAATTTAAAGGTTGTAGCGGTTACCGGCTCCAACGGTAAAACTTCTACCAAGGATTTAATTGCCGCCTGCCTGAAAACGCAATATAATGTAGTAAAAACCGAAGCCAATTTTAACAACGAAATTGGTTTGCCTAAAACGCTGCTTAGCATTAAACCCGATACGGAAATTGCCGTGGTGGAAATGGGCATGCGCGGCCTGGGGCAGATACGCGCGCTGTGCGAGCTGGCAACACCGGACGTGGCCGTTGTAACCAATGTCGGCGAAACCCACATGGAGCTTTTGGGCAGCATGGAAAACATTGCTAAAGCCAAAAGCGAAATTGTGGAAGGCTTAACGGCGCAGCAGTTTGCCGTACTGAATAACGACGATGCTTTTGTGCGCCGGATGGCAGCTAAAACGGCGGCACAGGCTGTAACCTACGGCTGCGGTGAGGCAGACGTGCGCGCCGAAAATGTGCAGCTGAGCGCGGCGGGCAGCGAGTTTGACTGCGTTTGCGCCAAAACGGGCGAGTGTGCGCACATTGTGCTGCCGCTGTTAGGCGAGCATAACGTATATAACGCACTGGCTGCACTTGGCGTGGCGGTAACCTTTAACGTGCCGCTGGCGCAGGCTGCGGCAGCCTTAAAAAACGTGCAGCTTACCGGCAAACGGCAGGAGCTGGTGCAAATTGGAAGCGTAACCGTTATTAACGACGCGTATAACGCAAGCCCCGCCTCAATGGCGAGTGCGCTGAAAACCTTGCAGGCAGTAAAAGCTGCCAAAGGCGGCAGGGCAGTTGCCGTGCTGGCCGATATGCTGGAGCTGGGCGAACTTTCGGCAGCGGCGCATACCGAGGTTGGCAAACAGGCTGCCGCTGCAGGCGTTGATGTGCTTATTACCTACGGCGAAGAAGCTGTAAACATCGGCAAAGCAGCGCAACAGGGCGGCGTTAAAACCTTTATTTGCCAAAACCGTGCGGAAGCTGCAAAAATTTTAAGCGGCGTAGTGCGTAATAATGATATAATTTTGCTGAAGGGCTCTCATTCCATGCAGGTGGATGGTTTGATTGACCTTATTTTGAAAAAATAATTACGGAGTGTTGATGGATTTATGATAACCCTTTTAGGCGCTTTGGCGACGGCCTTTATGGTGTGCGCCGTTACCGGCAGCAGGTTTATTGCGCTTTTGCATAAGCTGAACTTTGGGCAGAGTATCCGCGAATGCGGCCCGAAGGAGCACATGAAAAAAAGCGGTACGCCGACCATGGGCGGCATTATGATGCTTTTGGCAATGGTGGTTGCCGTTGCCGTATGGTGCAATTTTACACCGGCGCTGTGCATTGCGCTTTTGTTAACCTTCGGCCACGCGCTGATTGGTTTTGTGGACGATTACATTAAGGTTGTAATGAAGCGCAACCTGGGCCTGACGGCGATGCAGAAGTTTTTTATGCAGTTTGTACTGGCGGGCGCTTATGTTTATTATATTGAAACCCATGTGCAGAGCGATTTGAGCATTGCCGTGCCGGGCACGGAATATATGCTGCCGCTGGGCTGGTTTTACTATGTTTTGGTATTTTTGCTGCTGGTGGGCACAACCAATGCCGTAAACCTTACGGACGGTTTGGACGGGCTGGCTGCCAGCGTAACAGTACCGGTAACCGTGGCTTATGCCTTTATTGCTTACAACACCGGCCATTTTGATTTAAGCGTGTTTGCGCTGGCTATTTGCGGCGCGTGCCTGGGCTTTTTGCTGTTTAACCATTACCCGGCCAAAGTGTTTATGGGCGATACCGGCTCGCTGGCCATTGGCGGCGGCGTGGCGGCGCTGGCTCTTTTAACGCACACCGAGCTGTTACTTGTTATTTTGGGCGGCATTTATGTTATGGAGGCCGCTTCTGTAATAATGCAGGTTAGTTACTTCCGCCTTACGGGCGGCAAGCGCATTTTCCGCATGACGCCGATACACCACCACTTTGAGCTGGGCGGCTGGAAGGAAACTAAAATTGTGAAACGTTTTTTTGCCGCAAGCTGCCTGCTGTGCATTGCGGGCGTTATGCTGTGGCTTAACGGAAACGGAGGCTTTTAATTTTGGATAAGGCGGTACTGGTTTACGGCATTGGCATCAGTGGGTGCGGCGCAGCCGATATTTTGGCGCGCAAGGGCAAACGCGTGGTGCTTTATAACGACGCCGCGCACGAGGTTGACGCAGAGCTGAAAGCACTGCTTGCCCAAACCGGCGGGCAGGTTGTAATTGGCACAACAGAACATTTGCTGGACGATATAGAAGAAGTAATCCTTTCCCCGGGCATCAGTTTGGAAAAACCGCTGGTGCAGGAGGCGCTGCGCCGTGGCATTAACGTTACCGGCGAGGCGGAACTTGCTTACCGTAATTACGGCGGGCATATTATCGGCATTACCGGCACTAACGGCAAAACCACCACTACCATGCTGGTGGGCGAAATGCTGGCGACGCTGCCGTGCGTAACTAAAGTAGGCGGTAACATCGGCATGGCGCTGACTAAAGAGGTGGAAACCATGCCCGATAATTCGTGGCTGGCGGCAGAGCTTTCTAGCTACCAGCTGGAAACGGTGCAGAACTTCCGTGCGGAAATTGCTGTTATTTTAAACCTTACGCCGGACCATTTAACGCGCCACCACACTATGGAAGCCTACGGCGCTGCCAAGTGCAATATTTTTAAAAACCAGCACCCGGAGGATGTTACACTGCTTAATTTTGACGACCCTATTGTTAAAAGCTGGGGCGGCTTAGTGCCGGGCAGGCTGTGCTGGTTTAGCCGCAAACAGGTTTTGCCGCAGGGCATTTACATGGATAACGGCGATTTTGTTATCGCCTGGAATGATACTAAAGAAGTTATCTGCAACAAAAAGGATTTGCAGATTTTTGGCGGGCACAACGAAGAAAATGTGCTGGCAGCCATTGGTGCGGCGTTTTTTGCAGGCGTGGAGACCTGTAATATTGCCGCTGTGCTGAAAAACTTTAAAGGTGTTGAACACCGCATTGAATATACTGCCACCATTAACGGCGTGGCGTATTATAACGATTCCAAAGCGACGAATACGGATTCTGCCATTAAGGCGCTGGAAGCCTTTGCCAACGGGCATTTAATTTTAATTGCCGGCGGCACGGATAAGCTGACGCCGCTGGAAGAAATGATGGCGCTTGTTAAAACCAAGGTTGATACTTTGATTTTGCTGGGCGAAGCGGCAGAACGCTTTAACGAGGCTGCCGTGAAAGCAGGCGTTGCCGATATCCGCAGGGTAAGCTCCATGCGCGAGGCGGTAGAGCTGGCGCATAAAATAGCGCAGCCGCCGCAAACGGTGCTGCTCTCCCCGGCATGTTCGTCCTTTGATATGTTCAGCGGCTTTCCGGAGCGCGGACGCTGCTTTAAAAAAATAGTTGCAGAACTGGCTGCTACGGAGGTACGTTAAGGTGAAGGTTATCCTTTCGGGCGGCGGCACCGGCGGGCATATTTACCCGGCGCTGACCATTGCCGACCAGATTAAAAAGCTGCGCCCCGACGCCGAAATTATTTTTGTCGGCACGGAGCACGGGCTGGAAAAAAATATCATCCCGCGTTACGGTTACCCCCTGCGCTATATTGAAATTGCAGGCTTCCGCCGTAGCTTAAGCCTTGATACGCTGCGCAGCTTTGCCAAGCTGTTTAAGGGTTTGGCGGGTGCCAACAGCCTTATCAGCGAGCTGAAGCCCGACCTTGTTATCGGCACGGGCGGCTATGTTTGTGGGCCGGTGGTGCTTTTGGCGGCGCTGCGCGGCATACCCACGGCGATACAGGAGCAGAACGCCATGCCGGGCGTTACCAATAAAATTCTGGCGCGTTTTGTTAAAAAGGTGTTTTTGGGCTATCACGAGGCGGAAAAATATTTTACCGGCAAATCGCAGAAGGTTTACACCGGCAACCCTATCCGCAGTGAAATTCTTTCTAACAAGCGCAGCGAGGGCGTGGAGTTTTTCGGGCTGGACCCGGAGAAGAAAACAATTTTAGTATCCGGCGGCAGCCGCGGCGCGCAGAGCATTAATAAAGCAATGCTGTATGTGGAAGAGGCACTGAGCGGCAGGCACGATGTGCAGGTGCTGCACGCCACGGGCGAAGCCAATTACGAAGCATATATGCAGGAGCTGAACAAAAAAGGCTCCGTTGATAGTAATATAATTGTAAAGCCTTATTTGCACGATATGCCGATGGCGCTGGCGGCGGCAGATTTGGCGGTGTTCCGCGCCGGGGCGATTGGGTTGGCGGAGCTGACGGCGAAGGGCATACCTTCCGTTTTGGTGCCTTACCCTTATGCAACGGCGAACCACCAGGAGTTTAACGCCCGCGCGGTGGAGGCAGCAGGCGCTGCCAGAGTGATTTTGGACAAGGATTTAACCGGCGAGAAGCTGCTGGAAGAAATAGAGCATTTGCTGATTAAGGACAACGTCTTGCAGCGGATGAAAAAGGCTGCCAAAAGCTTGGGACGGCCGGGCGCCGCTAAAGAAATTGCGCAGCAGGCTTTGCAGCTTGTAAAAAATTGAGCGGGGAGGATTTGAATGCTTTCGGGAATACACAACATTCATTTTATCGGTATCGGCGGCGCAGGTATGAGCGCACTGGCGCATGTGCTGTGCGAGCGCGGCTTTCACGTTACCGGCTCGGATAAAAATGCAGGCGGCGTGTGCGATAAGCTGCGCGCCTTGGGCGCTGTGGTTTATGCAGGGCACAGGGCGGAGCAGGTTGCAGGCAGCGACGCTGTGGTAATTTCTTCGGCCATCCATTCGGATAACTGCGAGCTGGTGGCTGCTAAAGAGCAGGGCATACGCATTATGCACCGCAGCGACGTGCTGGCGGAGCTGCTTAACCATGCCGACGGCGTGGCAGTGGCAGGCGCGCACGGCAAAACCACTACCAGCGCCATGCTTAGCTGCATTGCGGCGGAAGGCGGCATCGACCCGACGATTGTTATCGGCGGCGAGGTTACCAGCTTGGGCGGTAATGCCCGCAGCGGCAGCGGCAGGTTTGTAATTGCCGAGGCCGATGAGAGCGACGGCTCGTTTTTAAAATTTTATCCGCTTTATGCGGTGATTACCAATATTGAAAATGACCACATGGACCACTACGGCAGCGAGGAAAATATTTACGCCGCCTTTAAGCAGTTTGTGGGCAGCGTAAGGCCCGGCGGCGCAGTGGTGCTGTGCATGGATAACCCCAAGCTGCGCAGGCTGGCGGGCGAAACCGCAACGCGCGTTATAAGCTACGGCATTGATAACGAGGACGCGGACTATGTGGCGAGGGATGTGTGCTACCACACCGGCGGCACGGATTATAAGGTTTATAAAAACGGCAGCCTGTTTGCCGAGGTGCATTTAATTGTGCCGGGCAGGCATAACGTGCTGAATTCGCTGGGCGCTTTGGTGTGCGCGGTGGAGATGGGCATTAAACTGGACGCCATTTTGAGCGCGCTGCAAAAATTTACCGGTGCGCACCGCCGCTTTGAAACTAAAGGGCGCGCCGGAGGCGTGTGGGTTGTGGATGATTACGCTCACCACCCGACAGAAATTGGCGTTACGCTTAAGGCGGCGCTGCAAACGAAGCCGGAACGCCTAATCTGCGTGTTTCAGCCGCACCGCTACACGCGCACGCAGCTGTTGTTTGACGAGTTTTGCGCCTGCTTTAAGGGCTGCAGCAAGCTGTATGTAACGGATATTTACGCGGCAAGCGAGGACCCGATTGAGGGCGTGGACAGCAAGCGCCTTGCCGAAGGGATAAAAAAAGTATCGGGCGTGGATGTGGAATACATTGCTTCGATGCAGGATATTGAAAAGCTGCTGGCAGAAACCGCCCGTCCCGGTGATTTAATTATGACCATCGGCGCAGGCGATGTGTATAAAATTGGCGAAGCATTAGTAAGGGATTTGCAAAGGAGCAGGGAAAATGGTTAATAAAAATCAGGTAGTTGCAGTTGTAATGGGCGGCCCGTCCGCAGAAAGGGAAGTATCCTTAAACACCGGCGCGGCTATTGCAAGCGCCTTAAGGGAAGCAGGCTATACCAACGTGGTTGAGCTTGACCTTGACCCGCATAATTTTGCTGCGCAGCTGGCAGAATGCAAGGCAGAGGTTGTGTTTAACGCTGTACACGGCCTGTACGGCGAGGACGGCCGTTTGCAGACGCTGCTTGAAATTTGCAATATGCCCTACACCGGCAGCGGCATGGTAGCAAGCGTGGTGTGCATGGACAAGGTGCTGACCAAACGCATGCTGCGCGACGCAGGCGTACCGACGCCGAAATGCCTGATTTTAAATAGCGGCGACGCTGATATTAAAGAACAGATTATGCAGACTTTTACCCTGCCGGTAGTTATTAAACCTGCCAGCCAGGGCTCCAGCATCGGCGTGGAAATTGTTAAGGAAGAAGCGCAGCTTGACGAAGCGCTGGCAAGCGCCTTTAAATATTCGCGCGATATTCTGGCAGAAGAATTTATTGCCGGTAAAGAGCTTACCGTTGCCATGATGCAAAAAGATGGTGAGGTTGTAGCGCTGCCGGTTATTCATATCGCCCCGCATTCCGGCACTTACGATTACCATTCTAAATACACCAAGGGCGCAACGGAATACATCTGCCCGGCAGATTTGGATGAAAAAACCACCAAAAAAGTGCAGGAAATTGCCAAACACGCTTACCGCGTACTGGGCTGCAGCGGCGTGGCGCGTGCCGATGTTATGCTGGACGAAGCAGGTAACGGCTATGTGCTTGAAATTAACACCGTGCCCGGCATGACGGCAACCAGCCTTGTGCCGAAGGCAGCAGCCGCTGTTGGCATGAGCTTCCCCGAACTTTGCGATATTATTTTGCAGTCCGCATCACTTGATAATAAATAATTTAAGTTGTTAATTTAAAGAGGTGTAAAAAGGTGCAGTCGACACGCGAACGATTAAGAGCAAACCGTAAAAAGCGGCGCTTGCGCCTTTTGCGCCTGTTTTTTATTGCCGCTGTTATTATTGGCGCGCTGTTTGGCGCATGGCGCTGGGCAACCGCGCCCGGCACAGCCTTTGGCAGCATTGTTATTGAAGGCACGGATAAGCTGACGCAGGAGGATATTTTAACCATGTGCGGCACTAAGCCGCCGGTTAATTTGTTTGTGGTGCGCCCTTCTGTTGTGGAAACCGCCATTACCGGCGATGTGCGCTTTGAAAAGGCCGAAACCGAATACCGCTGGCCGGGCGTTTTGGTGGTGCGCGTAAAAGAGCGCATACCGGCGCTGTACATTGCCTGCTCGTACCACAGCTATGCGCAGGTGGATTACAACGGCGTGGTAATGAGCGTCAGCGACGGCATTAAAGAGGCGGATGCGCCGATACTTTCGGGCGTGGTTACCGGCAACATCTTTTTTGGCGATACCATTAAGGAACAAAACGTGCTGGACATTTTGCAGTTTTTAAGCCGCCTCGATAAGGAAGTAATTAACACTATTTCGGAAATCGCCGTTGACGGCGAGGGTAACGTAAAATTTAACCTGAGCTACGGCTACCCGATACTTTTGGGCAGCGCCGCGCAGCTTAAAGACAAGCTGGACGTATTTATTACGGTCTTTAACGACATAAAAACAAAAAATATTCGGGCGGAATATATTGACTTAACCTTCGCAAAGCCTTATATTAAGTTAAGGCAGAAAGCCTGATATTTTTGAAAGGACCATGAAGTTATGTTCTCGAACAGACATGCAAAAATAATGCTGCTGGTAGTATTTGCCATTTTAGGCTTTATGATTGCCACGCAGATAAAAACCACAGAACGCCAAAAGACCATTAATGTTCAGCGTGCTGAAGAGCTGACGGAACGCCTGCGCGTGGTTGAGCAGCAGCGCGACGACCTTGCTAAAGAAATGGAGCGTTTACAGGCAAGCGCAGGCAGCGATAAGGCGCTGGAAACCGAGCTGGAACGCCTGAAGGAATTTGCGGGCGAGGTGCCATTGCAGGGCAAGGGCATTCAGCTTATTTTGGACGACAGCAAGGTAACGGCGCAGGTGGGCGAAAACCCCAACCTGTACATCATTCACGATGACGATTTGCTGCGTGTTATTAACGAGCTGCGTGCCGCCGGTGCGGAAGCCATTTCCATCAATGGCGAGCGCCTGGTATCTACCAGTGAAATCCGCTGCGCCGGGCCGACGCTTTCGGTAAACAACAACCGCAGCGCCCCGCCGTATGTAATTCTTGCCATTGGCAACCCTTCTAATCTGGCAAGCGCCCTTAAATTAAGGGGCGGCGTGCTGGATACGTTTAAGTTTTGGGGCATTCAGGCCGATTTAACGATGCCGGAGGTTGTAAAGGTGCCTGCGTTTAAGGGGCGCAGAACCTTTGAATACGCCGAGGCTGCGGAAGAACACGACGCTGCAAAGGATGGTGACAAATAATGTTGTTTGCACTGGCAGGCCTTGCCATAGGCTTTTTGGCAGGGTGGTATTTTCCGTTATATTTGCCGCTGGAATACGCGCGTTTGCTTTCCGTATCTGTTATGGCGGCGTTTGACACCGTTTTTGGCGGCATCCGCTCCAGCATGGAAGGCAGGTATGACCATACCGTGTTTATTACCGGCTTTTTTACCAACGCTGTGCTGGCGGCGTTTATGTGCTATTCCGGTAATTTGCTGGGCATAGATTTATACCTGGTTGCCATTTTGATTTTTGGCGTGCGCATGTTTAATAACCTTGCGGCAATCCGCCATTTGTTTCTTAAAAAGTAAAATATTTTTTACGGCAGGCAGGAGATTTTATTGCCTGTGTGGAATATTATCTTGATATTTTTATTATGGAATTTACCCAATTTATAAGGGGGAATATAAAAGAATGTTTGAAGAATTTGAAGAAAAGGGCATGGATAATCTTGCCAATATCAAGGTAATCGGCGTTGGCGGCGGCGGCAACAACGCTGTAAACAGAATGATTAGCGCAGGCGTAAAGGGCGTGGAGTTTATTGCCGTTAACTGCGATGCGCAGGCACTTTTGCTTTCCAAGGCGCCCACCCGCATCCAGATTGGCGAAAAGCTGACCAAAGGGCTTGGCGCGGGTGCGAACCCGGAAATCGGCGAAAAGGCCGCTGAAGAAAGCCGCGACCAGATTTTGGAAGCCTTAAAGGGCGCAGACATGGTGTTTGTAACCGCTGGCATGGGCGGCGGCACCGGCACAGGTGCAGCCCCGATTGTTGCCGAATGTGCGCGCGAGGTTGGCGCTTTAACCGTCGGCGTTGTAACCAAGCCGTTCTCCTTTGAGGGCAAACGCCGCATGAATCAGGCCGAAAACGGCATTGTAAACATTAAAGAAAAGGTTGACACCTTAATTACTATCCCTAACGACCGCTTGCTGCAGGTTATCGACAGAAGAACCTCGATGCTGGAAGCCTTTCGCATTGCGGACGATGTGCTGCGTCAGGGCGTGCAGGGCATTTCCGATTTGATTGCGGTGCCGGGCCTTGTAAACCTGGACTTTGCCGATATTAAAACCGTTATGTCCAACGCAGGCTCTGCTTTGATGGGCATTGGCATGGCCAAAGGCGACGACGGCGCACGCGCTGCTGCTGAGGCTGCCATTAAGAGCCCGCTGCTGGAAGCATCCATAGAAGGTGCACGCGGTGTGCTGTTTAACATTACCGGCGGCGCAGACCTGTCGCTGTTTGACGTTACCGAAGCCTCCAACATTATTACGGAAGCTGTTGACCCCGAAGCTAATATTATCTTCGGTGCTGTTATCGACGAAAACCTTAAGGATGAAATCCGCGTTACGGTTATTGCAACCGGCTTTAATAAAGAGATGCCTACCCACGGCGGCAAGGCCCCTGTTACAAGGCCGGGCGGCGGTTACACGCAGCCGCACGATAACGACGCCAAACCGCATGTCGGCGGCAGCGGCATTATCCACAAGCATACCAACGATACGGAAATTCCGCCCTGGATTCGCGGTTAATTTTACAATTTAAAAGCGCAGAGCCCCTGCTTTAGTTAGCAGGGGCTTTTCTATATTTTGGGGCTAATATTAATTAAAGGTTAAAATAAACACAAGATATTGTTTCTTTTGCTTTGCGGGTATGGTATAATAAAATTACTTATTTAATAATTAACGGGGAAGTGAATTTATGAGATGCCCATTTTGTTCTTATCGCGACAGCAGGGTTGTTGATTCGCGTTCGGTTGACGACGGCGCTTCTATCCGCCGCAGGCGTGAATGCCCTGATTGCGGGCGCAGGTTTACCACCTACGAAAAATACGAGGAAACGCCGCTGGTTGTAAGCAAAAAGGACGGACGGCGCGAGCTGTTTGAATCGAAAAAGCTGCTGAACGGTTTAATTAAGGCTTTTGAAAAACGCCCGATTTCTTACGAAAAAATTAAGGAAATGGCAGACCATATTGAGCGCGAGCTGCGTATGCGCGGCGAATCGGAAGTGAGCAGCGAGATTATCGGCGAGCTGGTAATGAACCACTTGGAAAAGACCGACCAGATTGCCTATGTGCGTTTTGCCTCGGTATACAGGCAGTTTGCCGATGTAAACAACTTTATGCAGGAATTGCAGCGCATTATTAACAACAACGAAAATAGAGAAAGAAGTGACGCTGAGCATGGAAATTCGTAAACGTGACGGGCGCGTGGTAGCGTTTGATGACAGCAAAATAACGGACGCCATTTTTAAGGCGGCAAAATCTGTCGGCGGCGCGGACCGCGAAATGGCTATGGAAATTACGCTGGAGGTTTTAAAATGCCTGAAAGCGGAAAATAACGACGTTGTAGATGTTGAGCATGTGCAGGACATCGTCGAAAAGGTGCTGATTAAAAAGGGGCACGCCAAAACGGCCAAATCCTACATTTTGTACCGTGCCAAACGCACGGATATCCGCAACGCGCGCAGCGAGCTGATGGACACCGTGGCGGAAATTTTAAAGGAAACCGACCGCGACAATGCCAATATTTCCAACTCGCCTTCGGCAAAAATGCTGCAAATTGCTTCGGCGGCCAGCCGCGAATATTACCTGAACCGCGTGATACCGGAAGAAATGGCGGAGGCGCATAAGCGCGGCGATATTCATATTCACGACCTTGATTTTTACGGTAAAACCTTAAACTGCTTAAACATTCCGCTGGGCAGGCTGCTGCACGAGGGCTTCAACAACGGGCACGGCTATATCCGTCCGCCCAAGCGCCCGGGCAGTGCGGCAGCGCTGGCTGCGATTGTGCTGCAAAGCAATCAGAACGATATGTTCGGCGGGCAGTCCTTCGGTTTTTTTGATACCGATATGGCGGATTTTGTGGATGGCGCCGATGAGAACGAGGTGTTCCAGGCGATGGAGGCGCTGGTGTACAACTTAAACAGTATGCACTCCCGTGCCGGCGCGCAGGTGCCGTTCAGCAGCTTAAACCTTGGTTTGGACACAACCGAAAACGGGCGCAAGGTTACGCGCAATCTGTTAAAGGCTTACGGCAATGGCCTTGGGCGCGGCGAGAACCCGATTTTCCCGAATGTTATTTTCCGCGTTAAAGAGGGCGTAAACCTTAACCCCGGCGACCCGAACTACGATTTGTTCCAGCAGGCCATCAGCGTCGCCGCAAGGCGTTTAAACCCGACTTTTAGCTTTATGGACACTACCTTTAACCGCGATTACGGCGGGCAGGTGGCGTATATGGGCTGCCGCACGCGCGTTATATCTAACCGCCACGGCGAGGAAATTACTACCGGGCGCGGCAACCTTTCGTTTACCACCATTAACCTGCCGCGTTTGGCGATTAAGGCAGAACGCAATATAGATAAGTTTTACCAGCTGTTGGATGCGATGCTGGAGCTGGTGGCTGAGCAGCTGCTGCACCGTTACCATGTGCAGTGCAATCTGCGTGTGCGCGACCTGCCGTTTTTGATGGGGCAGGGCCTGTACATGGGCAGCGAGAAGCTGAAAAAGGACGACCGCATTGAACCGGCCATTAAAAACGGCACGCTGACGGTGGGCTTTATCGGCCTTGCCGAAACGCTGACGGCGCTGATGGGCAAGCACCACGGCGAAAGCGAGGAGGCGCAGAAGCTGGGGCAGGAGATTATCGGCTATATGCGCAAGCGCGTGGACGAGTTTGCCGACAGGTACGATTTGAACTTTAGCCTGATTGCCACGCCGGCTGAAGGGCTGAGCGGGCGTTTTATCCGCATCGACCGCAGGGAATACGGCATTATCCCCGGAGTGACCGATAAAGCGTACTACACTAACTCCTTCCATGTGCCGGTTGGCTACCCCATCAGTGCGTTTGATAAAATGCGCATTGAAGGGCCGTACCATAAATTTACCAATGGCGGGCATATCAGCTATGTAGAGTTTGAATCTTCGCCGGTGCATAATTTGCAGGCGGTTGAAGACGTTTTGCGCCACATGCTGGCGTGCGACTGCGGCTACTGCGGCATTAACTTCCCGATTGACTACTGCGAGGACTGCGGCTACACCGGCATTATTGATACGGATTACTGCCCGGTGTGCGAAAAGCAGCTGACGCAAATCCGCCGCCGCGCTAACTGCTGCACGGAATAGGAGGCGCGCCATGCTGAGGGTTGCAGGTATTGTAAAAGAATCTATCGTTGATGGGCCGGGCATCCGCACCGTGGTATTTTTACAGGGCTGCCCGCGCCACTGCGAAGGCTGCCATAACCCCTCTACGCTGCCGTTTGAGGGCGGCACGGAATACACGGCGCAGCAGCTTGCCGAAGAGGTGGCAGGCATTATGACGCCGCTGCACAGGGGCATAACCCTAAGCGGCGGCGACCCGCTGGCCCAGGCGGACGGCGTGCTGGAATTTTTGCACGAGCTGAAAAAGCTGAAACCGGGCGTAAACGTGTGGTGCTACACCGGCTATGTGTACGACGAGGTTAAAAACCTTGCGGTGATGCACGAACTGAACGTACTGGTAGACGGGCCGTTCATCCTCGCGCAGCGCGATTTGGATTTTCCGTACCGCGGCTCGCGCAACCAGAGGCTTATCGACGTACCGGCTTCGCTGTCCAAAGGCGAAGCGGTGGAGTATGAATTGTAGGAGGGTTATTATATTATGCTGCTGGAATTATTACAAAAAGGCTATGGCAAAGCCATGGGGCTGAATTGTGCCGAAAGAATACTTTATGGAGCAAACTGGGCGTATAACTTGCAGCTGCCGCCGCAGGCACTTAAAATTGCAAGCGGCTTTGGCGGCGGTATGGGCGCAGGTGCTGCCTGTGGCGTTGTTACCGGCGCCTGCATGGTGCTTAGCACGCTGTATGTAAAACGCAACGGCAAGGAAGAAGGCACTAAAATCCGCGCACTTTGCAAGGAATTTATTGATACCTTCAGCGCCGAAATGGGACACTACGACTGCCGCGAAGTAAAACCAAAATATTTTGAGCCGGAAATCCAATGCGACAAAGTCGTGTTCAAAGGCGCAGAAATTCTGGATAGGATTGTGGCGAGGGAAGGTTACTGAGCCGCCACGGTTTTTGCCTGCTGTTTTATAGCATAAACCGTTTTAATGAAAACTAAAAAATATATTTCAAAATAGAGCTTAACCATATTGTTAGGCTCTATTTTTTTATGCCCTTTTTAGGGGAATAAAGTATAACATTTTGTTGTTTTGCTTTGTAAATAGAACCGTAACAAGCGATGGCAAACCCGGCAGGGAAAAAGTTTCCACAAGACCAGTAAAAGTTAGAGTTACGCCAGCCAAAATGTCTTGCGGGGGGGTAAAGGTATGGTAAAATTATATTATAAACCTTTAGCTTAGTTAAAATTTAAAACTTTGGTGATAAACTTGCCGGAACAACTGCAAAAAATAAATAAGTATACTAACATCATCCTGCCGGTGCTGCTCGTTATATTAGACTACATCGCTATAGTAAGTGCAGAACAGCTTGCCTTTAACTTCCGCAACTGGTATGTAGGCAACAATACCCTGCATATCTCCTGGCTCAACTTCTGGGTAGTATTCCCTGCGCTATACCTCATCTTTTTAAACATCGAACAGCTATATAACCGCAGGGCACAGTTCTGGCAGATAATCCAAAAACTCTTTATTACAAGCTGCTACGCCGTTACGGCAATCATCATATTGTTTTATATAGCGCGTATAGCAGGCTCAACCAGCAGAATGTTCACCGCAGTCTTCTGGCTCTTAAGTTTTATTTTGCTGGTAATCTTCCGCTATATCGCCAAAAAAATATTGGAGAAATACCAGCTTTTACAAATACCGGTGCTTATTATCGGCGCAGGCAAAACGGCAGAACTCTTAGTGCAGGGCATCAAAAATGACGCCGGCATGGGCTATAAAATAATCGGCCTTTTAGAAGATAACAAAGTAGAACAAGGCATACTTGAAAACTACCCTGTACTAGGTAAATTCAGCGACGCTGAAAAAGTAATAAGCAAATACAACATTCGTCATGTCTTTATAGCAGCACCGGGACTTGAACAGGAAAAACTGACCAAACTCATCTACAAAGTGCAGCCCTTAGTAAAAAGCATGGGCGTAATACCAAACCTCATCGGTGTGCCCATGGGCGGCATAGAAGCAGAAAGCCTGTTTAACGAAAAACTGATGCTGTTGCGCTTACGCAATAACTTAGCGCGCCCTGTAAACCGCTGGATAAAAACAATTTTCGACTATGTTTTAACTATCATCGGCACAATCGCCATCAGCCCTATTTTACTTGTAATAGTCCTATGGATATATAAAGATTCACCCGGGCCGGTAATATTTAAACACCGTAGAATAGGCAAAAACGGCAACGAATTTAACTGCTATAAATTCCGCAGCATGTGCGTAGACGCCAAAGAAAAGCTGGAACAACTGTTAAAGAACGACCCTAAAGCAAGAGCCGAATGGGAAAAAGACTTTAAACTAAAAAACGACCCGCGCATAACCAAAAGCGGGGCGTTCCTGCGTAAAACAAGTTTGGATGAACTGCCGCAGATATTCAACGTACTAAAAGGAGAAATGAGCCTTGTAGGCCCGCGCCCGATAATAAGGGACGAAATGGCAAGGTATGGCGAATACATTAACGACTACCTGATGGTAAAGCCGGGTATCACCGGCATGTGGCAGGTAAGCGGTAGAAGCGACACAGGCTATAAAGAAAGAGTACAGCTTGACAGCTGGTATGTACGTAACTGGAGCGTATGGTTAGACTTAATGCTGTTATGGAGGACGATGAAAATTGTTATTAAATGCAAAGGAGCATATTGAAAAAGAAGCAGAAAAACTATGCTCAATAATAATGCCAGCCTACAACAGCGAAAAATACATATCCCAAGCCGTAGAAAGTGTACTAAACCAAAGCTATAAAAACTGGAAACTGATAATAATCAACGACTGTTCAACAGATAATACCGAACAAATAATAAAAAGTTATCAGCAACAATATGCAGCAAACAAAAAAATAAAACTAATAACCCTAGCACAGAATAAAGGTGTAGCAAATGCAAGAAATATAGGAATAAAAAATGCTAAAGGTAAATACATAGCCTTTTTAGATGCCGACGACATCTGGCAAAAGGAAAAACTATATAAGCAAATACAACTGCTGAAAAGCACTAATACAGATATAACTTACACAGCCTACCAGATGATAAACGAAACAGGACAAACAATAAAAGAACGCAGAGTAAAAGAAACACTGCATTTAAACGACCTGTTAAAAGAAAACAGCATTATCTTTTCAAGCGTAGCCTGCAAAAAAGAAAGCATAATAAACAAGCAATTTAAAAGTGAATGGTATCACGAAGACTATGTATTTTTGATTGATTTAGCTAAAGAAGGTAAACGCTTTAAAGGTATAAATGAAAGCCTGATGCAGTACAGAGTACATCAAAAAGGCAGGTCATTTAACAAACAAACAGCAGCAAAATACAGGTGGAAAATATACAGGGAATATTTAGGTATGAGCCTTTTACAAAGCCTGTATTATTTTGCTGTTTATGCATGGAGTGGGATTAGGAAGTATTTATAGTTAATTGTAAGTGAATAGAAAATGATAAATAAGAAACCAAAAGTATCAATAGTAATACCTGTATATAATGCAGAAAAATATTTAGAGCAATGTTTAAATAGCATAGTATCACAAACATATCATAATATAGAAATAATTTGCATTGATGATGGTTCAAAAGATAATTCTTTGAAGATATTAAAGAATTATGCTGAAAATGATAATAGATTTATTGTTTTAAACCAACAAAACCAGGGGGCTGCTGCTGCTCGCAACAAAGGCATAAAAATGGCGGCAGGAAAATATATTATATTTTTGGATAGTGACGATTATTTTAGTATTGATTTAATAGATAAAACTTTAAACAAAGCTGAAAAGTTTAATGCTGACATAGTTATATTTAAAGCAGTATCTTTTAATAGTAAAACAGGAAAAACAAGAATTTTAAATGATGAAATTAATAAATTAAAATCATATTTCAACAAAACATTTTCAGTAACTGATATACCAGATAATATTTTTAATTCATTTTTGCTTGCTCCATGGAATAAATTTTATAGAACAGATTTTATAAAAGAGAATGGATTATATTTTCAAAATATAAAACGGTCTAATGATATTTATTTTACAACAACTTCACTTGTAAAAGCTCAAAAGATAATTTTGCTTAATGATGTTTTAACTTATTACCGTAAAGGGACTAATACAAATTTACAAGCCGGAAATGAAAAAACGCCATTAGAATTTTATAAAGCCTTAAATAAATTGAAAAACTATCTTGAAAGAGAAAACTTATACAAGTTAACAGAAAAAAGCTTTATAAAATTAGCCTTAGAAACTACTTTTTATAATATTAATTCTATAAAAAATAAAAAAGTAAAGTTTAATTTAATGCATTTTATGAACAATGAAGGTTTTAAAAATTTAGGCATTAATGATTATAAACACCTGTATATATTAGATTTATGTTTGTATTGCATGTTGCAAGTAGCAAAAAAATATAATTTGTTTCTTTTTAATAAATTATATTTTGCATTAAAAATTAAACAATATTTACCAAAAATTTTATTAAAAGTTTTTAAATTTTAAATTATTATGGTGACAAATATGCGTTTATTTATAGGTAGAGTTGTTTCGTGGTTTGGCAAACATGAATTATTAAATTTTATTAATGACAAATTATATTTAAAAATTATTTATTATTTTTTTATGGGCCAAAAATTAAATTTATATAAACCATTAACATTAAATGAAAAAATACAATGGTTAAAAATTTATGATAGAAAAAAGATATATCCTGAGTTAGTTGATAAATATATTGCAAAGAAACATATTGAGAAATGGATTGGAGCGCAATATATTATACCGACCTTAGGTATTTGGAGTAATTTTGATGATATTGATTTTACAAGTTTGCCTAATAAGTTTGTCCTAAAATGTACACACGATTCAGGAAGTTGTGTTCTATGTAAAGATAAAAATAATTTTGATTACCAAAAAACTAGAACTTTACTTTCAAAAAAATTATCTCGTAATTATTTTTGGTTAGGTCGTGAATGGGCATATAAAAATATAAAACCACAAATAATTGCGGAACCTTATTTAGAAGATAATATTGGTAACGGTTTAACTGATTATAAATTTTATTGTTTTAATGGAAGGGTTGATTGTGTTTTATTGTGTTTTGGACGCGAAACCGGAAATACACGATTTTATTTTTTTGATAGAGATTGGAAGTTAAAACGCTATAATAAACTTGGCAAAAATGCACCTAAAGATTTTACATTACCAAAGCCAGATAATATAAATGAAATGTTTGATATAGCTGGTATTTTAGCTGCCAAAAGTGAAGCACCCTTTGTAAGAGTTGATTTATATAATGTTAATGGGAAGATATATTTTGGTGAGTTAACATTATATCCAAATTGTGGATTAGATAGAAATAGATTACCTGAAACAGATTTGTATTTCGGAGAATTGATTAAATTGCCTTAAAAAATACGATGTAAATTTATGCTGTGTATGAATATTATAAAAATAGGAGTGTGTATGTTGTGAAAGAATTTATAAAAAATTTATTAAGACGTATTTTTTCTAGATTTCCATGGCTCCGCCGTTTTGTGTCAAGACTGAATGGCTTGGCTAATGGTAGAGGTAAAGGCGATACTATTTCTGGAATAAAAATCAAACCTGAAGAACGTAATTTGTTTACAAGCAAAGCATTATATTCAGGATACAGTGTTGAATATCTTAATGCCAGAGCACTTACAAAAAAAGAACGTGCTTGTGAATTGAAAAAAATATTTTATAGTAAGGTCGGTTATTATTTGGATTTAGATAATCCTAAAACATTTAATCAAAAAATACAATGGCTTAAATTAAATTATATGAATCCAGCTATGCCGCGTTGTGTCGATAAGGCAGAATTTAAAAATTATATTGATGAGCAATTAGGTAAGGGTTATACTGTTCCAAATTATGGCGCATATGAAAATGAAAATGATATTGATTTTGATGCATTGCCGGATAAATTTGTATTGAAGTCAAATGTTCAAAGTGATGCAAGGCATATTTTATTAGTAACAGATAAGACAAAGCTGGATATTGATAAAGCTAAAACAGTAATGGCTACGTGG
This sequence comes from uncultured Phascolarctobacterium sp., assembly GCA_949288065.1. Lineage (GTDB taxonomy): Bacteria > Bacillota > Negativicutes > Acidaminococcales > Acidaminococcaceae > Fusicatenibacter_A. Next base: position 23,304 of record CASEIL010000001.1, read on the forward strand.
TTGTTAAAGAAAAACAATCTTTGTTGCTCTTATTGCAGTGCATATTGGAATGTTACACCTAAAATCGTTGTAGAAGAATTTTTGGATACTGGTTCCGGCGGTATTAACGATTATAAATTTTATTGTTATAACGGTAAATGCAGACATTTCCTTGTATGTAAAGACAGGCAAACTAAAACAAAATATATTAATTATGATATGAATTTTAACTGTATAAAACCATCTCCTAATAGTTATTACCACGAAGGCCAATGTGAAGATATAGATAGTATTAAAGAAATGATAAGATTAGCAGAAAAATTAGCGGCACCTTTTCCGTTTGTTAGAGTTGATTTTTATGACGTTAATGGAAAAATATACGTTGGAGAATTAACTTTTTATCCTGGTGGTGGGTATAATTCTTATTCTCGCGAATGGGATGAAAAGTTTGGCGAGTATTTAGTATTACCAGAGACTAAACAAGATTTTACTTTAGGGCAATTGGCAAGAATTATGGAAATAAAATTGCCAGTACAAGTGAATGACTCTTTAAAATATAAAAGAGTTCTTACACAATCACAATATTGTACACCTGAAGATGTTGTTGTAAGTGCAGGATGGTATAATTCTAAGACAATTATAACTGAAGCGTTAAAAAAAGGTGCTGTAGCTATTTTTTGTAATCATGAAGATAAAAAAGAATTTTTACAAGAAAATGTTATTGCAGTCGATAATCCATTGCAATGTGTACAAAATTTTGAACGTTGGAAATTAAAATTTTTTAATACTAAATTAGTGACAATTACTGGTAGTGTGGGTAAAACTACAACAACAGGATTAATAAATACTATATTTAGTAATAATTTTAATACTTTAACTGGTCACAGTATGGCAAATAGCCATGGTGCTATTTTAAGAAATATACAAAAATTAAAAGCCGATTATGATTGGTGGGTACAAGAAGTAGGAGGCGTTCAGCCTGGTTATATTGAGAGTTCAGCGCAAATACTAAATTCAGATATTGTAATTTTAACAAATATTGGGGAGTCTCATTTAAACACATATCTTACCAAAGAAAATATTTTTTATGACAAAAGTAGTTTAGAAAGATATGCAAAAAAAGGTGCTACAGTTATTGTAAGTTATGATGATGAGATACTTCGTAACGCTAAGTACACTCATAAATTAATTACATGCTCAATAAGTGACAATAATGCTGATTATTATGCAAAAGATATAAATGTGACTTATTATGGATTAGAGTTTACAGTTATTAGTAATATTACAAATAAATCTTTTGAAGTTAAGTTGAAACTGTTCGGTAAATATAATACTATGAATGCACTTTTTGCTATTGCTGCTGGAGATATTGCAGGTATACCAGTAGAAAATATTGTTAAAGCAATAGAATCTTATCAACCTAGTGGTATGAGACAAAATTTTATTAATGTTGGTGGGTTTCATATTATGGTTGATGCGTTTAATGCAGAGCCTAAAACTGTTTTAGGTTCCGCAATTACACTTACTGAAATGCCTAAACCGAAAGGGAAAAAAATTTTTATTACAGGTCATATTGATAAATTGGGTGCGGCATCTGCAGAATTGCATGAAAAATTAGGGCATAATTTAGCTAAACTTGATATTGATATAATTGTTTTATTTGCCGGGGATAGTAAATTTACCTATAAGGCATTATGCAATGAGGGGAATACTAATGCTTTGTTAATGAATAGTAGAGAAGAATTAGATAATTGGATGAGAGATAATATTTCTCATGATGATGTAGTTTTCTTTAAAAGTGGGCAATTTGAAGCAGCTTTAGCAAAATCGGTAGATAATGTATTTGGTACTACTTTTCAAAATGAACAGCAATTTAATGAAGGAGAAGTTGTTAATAAAGACGGATACAAAATAAGAATAAGACGTGATAATATTGCTGAAATTGAGAGTTATATTGGCAGTGAGTTAGAATTGATTTTGCCAGATAATTATGAAGGAATACCCATATTACGTATTAGACCATTTGCGTTTTCCAAAAATACAAAAATATCTTCTGTAGTAATACCAGATAGCGTAGTTAATATTGGACGAGAGGCTTTCTATGAATGTACTAATCTTAAAAATATAGTATTACCAAAGAATTTAAAGATTATAGAAAAAAATGCATTTAATTATAATAAAAATTTGACAAATATAGTAATACCTAAAGGAACTATTCATATTGATAGACATGCTTTTTTTGATTGTCTTTCATTGGAAAAAGTTTATTTACCTCAAAGTGTTGGATTTATGGGAGAAGATGTTTTTGGATTTAGTAAAAATTTAAAACATGTTAATCTTCAAGCTATTATAGAAGATAATGATTATATACAAAAATATATGGAAAAGCATTTAATAAAATATGAAATTATAAAAAATATTGATTAAAGTTATACTTTTATATAGGAGGCAGTAATATGAAAACAGTAGGATTTGTTATTAGCCATAAAAATAATGAACGTAGACGTGCTTTATTACCTGATGATTTAAATAATATCGAAAACAGACAAAAGCTATATTTTGAAAAAGGATATGGAGAATCGGTAGGATATTCTGATGAAGAATATTTAAAATATGGCGCAAATATTGCAACACGACAGGAAGTGTTAAATTGCGATGTTATTGTAGATGTGAAGCTTGGGGATGCAGATTACTTTGATGATGTAAAAGGGCCTAAATTATTGGTCGGCTGGGCACATGCTGTGCAAAATTTAGAATTTACTACAGCTGTTCTGAATGGTGGACATTCTGTAATTGCATGGGAAGAAATATTTGAAAATGGCAGGTATATTTTCTACCGCAATAGAGAGATTGCAGGAGAAGCTGCTGTGTTACAAGCTTTTAGATTTAGCGGGAAGTTACCTTATGACAGTAAAGTAGCAATTATTGGGAATGGCCAAACAGCAAAAGGGGCATTTAGAGTACTTGCTGGGTTGGGTGCTGAGGTTGATATATATGCAAGAAAAAATGAAGAACAATTCAAGCAAAATATGTTTAATTATGATGTTTTGGTAAATTGTGTCATGTGGGATACTAATAGAAAGGATCGTTTAATTTATAAATCTGATTTGAAAAAGTTTAAAAAAGGAACTTTAATTATTGATGTAAGTTGTGATCCGCATTTGGAAATAGAAACATCTCATCCAACAACTATAGATAATCCTGTTTATGTTGTAGATGATGTTATTCATTATGCTGTCGATAATACTCCGGCAATGTATCCTATAAGTGTAACGAAAAATTTAAGTAAGCAATTCAGTAAATATATTGACAATATTATTAAAGAAGAATATACGGATTCATTAAAAGAAGCTCTTATTATAGATAAAGGGCATATTTTAGATGAAAATATAATAAAGTTTAGAACAAGTCGTGGAGTATTTTGCAAATAACATCATTTCTAAGAAGGAATATAAGTAATGAATTTAACCATAGTAGGTACAGGTTATGTTGGTTTGGTAACGGCTGTTTGTTTTGCTGAAAAAGGGCATAACGTAACTTGTGTTGATGTAGATGAAGAAAAAATTGAAAAATTAAAACATGGTGTGCCAACAATTTTTGAAGAAGGCTTGCCGGAGTTGATGAAGAAAAATTTCGGAAGGATAAATTATACGTCTGACGGCAAAAAGGCTTATACTGCAAGTAATTGTGTTTTTATTTGCGTTGGTACGCCTGAAAAACAGGATGGCAGTGCTAATTTAAAATTTGTGTGGAATGTTGTAAAAGATTTAGCAGCAACAATTAAGAACAATTGTGTTGTAGTGGTTAAATCAACAGTTCCGGTTGGTACAAATGCAAAAATTAGCAAATATTTAGCTGAACATAAACAAATAGGTGCAGAATTTTACGTAGTTTCTAACCCGGAATTTTTATCTCAGGGTAGTGCTGTGCATGATACATTACATGCTTCACGTATAGTTATCGGTGCAGATGATGATTATGCTAAAAGGCAAATGGAAGCAGTGTATCAAAACTTTGATGTTCCTAAAGTATTCGTGAATCCACAAAGTGCCGAGATGATAAAATATGCCTCCAATGATTTTTTGGCACTTAAGATTTCTTATATTAATGAAATTGCCAACTTATGTGAGCTTGTAGGCGCTGATATTAGTGATGTAGCAAAAGGAATGGGGTTTGATAAGCGTATTGGCGAAAAGTTTTTACAGGCGGGGGTAGGATACGGAGGGAGTTGTTTTCCGAAAGATACTAAAGCACTGCATTGGATGAGCGCATTTTATGATAAAGAATTAAAAACTATAAAAGCAGCAATAGAAGTTAATGAACAACAGAAACTTTTATTAATAAAAAAAGCAAGAAAGTATTATGATAGCTTTGAAAACTTAAAAATAGCAGTTTTGGGTGTAACTTTTAAGCCGGGTACTGATGATTTACGTGATGCTCCTTCTTTAGTAAGTATACCCATATTTTTAGATGATGGTGCAGAGGTAAATGTTTATGACCCGATTGGAGAAAATAATTTAAAGAAGATTTTAAAAAATAAAATTACTTATTGTAAAACGCCGCAAAAAGCACTTACAAATGCAGATTTATGCTTTATTTTTACAGAATGGGCGGAGATAAAAAATTTAAAATATGCTGATTTTGCCTTAATGAAGCAAGTTATAATTTTTGACGGCAGAAACTGTTATGATTTGCATGATGTGAAAAAATATCCTGTTATTTATGAATCTATTGGCAGAAAAACAATTAATAATTTAAGTGATGAAAATGTTTAAAAGGTATTTAAAATATAAGTTTCTTTTTGAAGAACTTGTAAAAAGGGATTATAAAAAACGCTATAAACGTACTATTCTTGGTATGGTATGGAGTATACTTTCTCCACTATTAATGCTTACTGTTATTGCAGTTATTTTTGGTAACTTTTTTGGGCGCAGTATTGAGCATTATATTATTTATTTGTTCAGCGGGCAGGTAATTTACAGTTATTTTTTAGAAGCTACTAATGAAGGTATGCTGGCTTTAGTAAGCAATTCCTCAATTTTTAGTAAAATAAATGTGCCTAAATATTTATTCCTGTTTTCTAAAAATGTGTCGGCTTTAATTAATTTTGGTATAATTTTAGCTATTTATTTTTGTTTTGTAGCTTTTGAAGGAATAAGTTTTACATGGCAATTTTTGCTTTTGGTATATCCGGTAATCTGTCTTATTTTAATCAATGTCGGCATAGGGTTAATACTTTCGGCATTATTTATATTTTTTAAAGATATACAGTATTTGTACCGCTTGTTTACGCAAATTGTAGCTTATGGTTCGGCTATCTTTTACAGTATTGATATTCTGCCACAACATTTACAGGCTTTGTTTTACTGCAACCCGATATTTGTATGTATAACGTACTTTAGAAGTATTGTATTACATAATGCTGTCCCTGATTTACGTTTGCATCTGCTTTTGGCAGGCTATGCTTTGGTATTGTTTGGAATAGGCTGCTGGGTGTATAAAAAATATAACTATAAGTTTTTGTATTATGTGTAAGGTAAGTTGATGAAAGAAATATTAAAAGTAAATAATGTATCAATAAAATATATTACCGGCGACTTTAAAAGCATTGGTTTAAAAGAATATGTAATGCGACGGTTAAAGGGTAATTATACCGTTAAAGAATTCTGGGCAAACCGTAATATAACCTTTAGTTTAGAAGAAGGTGATATGCTGGGGATAATCGGCACAAACGGCGCCGGTAAATCAACATTGCTTAAAGCTGTATCCGGTATAATGCGTCCATCTGAAGGAACGATAGTACGGCATGGAACAATAGCTGCATTATTGGAACTGGGCAGTGGGTTTGACGGTGACTTAACGGTAAAGGAAAATGCTTATTTACGTGGAGCGATGCTTGGTTATACACGTAAGTTTATGGACGAAACCTACGAGCAGATTATAGATTTTGCAGAATTAAAAGAATTTGAGGACAGGCCTTTTAAACAGCTTTCCAGTGGGATGAAATCACGCCTGGCGTTTTCAATAGCGTCAATGGTACGCCCTGACATTTTAATACTTGATGAAGTATTGTCTGTTGGTGATGGTGCTTTCCGCAAAAAAAGCGAGGCTAAAATGAAAGAGATAATTAACGGTGGTGCAACGACTATACTGGTATCACATTCCTTAAATCAAGTGCGTAGTATGTGCAGCAAAATACTGTGGCTGCACAAGGGCAGGCAAATAACTTTCGGCAGTGATGTGCAAAAGATTTGTGACGATTACCAAAGCTTTTTGGATGGTAAGTTGAAAATATAAAAAACCACACCATTTTGATAATGGTGTGGTTAAAAATAGCGTTTGTTTAAGTTGCTTGTTTGTAGGAAATAACTGTAATTTCCGTAGCGGAATTTTTTAACTGATTCACAATAGTTTCTAATCTTTCGGCTACATCGGCAGAATAAGAAACTTCTCCGCATTGGCTGCAAACTTGCGAAGGAACATTTTTTACAATAACAATGCAGGAACCTAAATCTACCATAAAGGTAGTTAATTTATTTTCTAAATTACCAAAGAATTCAGTCATTTTGTAGTTCCATTAATATTAAAATATCAATTATATTCTAGCATAATATATTTTTAAACTCAAATTTTGAATTTTCCGAGGTTTACATGTACATCACACGCGAGATTGAAGAAACGGTAAAGAGAATATCGGGGCAGTTTAAGGTGCTGCTGCTTACGGGGGCACGGCAGGTGGGAAAGACTACGCTGCTTAAGCATTTGGCGCAGGGCAGCGGGCGTACTTACGTTACGCTGGATGATTTAGCAGTGCGAAGTTTAGCACTTAGCGACCCGGCGCTGTTTTTGCAGCGCTACACGCCGCCGCTTTTAATTGACGAAATACAATACGCGCCTGCGCTTTTAAGCTACATTAAAATATATGCCGATACGAAAGCACAAAACGGCGATATATGGCTGACGGGTTCGCAGCGTTTGCCGTTAATGCAGGGCGTAACGGAAAGTTTGGCAGGCAGGGTAGGCATTATTGACCTGCAAGGCTTAACTGCCGGTGAAATTAACGGAGCGGAATATACAGAGCCATTTTTGCCCACGGCAGAGCAGCTTTTGCGTCGCCTTAAAAATGCCAATAAGCAAAGTTTAAAGGAGATATACAAGCTCATCTGGCAGGGTAGCATGCCTGCGCTTTACAACGGTGGCGAGCATGACTGGCAAAGCTATTACGCCAGCTATGTGCAAACCTTTTTGCAGCGCGATGTTATGAAGCTATTACCAGTGAATGATGAAATGGTCTTCTTCCGCTTTTTATGCGCAGCAGCTGGGCAGACAGGCAAAATGATAAACTACGCCGAGCTTGCCAAAGCGGCAGAAGTAAGCGCGCCGACAGCCAAGCAATGGATTAAAACGCTGGAAGCTGCGGGTATAATTTACCTGTTACAGCCATTTATGCCGCCGGGGGCAAAATACATAGTAAAAGCACCGAAGCTGTACTTTTTTGATACCGGACTTGCAGCCTATTTAACACGCTGGAACAATGCTGAGGCTTTAGAGATGGGCGCGATGAGCGCAGAATTTTTTGAAACATGGATAGTGGCAGAAATCTACAAAAGCTATGCCAACAAAGGCATCGTACCGCCGCTGTACTACCTGCGCAACTTTAATGGCAAAGAGCTGGAGCTAATCATCTACGAAAATGGCACTGCCTACCCGGTAGCAATTAAAAAAAGCGCACATCCGCAAAAAGCGGTAAAAACCTTTGCGATACTGGAGCCGGTAAGTGCAGACGCCAACATAAAAATTGGCGAGGGCGGCATAATTTGCTTTGCCGATGATTTACTGCCTGCGGCGCAGGATTTGTGGTATATTCCGGCGTGGTTGGTGTGAAAATTTATACCGTTACAACAAAAAGAGCCTGCTGACCGTCAACTCAAAAATTTAAGGCAATAATTTTAGCAAAATAACAGTCAAAACACTTATTCACTACGTTCAAAGCGTGTTTTTTGACTGTTATTTTTTATGGAATATTGCAATTTTTGAATGTTTCCTGTCAGCAGGCCCTTTTTAATTTTGGGTTGAGAATATTATTGAAGTTTTATTTTCATTCCTTCGGCAGCGTATACGCTTCAACGGCGGCGATAAAGGCTTCGTCATCCGCGTGAGCGGCGCGCAGGGCTTTAAGGGCGGCGAAGTTTTGCAGTTCTTTGCCCCACATAAAGGCGTCTCGGTTGTCGTAGCAGGCGGCAACAATGGGTGCAGCGGCGTCCACCGGCGTTTTGCCGTCAAGGTCGGTAAAAATAATGTAGCAGGTATCAAAATCAAGCCCGTAAACGCTGATGTGATCTTCTTCGGTCGGCGCGCTCCAGCAGCCGAGCGCTTCAAATTCTTTTTGCAGTGCCATAATGTAACCTCGCTTAAACTTTATTTAATAATAGCATATAAAATTTTACGCGGTTTGTCCATAAAACTTGCGGCAAAATATGCAAAAATTTGCGCAAGTAGTGTATAATAGGTTAGTAAGGCCGCAAAGGAGTTGACGGAGTATGAAAAAGTATCAGCCCGGCGAAAATATGCAGGTGCTTTTTGTGTGCCCAAAATGCGGCAGGCAGCTGGCGTGGGCTTTGCCCATGGCGGAGATGCAGTGCCCCAGGTGCGGCACCTGGGTAACAAGCAAAAACCGCAAAGGGCGCGGGCGCGATATTTTTTTGCCGGCAGACAGCGACCAGACGGTTTTGTTTTAAGTGAGCCGCCATTTAGTGACGAGCGGTTCATTTTATGAATTTATTTATTAACAAAAACTACAATATGAAAGAGGTATGAACTGTGAAGATTTTTATGGATACCGCTAATGTGGCGGAAATTGCAGAAATGGCGGCGCTGGGCGTTGTGTACGGCGTTACCACTAACCCGAGCCTGATTGCCAAAACCGGCAGGACGCAGGCTGAGGTTATCCCCGAAATTTGCGCTTTGGTGGAAGGCCCGGTAAGCGCCGAGGTTATCAGCACCGACTGCGAGGGCATGGTTGCCGAAGCACGCAAGCTGGTAAAAATTTCTGACAAAGTTGTTGTTAAAATTCCCTGCATTGCCGAAGGCTTAAAGGCTGTTAAAATTTTGGCGGCAGAAGGCATTAAAACCAACGTAACGCTGGTGTTCAGCCTGGGGCAGGCTCTTTTAGCGGCGCGCGCAGGCGCGACCTATGTAAGCCCGTTCATCGGCCGTTTGGACGACATTGGCGAAAACGGCGTGGCGCTGGTTGAAAACATGGTTAAAGTTTTCCGCCAGTACAATTTGAGTACGCAAATTATTGCTGCCAGCATCCGCAACATGGAGCACGTCGATAAGGTAATGCTCGCCGGTGCGGATATTGCTACCATCCCCACTAAGGTGCTGAAGGAAATGCTTTTGCACCCGCTCACCGATAAAGGTTTGGCGCAGTTCCTTGAGGACTACAAAAACAGTTTAAAATAACAGTAAGCGGCGGCGCAAAGCTGCCGCTAAATTTTTATCTGCGTAAGCAGGATTTTTTGCGAACGCGTAGAATATAAAATTTTGGAAAAAATCAACAGGTGATGCGGTTAACCCCGCGAGCTTAATAGGGAAGCCGGTGCGAATCCGGCGCAGTCCCGCTACTGTAATGGCGAGCCGTCTGCAAGATGTCACTGAAGCAATGCTTTGGGAAGGCGCAGTACGGCGATGAACCTGAGCCAGGAGACCTGCCTGTTACGAATATCACGGCCTACGGGGGATAGGCAGGTATTTGCATATTTGTAGAAGTGTATCCTCTTTGCAAAAAGGGGATTTTTTGTTTTTAGAAAGGAGTTTTGTTATGCCGGGTAAACTTGTTTTGGTAACGGGCGGGGCACGCAGCGGCAAAAGTGAATTTGCCGAACGCTATGTGCTGCACTATGGCAAAAAATGCGCCTACATTGCCACTGCCGAAATTTTGGACGCCGAAATGGCTGAACGTGTACGGCTGCACCAGGCGCGCCGCCCCCAGACGCGCTGGATAAATTTTGAAGCGCCTTACGATGCGCACGAGGTTATGGCAAAGGCCGCCTGTGAGGCGGACGCAGTTTTGTTCGACTGCCTGACGCTTTACATGAGTAATTTATTGTACGGCAAAAACGCGCCGCAGGGCACAACGGAAGAAAAAGCGCAGGTTGTGAAGGCGGAGATTGCCAAATTGCTTGCCGCTGCACGCCGGAGCGGCAAAACCGTGGTGTTTGTAACCAACGAGGTTGGCGCGGGCATTGTGCCCGAAAACGCCATGGCGCGCGAATACCGCGATATTGCCGGCTGGGTGAACCAGCAGGTGGCAGAGGAGGCAGACAGCGTGTTTTACTGCGTGGCAGGGCAGGCTGTGGATATGAAAAAGCTGGCGTTTAAGTTTGAGGAGGAAAATTGATGCAGAAAATTAATGTGCCGCCGCTGAACAGCGAGGCGGCAGCAGAAGTACATAAAAAATGGCTGGCGCTGGACGAGGCGCCATACCAGCTGGGCAATGTGGAGCGCATGGTGGAAAAATACGCCGCTATTTGCGGCACTGCGCATTTTGAAGGCAAACTGAAGCCCGCGATGCTTTTAATGTGCGGCGACCACGGCATTGCCAAATACGGCGTAAGCGCCTATCCGCAGGAAGTAACCATGCAGATGATTAACGGCTATATGCGCGGCACGGCTGGCGCTAACGTAATGGCGCGCCATGCCGGTGCGGAGGTTTTTGTGGTGGACATGGGCACCACCTTTGATTTAAGCTATCTTTCCAGGGTGCGCAACGAAAAGGTTGCCTGGGGCACGGAAGATTTTACCCAGGGCCCTGCCATGACGCTGGAGCAGGCGGAAGAAGCCTTGCAGCGCGGCATGAAGGTTGCCGATGAGTGCATAGATAACGGCTACAACATGTTAGTAACGGCAGAAATGGGCATTGGCAATACTACCAGTACGGCGGCAATAGTATCGGCCTTTACCGGCCTTGCGCCGGAGCTGACGGTTGGGCGCGGCACCGGCATTAACGATGAACGCATGAAGGTAAAACGCCAGGTTGTTGCCGATGGTTTAGCGTTTAACAAGCCCAAACTGGGTGACGCGATGGACATTTTGTGCAAGGTTGGCGGCTACGACCACGCAGGCCTTGCAGGCATGATTATTGCCGGTGCGCGCCGCCGCGTGCCCACGATGGTGGACGGCGTAAACGCAACGGCAGCGGCGCTCTTGGCTTACGGCATTGAGCCTGCCTGCGCGGATTATATGTTCTGCTCGCACTTATCGGCAGAAATTTCCCACGCTAAAATGCTGGAAATTTTAAAACTCAAGCCGATTGTCGATGCAGGCATGCGCCTCGGCGAAGGCACGGGCGCGTCGCTGGCCATTGTAATTTTGCAGGCAGCGCTCGATTTATACAACAGCTTAACCGCAGGTGAAACCAATGCGTGATTTTATTACCTGCCTGGAATTTTTAACACGCATCCGCTTCAGCCACCGCACGGACTGGCGCGACGAGGATTTTTCGCGCAGCGTGCCGTATTTTCCGCTGGTGGGGCTGGTTATCGGCGCGTTTCTGGGCGCTGTTAACTATGGTTTGGCATGGCTTTATGTGCCCGATTTTATGCGCGCGGCGCTCTTAATCCTTGCGGAGATTATTATTACCGGCGGGCTGATGTACGACGGCTTTATGGATACCTCGGACGGCGTTTTTTCGGCGCGCAGCCGCGAGCGTATGCTGGAAATTATGAAGGACAGCCACGTCGGCTCTAACGCTGTTTTGGCGGTGGTTACGCTAATCCTCTTAAAGGTGGCGGCGTATGTTTCCATTGCGCCGCAGCAGCTTACAATGGCGCTGGTTGGCATGAGCGTGGCGACGCGCACCTTTATGGTAATTTTTATCGTTAACTTTCCCTACGCGCGCAAAACGGGCATTGGGCACATGTTTACCATGTACGCTAAACCGGTGTACACCGTCATCGCGCTGGCGCTGGGCATTGGCATAACGGCGCTGTGCGGCACTTATTACCTGGCGGTGATGGCGGTAACCTTTGTGCTGGCGTTTGCGCTGGCTAAGTTTTTGCAAAGCCAGCTGGGCGGCCTTACCGGCGACACTTACGGCGCTTTAACGGAATGCGGCAACGTGCTGTATTTAATTACGGTTATAATTTTGGCGCGCGCGCTGATGAATATATAAAGGATGGTGCAAAATGGAGATAGATGTTCTGGCTGGCACGGTTCAGCCTGTTGATAAAACACTGGTTGCCAAAGCGCAGGAGCGTTTTGACAATTTAATTAAGCCGGTTGGCTCGCTGGCGAAACTGGAAGAAATGGCGACGCGCTATGCCGCTATTTACGGCAGCGCCGATAAAAACGACGTTAACTTTCCTAATAAAGCGCTTTTGCTGTGGACGGAGGACGCTGCGGAAGCGGCAGCCTATATGCAGGGCAGCCGCCCCGTGTGCGTGCTGGCCCAAAACAGCGGCGTAAAGGCCGAAACCTTTTTAATAACGGCTGAAACTATGGAAGAAGCGCTTTTGGAGGGCGCACTTTTGGTGAAGGAAGCAGCCGGGCAAAACGGCGGGCAGCAGGTGCTGGCGTTTGGCTTTGCCGACAGCAGCGTGACGGAGTACGATTTGAACGCTGCGGCAGAAACGGGCTACGACTTTTTGCAGCAGCTCGGCAGCAAAACCATCGCCGCTATGGCAGGCGGCATTTTGCAGGCAGCTGCTTTAAAGGTGCCTGTAATGCTGGATGGCGCTGCAACGGCTCTTGCTGCACTGGCGGCTGTTAAATACAATGCCAACGCCGCAGGTTATGTTTATGCGGGGCATGTATCGCAGGAACCGGGCATGGAAGATTTATTAACCGCCATCGGCCTTGCCGCGCCGCTGAGGCTGGATATAAAAATCTGCCACGGCGAGGGCGCTGTGCTGGCGTTGAGTTTACTTGACGCAGGCATTAAGGCTTATAAGGAAATGGAAACCTTTGCCGAAGCAGGCGTACACGTGGAGGTAAAGGAGTTCTCGCACGCCGAAGAATTAAAGGCAGGCAAACAGGAGGCAAAGTAAATGGGCAGGTTGTATCTTATCCGCCACGGCGAAACGGATTCCAACAAATGCTTTCGTTTTCAGGGGCAAACCGATATTGAACTGAACGCTAAGGGCAGGCAGCAGGCGGAAATGCTGGCAGAGCATTTTAAAAACATCCCGCTTGATGCGGTGTATTGCAGCAGCCTTAAACGCGCCCGCCAGACCGCCGAACCTTTGGCAGCACTGCACGGGCTGGAGGTGCAGCCGGTAGACGCCATTAAGGAAATTGCCTTTGGCGAGTGGGAAGGGCTGACCTTTGACGAAATTAACGCTAAAGGGCTGGGGCAGGTTGACGAATTTTTTAAGAACCCGGGGCTGTGCCAGGTGCCCGGCGGCGAAAATTTTACCGCCGTTGCCGCACGTGTAGAGCCGTTTTTTAAAGAGTGCTTAAAGCTGATGGACGAAAAGGACATTGCCGTTGTGTCGCACGGCGGCATTATCCGCGTGCTGCTGTGCCTGTTTTTGGGCGTGGATTTAAACAATATCTGGAGCTTCAGCGTTGCTAATTGCAGTACCACCACGCTTGCCAAATGGCGCGGCTACAACACCGTGCTGGAAAGCACCAATGCGCACTACTATTTGCGCTGATATTTGTTAGAAAATTGTTAAAAAACAGCCGCGGCGTATTGACATTTGTATTTTAAAAAGATATACTTTAAATAGTATATCTCTGTTGGTGCATCTTAGGGTTCATATCTTCTTTAATGCTTCTTGCATTTTTATCGAAGCCGTGGCACATCTACGAAGTCCTATGGGGTATGTTTAATGTAAGGAGCTGATTACAAATGAAAGAAGACAAAACTTTAGTATGTAAGGAATGCGGCAAAGAATTTGTTTTTTCTGCTTCTGAACAGGAATTTTATGAATCCAAAGGCTTTACCAACGAACCGGGCCGCTGCCCCGCCTGCCGCCAGGCACGCAAACAGCGCCTCGGCATTGTAAGCGAACGTCCTGCACGCCAGATGTATCCGGCAGTTTGCGCCGAATGCGGCAAAGAAACCGAAGTTCCGTTTAAACCTTCTGAGGACCGTCCGGTTTACTGCCGTGAGTGCTTCAACGCCCATCATCGTGCATAACAAACAAATACAGCCTGCCGTTTTTGCGGCAGGTTTTTGTTTTTTGCGGCAAATTTTATAAATAATGTGACAGAAACTTTGAGAAAATTTTGCAGGGTATGGTATAATATTTTAATAAGAACAAAATTGGGGGTCATTTTATTTTAAAACTTAAAGAAATTGCCGTCACAGACAAGGCTGTTTTTGAAAGTTACATGTCGCGCCCGTATTATCACGGCTCGGAATGTGCTTTTGGCAACCTGTTTATGTGGCAGACCTGTTATGATATTTTTTGGACCGAAGCTCATGGCTTTCTGGTTATTAAAGTAAAACGCAACGATGTGGATTTCTTTTTGCAGCCGTTTGGCGGCGATGATAAAGACCTGCCTCTTTTAATGCAGGAAATTAAGGAATACAACGGCGGGCAGCCGTTTGAAATTCACGGTATTTACGAGGATGGCAGGGAAAGGCTTTTAAAGGCGTTCCCCGAGCTTGAAATGACGGACGACCGCGATAACTGGGACTATGTTTATTTGCAGCAGAATCTGGCGACGCTGGCGGGCCGTAAATACCACGGCAAAAAGAACCACTGCAACGCTTTTGTAAAAGAGTACCCGGATTATGTGTACGAGCCGATGGACCGCAGCAATATTGATGAATGCTTGGCCTTTGGCGATAAGTGGTGCGAGCGCCGCATGTCGGAAGACCCATCGCTGCAATGCGAAAAATGCGCCATCCACGAAGCGCTGGATAATTTTGAAGCGCTGAAGCTGCGCGGCGGCGTTATCCGCATCGACGGCAAGGTAGAAGCCTTCAGCTTTGGCGAAAAAATTAACGACGATACCGCAGTGCTGCACGTGGAAAAGGCCAACCCCGAAATCCGCGGGCTGTATTCAGTAATCAACCGCGATTTTGCCAAAAATGCGTGGGGCGACGTTACTTACCTGAACCGCGAGGAAGATATGGGGCACGAGGGCCTGCGCAAAGCCAAGGAATCGTACAAACCGGAATTTATGGTTAAAAAATATTCTACCATTTTTAAATAAAAGAGGGCTTTATGGATTTCAGGCTTTTAAACGCCCAGCTACTGCCGCAGGCGGCAGATTTGTGGGACTACTGCTTTGAAAAAAAGGGCGACCCTTTTTTTGAGTGGTATTTTAAGGAATATTGTTTAAAGCAAAACAGCATTATTGGCGGGTTTGACGGCGATAAACTGGCGTGCATGCTGCACTTAAACCCGTATGCCATAACGCTGCGCGGGCAGCAGGTGCGCCTGCCCTACATTGTGGGCGTGGCAACCGCGCCGGAATACCGCGGGCAGCATTTAACACGCCCGCTTTTAGAAACCGCCTTTACCGTTTTGCGGGCGCAGGGCGCGGCGTTTGCGCTGTTAATGCCCATTAACCCCGCCATTTACACGCCGTATGGCTTTAGCTACTGCTATTACCGCCATTATTACAAGCTGCCGCTGACAGAGCTTAAACACCTGCCGCCGGTGCAAAATGTTAAACTTGTGCGTTACGCAGATATAACAGAAGGTTTGGCAGCAGCCGATGCTGTTTACACTGCCTGCGGGCAGGAACTGAACGGCATGGCAGTGCGCAGCAAAGCCAAATGGCAGGAGCTTTTGCGCGGCTACGCAGCCGAAAAGGTAATGCTGGCAGCGGCTATGCAAAATGACAGGCCGGTTGGCTATATGCTGTATAGCATCGCCGGAGGTACGTTTAAAGTGCAGGAAATGCTGACGCTGAATAACGAGGCGCAAACCGCGCTTCTGCGTTACGCAGCGGGGCATTTAAGCGACGCCGAAACGCTGGAATGGCTGGCAGAACCCGGCAATATGGCGCATCTTAATTTTGCGGGCGCAGATTATTGCGGCAGCGTAAGGCCATTTATGATGGCGCGCTGCATTAATATCCGCAAGGCGCTGGAGCTTTTGCCGGTGCCGCAGGGCACGGAAGGCGAGGCCACGCTTTTAATTACCGATAAGTTTTTGCCCTTAAACAACGGGCTTTTAAAAATAAAAGCGGCGGGCGGCGTGCTTACCCACGCCAGCACTATGGACGACGAGGACGTAGTAATGGATGTTGCCGCCTTTACGCAGCTTGTTTTCGGCACGTTCAGCTTTGACGAACTGGTGCGCGCCGCTAAAATAAAGGTTAATAATCCGCACCAAAGCGGCTTTTTGCGCAGCCTGTTCAGCACGCAGCGCAACTATATCAACGAGTATTATTGAAATTAAAGCAGGGAGGCTGATTTAATGGACAAAATCAGACGCATGTTTGTAGAGAAAAAAGATGCTTTTGCCGTTGAAGCAAGGGGCCTTTTGGCCGATTTGCAGACCAACCTCGGCATGAAGGGCTTAACCGGCATCCGCGTTATTAACCGTTACGATGTAATGGGCGTAACCGACGAGGAGTTTGCCGCTGCCAAAGCGCTTGTGCTGAGCGAGCCGCCGGTTGACACCGTTGTTGACGAAACGCTGGAGGTGCCCGCAGGCTGCCGCGCCTTTGCCGTGGAATTTTTGCCCGGCCAGTACAACCAGAGGGAAGACTTTGCTGCGCAGTGCATTCAGCTGATTACGCAGAAGGAGCGCCCACTGGTAGCTTCTGCCAAGGTGTATATTTTGTCCGGCACAATCAGCGACGAAGAGCTGGCCAAAATTAAGGCTTACTGCATTAACCCCATTGAAGCGCGCGAGGCTGCCTGGGAAAAACCCGAAACCCTTGTGCAAACCTGCGAGGAACCCGAGAAGGTTAAATCCGTAGAAGGCTTTTTAACCTTTACCAAAGAAGAAATGGAAGCCTACCGTGCAGCCAACGGCTTTGCCATGAGCCTTGAGGATTTGCTGTGGTGCCAGAAATACTTTAACGAAGAACACCGCGAGCCGACCGTGACGGAAATTAAGGTGCTGGATACTTACTGGTCCGACCACTGCCGCCACACCACGTTTATGACGCAGATTGAGGACGTGGAGATTGAGCCCGGCCTTTACACCCAGCCGGTGCAGGCTGCGCTGGATAAATACATGGCTGCGCGCGACGAGGTTTACGGTGCTGATACTAAACGCCCGGTAACCTTAATGGACATTGCCGTTATCGGCATGAAAAAGCTGCGCGCCGAAGGCAAACTGGACGATTTGGACGAATCGGAAGAAATTAACGCCTGCACCATTGTTGTGCCAATCGAAGTGGACGGCAAAACCGAAGAATGGCTGCTGCTGTTTAAAAACGAAACCCATAACCACCCGACGGAAATTGAACCGTTCGGCGGCGCTGCAACCTGCCTTGGCGGCGCTATCCGCGACCCGCTTTCCGGCCGTGCCTATGTATATCAGGCTATGCGCGTAACCGGCGCTGCCGACCCGCGCGTACCTGTTGAGGACACCCTGCCCGGCAAGCTGCCGCAGCGTAAAATCACTATCGGCGCTGCTGCCGGTTACAGTTCCTACGGCAACCAGATTGGCCTTGCCACAGGGCATGTACAGGAATATTACCACGATAAATTTGTTGCCAAACGCATGGAAGTTGGCGCTGTTGTAGGCGCTGTACCCCGTAACCTTGTTAAGCGCGAAACGCCGGAACCGGGCGACCTGTTAGTGCTGCTCGGCGGAAGAACCGGCCGTGACGGCTGCGGCGGCGCAACCGGCTCTTCTAAAGAGCACACCGTTGATTCGCTGGCAAGCTGCGGCGCAGAAGTGCAGAAGGGCAACCCGCCGACCGAGCGCAAAATTCAGCGTTTGTTCCGCAATCCGGAAGTAACGCCGATGATTAAACGCTGCAACGACTACGGCGCGGGCGGCGTATCCGTTGCCAACGGCGAATTAGCTGACGGCATGGTTATTAACCTTGATAAAGTACCGAAAAAATACGAAGGGATGGACGGCACCGAACTTGCCATTTCCGAATCGCAGGAACGCATGGCGCTGGTTATCGCCCCGGAAAATATTAAAAAATTTGTGGCTTTCGCCGATGAAGAAAACCTTGAAGCAACCGTTATTGGCGAAGTTACCGATACCAGCCGCCTTGTTATGTTCTGGCGCGGCGATAAGATTGTTGACCTTAGCCGCGACTTTTTGAACACCAATGGCGTGGCACAGCATGCCGACGTTAAGGTTTGCTGCACCGAAGAGGAATGCGTATTTGACAAGCTGCCAGCAGAGGTTGCAGGCAAAGCCCTGAAAGACGCATGGCTGGCTAACCTTGGCAGGCTGAATGTTTGCAGCCAGAAGGGTTTAAGCGAACGCTTTGACAGCACCATCGGCCGCGGCACCGTACTGATGCCGTTCGGCGGCAAAAAACAGCTTACCCCGTCTGAGGGTATGGTTGGCCGTCTGCCCGTGCTGCACGGCAAAACCACTGCGGCTTCCGTTATGGCGTGCGGCTATAACCCCGACGTTGCCTGCTGGAGCCCGTTCCACGGTGCAATGTACGCAGTTGTGGAATCCGTAACCCGCGCTGTTGCACTGGGCGCCGACCCGGCCAAGCTGCGCCTGACCTGTCAGGAATACTTCCCCAAACTGCACACCACCGAACTGTGGGGCCAGCCGTTTGCAGCACTGCTCGGTGCTTTTACAGCGCTGGACGCTTTGGAACTGCCTGCTATCGGCGGCAAGGACAGCATGAGCGGCACCTTTATGGATAAAACCGTTCCGCCGACACTGGTTTCCTTCGCGGTTGACGTTATCGACGGCGACAAAGCCGTATCGGCAGAATTTAAACAGGCAGGCAGCAAGGTTGTATTCCTTTCCTGCCCGCGCGATAACAGCGAGATGCCCGACTTCACCGCGCTGAAAGCTAACCTCACCGCAGTGCACAAGGCCATTCTGGCAGGTAAAATCAGCGCCGCCGCTGCTGTAAAAGAGGGCGGCATTGCAGCGCTTATTACCACTATGTGCCTCGGCAACAACCTTGGCTTTGAATTTATTAAACCCTACAACGACACCGACGGCCTGTTTACCTTGCAGCCGGGCGGCATGGTGCTGGAGCTTGCCGCAGGTACAAGTCCGGAAGACCTGTTTGAAGGGCTTGACTATATGCTTTTGGGCCATACGTCCGAAAAACCGGTTATTGCCATTAACGACGACGTTATTGCCATCGACGAGGCAGAAGCTGCTTACAGCGCACCGCTGGAAGGCATTTTCCCCTCCAAAACAGCAGATAAGGACGACAAAGACATTGACCTGCCGCTTTACAAGGCGGAGCTGCCCTTAACCGCACCGGTAACCATCGCCAAACCGCGCGTATTTATTCCGGTGTTCCCGGGTATTAACTGCGAATACGACAGCGCCCGTGCCTTTGAAGACGCAGGCGCAGTTGCCGAGACCTTTATCGTGCGCAACCTTACCCCGCAGGCGGTTGAAGAATCCGTTGAAGCGATGGTAAAAATGATTAACAACGCGCAAATTGTAATGCTTCCGGGCGGCTTCAGCGCCGGCGATGAACCGGACGGCAGCGGCAAATTTATTGCTACCATGCTGCGCAACCCGCGCATTAAAGAAGCTATTGAACGCCTGTTAAACGACCGCGACGGTTTGATGCTCGGCATCTGCAACGGCTTCCAGGCACTGGTTAAACTCGGCCTTGTGCCTTACGGCGAAATCCGCGATATGCAGGCTGACAGCCCGACGCTGACTTTTAACAACATCGGCCGCCATGTATCGCAGATTGTAAGCACACGCATTGTTTCCAATAAATCCCCGTGGTTCAGCGCTGTTGAACCGGGCGAGATTCATTCCGTTGCCGTATCCCACGGCGAAGGCCGCTTCTACGCGCCGGAAGAAACCATTAAAACGCTGTTTGCCAACGGCCAGGTTGCAACGCAGTACGTTGACGAAAACGGCAAGCCGACCATGGCAATGCCGTACAACCCCAACGGCTCGCTGTACGCTATCGAAGGCATTACCAGCCCCGACGGCAGAATCCTTGGCAAAATGGGCCACACCGAACGCTTCGTGCCCGGCCTGTTCCAGAACATCAGCGGTAATAAAGACCAGAAAATCTTTATTAGCGGCGTAAATTATTTTAAATAAAATAAAGGCTGAATAAAAAGCTCCCATACTAAAAAGTATGGGAGCTTTTTGCTATACACTAACTTTCACTCCAAAACGGCTAATTCGTTTTCCAGCAGCGTATCGTTAATATCGGATAAATTTTTGCAGTGTTTAATGCCGTAATAAATTAAGCTATCGCGGCGGTCGCGCACATACAGCGGGCGCTCTTTGGCGTATTTCAGCAGCTTTTGCGCTTCGTCAATGCTGGCGCGTACAGCAATGGCAAGTATAATCAGCCTGTCGCGGCTGGGCTTTTTGGCGCCGCTTAAAATATGGTAGGCGTAAGTACGCTCTAAATTAGTGGCGGCAACAAGCTCTGCCCTGCTGATGTTTTTGCTCTCCATCAAAGAACGCAAATACTCCATTGCCGCAGGGTAAGCCAGTTCTTCACTGTTCTGGCGGCAAAAATCCTTAAACGAGCGGGCGCGCGTCAGCTCGCTCTGCAAATCTTCGGTAGATTTATCCATAATGCACCTCGCTTTTATGTGTTATAATATTATACAACAAATTAACGGGCGGGGCAAAATGGGCGCAACGGCAAAATTCATCCAAAACAATTTTAAAAGCATATCGGTGTTAAAAAGTGGTGCGGCTGGCGTTACGGAACTTGTCGCAGGCAGCGGCGGCGCGGTGTATATCCGCAAAAGGGTCAACGCCGCCGGTTTGCCTTATCGCGCTTTGGCGCAGATAAACTGCACTGGCCTGCCGAAAATTTACTACTGTGCGGAAGAAAACGGCGCAACCTGGGTTATTGAAGAATACATTAACGGCGTAAATTTGCAGGAGGAGCTGGAGCAGCGGCATTTTGGCGAGAGGGAAGTGCTTGCCATTGCCTTGCAGCTGTGCAAAGTGCTGCAAGTGCTGCACGCGCACAATATTTTACACCGCGATATTAAACCAGCCAACATAATTTTGCAAAGCGGCACGGCATGGCTGATTGATTTTGGCGCGGCAAAAATTGCAAATTCTGCCCGCGGGCAGGATACGCGTATTTTAGGCACGCCCGGCTATGCGCCGCCGGAGCAGTACGGTTTTAGCACGACTGACGCCCGCAGCGACATTTACGCGTTGGGTAAAACTATGGAGGCATTACTCGGCGCAGGTTATAACGGCAGGCTGAAGCAGGTTATTGCCAAATGCACTGCGTTTGACCCGCAAAAGCGTGTTGCCAGCGCTGCTGAACTGCAAAAGTTGCTTGCCAAAACGCAAACAAACACCAAAAAGCGTGCGGCAATAGCGGCAGTGCTGCTTTGTGTTAGTGGCTATTTTTATTTAACGCCGCAGGCGGATGAAGTTCCTGTGCAGCAAGTACCGGCGGTGGATGTTCAGCCGCAAAAAGCAACCGAGCCGCAAACAGAAGCGCAGCCCCGAACGCAGACGAAAGTACAGGAAACAGCACCGCCACAGGCAGAAACAACGCCGGAAGCAGCGGCAAGTTTAACGGCACAAAATTTAGAATTTACCATAAGCACCAACCCGCTTTACCAAACTGCCCGCGAGCAGGGCAAAGCCGCAGGGCTTACCTTGGTAGAACTGCCCAAAGGCAAATGGCCGGTGTTTACTGTGCATAACAGCGGCACGCAGGTGCTTACAAACCCGCAGCTAACTTTAACCTTCAGCAACATGTTTGTTGCCGGCAGCAACTTAACTGCTAATGCGTGGGGCGGCAGGTCAATCAGCTGGCAGCTTGCCAAAAATGGTAGCGGCTATGCCTCGCAGGTTACAATCCGCCTGAGCGGGACTATACCGGCGGGCGATTATTTTGGACTGCCGCTGACGGGCGTTGTGGCAAATTATTATATATCCGGGCAACCGGCGGCGGTAAAGGCTGCCTTAACGGCAGACAACCTGCCGCAAACAGTGCAAACCTACAACATAAAAATAAACTGATTTTTAGCGTAGCTTAAAAACTGCGCTATTTTTGTGCCCTTTTTGGACACCGCTAAGCTGGAAATTTTTATTAAAATATAAATAAATAAGCCGCAGAGTAAGAAGATTTGCCCTTGCAGGAAGATTTTTAAGCTGCACCGGCGGCTGGCGCAAACTATTAATGCTAATTTTAAAACCATAAATGCAAGTGGGCGGCGGGCAGACGTGTAATAATAGTGTAAGGTTGGTGATTTAATGAGCGGCGAGAGCGAAAAATTTATAAAGATAGGCGCTAAAATAAAATTTTACAGGCAGCTTAAAAAAATAGGGCAAACGGAACTGGCAGGGCAGGTGGGCATAACGTCGCAGTATTTAAGCAAAATAGAATGCGGCAAACAGATGCCAAGCCTGCAAGTGCTGCTACTTATTGCCGACAAGCTGGAAATTGACGCGGCGGTGCTGATTAGCGACAGCGTGGTGTGATGGCGCAGGCGGAGGTGATACGGCAAAAAGTAGTAATTTTGTTGGTTAAAATTTTATTTAAAGGAGCGAGTATGATGAAAGTTTTAAAAAATTTATTTGTAATGGTTGGTATTTGTATGCTGTGTTTGTTTAATGCCGGTACGGC
This sequence comes from uncultured Phascolarctobacterium sp., assembly GCA_949288065.1. Classification (GTDB taxonomy): domain Bacteria; phylum Bacillota; class Negativicutes; order Acidaminococcales; family Acidaminococcaceae; genus Fusicatenibacter_A. The sequence goes on from CASEIL010000001.1 coordinate 45,957, forward strand.
TAACGCCGAAAACTGGATAGCGAAGGATAGTTATTATAACGCTCAATGGGATGCGGATTCGGTTTATTCTAATGATCATGGCAATATTATTAATTTTACTATGAAATTTTATAACGCAAATAACGGCACAACTACGGTAATGCTTGCCCAGCTTCATAATCAGGAAATGTTTAAAACCATTTATGGTAAAGTTTATGATAGCAATGGCAATTTGCTGGAAGAAGGGCCTTTGAATGCAATATATCCAATATTTATGATGGATAGCAAGGATATGTGTTATGACGTTATAAGATATTATCAGCAGTATGTAAGATAGAATTTATTTTTAAAAACTATGTGTTTAGTAATAAATAAAGTGAATTTAAGAAAAGAGGGTGTTTTTTATGAATGAGAATCAAAAGTATGTGTGCCCAAAATGTAATGGGTTAGTGGATTATGGAACTCGGTTTTGTCCGCACTGTGGTAATGCCTTTGGAGTTTGGAACAATCAGGTAGTTAGTCAAACAAATTTTCAAACTACCCAAAATTTATATGTAAATAGTGATGAAAAAAATGATATTTTTAATGATTATTTTTCTCCTAAAGGCCGTATTGGTAGAAAAAATTTTTGGATTAGAAATATAGCACTTGGTTTTTTGTTAGGTATGATAGAATTTCTTTTATTGGATAGTGGAGGTTTAGGCCTTGTTTTGTATACGATTACATCTTTGATAGGAATTTACATTAGCGTAATTTTTGGTATAAAAAGATGGCATGATTTAGATAAATCTGGTTGGTTTGTTTTGAGTCATATATTATTTTTGCCGGCTCTTTATGTATGTTTTGTCAAAGGCACAACCGGTCCTAATAAATATGGGCCTGACCCGCTTGCCGGTAAAAACTGAGACAGGATGTGTTAATAGTGGATGCGCAAAAATATGTATGCCCTAATTGCGGCGGTCTTGTAGATTACGGCAGTAAATTTTGCCCGCATTGCCGTTATGAATTTGGCGAGTGGGAAAATCAAAACACAAATTTTCAATGTGAGGGCGACACTGTTTTAAATACTTCTGCTAACGCAGAAATAGAAAATGAGCCAAAACCTAAAAATAATATTATTGTAATAGTTGCCGTTGTTTTAGCCGCAATAGCCGGTGTCGTTTATTGGCTTACTAAAGACGATACCAAACAAATAGTAGCTGAAGCCATAAAAACAGGCAATATGGCGCCGGTATTTGAACTTTACCGCAAGGCAGCAGACGAAGATAAACCTCAAACCGCCTATAAAATTGCAGACGCTGCCTTTGAAATAACTATTGATGAAGTTAATGGTAATGATAACAGGGCATTTTTGGAAACTTTGTATAATGCCGTAAATAACGATAAAAATACTAATCTGAATATTGAAGCAGGCGGCAGGGATGAATATATGTCGCCATTTGTGGCATTGGTAAAATATGCTTATGTGCAGTCTGAACTGGAAGATATGAAAATAACCACGGATAACGATATTCAAAATTATTTGCCTGCCGGTGTAAATATTGACGCTGCAAAATTAGACCCGCATAATATCCGCAGCATTTATGCCTGGGTTGAACACCCGTTAGACGGCGGCTATGTTTTATATGGCACAAGAACCTTTTTCTACGAAACATTTCCAAACTACCGCAACTGCCTTGGTTTGTTGTACTTGCCCAATGGTGGTGATGGCAGTACTTTGCCTGGTTATGCTTACAATGTTGATGTGTTGCAGTTTGGCACAACTACATTAACATGGCAAAACGGCAGAATGCAGGACGTACCGGAACTGCTTGCGGTTGATGGTTATTTTAAAGACTTGTTGTGGAAAAGAAATTCATTGCAGGATGTATATAAACCGCTTGACAGGGTAAAAAAAGATTTGCAAACAATGCACGATAATTTGCAGATTATTAAAAAGTATTACAAAACATCAACGCCGAACCTTAATTTTGACGGGCTTAACTTTAATTCTACTGAGGAAGAATTTTACGCCAAAGCTCCATTAAGCGGGCAAAAAGGCGAGGGAACAATTCACGTTAGCAATATTTTTGCCAACGGCGTTGTAGTTGATTTTATGCCGTATTTTAATTATCAGGTGCAGGATTCGGTAACAATATTAGACAACTACACCGGCAGCCTGAGCAACGGCATTAAAATTGGCAATAGTTTGAGCGAAGTTACACAAAAAATGAAACCCTATTATCAGCTTAGCACTAATAATAATTGGGTAACATATCTTATGCCTAATGGGCAGACTTATAGCTTCAGGTTTAATAACGGCTATTTAGAACAGATAAATATCCGCGAAGCGCCGGGCTGGAAAAATTAAATAACTTATTCCAAGCAGGCAGAATGAAAACGCTGCCTGCTGTTTTTTATGCTGATAAACACTAAATACCAACTATATACCTAAATAAACAATCTATAAGTACAAAATAAAAAGTTAAAAATATGAGAAAATTTAATATAGGAGGGTGGTGATAGCCGTGTTTGCAATGCGCTATAAAATGATAGGCTTAAAAATTGCATATTACCGCAAGCTGCGCGGCTACACACAAGGGCAGCTGGCAGGCAAAATCGGAATTAGCACAACCTATCTGGGGCAAATTGAGCGCGGCAACAACGGTAAAAGCTATTCACTGGAAACTTTGCTCTTAATCGCCCAGGGGCTGGATGTTGATGTTAACCTTTTGATGAACGCTGGTGAAAATATATAAATACTTAAATTAAATTTTAGGTATATGAAGGAAATTAAGTATAAATGCCGAAATAAAATGAATTATACGATTGGGAGAATATACATAGACAATAACTGTCCATGTGATTTTGTGTGGAGGAAATAAAAATAATGAATACAATGAATTCTAAACAGAATTTTCAAGAAATTGATAATATAGAAGAGTTTGATTTTGATGCCTTAGAAGCACAACTTGAAGCAAAATTTGAAGAAGAGTTATCAGATTATAAAATTTTAGAAGAAGAAAAAGAGAAGATTGGTAATCCGGAGGCTCTTACTCAGGTTATTTCAGATGAAATTTGGAAACAATTTGCTAATCAAATTGGTCTTGATATTACTAATGAAACTTTAATTCAGAAATATGATCGTGAGCATCCAGAAACATATGCAGAAGTTAAAGATAAAGTTATGCAAGATAAAAAATATAAAGAAGCTAATAAAAAAATGAAAGATAAGCAACAAGCGGGGGAGCTGACAGATGCTTATACAGGGAAAAATTTAGGTAAAAATGATAAAGCTAATTTAGATCATGTCGTATCACGAAAAGAAATTTATAATAACCCAAGAAGAAAACAGGCAAATTTAAGTACAGAAGAATTAGCTAATAAAGATGAAAATTTGCAACCTACAAATGAATCACTAAATAAAAGTAAAAAAGAAAAAAGTGTTGATAAATATATTGAGCAAAGAGAAGAAAGGGAACGCAGTTTAAAAGAACAGAATGAAAAAGCAAATAAAAAAATAGATGAATCAAATATGAGTTCTGCTGAGAAAAAAGCAGCTAAAGCTAAAAATAATAAGCATTTACAAGACAAACTTGATGCTGATGATGAACTAATGAAGGAAGCTGATAAAAAAGCGCGTAATGCTATTAATAAAGATATTGCAATTGGTGTAACAAAACAAGTTAGTAAAAAAGCTTCTCTAGACGCTTTAAAACAAATGTCTATTGAGGCGTTGTTTACATTATTAAAAGAAATAATGAATGGTATGGTTCGCTTTTTTAAATCTCAAGCCAAATCGTTCAACAGCTTTTTGGAAGAGATGAAAAAGGCAATTCGTAATTTCTTTAATAAAATAACAAGCTTTTTAAAAACTGGAGCAACAAGTTTTGTCGGAACTGTTGTTTCTGAAATTTTTGGACCAATTGTTAGTTTGTTTAAAAGACTTGCAAGTCTTATTAAGCAAGGTGTATCTACAATATGGGATGCAATAAAATATTTAAGAGATGAAAAACATAAAAATGAACCTTTTAGTATCAAAGTAGCTCAGGTTGGAAAAATTATAGTTGGTGGACTTGTTGCAGGAGGAGCAATTTTGGGTGGGGAAATATTTGAAAAAGCTATTTCTACTATCCCAGGTATGCAAATAACAATTCCAGTGTTAGATTTGTCATTAGCAAATATCATAGGATATTTTTTTGCAAGTTTATTAAGCGGCGTTGTTGGTGCAATTGTTTTGAATTTAATTGATAAATATATTGCTAAAAAACGTAAGTCAAATATACTTAAAGAACAAATTAATAAAAATAATAAAATGTTAAAACAGCTAGAACAGTTAAATTTGGTTCAAAGAATGCACAATGAGCACGTTAAAAGAAATGTAGCAGAATCTATTGGTAATAGACATAAAGAAGCTGCAGTGATAATAGAAGATGTAGTTGAAAAAATAACTAATTATAAGATTGATGAGGTGGATTACAACAAAAAAGAAGTTAAGAGTGATAATGTGGAAGATATTGATGAAATGGATAAAATGTTAAAAAATTTAGGAATGTAATATATTAGTTTGAGGTGAATGAAGATGAATGAAATACAAATTCTTTCGAGTAAAGAGGTATCAAAACATAATTTTGATACATATAAAAATGCACTAAAAAGATTTTCAGAAAAACCAGATTATGATTTTAAACTTCCATCAGTGGAAACAGATTCGTTTTTAATATTTGACCATAAGGTTACTGGTGAAGAACTTAATGATATTACCCAAAAAATAGGAAAGCATTTAATCGAAATTAATAAGAAGCAAAATGAGTTAGTAAAAGAGTTTAATGTTATATATAATGCTTTTGAAAGTCTTGATAAAGATTATATTGGAGGAATATTATCTTCTATTAAAAGTGCTGAAATAGCGTTTAATAATTCTGTATATGCAATTAATCAAGCTGTTTATGCAATAGAAGAATTACAAAAAGCACAAAAAGATATAAAATCAACAATAGATATTCAAAAACGGCTTATTAAAGGCTTTGGTGATTTTCAAAATAAGTTAAATAAGAATGTTCATTTGAATGATATTGATAAAATTTGGGATAAAACACAACTTTTAAATTCTAATTTAGATAAATTAAAAATAAAAATTGATAAATTGGAAAAAGCTAAAAGTGATATAATTACTAAAATTGAAAAGTTAGAAGAATCTATTAGATATGAAAATACTGAAACTAAAAATACGATTGGAAAAATCGTATATATTATGGAAAATAGCCAAAAAGCAATAGATGAAATAAAATTAAATCAAGAAAATTATGTTAATAAGTTTGATGTATTGCAGAAAAAGTTAAACAATAGTATACATTTTGATGACATTGATATTATTTGGAAGAATACACAATTGTTAACAGATAATTTTGAAACCTTAAATAATAAGATTGTAAATTTGGAAAATGAAAGAAATGATTTGTTGGCAAAAAATGAACAATTAGCAGAAATAATTAATGATAAAAAAGAAGAAAGCGAAAAATTGAAAAAATTAAATATCGCTGTAATTGTTTTAATCGTTTTAGTTATTGTTAATTTTTTGGTTAGCAATTTTAGGTAATTAAGTTATGGAAAAATATCGTGATAGGTTTTTAAATTTTGCTTCAAAATTTGATGCTGTTATTAATGCAAATGGAAAAGTAATACAAAATGCTAATTTAATAGTTGAAACAGACGATGAAAAAGCAACAATAAAATTGCTAAAACAAATATCTGATGCAATAGCTAATAAAGAAAAAACGAATATAATAGTTCAATTAGGGCACGCTGTAAAAGATTCTTTAATTGAATATTTTGGCTACAAAAGGATTATAGAAATTTGTAAGCCGGAACGTTTTGATGATGATAAAAGAACATTAGAAGAACTTTTACGCGATTTGAATTCATTGGTTGGGCTGAAAGAAGTTAAAGCAAAAGTTTATAATTTAATTGCTTATCAAAAAGTTCAAAAATTACGCAGAGATAATAATTTATTTTCATCAAAAAATACATTGCATTTGGCTTTTACAGGTAATCCGGGAACAGGAAAAACAACAGTTGCCCGTATTGTTGGGCATATTTATAAACAATTGGGTTTACTTTCAAAAGGACATTTTATTGAAGTTTCAAGAACTGATTTAATTGCAGGATACCAAGGGCAAACTGCACTTAAGGTTAAACGGGTTATTGAACGCGCAAAAGGTGGAGTTCTTTTTATTGATGAAGCGTACAGTATTACTGAAAATGAACATAGCGATTCCTACGGAAGGGAATGTTTAACAGAGTTAACGAAAGCATTAGAAGATTATAGAGATGATTTGGTGGTTATTGTTGCCGGATATACTGAACCGATGAAAAAGTTTTTTGAATCAAATCCCGGTTTAAAATCACGTTTTAATACATTCATAGAATTTCCTGATTATAATGCAGATGAGTTAGAGAAAATTCTTGATTTTATGTGTTTGCAAAATAATTACACAATTGAACAGAGTGCCAAGAAATTAATAAATGATTTTTTGATTAAATGTGTACAATCCAAACAAGATAATTTTGCTAACGGAAGATTAATTAGGAATATTTTTGATGATTTAGTTATGAATCATGCAAGAAGAGTAGTAAAAATAGAGAATCCTACAAAAAAAGATTTATCTCTTATAATTAGTGAAGATTTTCAAGTAAATTACTCTAATTTAACATAGGTAAATTAAAGCACTGCTACCGGTTTGATGGGTGGTAGTGCTTTGTACAGCTAATTGCGGTAAAATAGTAGTAAAGCTTGTAGGTTAGGGGTGGGCGTTATGCCGTTGCAAATTATTAATGGTGATATTACTAAGTTAAAGGTGGATGCTATTGTTAATGCCGCCAACAGTAGCCTTTTGGGCGGTGGCGGAGTGGATGGCGCTATTCACCGCGCGGCGGGCAGGGGGCTTTTGGAGGAGTGCCGTACACTTAACGGCTGCCGCACGGGCGAGGCTAAAATTACGGGTGGCTACAATTTGCCTGCCAAATATGTAATCCATACCGTTGGGCCGCGCTGGCGCGGAGGCAAATATGGCGAGGCGGAGCTTTTGGCGTCGTGTTATCGCGAGGCGCTGAAGCTGGCGGTGGCAAATGGGTGCGGGTCGGTGGCGTTTCCGTTAATATCCGCGGGAGCGTATGGCTACCCGAAGGATGAGGCGCTGGATATTGCTGTTAAAACGATTGGCAGTTTTATTTTGCAGTGCGACCTTGAGGTTTTCCTTGTTTTGTTTGGGGCAAGGCCTAAGCGGACGGAGCGCGAAATTGCTGATGCGCTGCATGAATTTATGCCTCTTGAGGTGTGTGAGGCACCTGCGGAGATGACCAAATGCATTGATTTTGTACATGTTGCCAACAAAAAGACTTTTGCTAGAGGCTTGCACGATGAGGAACTTAAGCGCCGCCTTGCTTACGCAGATGAGAGCTTTAGCGAGATGCTGCTGCGCAAGATTGATGAGCTGGGGCTGAGTGACGCTGAGTGCTACCGTGCGGCGAATGTTGACAGGCGGCTGTTTAGCAAAATTCGCAGCGACAAAAATTATAAGCCCAGCAAGCAGACTGCGGTGGCGTTTGCTGTGGCGCTGAGGCTGCCGCTGGAGGAGGCTAAGGAGCTTTTGGCAAAGGCTGGGTATGCACTGTCGCCTTCGCGCCCGTTTGATATTATTGTGGAGTATTACCTGACGCGCGGCATTTATGATGTGCATGAGATTAACCTTTCGCTGTATAAGTTTGACCAGGTGCTGCTTGGTGCGCAAAATGTCGTGTAGCGGGCGACCTTCTGCAAGAGAAAATGTTTTACAATGAGGCTGTAAGCAAAAGCTTGCAACTTTAATTTTTTGCAGGAGGTAGTAGTTATGAAGAATATGGAACTGGTATTTATTTTGGATTGCAGCGGTTCGATGAGCGGGCTGGAGAGTGATACTATCGGCGGGTTTAATGCGATGCTTAAAAAGCAGGCTGGCAGCGAGGCGCTGGTGACGACGGTGCTTTTTAACCACGAGCTGAAGGTTGTGCACGATAGGCTGCCCATTAGCGGCATTAAGCCGATGACGGAGGCTGATTACTGTGCGTGCGGCTGCACGGCGCTGTTGGATGCGGTTGGCAAAACGGTTGAGCATATTAAAACCATACATAAATACGCCCGTGCGGAGGATGTGCCGGAGTATACGCTGGTGGTGATTACTACCGACGGTATGGAGAACGCCAGCAGACAGTACACGGCGGCACAGGTTAAGGCGCTGATTGAAGAGCAAAAGCAGCGTGGCTGGGAGTTTTTGTTTTTGGGCGCGAACATTGATGCGGTGCAGACGGCGGCGAGCTTTGGCATTGCCGAGGAGCGTGCGGTGAATTTTAATAACGACAGCAAGGGCATAGAGCTGAACTACAAGGCTGTTTGCAGCTTTATCGGCAGTATGGATGCCGGTAAGCCTGTGGGCAAAGGCTGGAAGGCTGGCATTGAGGAGGATTTTGCCAAACGCAGCGGCAAGGGTAAAAAATAAACGCTAAAAAACAAGATAGCCGGAAACTGGCTATCTTGTTTTTTATACTATATATAAAAGGGGAGTGGTAATATGTTTTATGCTTTAGGTGCCTCGCTTTGCACGGCTGTAATGTTTGTACTGACAAAATATTTTTGGTGGGAAGAGCGCGCAGCTGTACTTATGCTAATGCTTGCTGTTACCTGCGTCGTTTTGTTTGGCTTGTATACCCTGCCGGATAATGTTTCGTTGACAGGTTTGCTTTTTAGGTGAGGGTGATAGGCATGGAAAAATTTACTAAAGAGGATTTTATAATGTTAGTCTGTCTGGCGCAGATGTTCTTGATAATTTTTAATGCCATGCAGCTAAAGGGAATCACGCTTTAAGCGGGAGGTGTTTTTGATGACTACACTTGAGATAATTTTTATTGTAGTAATGGGAGCGGCTGCTGTTATAAGCTTTTTGCAGACGCACTGGTTTGTAGCCATATTAATTGTGGCGCTGCTTGGCGTGCTGCTGTGGCTGTTGTTTAGTATTTTAAGTAACATCAACCTTTTTGTAATACCGCTTTTGCTGTGGAAGTAATATAGATAATATTTTATCCAAAACTTGCGTTTTGATGGATGAGTAGTTAAAATATTGGCTGTTAATTTTGCGGCTCAGGCTGTTTTATGGTAATATTAAAGGGTAAATTAACCTTTTGAAAGAGTGTGGGCAATGGAAGAAAAATATAATCCTCCATATACAATTACCAATAAAATAGTCGCTTTAATTGCCGAAATTAGCGAGCTTATCGGTCATATTACGGTTACGTCAGGGCTTAACAATAACCCTAAACTGCGCCGTGCCAACAGGATAAAGACCATACAGGCCTCGCTTGCTATTGAAAATAATACGCTGACGGTGGAGCAGATAACGGCGCTGTTAAACGGCAAACGTATCTTAGGCACGCCTGCGGAGATAAAAGAAGTTAAAAATGCTTATGAGGTTTATGAGCAGCTTTTAACTTTTAATCCTTTCAGCGTAAGCGATTTATTAAAAGCGCATGGCATATTAATGGCAGAACTTGTTAAAAATGCCGGGCATTTTAGAACAGGCGGGGTAGGCGTGTTTAAAGGCAGCCAGGTTGTGCACATGGCGCCGCCTGCTGAGTTTGTGCCGGAGCATATTGCCAATTTGCTGGTGTGGTATCAAAAATCAACAGCGCACCCGCTGATTAAAAGTGCTGTGTTTCATTACGAATTTGAGTTTATCCATCCATTTGCAGATGGCAACGGGCGTATGGGCAGATTGTGGCATACATTGCTTTTGGCAGAGTGGAAAGAAATACTGGCGTGGATACCTGTTGAAACACTGGTTAAAGAACGGCAGGAAGAATATTATGACGCATTAGGCAAAGCCGATAAAGAAGCAGACAGCACCGTTTTTGTAGAGTTTATGTTGACGGCATTGCGTGACGCATTAAAAGAAATACCTGCAATCGACCAAGATGCCGACCAAGATACCGACCCAGTTAAACGTCTTTTGAATGTTTTAGAGGATAAAGAACTCAGCATTACAGAATTAATGAACCTGTTGAACCTTAAACATAAGCCGACTTTCAGGCAAAATTATTTAAAACCTGCGCTTAAAAACGGTTTAATTGAAATGACAATACCTGATAAGCCAAACAGCAAAAACCAAAAGTACAGAAGAAAGTAATAAAACAGCCCCATGGCACAAGCGGCTATGGGGCTAAAGTTATTATATAAACAAAAAACGCTTCCGATTTATCGAAAGCGTTCAATTCTCTTTGGTGCCGAAGGCCGGACTCGAACCGGCACGAGCGTAAACCCGCTTGATTTTGAGTCAAGTGCGTCTGCCAATTCCGCCACTTCGGCACGTTTGGTTTCCGTTTATCACGGAACATTAATAATAATACCACGCGCAAAAGAGTTTGTCAACAAATTTTAGGCGCAGCGGGCAAATTTATATGCGCGGCAAAAAATATCCGCCGTAAGGCGAAGGGGGTGCTGCTGTTAAATATTTTTAATTTTTATTTTTAGTTTATTTTGATATAATATAAGCATAACACATAAAAGAAGGATTAGACAATGAGAGTTAAATTTGATGAACCTTTAACAATTACCGGGCCTTACGGCGATATGGAGGCTAAGTTTCAGCCATGCCAGGACGATGAAGGGCCCAACAACCTTTTAATTATGGCGCACGGCTTCCGCGGCAGCATGGAGGGCGGCGGCAGGGCGGCGTATCTTTCGCAGATGGCGTCGCTGTTTGTGAATGTTTTGCGTTTTAATTTTACGGGCAGCCAGATTTTGTCGCACCAGATTGCGGAACTGAACGCCGTTATTGATTTTGCGTTGGAGCATTACAAGAGCCCGCACCTGTTTTTGCTGGGGCGCAGCATGGGCGGGGCGGCTTCTTTGGTAACGGCTTCTCGCCGCAGCGAGATTGGCGGTTTAGCCCTGTGGGCTACGCCTAACGATTTGCACGCTACCTTTAAAAACGCACTGGGCGACGATAATTACACCCGCCTTAAAAACGGCGAAACGCTGAATTTGGAGGACGAGCGCGGCAAAATTACGCTGACGCCGGATTTTTTAACCGACCTTGATAATTATAATTTGCCGCTGCTTTTAAAGAACTGGCAGAAACGCCCGCTGCTCATCATTCACGGCAGCAATGATGAAACGGTGGACAGCGCGCAGGCTCAGCGCAGTTTTGCCCTGGCAGGGCGGCCGAAGAAGCTTGTTATTGTAAGCGGGGCTGACCACAGCTTTACCAACCACAGCAACAAGGCTGCAGAGGAGGTTATCGGCTGGCTGCGCGCGCATTTGTAAGTTTTGACGGGCAAGCGCGTTAAGAGTTATAATATTATTATACGCATTTTATTTTACGGAGGTTTTTATTTTGAAGAAACTGTTAGTTTTGATAATGCTTTTGTGCAGCTTTGCCGTAAGCGCCTGCGGCAGCGAGCCGGAAAAGCCTGCTTTGCCGCCCGCAACCGCTGTGTTTGAGACGAATATGGGCACTTTTGAAATTGCTTTGGCGACGGATTTGGCGCCGAACACCTGCAAAAATTTTATTGACCTTGCGAACAAGGGCTTTTACAACGGTGTGATTTTTCACCGCGTAATTGATAATTTTATGATTCAGGGCGGCGACCCGACGGGCACCGGCATGGGCGGCCCCGGCTACACGATTAAGGACGAGTTTAGCAGCAAACTTTTGCACGACGGCCCGGGCGTGCTTTCGATGGCTAATGCAGGCCCGAACACCGGCGGCAGCCAGTTTTTCATCACGCTGCGCGATTGCCCGTGGCTGGACGGCAAGCACGCCGTTTTTGGCAAGGTAACGAAGGGCATGGATGTTGTGTATAAAATCGGCCATGTGGCCACGGATGCCAACGACAGGCCTTTAACCGACGTTGTGATTAACAAAATAACCATTAAGCAGTAACGAAAGGAGCGCGAACTTGACTTTAATGCAAAGCGAGGGCTTGATTGAAGTAGCTGACCAGCAGGAGATGCTGGCGGTTTTGGGGCGCAACGATGAACTTTTGCGCGTAATTCAGGAGTGTTACAGCGCAAGGATTGTGGCGCGCGGCAATGTGATTAGCTTTAGCGGCAGCGAGGAAGAGGTTAAGCAGCTGGAAAGCCTGTTTAAGGAGCTGCTGTTTTTGGAGCGGCAGGGCGCTGCGATAACGACGCACGACGTGCGTTACAGCATCCGCATGATTGCCGAGGCGCAGCTGGACGCACTGCACCGTATGTATGCCGATACGATTATCGTTACCCGCCGCGGCAGGCAGGTTAAGGCTAAAACGCTGGGGCAGTGGAACTATATCGATGCCATCCGCCGCAACGCGATTACCATTGGCATTGGCCCTGCAGGCACGGGCAAAACGTATTTGGCGGTTGCCCTGGCGGTGAAGGCGCTGAAAAACAAAGAGGTGGAGCGCATTATTTTAACGCGCCCCGCGGTGGAAGCAGGCGAGAAGCTGGGCTTTTTGCCGGGCGATATGCAGGACAAGGTTGACCCTTACCTGCGCCCTTTGTACGACGCGCTGTATGATATGCTGGGCAACGAAACCTTTCAGAAATATATTACGCGCGGCACGATTGAGGTGGCGCCGCTGGCCTATATGCGCGGGCGCACTTTAAACGAAGCGTTTATAATTTTGGACGAGGCGCAGAACACCACGCCGGAGCAGATGAAGATGTTTTTAACGCGCTTCGGCTTCGGCTCCAAAATGGTTATTACGGGCGACGTGACGCAGATAGATTTGCCGGGTGGCAAAAAGAGCGGCTTAAAGCAGGCGGCTTACATTTTGCGCAACACCCCCGGCATTGGCGTGGTAAGCTTTGGCGAGGCGGACGTGGTGCGCCACGAGATTGTCGGCGCCGTTATCCGCGCTTATGAGGAATACGAAAAAGAACGCGAAAAGCATAAACGGGAGAAGAAAAATGCTGATAACCTTAGAAAATGACCAGGACAAAATTGCCATAGACGAGGCGCTGGAAGAGCGCTTAATTGCAGGCTTAAACGCTGTGGCGCGCCTGCACGGGCTGACGGAGCAGACCGAGGTTGATATTACCATTGTGGACGATGAGGAAATACACCGCCTGAACCGTGAATACCGCAATGTTGACCGCCCCACCGACGTTTTAAGCTTTGCACTGGACGAAGGCAGCGAGGACGAGCCGGAACTTGTAGACGCGCCGGAAGAACACCTTTTGGGCGATATAATTATCAGCGCCGAAACGGCCGAGCGCCAGGGCGAGGAGTTTGGCCACGGCTTGACGCGCGAGATGGTGTACCTTGCCGTGCACGGGCTGCTGCACCTGTTGGGTTACGACCACATGGTGGAAGAGGACAAGGTAATTATGCGCGCGAAGGAAGAAGAAGCCCTGCGCGAGATTGAACTGAGCGAAGAATTTTTGGAGCAGAAATGATGGACGCATTGGAAAAAGAGCTGTGGCAGGCGGCGGTAAAGGTTAGGCAAAACGCCTACACGCCGTATTCTCGCTTTAAGGTGGGGGCGGCGGTGCTGGCTGCCAGCGGCAAAATTTACACCGGCTGCAACATAGAAAACGCCAGCTATGGCTTAACCTGCTGCGCGGAACGCAACGCCATTTTTGCGGCGGTGTGCGCGGGCGAGCGCGAGCTTAAACTGCTGTGCGTAACGGCTGAGGGCGAACTGCCCGTAGCGCCGTGCGGTGCGTGCCGGCAGGTAATTGCCGAATTTGCCATACCAAAAATAATTATGACTAATTTACAGGGCAGCGCCAAAACAATGACGGCAGAGGAGCTTTTGCCGTACAGCTTCGGCGCAGCCAGCATGGAATAAAGGAGAGGACGAACATAGATAAGCAAAACAAGCATTACACCGGCTTTGCCGCTATGGTAGGCAGGCCTAACGTGGGCAAAAGCACCTTAACCAACGCGCTGATTGGCGAAAAAATTGCCATTATGAGCGACCGCCCGCAAACCACGCGCAACAAAATTATGTGCATTTTAAATACGGATAACGCTCAGATAATGTTTCTTGACACGCCGGGCATCCATAAGCCGCACCACAAGCTGGGGCAGTACATGGTGCGCGCGGCGGAAAGCACGCTGAAAGAAGTTGACGTTATTTTATTTGTGGTTGACGTCAGCGAAAAGCGCGGCGCGGGCGAGGATTACATTATTGAACAGCTTAAAAAAGTTAAAACGCCGGTAATTTTAGTTGCCAACAAAGTAGATAAGTTAGACGATAAATCCAGACTCTTCGGCATTATTGCAAATTATGTAAACGATTACAATTTTGCCGCCGTGGTGCCGGTATCTGCCTTGCAGGATACGGATTTTAAAGGTTTGGTAGAAGAAATTACCAAGCATCTGCCGGAAGGACCCGCCTATTACGACGAGGACATGATTACCGACCAGCCGGAGCGTGTAATTGCCGCTGAAATGATACGCGAAAAGGTGCTTACTTCCACGCGCGATGAAATTCCCCACTCCGTCGCAGTTGAGGTTGAGGAGTTTAAGGTGCGCGGCAACAATGATATTTACATCCGCGCTACAATTTTTGTAGAGCGCGAATCGCAAAAAGGCATTGTTATCGGCGCGAAGGGCAGTTTGCTGAAGAAAATCGGGCTTGAGGCCCGCCAGGATATTGAGGCGCTTTTGGGCGACAAGGTATTTTTGGATTTGTGGGTTAAGGTTAAGCCGGACTGGCGCAACAAGGATAAAGCCTTAAAACAGTTTGGCTATTCAATTTGATTTAGTAGGGAGTGATGTCTTATCGACAGTCACGTGGCGGATTTATTAAAGATTTTAGCCGCTTTATTAATTACAGGTTTAAACGCATTTTTTGTAATATCGGAATACGCGCTGGTAAGCGTGCGCCCGGGCAGTTTGCAGGAGCTGATTGACGCTGGCAACAGCCGTGCGGCGCTGGTGCTTAAAATGACCCAGAAGCGCGACACTTATTTAAGCGCTATTCAGCTGGGCATAACGGCGTCGTCGCTGATTTTGGGCTGGTTTTGCGGCCCGCTTTTAGCGGGGCTTATTGCCGATGCCTTTGATTTGATTGGCGAGCACTGGTACGACGACGGTGTTGTTGTGCTGTGCGCTTTTATGCTGATTGTGTTTGTGCATGTGGTGTTTGGCGAGCTGGTGCCGCGTGTTATCAGCCTTGCGCATGTGGAGCGCGCGGCGATGGCGGTGGTGTACCCGCTGGCGTTCTTTCATTATTTAATGTACCCTTTGATTTACTTTTTTAACAAGGTGGCTAAGGCGGTGCTGAAGGCGATGAAGATGGACAAGGTGCCGGTGGAGGACATAAGCCGCAGCGAGGAAGAGCTGCGCATGATTGTAAGCGCCAGTGAGCGCGGCGGCAAGCTGGACCACATGGAAAGCCGCCTTTTGGACAACGTGTTTGACTTTGCCGACCGTGTGGCGCGCGAGGTTATGGTGCCGCGCCAGGACATGGTGTGCCTGTACGCTGAGGACAGCTACGAAAAGAACATCGGCAAGGTGCTGGCAACAAAGCATACGCGCTACCCGCTGTGCGAGGGCGACAAGGACCACGTTTTGGGCGTTGTACATGTGCGCAGCCTGCTGAACATTACCGAGGAAGAAAAGCAGAACTTTGATATCCGTGCGCGCATGAACAGCGTGCTGGCCGTGCCCGAGAGCATGGAAATAAGCAAGGTGCTGCAAACCATGCAGTCCAAACGCGTGCAGCTGGTTGTGGTTGCCGATGAGTACGGCGGCACGGCGGGCCTTGTAACTATGGAGGACTTGTTGGAAGAAATCGTCGGCGACATTCAGGACGAGCACGACGAGGAAAAAGAAGAAGAGGTTGTGCACCGCGCCGACGGCACCTACGAGTTTGACGGCAGGGTGCTTTTGGACGATATTACCGACCTTTTGCATATTAAATTTGAAGAGCCGGAGGAGGACACCATCGGCGGGTTTGTGTTTGGGCTTTTGGAGCGCAAGCCCGAAACCGGCGACAAGGTGGAGGTTGACGGCTGGAGCTTTGAGGTGCTGCGCACGGAGGGCTTCCGCGTAACGCGCGTGCGTGCCCTTAAACTGCCGGAGCTGCCGGTTTATGCGGATGAATAACGATGACGGACAAAGCATTTGGCGATGAGGCAATAATTTTAAAGGTTAAAAACTGGCAGACTGCGGATAAGTACGCAGTCTGCTTTGCGCGCACGCATGGCAAAATAAGTTTTCTGGCTTATGGGGCGCGCTATGCGCGGACTAACGGCGGCAGGCTGATTCAGCCGTTTGCGGTGCTGGACATTAATTTTTTTAGCGGCAAAAAGCTGGACACCTTAAAAAGCTGCGAGCTGATAAGCTACCCGGCGCAGTTTGATTTAAAGCAGATGGCTTATGCGGCGCTGATTGCCGAGGTGACGGAAAATTTAACTGAGGAACACCAGCCGCAGGAGGAGGTTTACGAACTGCTTTTAGCGGTGCGGGAGGTGCTTTTAAAGCGCAACCCGCGTCTGGTGGCGCTGTCGTACATCGTTAAGCTGCTGTTTTTAACGGGCATTTTGCCCCAGCATTTAACCTGCGTTAACTGCGGCAAACCTGCTGAGGGCGATGCGCATTTTAGCGTGGTGCAGGGCGGGCTGGTGTGCGATGAGTGCTGCGGCGGCGAGGAGCTGCCCTTCAGCCGTGAGGCGCAGGAATTTTTAACGGAGCTTTTAACGCTTGATTTTAAAAACCCCGCTACTTTTTTTGTGCGCGGAGGCACGCTGATGGAGCTTGAGAAAATTTTGCAGCGCTTTATTGTGTACCAGACGGATAAACCCCTAAAAAGCCTTGCTTTTTTAAGCCAGACGGGGCTTTAAGCATTGACAAACGCAGCGTTATTTGCTATATTTTGTTGTAAGCAATGATGAGGAGTAGTAACCGCTAATTTTAGCGAGCCGGGACGGTGCAAGCCGGCAACAGCGGCGAAGGCGCCTTGGAGCGTAAGTGTATAACATCGAGGCGGGCGGCGTAAGCTGCCAAGCAGGGTGGAACCGCGGAGACTTTGTGCCTCCGTCCCTGTAACTATTTTGTTACAGAGACGGGGGCTTTTCGTTTTTGTAACGCATACGCAGGAGGGATATTATGGATTTTCAGACAATTATTTTGAAGCTGCAAAAGTTTTGGGGCGAACAAAACTGCATTTTAACCCAGCCCTACGATATTGAAAAGGGCGCTGGCACGATGAACCCGCGCACGTTTTTGCGTGTTTTGGGGCCGGAACCCTGGCGCGTGGCCTATGTTGAGCCGAGCCGCCGCCCGGCAGACGGACGCTACGGCGATAACCCGAACCGTCTGTTCCAGCATCATCAGTTTCAGGTTATTATTAAACCGTCGCCGGATAATATTCAGGAGCTGTATTTGCAGAGCCTGGCGGAACTGGGCATTCATCAGGATGAGCACGACATCCGCTTTGTAGAGGATAACTGGGAATCGCCTACTTTGGGCGCTTGGGGCCTTGGCTGGGAAGTTTGGCTGGACGGCATGGAAATTACCCAGTTTACCTACTTCCAGCAGGTGGGCAGCATCGACGTTAAGCCCGTCAGCGTAGAAATTACCTACGGTTTGGAGCGCCTTGCCATGTATATTCAGGGCGTGGAAAACGTGTTTGACATTCAGTGGGTGGAGGGCGTTACCTACGGCGACGTGTTCCACACCAACGAGGTAGAGCAATCCTACTACAACTTCCAGGTTGCCGATACCGATTTGCTGTTTGATTTGTTCGACAAGTACGAGGCAGAGGCTAAACGCGTTATCGCGCTCGGCTACATCCGCCCGGCGTACGATTATGTTTTAAAATGCTCGCATACTTTTAACCTTCTCGATTCGCGCGGAGCCATCAGCGTAAGCGAAAGGACGGCGTTTATTGCCCGCGTGCGCGCCATGGCAAGGCTGTGCGCCGCTGCGTATGTTGAACAAAGGGAGAAGCTGGGCTTCCCGATGCTGAAAGGGGAGAATTTATAATGGAAAAATTACTGTTTGAAATTGGCACCGAAGAAATTCCGGCAAAGTTTATGCCCGCAATTCTGGCGCAGTTAAAGGATTTGGCAGCCGTTAAAATGCAGGAGCTGCGCATTCCGTTTGAAGATATTACCGTGTACGGCACCCCGCGCCGCATGGCGTTTATTGCCAGCGGCGTTGCCGAAACGCAGGCCGACGTTGTTGTGGAAGCCAAAGGCCCTTCCGTAAAAATTGCTTATGTTAGCGGTGCGCCCAGCAAGGCAGCGCAGGGCTTTGCGCGCGGGCAGGGCGTGGATGTAAACGACCTTGTAGTACGCGACAACTACGTTTACGCAGTTAAACATTTAGCAGGCCAGCCGGTTGTTGAGCTTTTGCCGGGCCTTTTAATGGACATTTTAACCTCGCTTTCCTTCCCCAAAACCATGCGCTGGGCCGATTACGACTTCCGTTTTGTACGCCCCATCCGCTGGCTGGTGGCCCTGTTTGGCGACCAGATTGTGCCGGTTGAAATTTGCGGCGTAAAAAGCGGCAAGTTCAGCATGGGCCACCGCTTTATGCAGCAATCCTTAAAGGCAGCTGCCGAAAGCCAGGGGCTCATCAGCGCTGCGCTTACCAAAATGGGCAATAAGGTTTATTCCGCTTTGGCGGGAGTTAAGGGCGCTGTGGAAATACCCACCGCTGGCGATTACAAAAAGGTTATGTACGACAACTTTGTAATGGTTGACCAGGACGAGCGCCGCGCGCTGATTTTGCAGCAGATTAAGGATTTGGCTGCGCAAAACGGCGGCGAAGCCGAAATTAACGAGGATTTGCTGGAAGAAGTTAACTACCTTGTTGAATGGCCGACCGCGCTGTGCGGCAAGTTTGAAGAAAAGTTTTTGCGCCTGCCTAAAGAGTGCATTATTACCCCGATGCGCGAGCACCAGAGATACTTCCCTGTGCTTGATGAGGACGGCAATTTGCTGAACAAGTTTATTACCGTGCGCAACGGCGGCAGCGAACACCTTGACATTGTTACCCACGGCAACGAGCGCGTGCTGCGTGCGCGTTTGAGCGACGCCGAGTTCTTCTTTAACGAGGACCGCGCGCAGAAGCTGGAAGAGCGTTTGGAAAAACTGAAAACCGTTTCCTTCCAGGAAGGTTTGGGCAATATGTACGACAAGAGCGAGCGCCTTGTAAAAATGGCGGAGATGCTGCGCTTTGCCATTAACGCGCCTGTTGATGAGGAAGCGCTGCGCCGCACGGCACTTTTGTGCAAAACCGACCTTGTTACCGGCATGGTAATTGAGTTTACGGAACTGCAGGGCGTTATGGGACGCGAATATGCGCTGCTGGACGGCGAAAAACCGGAAGTTGCCACCGGCATTTACGAGCATTACCTGCCGCGCTTTGCCGGCGACGAGCTGCCGAAAACCACTATCGGCCGCATTGTAGGCATCGGCGACAAGCTGGACAACATTTGCGCAACCTTCAGCCGCGGGCTGGCGCCGACCGGTTCTCAGGACCCGTATGCACTGCGCCGTCAGGCCTTGGGCATTATTAACATTTTGCTTGATGCAAATTACCATGTTTCCCTTGGCAAGGTTATTGCCGGCACCCTGTACCTGCTGGATATTAAACCGGAGGAAACCGGCAAGCTGATTCCGCAGATTATGGACTTCTTTAAGCAGCGCTTGAAGAACCTTTTGATGGACCAGGGCATCCGTTACGACGTTATCGACGCTGTGTTTGCAGATAAACGCAACGACGACGTGGTTGACCTTGCTGCCCGCTGCAAGGCGCTGGCCGCTTATGTGGAAGCTGGCGGAGCAGAACCTTTGGTGCAGATTTCCGTGCGCGTAAGCAACCTGTGCAAAAAAATCGAAAAAGAGGTTGCTATCAGCGGCGCGCTGTTTAAACACGAAAGCGAAGGCGAGCTGCATAAGGTTGTGGCTGCCGTAAGCAAAGAAATCATCCCCGAAATTGTGCTGTTTGATTACGCAGCCGTTTTGAAGGCCGCCGAAAAGGTTGTAGAGCCTGTTAACACCTTCTTTGACAACGTAATGGTTATGGACGAGGACGAAAACGTTAAAAACAACCGCCTTGCCCTCCTGGAAGAAGTACGCGGCGTAGTAAACGCTGTGGGCGATTTGAGCCTGTTGGTGCTGTAAAAGTTTAATAATGCCTGTTAAGTTTTAGCTTAACACTGCTACTCAAACTCCCGTTGGTTTTAACGTCAACGGGAGTTTTTAGTAAAAAACATAAACTAAAACTTATTTATCTGCATATTTTAGCGCATTTTATATGCAGAAACGGTTTTGTAATATGCAGTTTTATAAGCACTGCTTCCGCCGCTATCTCTTCAGAGAGATAGCTTTGTTTGTGCTGGGCATTTCCGTTACCACTACTACCTTACGTTAGCAGTTAGGGAACAAGGTAGATTATATATAATAATCTTTTAACTTATACTGAACAAGGTTAGAACGTAGCACGCCAAAGAAAAGATAAAGAGAAAAAACAGGCAAAAAAGAGAAAAGAAAAGAAACTCTCAACCACATAAACGGTTAAACGGCGATAAAATTAACTGGTTTTAAAAATTTTTGCACAAATTTTTTGCGCGGCAGTTAATTTTTTAAGCAAAATGGCGTTTATATGGCTGAGAGGCATTAACGTGCAGCAAAACAAAAGCGCAAATTTTACACGGCGGGGTTTGTTTTAGGCAGGCTGGCTATGGTAAAATATTTTTATAGGCTAATTGATGAATTTGTGCTATAATTTTTATTCAGACTTATTGGCGAAGGGGTTGCTGCAAAAATGATGGTGGAACGCTTTAAGCGTGATTTAATCAGGGAATTTAGAAATTATGACAAAATGATACTGATGAAGGATTTAATGGCTGGCCTTACCGTAACGGCGGTAGCCATTCCGCTCGCGCTGGCGTTCGGCGTCGGCAGCGGCGCAACGGCGGCTTCGGGCCTTGTAACGGCCATTATCGCCGGAGTTATCATCAGCGCGCTGGGCGGGGCGTATTTTCAAATATCCGGCCCTACGGGCGCCATGGCGGCGATTTTAATGTCCATCATCGCCCAGTACGATTTGCAGGGCGTGTTTGTGGCCACGGTGCTGGCGGGTATCATCCTTGTCATTGCAGGCGTTTTGCATCTGGGCAAGCTCATTTCGTTCATCCCGATGCCGGTAATCAGCGGCTTTACCTCCGGCATTGCCGTTATTATCGCCATGGGGCAGATAGATAACTTTTTTGGCGTAAAATCGGTAGGCAGCAGCGTTACCGAAAAGTTTTTAAGCTATTTTGAGCTGGGCTTTGAGCCGAATTTGACGGCGGTGGGCATTGGCGTGTTTGTAATGCTGATGATGCTGCTGTTCCCGATGCGGTACAGCAAGTACATACCCAGCTCGCTGTTTGCCATTATTGTGGCGACGGCGGCGAACATTGCGCTGCACCTTGACGTGGCGGTGGTTGGAGAAATTCCGCAAACGCTGATTTTAAGCGACCGCCTGGAACTGGCTTCGCTTTTGGATTTCCGCACGGTGACGGGGCTTTTAGCTCCCGCTGTTAGTATCGCCGTTTTGGCGATGATTGAAAGCCTTTTATGCGGCGCAACCGCTTCGCGCATGACGGGCGCACGGCTCGACAGTAACCGCGAGCTGGTGGCGCAGGGCATCGGCAATATTATTGTGCCGTTTTTTGGCGGCATCCCGGCAACGGCGGCTATTGCCAGAACGAGTGTGGCGGTAAAATCGGGCGCTGTTACGCGCATGACGGGCATCTTCCACGCGCTGGGCATTTTGCTGGCCATGTTTGTGCTGGCGCCGGTAATGAGCCAGATTCCGCTGGCAGCGCTGGCAGGCGTGTTAATGGTGGTTTCCTGGCGCATGAACGAGTGGGTGACGATTAATTTTATTTTAAAGGGCAAGTTTAAGGGCGCTATTTTAAAATTTACCGTAACGATGCTGACAACGATTATTTTTGACCTGACGACGGCGATTATGATTGGCGTTATCATCGGGCTGGTGTTGCAGGCCGTGCGCTTTTCGCACCTGCGCATTACTTACGACGAGATTGACCCGCAGCGCCTGCATGAGGAGATTGACGACCTGCCGGAGGACGGGCTGGTGTGCTATATTAACGGGCCTATTGTGTTTGCCAACACCGAGCGGCTGGAGGAGATTCCTAAAAAGGCCAAGCGTTACGGCTATGTGTATTTTTCCATGCGCGGCGTGCCGGATATCGACATCAGCGGCGTGCAGGAGTTTGCCAAAATTGTGCAGGAAATGAAGGACGCCGGCAAGAAGATTTACCTTTGCAGCCTGCAGGACGAGGCGATGGAAATGTTAAAGCGCGGCGGCGTGTACAAAATGATTGGGCAGGACGCCGTTTACTGGAGCGTGGAGCGCGCACTTTTGCACAGGCATTAATTTTTATAAAAGGGGCATAGGCAATGCGTAATTATTTACTGGTAGATTTTGAATTTACAACCTACAATAAACCCGTGGGGCGCCCGCGCGGATTTTTCTCGGAGATTATTGAAATCGGCGCAGTGCTGCTGAAGGGCGAAGAGCTGGCGGAAGCAGGCAAAATACAGAATTTTGTAAAGCCGCATTTTTACCCGAGGCAGGCGAAAGACAGCATGGATTTTTGCATGATTACCGAAAAGGATATGAAAAAGGGTATTGAATACCCGGAAATGGTGGCGAAGCTGGCAGAAATTTACGAAGCGGGCACTACGTATTTTGTGGCGTGGGGCACGGAGGACTACAAGGTTTTAAACACCGGCTGCGAGCGGCACAAAATTGCTAACCCCGTGCAGATAGAGGACTACCTTGATTTGGCGGAAGCCTATAAATTGTGGAATGGCGACGAGCTGACAACCGGTTTAAAACGCGCTACAGAAGAGCAGGAAGTTGACACGGCAGGGCTGTGGCACACCGCCTACGACGACGCTGCCAATACCGGCAAGCTGCTGGTTAAAATGCTGGAATTAGGCTGGACGCCGGAGCTGTACTTTGAACAAAAAGCAGCGTACGAGGCGGAAAAAGAGGAGCATAAAAGGGGCAGGTAAAGCTTGCGTATTTATTTATAATAACCACTACCTTTTAAATAATAAAAATTTATTTTAATTAGCTGTTGCTTACCACAAAAATTGCTGATGAGGCAGTTTTTGTGGTATAATTTATTATTGAGAATTTTTGGAGGTTAGTATGAATTTAGATAAAGATTTTAAGCCGGGAGCAGGCAAAAGCTATTTTGTGCTGAACTACGGCTGCCAGATGAATGAAAGCGACGCTGAGCATTACGCAGGCCAGCTGGAGGATTTGGGCTACGCCAAGGCGGACGATTTTCACAACGCCGACGTTATTGTGGTTAACACCTGCTGCGTGCGCGAAAGCGCAGAAAAACGCATTTTGGGCAAAATCGGCGAGCTGAAGCGCGTAAAGGAAAACCACCCGGGGCAGGTAATCTGCGTAGCGGGCTGCATGGCGCAGAAGGACGGCGAAAAGCTGATTAAAAAGCATCCGCAGATTGACCTTTTAATCGGCACGGCGCATGTTAACAGTTTTAAGGAAATTTTAGCTGATTTTATCGCCGCTAAAGGCGGGCGTGTTTATGACGATATGGCGATACCGGACAGCGAGTTTGAAGGCAACCGCGTGCGCCAGAGCGGCTTTTCAGCCTGGATACCCATTATGTACGGCTGCAATAATTTTTGCACCTATTGCATTGTGCCCTATGTGCGCGGGCGCGAGCGCAGCCGCAGCATTGAAAACATTGTGGAAGAGGTGGAGCAGGCCGTCGCTAACGGTTACAAGGAGTTTACCCTGCTGGGGCAGAATGTAAATTCCTACGGCAAGGATTTTGGCGAAAAAGGTATGTTTGCCAAATTGCTGCGCCGCGTTAACGAAGTTCCGGGCGTGGAGCGCATCCGTTATATGACGAGCCATCCGCGCGATATGGGCGAGGATGTTATCCGCGCCGTAGCGGAATGCGAGCATGTGTGCGAGAACTTCCACATTCCGTTTCAGGCGGGCAGCAGCCGCATTTTAAAACTGATGAACCGCGGTTACACGCGTGAGCAGTACCTTGATTTGGTGGCGATGATTCGCCGCTATGTGCCGGACGCCGCGATTACGACCGATATTATTGTAGGCTTCCCCTGCGAAACGGAGGAGGATTTTGAAGATACGCTCTCCCTTGTAAAAGAGGTGGGTTTTGACGCTGCCTATACCTTTATTTACAGCAAGCGCAGCGGTACGCCGGCCGCTAAAATGGAAGGGCAGGTGCCGCTGGACGTGAAAAAGGCGCGCCTGAACCGTTTGATGGAAGTGCAGAACGTAAACAGCCTTGCGCGCAACCGCGAGATGGTTGGCAAAACCTACGAAGTGCTTGCCGAAGGGCCGAGCGCCAATAACCCCAACGTGTGGAGCGGCAGGACGCGCACCAACAAGCTGGTTTTGTGGCCCACGGAAGGGCGTGAGTTTAAAAGCGGGCAGAAGGTTAATGTTAAAATTGAAACTGCTCAGACATGGCTTGTGAAAGGACAGGCGGAATAAAAAATGGCTGCAAATTATACGCCGATGGTGCAGCAGTATCTGGAGGTTAAACGCCAGCATCAGGACGAGCTGCTGTTTTTCCGTTTAGGTGATTTTTACGAAATGTTTTTTGACGATGCCTTAACGGCGTCGCGCGAACTGAATATTACGCTGACGGGCCGCTCTGCCGGGCTGGAAGAGCGCATACCCATGTGCGGCGTGCCTTACCACAGCGTTGATGGCTATATTGCCAAACTGATAAAAAAAGGTTACCGCATTGCCATTTGCGAGCAGGTGGAGGACCCCAAACTTGCCAAGGGCATTGTGGAGCGCAAGGTTATTAAAATCATTACCCCGGGCACGGCTTTAAACGAGCAGCTTTTGGACGACAAGCACAACCGTTTTTTGGTGCTTTTACAGCAGGAAGGCGCAAGTTTATGCCTCGCTGCGGCGGATATTTCTACCGGCGAATGTCAGTGGTTTACCGGCGAAGGCGCGGAAATGCTGAGCGGTGTGCAGGAGCAGCTGTTCCGCATTCAGCCTGCGGAGATTGTGGTGTACAGCGGCATTGAAGGCTGGGAAAAGCTGGAAGCGTGGATTAAGGCCAAGCTGCCGGACTGCGCGCTTTCTTACTATCAGGAAGAGAACGAAAACGCCGACTTTTTTGCAGCGCACTTCCCTGAAAGCGAATATGCTGGCGACGCTTTGGTGCACGGCACGGTGGAGCACCTTTTGCGCTACCTGCACAGCACGGTAAAGGCCGATTTAACGCATATTAACTGTTTAACGCGCATTGCTACGGAAAAATTTATGAATCTTGACGCTACGGCGATACGCAATCTGGAGCTTGTAAAAAATATGCGCGACGGCGGCAAGCGCGGTACGCTTTTGGATGTGCTTGATTTTACCGTTACCAGCATGGGCGCGCGTAAGCTGCGCAGCTGGATTGAGTGCCCGCTTTTGGATTTGGGGCAGATTAACGCCCGCCAGGAAGCCGTGGCCGAGCTTTTAGCCAACATGCAGCTGCGCACAGGGCTGGAAGAAGAGATGAAAAAGGTTTTCGACCTTGAACGCATCATCTCCCGCATCGAAGTTGGCAGCGCCAACGCGCGCGATTTAGTTGCTCTGCGCACGTCGCTGTCCGTGCTGCCGGGCATCAAAGAGTTTTTGAACGGCGCGGATAGCAGGCTTTTGGCGCATCTTGCCGCCGGCATCCATCTGCATCAGGAAATTTACGATACGCTGATGGCGGCGATTGTGGACGAACCGCCGTTTTCCGTCCGCGAAGGCGGGATGATACGCACCGGCTACGATTTGGAGCTGGACGAGCTGCACAGCATTGCCAGCGACAACAAAACGTGGATGCAGAATTTTGAGCAGAAAATTAAAGAAGAAACCGGCATAAAAACCTTAAAGGTTGGCTACAACAAGGTTTTTGGCTATTATATTGAAGTTAGCAAGGGGCAGTCGGCTTCCGTGCCGGATTATTTTGTGCGCAAGCAAACCCTTGTTAACGCCGAGCGCTACATTGTGCCGGAGCTGAAGGAATTTGAAAACAAAATTTTAAGCGCCAAAGAAAAAATTGAGCAGCTTGAATACTATATTTTTAATAACCTGCGCGAGCAGATTCGCGGGCAGATACCCGCGGTGCAGGAAACGGCGCGCGCGCTGGCCAATATCGACGTGCTGGCTTCGCTGGCAGAGGCGGCGTTTAAGTACAACTATGTGCGCCCGCAGCTGAACAACCGCAGCGAAATACGTATTCTGGACGGACGCCACCCGGTGGTGGAGCGCCTTTTGGAACGCGACATTTTTGTGCCGAACGATACTAATTTAAACAGCACCGATGAGCGCATGATTATCATTACCGGCCCGAACATGGCAGGCAAATCTACCTATATGCGGCAGGTGGCGCTTTTAACTTTGATGACGCAGATGGGCAGCTTTATCCCTGCGCGGCAGGCCAGCATTTGCCCTGTGGATAAGATTTTTACCCGCGTGGGCGCAAGCGACGATCTTGCTACGGGGCAGAGTACCTTTATGGTGGAAATGAACGAAGTAGCGCAGATTTTAAAATACGCCACCAAAAACAGCCTGATTATTTTGGATGAGGTTGGGCGCGGCACCAGCACGTTTGACGGCATGGCGATTGCCCGCGCTGTAATGGAATACATTCACGAAAAAATTAAGGCGAAAACGCTGTTTGCCACGCATTACCACCAGCTGATTGAACTGGAAAACACGATGGACGGCGTAAAAAATTACAGCGTGGCGGTGAAGGAGCGCGGCAACGACATTGTATTTTTGCGCCGTATTGTGCGCGGCGGCAGCGATAAAAGCTACGGCGTGCATGTAGCGCGCCTGGCGGGATTGCCAAAAAAAGTTTTAGACCGCGCCAACGATTTTTTGAAAGAATACGACAATAATGCCCCGAAGCAGGCTCAGCCCGAGGCGCAGGGCGATGACGGCATGATGGGCTCGCTGTTTGGCAGCGCCTTGCAGCAGCGCCTTGCCAGTATGGACGTAATGAGCATGACGCCGATTGAGGCGATGAACACCCTGTACAAATTGCAGGAGGAGGCTAAGCGCGAAGGAGGTGCGTTATGACGGCCGAAGTAAAGCTGCTGGACCAGAACACCGCTAACCAGATAGCCGCCGGTGAGGTGGTGGAAAAGCCTGCTTCCGTAGTGAAGGAGCTGGTAGAAAACGCACTGGACGCCGGCGCCGATAATATCGAAGTAACCATTTTTGAAGGCGGCACGCAGTACATCCGCGTGGCGGATAACGGCAGCGGCATGACGGAAGCCAACGCACGCCTGGCGGTGCTGCGCCATGCCACCAGCAAAATCCGCGCGGCGGAAGATTTAATGAGCCTGCACACGCTGGGCTTCCGCGGCGAGGCTTTGCCGAGCATTGCCTCCGTTAGCAATTTTACGCTGCTGACGCGCCCGGCGGAAGAAGAATTTGCCACCAGCATTACCATAAACGGCGGCGAAGACATGGAATGCCAGCAGACGGGCGGGCAGGCAGGCACGACGGTAATTGTAGAAAACCTGTTTTTTAACGTGCCAGCGCGCCGCAAGTTTTTGCGTACCAACGTAACGGAAGGGCGCTATATTAACGAGCTGTTAACGCGCCTTGCGCTTTCGCGCCCGGACGTGCGCTTTAAGCTGGTGAGCGGCGATAAGGAAGTTTTAAGCACGCCCGGCAGCGGCAGTTTGTTTGACGCGATTACCGCACTGTACGGCAAAAAAGTCAGCGACGAGCTTTTAAAAGTAGATTTTACAGGCAGCGATATAAAAATTACGGGCTACATCGGCAAGCCTACCTTATTAAAAGGCACGCGCCAGTGGCAAACCTTTATGGTTAACGGCCGCATCATCAACAACCGCATGATGAGCAAAGCCATCGACCACGCCTACCAGTCGCAGGTGCCCAAAAGCGGCTTCCCCTTCGCCGTGCTAATGGTGGAGGTTGACACGCACAGCATCGACGTAAACGTGCATCCGCAAAAAAGCGAAATAAAATTCAGCGACGACGGTGTTGTGTACCGCGCCATGTACAAAGCGCTGACGGATGCGCTGACGCGCCCGATGAGCGCCAGACCGCAGCAGGAGCTGGAACTTTTGCCTGACAGCGAACTGGCGGTGTTTAAACCGGTGGGGCAGGGCGTTATAACGGACGATGCGCCTGTAATGCCTGCGCTTCAGCCTAAACCTCAGCCCAAACCCGCTTACGCGGATATTTTTAAACCGGCGGATGTGCCGAAGCCTGCGCCTGTGTATGACAGACCGGTGCAGACGAGCGTGTGGAAGGAGCCGGAATATACTTACACGCCGCCTAAAACGGAGCCTGTTTACACCATTAACGAAACGCGCGAGGAGTTTAAAAAGCAGGACGCTGTGACGGACAACGCCATCGGTTTTACGGATACGGACAACGAAACGAATACCATCTGGCCCATCGGGCAGGTGGATAAAACCTTTATCATCGCGCAAAGCGAGGACACGCTGTATTTAATTGACCAGCACGCCGCGCACGAGCGCATTTTGTACGACAAGTTTGTGAACGCGCACAATAACATACCGGCGCAGACGATGCTGATGCCGCTGTACATCGACGTAACGGTGCACGACGTGGAACTGATTGAGCAGCACCGCGAGGATTTTTTACGCCTTGGCGTGGATATTGAGCCTGCGGGCGAAGCGATGCTGAGGGTTTCCAGCCTGCCGGCGGACATTAAGGCGGACGGCGCGGAAGATTTCATACTTGAAATTACCAGAATGCTGAGCGAAATGAAAAACATTGCCCCCAGCGACCTGCGCCAGAACATGTTGCACATGATGGCGTGCAAAGCGGCGATAAAAGCAGGCGAGGTGCTGAACATGCGCCAGATGCGCCAGCTTATCATTGAGCTTTGCAACACGGAGCACCCGTTTACCTGCCCGCACGGACGCCCCTGTATGATAGAAATCAGCTCGGCAGAGCTTTATAAAATGTTTAAGCGCACATGAGCGGCTTAAAATTTGCCGTAACGGCAGGGCGCAACAGTGGCCGAGAGTGGCAGGCGCGTGCATGGGCGCAGGGCTTTGGCGTGCCGTATTTAAGGCGCGGGCGCAGCGGCAGCTTGGAAGAACTGTGTGCAAAACACGGGCTGGACGCGCTTTTAGTGGCAACCAAGCTGGGCGCGCATGTTTTTACGCAAGAAGGGCGGTTCTTTTTTCACCCCAGCATGGCGGATTTACGCTTAAAGCACGTTGCGGCGGGTGAGCCGGACCATTTAATAGAAGCGCTGGCGTTAAAGCCGGGCGCAAAAGTTTTGGACTGCACTTTGGGCCTTGCCAGCGACGCGATAGTGGCAAGCTATGCCGTCGGCACGCAGGGCAAGGTGGTGGGCGTGGAAGCTTCTCCGCTGCTGGCGTTTGCCGTGGCACGCGGTTTGCAGCAATACACTACCGGCAGGGCTGATGTTGACGCTGCCATGCGCAGAATACAGGTTGTGCACGCACGGGCGGAAGATTATTTAAAAACCGTGCCGCCAAATAGTTTTGACGCAGTTTATTTTGACCCGATGTTCCGCTTCGGCGTGCAGACATCGGCCAATATGAAACCGCTGCGGCCGCTGGCTTACGAAAAACCGTTGGACGCAGATGTCATCAGGCTGGCGCTTTTGGCTGCGCCGCGCGTGGTGGTTAAGGAACGCAGCGAGGATTTTTTGCGCAGCCTGGGCTGCACGGAAATTACCGGCGGCAGATACAGCCGCGTAAAATACGGAATCATCGGGAGATAATTATGAAGAAAAAACTGGCCGTTATTCTGGGCCCCACCGCCACGGGCAAAAGCCACTGCGGCATTGGGCTTGCCAAAATGCTGGGCGGCGAAATAATATCGGGCGACTCCATGCTGGTGTACAAGGGTATGGACATCGGCACCGCCAAGCCTACGGCAGAAGAACTGACAGCAGTGCCGCACCACATGGTGGATATTTTGCCGCCAACAGCCTCGTTTAACGTGGTAGATTTTAAAGAGCGCGCCGAAGCGCTGATTGACGAAATTACCGCGCGCGGCAGGCTGCCCATTATTGTCGGCGGCACGGGGCTGTATATTAAGGCACTGCTGGAAGGCTACGAGTTCAGCACCAAGGGCGAGGATGCAGCGCTGCGCAGCGAGCTGGAAACGCTGCTGGCAGAGCAGGGCAAGGAAGCGCTGTACGCAAGGCTTATTAAGGCAGCACCGGCAGAAGCGGAGCAGATTGATATTAACAACACGCGCCGCGTAATCCGCGCTATCGAAGCGGCGGAAAGCGGGGATGCGCTTTCGCATACCAAAGGCGGCGAGCTTGTGTACGACGCAGTGGTGTTTGGCCTGCGTATGGAGCGCAGCGTGCTGTATGACCGCATTAACCGCCGCGTGGATATTATGCTGGAGCAGGGGCTGGTGGAAGAAACGCAGCGCCTGCTTAATGAAGGCGTGCCGGAAGCAGCGCAGTCCATGCAGGCTATCGGCTACCGCCAGACAGTGCTGTATTTAAAAGGCGAGTGGGATAAACAGCTGGCGGTGGATAAAATTAAGCAGGCCACCCGCAACTTTGCCAAGCGCCAGTTTACATGGTACAAAAAAATGCCCTACATCAACTGGCTCGACCTTGACGCCGAACCTGATTACGCAGCGGCGGTTGAGAAAATGTGTAGTGTTATAAAAAGTAAGTGGGGAATATAATTAAATTTTACAAACCAAAGGATTTGTTTAATAAACAGCCTTTGGTTTTTATTTTTTTATTAAAAGTAAATTTAATTTGTGGTTATGAAGAAATGAATAAAATTATTTGTAATACATGCCAAATGTTGTACTATGGCAACAGCAAGTAAAATGCTGCGCTAAACGGCATACGTCCGCGCAAAGCAGCGGACTGTACAAAGATTGGCGTATTGTATTTAGCCGCCGCAGGTTTACTTGCTGTTTTATAGCACAACATTTTGGCGATACAAACGTTGATACAAACGTTATTGCTTTTTATTAAAGTAAGTCAACGGAACTCGCTTGCTGCGCAAGCTCAAACATCCTCGGCAAATGCTGCAAGTGCCTTTTTATTTTAAGCCTACGCTGATTTTTTGAAAGTCGCGTTCCGCCCAAATTCTTACTTTAGCTATATTTTTATTTTGATTGAAGTGTTTCCAAAATTTTAAAGTGGATGGCTAAGGTTCATTGTGCGCTTTTCAAAATTTATAACTTGTAAAATACGACGCTCGGCAGTACGCGGCATCGGATTTTAGCAAGATTTGCTAAGAAAAACGGCAAAAATAAGGTGTTTGAGCGCAGCGAGTTCCGCAATTTTTGCCGTTTTTAGACAAACATGCTTGCGTTAAAAAATTCGCCTGGCCGCGGAACTTTCTTGCTTCTTCTTTAGTTATAAAGAAGAAGGAGTGAATGATAAAGTATGATTTAAAATAGTAAGGTACTTACAAAGACGCAACCAAAAAAAGAAAAATTCAACCCTTGTCAGTTCAACTAAAAAGCAATTTTAACGTAAGGGCTCAACCAAAGGTTGAGCCCTATTTTAATTGCCAAAACTTGTATGTCATGCCAGCATCTTATCGGCATAAAGTAAAAAAGTTTGAATTTTTTACAAACTGGTCTTTACTGGGGGGGCAAACGTGTTATAATGGGCTTGTATAAAAGGGTTGGGCATCAAGATTTTAGCCTTCTCCTCAGGAATGCTTTTTACTACTGCCCTACGCAAGTACCCCTTTTATGCACCCTAAGGCCTCGCCGTTTCCTCAGGGGCAAGGCCTTAACCTTGGTTTATAACCCGCCCAAAAGAAAAGCAACGCGCAATTAGGTAAATGCCAAGTAGAGGAAACCAGGAGACTCGCACTAACGCCTTTGCCGAAAACGCAAAGCTTCTTCCCCAAAGCGGTTTATAAAAATAAAAAGTGTTTTTCTAAACAAAGGGAGGAAAACAAAATGAAAAAATCTTTAGTTCTCGCAATGGCAATGGCTCTCGGCGTAACTGCATCCGCTTATGCAGCTAACCCGTTCAGCGACGTACCGGCTGGCCACTGGGCTTATGACGCAGTTAACAAACTGGCAGCAGAAGGCGTAGTAGACGGCTATCCTGATGGCACCTACGGCGGCGACAAACTG
>CASEIL010000002.1 GCA_949288065.1 uncultured Phascolarctobacterium sp.
CTTGCTGTTTTATAGCACAACACTTTGGCGATATAAAGTTCACTGTTTTTTATTAATGTAAGAAAACAAACTAAACTTAAAGAAGAAGTACCCAAAGTACGAATTTGAGCGGAGCCGCGACTTTCAAAAAATCAGCGTAGATTTAAAATCAAAAGGCACTTGCAGCATTTGCCGAGGACTGTTTGAGCTTGCAAAGCAAGCGAGTTCCGCAGGCGCTGCAAGTGGCAAACTTATTTGATACGGAGCGGTTAAATTTTTTGCAGGAGCGGGAGTTTTCTTGTTTCATTCTTTTGCTCCGTCAAAAGAATGAAAATGAATGAAAAACTATGAATAGAAAAGCAGTAACTTCATACAAAGACGTAAACTAAAAAATAAATGATATTAAAGAGGTGAAGAAAATGCTAAATAACTCATTTTTAGACGAAGAAACCTTAAAACATATCGCCGGTAACGGCAAAATAGAACTGTGCCTGCACAACCCGCGCAGCAAAACAGGCATACAAACGTGGGAGCTTAAAATAAAAATGCCAAACGGCAAACGCAAAATTGCCGTGGTGCGAGATTACGGCTTTGAGCAGAATGTGGAAGAAATTGCCATTAACCGTTTTAAAACCCGCGCGGAGCGCAATGCAGAAATATACCGCCTGTACCATGAGCAGGGCTTAAGCCAGGTATTTTTGGCTAATTTGTTTAACATCAGCCAGCCTTCAGTATCGCTGATTGTGAACAAAAAAGGGGAATAATGCAGTTACTAATGGTTGTTTAAGTATACAAAAAAGCTGCCTGCTTACACAGGCAGCTTTAACTTTTTATTTATAACTTTTACAGATCAATCGTCGCTGTATCTTTCGGGGAAGAAGGTGTGCAAAACTTTTTCTTCCTGCGGTTTGCCGATATAGGTACCAAGCAAAAACAGCAGCAGCGATACGCCGATGCCGATAACAATCTGGTGCAAGTCAAAAACTTTAATCTGCATGGCCATGGAGGCGCAGTAGCAAATTACGCCGCCGAGCATCGCCATTATCGCGCCCAAGCGGTTGGCTTTAGGCCAGAACAACCCGAACAGCAACACCCAGAAGAACGCGGTTTCCAATCCGCCGAAGGCGAACATATTTATTTGCCAGATTACGCTGGGCGGTGCAATGGCAACAACGTAAACGATAAGCCCCAGCACAACAGTTGCCAGCATACTGAGGTTTTTAATTTTGTCGTTGCTTACTTCAACATTGCGTTTTTCCATCTCGCGCATGTAAACGTCCTTGATGATGGATGAGGACGACGATAACAGCAGCGACGATACGGTGGAAACAGTTGCCGCGATAGGACCGATGATGGTTATGCCTGCCCACAGCGGGCCCATGGTTTTTACAATCGTCAGCGGGGTAATGTTATCGACGCTGTTGCCGTAAGCTGCCAGCGTATCCGTTAAAATACCTTTGGAAAGCACGCCAATCCACGTTGCGACAAGCGTCATGGCGCCGATGGTGATGGTGCCGATAAGCATTGCCTTATGTAGCGCTTTGGTATCCTTAAAGCTGATGCCGCGCACAACGGATTGCGGCAGCGCCAGCGTACAAATGCCAACCAAGAGCCACTGGCTGATGTAGAGCGACATCGGCATTTTGCCCTGTGAGAGCGGCTCCAGCATATCATGGTGGTTGGTACTGATATATTCCATAATCTTGTCGTAGCCGCCGCCTGCGTTGAGCATGGAGGTAAACAAAATGCCGAGGCCTACCAGCATGGCAATCGCGCAAATGGCATCCGTAACGGCAACGCCCTTAAAGCCGCCGACCGTGGTGTAAAAAACTACAATCAGCCCAAAAAGGCTTAAGCCGGTAAGGTAGGAGAAGCCCGTAACGGCCTCAAACAATTTGGCTGCGCCGACAAACTGCGCCACCATGGTGCCGCAGAAGAACATTACGATAAACAGCGCCGACATATTGGCGAGAAAATCGGACTGGTAGCGGTGGCGGATAACGTCGATAACGGTAATGGCGTTAATTTTGCGCGAGATAAGCGCTATTTTTTTGCCAAAAACGCCCAGCACCAAAAAGACAACAACCACCTGCACAATGGCCATATACAGCCAGCCGTAACCAATCAGCCACGCCATGCCCGGCCCGCCGACAAAGGTGCTGACGGAGCTGTAAGTAGCAACGGTCGTCATGGCCAGCACAAAGCCGCCCAGGCTGTAGCCGCCGATAAAATAATCGCGCGCAAAGTTAGTGCTGCGGTCCTTACGCGAGGCGTACTGAATGTAAAAGCTTACGCCCAGCATAAACATTAAAAAGCAAAAAACAGGAAGCAGATTAACCCAGTTGCCCATATTAATGTTCCTCCCCGTCTTCTAAATCAAAATCTTTAAACACAAAACGCACCAGCACCCAGCAGACCAAAACTGCAAACAGCCAGGTGCCTATGCAGCCGCCGATAACCCAGATGGGTGTGTGGAAAAACTCAAGGGCAGAGCTTTCCAGCCCAAAGCCTGCTGCATACCAAAACAAAATAACAAGTGCGAGCGCTATCCATGTCGCCTTGGCTTCACGGTTAGCCTGAACAAATTTTTCACTGCGTTTCATAATACGCTCCTTCTGGCGTCACCACAAATGTTGCTGCGCCGTTTATTAGGCAAAAAGCCTCTCCATATTGTACCACATTTTTAGGTTATGCCAATACCTTTATAATGAAAAGTTTTGAGTTTTGTAATTTTAGAGTTATAATAATAGAAGTTGATAAACTTTGGAGGTAAACCATGATTAACGAAGAACGTATTTTAAATGAATTTATTGAGCTTGTAAGCGTGCCTTGCCCCAGCGGGGATGAAAAGGCCGAGGCTGATTTAATTATTAAAAAACTGGCAGAGCTTGGCATTAAGGCCGAGGTGGACGACGCAGGCGTAAAAGGCGGACACACCACCGGCAATGTGTGGGCGTTTATCCCATCAAACCTTGATTACAAAGTACCGGGGCTGATGTTTGAAGCGCACATGGATTCTGTTGCACCGACGACGGGCACCAAAGTTGTCCGCAAGGATGGCGTTTTGTATTCCGACGGCACGACAACCCTTGGCGGGGATGACAAGGTGGGCATTGCCGCAACCCTTGAGGCCGTAAAAGTTATTTTGGAAAACAACCTGCCTCACGGCGATATTCAGCTGTTCTTTACGATTGGCGAAGAAATTGGCAGCATCGGCGTAAAGCACATGGACCCTGCGTGGATTAAGGCAGACATTGGCTACTGCCTTGACGAAGGCTACGAGCCGGGCTATGTAAACAACGCTGCGCCGCGCTCCGTTAAAATGCACGTTAAGGTAACGGGCAAGGCTGCCCACGCCGGTGTAGAGCCGGAAAAAGGCATTAACGCCATTATGCTGGCAGCCAAAGCCTTAACCGCGCTGCCTGCTTACGGCCGCCTTGACGGCGAAACTACTTTAAGCGTAGGCAAAATTGAAGGCGGGCTGGCCAGCAATATTGTAGCGCCTAACGCCGAATTTGTTATTGACATGCGCTGCCTTGACCCGGACAAATTAACCGATTTGATTGAACAGACCAGAAAAATTATTGCAGAAACAGTGGCAGCAGGCGGCGGCAAGGCCGAGATTAACGTGGAAGAAGGCTCGCCTGCCATGCGCGTAAGCGAGGACGATTTGGGCGTTGTGTTTGTTAAGGAAGCAACGGCAAAATTAGGTTTGCCGTTTAAACTGGTAAGCAGCGGCGGCTGCACCGACGGCAACTATTTGTGCGGCATGGGGCTGCCCTGCGTAGCGCTGGGCACCGGCATGAACAAAATCCACAGCACGGAAGAATGCCTGGCTGAAAAAGATTTGTACAACCTTGCTAAACTGGTGCTGGAAATTATCAACGCCGCAGCGAAAAAGAAATAAAGCATAAAAATAAGAGGGCGAAGGCCCTCTTATTTTTTTAGCAGTTCATTTTTAAGTTTTTGGTATTCCAGTGAGAAGTAGGGGGTAAGCTGCGCTTCGCGGTGGTCGTAGCCATAGGCGCGGCGCGAGATGCTGATAATAGGCGGAGCCTGTATGCGTTTGGCAACCGAAAGCCCGCAAAAGAGCTTCCACCAGCGTTCCAAATCGGCAATGAAGCTGGCAGTGTCCTTAAAAGTTTCTGCAATCAGTTCCGGCTGGCAGCCAAGCAGCTGCGGCAACGTGCCATCGGCGTAATGACGCAAAATACCGGCGGGCGAGGCTTTGTGCCAGCTTTCTACAAACAGGGCAAACAGTTTATCGTGGTAGGGGTAAACCAGTGGGTCGCCGCCTGTGCCAACGGTTTGCTCCGGAGAAAGTTCTGCGCTGGGGCGCATGGCAAAAATTTCAGCGGGGATGACTTCGCGCTTAAACACCTTATCGTTTAAGTAATGCCCAAGCTCATATACCTCGTGCTTCCATAAATCGCCGATAGGGGCAACCAGGCCGCAAATATCGCCGTAAAAAGTGGCATAGCCAACGGTGATTTCTGTTTTGTTGCTGTTGCAGCTGAACGCGCCGCCGAAAGCAGCGGCCAGCCCTGCCAAAACGCGTGCGCCGCGGTCGCGCGCCTGTATGTTTTCCATAACGTATGGTGATACGTTTAAATTAAATTCCGTGCCGTTTGCAAAAGATGTTACCGGCGTTGCTGTTATTTGCGTGCGGGTGTATTCGGCGCTTTCGGCAATGGGCACAACCATGTAGTTAGTTTTAAGCGCCTGCGCGGTTTGCAGCGCCATATTTTTGGTAAGCTCCGCATTGTAGCGCCCCGGCATATTAACCAAAAGCACGTTCTGCGCGCCTAAAATATCGGTGTACAGCGCAGCCGTAACGGCAGAATCTATACCGCCGGAAAGCCCCACAACCATTTTGGTTATGCCAAGTTGCTGCAAAAATTTTTGCACGCCGTAGCGGATGGCCTGATAAATATTTTCCGTTTTTTCCATGGCTGGCAGTGGTGCAGGCGTGCCAGCGATTTGTTTAGTTTCCGCATCAAAATTTGTATAGAGTATTTCTTCGCTGTAAGCGGGGGCTTCTGCCATTAAAGTGCCGTCGGCGTTGTAAACGCAGCTGCACCCGTCGTAGGTAAAAATATTTTTACCGTTGTTCTGAATGCCGGTGTTGTTGCAGTATACAAGCGGCAGCGCGGCGGCTTTGGCCTGCGCGGCGAACAAACGGTGACGTTTGGCGTTTTTGTTTAAAGTAAACGGAGAGCAGGAAAGGTTGCACAAAATATCTGCGCCGCTGTTTGCCAGCGCCTGCGGCACGTTAAAGTGGTAATTATCCGTCCAGCCGTCCTCGCACAGCATTATGCCAAGGTTTATATTAGTGCCTTTAAGTTGTATCTGCACCGGTTTGGTTAACTGCGCGGGCGTTGTGCCAAGCTCTGCTGCAAGCTGCGCCAGGCTGTAAAAATAACGGCTGTCGTCAAATTCGCGGTAGTTGGGCAGCGAATGTTTAACAATAAAATTATAGGGCAGGGCGCCGTTGCCTAAGGCTTTGCCCTTGTAGGCAGCAAAGGCGGCGTTGTATTTGCGCATACGCCCATCCTCATTTACTTTGCTGCGGTCTAAGGCGATGTTGCCAAAAACAACGCACAGGTCTAAATCCGCTGTGGCGTTAATAATTTGCCGGCCGTAGGTTTCGCAGTCCTCCAAAAACGAGGTCTGCTCCCACAAATCGCCAAGCAGGTAGCCGGGCACGGCAAGCTCCGGCAAAAATAAAATATCAGCTCCGCTTTGTGCGGCTTGTTTTATAATTTGTAAAATTTTTTGTGTGTTAAGGTCTGGGCGCCCGGCAATAATTTCCGGCTGGGCGCAGGCAATTTTTAGTGCCAATTTGCATCTCTCCGGTTTGCGTTTATAGGTTTATGATGTTATTATAACAAATATAAAGTGTTAATACCATAAAAATGGAGGCGATAAGCATGGCAAAGCAGAAAAAAACCAATGCTGCGCGCATTTTAGACGAAAAAAAGATAGAATATAAGCTTATCGAATATACAGTTGACGAAGAACATCTTGACGCTGTGCACGTTGCGGCAGAGGTTGAGCTGCCCGCAGCGCAGGTTTTTAAAACGCTGGTGGTGCGCGGCGATAAAACAGGCCCGGTGTTTGCCGTTATCCCCGGCGACGGCGAGCTTGATTTAAAGGCGCTGGCCAAAGTCAGCGGCAACAAAAGGGCAGAGCTGGTGCATTTAAAAGAGGTGCTGCCGCTTACGGGTTACATACGCGGCGGCTGTTCGCCCCTGGGCGCAAAGAAAAATTACCCGGTGTACCTTGACGAAACCTGCGTTTTGTGGGACGCTATCGCCATCAGCGCCGGGCAGCGCGGCATGCAGCTGTTTTTAAAGCCGGATGATTTAATAGCGGCA
The DNA here is from genome assembly GCA_949288065.1 of uncultured Phascolarctobacterium sp. Taxonomy (GTDB): domain Bacteria; phylum Bacillota; class Negativicutes; order Acidaminococcales; family Acidaminococcaceae; genus Fusicatenibacter_A. The sequence continues at coordinate 6,357 of CASEIL010000002.1, forward strand.
ACCGGTGCTGTTGTAGCCAATATTATTCACGCGTAAGCGTTTAAATACTTGCCCAAAGTACATAAATATGCTATTATTTCAGCATGGAACTATGAAAGGATGACTTTTATGCTGTTTTTAAGTACGCGCGGCAAAGCAGACCTTGTTTGCAGCGCCCACGCAATTACCCGCGGCCTTGCCGGTGACGGAGGGCTGTTTGTGCCGCAAAAGTTTATGGCACTTACCCTTGACGAAATTGTTGCCCTGCACGGGCTGAGCTATAAAGAACGCGCCGCCAAGATTTTGGCGCAGTTTTTAACCGATTACAGCGAGGAAGAGCTGTTGGACGCTGCCGGTAAGGCTTACGCCGAAGAAAAATTCGGCAAGGACCCGGCGCCGGTGTTTAAGGTTAACGAAAACACCGGCACGCTGGAGCTGTGGCACGGGCCGACCTCTGCCTTTAAGGATATGGCGCTGCAAATTTTGCCGCTGCTGTTAACCCGGGCCATTGCCAAAACGGGCGAGCAGCATAAAATTGTAATTTTAACCGCTACCAGCGGCGATACGGGCAAGGCTGCGCTGGAGGGCTTTGCCGATGTGGAAGGCACGGAGATTATCGTGTTCTACCCGGAAAGCGGTGTGAGTGAAATTCAAAAACGCCAGATGGTTACGCAAACCGGCAACAACGTGCATGTGTTTGCCGTTAAAGGTAATTTTGATGATGCGCAGACCGGCGTAAAACGCATTTTTGGCGACGAGGCTTTGAAGGAAGAACTTGCTGCGCGCGGCTGCGTGTTCAGTTCTGCCAACTCCATTAACTGGGGCAGGCTTGTGCCGCAGATTGTATATTATTTCAGCGCATACAGCGACGCCATTGCCGCAGGGCGTATTAAAGCGGGCGAGGAGATTAACTTTGCCGTACCGACGGGCAACTTTGGCGATATTCTGGCAGGCTACTACGCCAAGCTGATGGGGCTGCCGGTGCATAAGTTTATCTGCGCCAGCAACAGCAACAACGTGCTGACTGACTTTATCAATACCGGCATTTACGATAAACGCCGCGAATTTAAAAAGACTATTTCCCCTTCGATGGACATTCTTGTTTCCAGCAATCTGGAAAGGCTTTTGTACTGCGTTACCGGCGACGCCGAAAAGGTTGACGGCTGGATGCAGCAGCTTAACACCGAAGGTGTTTACAACGTGGGCGAAAAGGTGCATAAAAAAATTACGGCCGACTTCTTCGGGGCGTGGGTGGACGAGCAGGAAACCAAGGAAACCATCCGCCGCGTGTATAACGATTACAACTACCTGTTAGACCCGCACACCGCCGTTGCGTGGCGTGCGTGCGAAAAATACCGCCTGGTAAGCTCGGACGACAGGTATGCGGTGGTGGTATCTACCGCCAGCCCGTATAAATTCAGCGCCGATGTTTACGCCGCCTTAAAGGGCGATGAAGATGGCGCGCAGTCCTTCGACGCTTTGCACAAGCTGCACGAGGCCACAGGTGTGCCCGTGCCGCCCAAAATGCTTCAGCTGGAAGAAATGCCCGTTTTGCATAAGGATGTTATCGAAGCAGGGCAAATGGCAGAAGCGGTTAAAAACAGCATTTAATTAACTAAAATGGCATTGCCTTTGCGGCCGTGCCATTTATTTTTATGCAGCTTTTAGCGTGCGGCGTGGTATTTAAGCGGCAGGTATGTTATAATATAAAAGATAGTAAACTGTAAGCAAAGACGATACCGCTTGCAGCATGGAGGCTGGATATGGCTGACAAGGAAATTTTACAGGCAAACGAACAGGCAAATGAAGCGGCGGCGCCGGAAGAAATAGGCGACGTACAAATTGCCGACGAGGTTTTAAGCATTGTGGCAAGCCTTGCCGCACAGGAGGTTGAAGGCGTAGCCGGTATGAACGGCGGCTTTGCCGATGGCCTGAGCGAATTTTTGGGCAACAGAAACGCATCCAAGGGCGTGCGCATAACCGTGGAAGGACATGTGGTAAGCGCCGAGGTTTATGTAAACATTGAATACGGCGGCTGCATACCGGAAATTGCCCTGGAGATTCAGGACAAGGTGCGCGAGGCCATAGAAAATATGACAGGTTATGAAGTAAAGGTTGTTGACGTGCATGTGCAGGGCGTGCAGCGCCGCCAGAAGACGGAGCTGGAGCAGAGCCTTGAAATGCCGGAAAATAATTAAAGGCTCATTGGGGAGGAAACAGCAATGGGAATACCTGACAGAATTATTTTAACGCTATATACATTTTTAATGGCAGTAGTTGCCGTGCTGGTGGTTTTGTGCAGCTTAGGCATTATCTCGCAGGCAGCCATAAATCAGTTTATCGCGGCCATACCGGGCAACTGGGAATACGCCGTCGGCGGGATAATCATCCTGCTGGTAAGCCTGCGCCTTTTAATTGCGGGCATCGGCGCCACCGGCGTAAGCTCCTTAATTTTAAAAAGCGGCGATGCCGGTAAAATTTTTGTCGGCAAAAACGCCATTGAAGATTATATTTCTGAAATCGCGCAGGAGGTTTACGGCGTTTACAATGTTAAGTGTGACACCAAAATTGATGACGAAACCATCAGCGTGCGCATTAACGCCTCTATCGAGCCGGGCATAAATATACCGGAAACGACGGATGAAATTAAATACAACGTGCGCGACACCATTAAAAAGGTTTTAGGCATGGAAATTAAAGAAATTGAATTGTTCTTTAAACAGATTAAGGCCAAAAATTAGGAAGGGGGCATAGGCGATGTGGAATGAAATTCTCAGCGACTTGTGGAGAGTATATCGCGGCCGTCTTTTAGGATCTGTTTTTGGATTGTTTATAGGCGCCATGTTTTTGATTTTGGGATTTTTCCAGACGATATTTTTACTGATTTGTATTTCGGCAGGCTTCTTTATCGGCAACAAGGTTGACAAAAAAGAGGACCTGCTTGAATGGCTGGACAGGCTTTTGCCGCCCGGCTACCATAAATAACTAAAAGAACGAGGTAGAACATGATTCGCAGAACAGCAAGAGAACTGGTTGTACAAAGTTTGTTTCAAATAGATTTTTCTGATTGCAGCGCCGAAGAAGCGCTGAACGCGGCGCTTGAGGAAAAGGCCGATAAAAGCGCCTACAAGGCACAGCCCTACGCCGAAGCTGCCGTTAACGGCATTTTAAACGCTTTGGCGGATATCGACGCTAAAATTAAAGAATATTCCATCGACTGGGATTTAAGCCGTATGCCTGCCGTGGACCGCAACATTCTGCGCCTGGCAGTATACGAGATTTATTTTGCGGAAAACAAAATCCCTGCCGGCATTGCCATTAACGAAGCGGTAGAAATTTCTAAAATTTACGGCTCGGAAGACAGCCCGCGCTTTATTAACGGCCTGCTTGGCAAAATGGTAAGGAATAATGAATGATTTAGAGGTTTACCTTGGCATTGATACCAGCTGCTACACAACCTCCGTGGCCTTTATGGACAGGTCTGCGCGCCTTGTAGGCGAAAGCAGGCAGATATTAAAGGTGCGCGAGGGTAAGTGCGGCTTGCAGCAGTCGGAAATGGTGTTTCAGCATACGCGCAACCTGCCGGAGATGGTTCAAAACGCCATGCCGCAGGGCGCAAGGGTTATCGGCGTTTGCGCGTCCGGGTACCCGCGCCCGCTGGAAGGTTCTTACATGCCGGCGTTTTTAGTTGGCTTGGGCTTTGCCCGTTCGCTGGCAACCATTAACAATATTCCGCTGCATATCATCAGCCATCAGGAAAACCATCTTTTAGCAGGCAAATGGTCGGCCGGCGGGCCGGAGGCAGAGCGTTTTTTGCTTTTGCACGCTTCCGGCGGTACAACTGATTTGCTTTTGGCAGAGCAGCGTGAGGACAGCGGTTACAAACTGACGGAAATCGGCGGCAGCATTGATTTGCACGCCGGTCAGTTTATTGACCGCATCGGCGTAAGCCTTGGTTTGCAGTTCCCCGCGGGCCCTGCTGTGGAAGAGTTTGCCAAAACAGCGGCGCAAGCCTTAGCGGCCCGGCGACGGCGGCGCTGCGCAAACTGGCTGTCGGTGCAGAACCTGCCGGTATTGCGGCGGGCGTGCAAAAGGTGCTTGCCGAAACCTTTTACCGGCTTATTTTTAATGCGGCCAAAGAGTTTAAGGTTAGCAGCGCGCTGATTGTCGGCGGCGTTGCTTCCAACACTTACATTCGGGAATACCTGCACGCCAAGCTTGGCAGTAAAAAAATATCGCTCTGGCACCCACAGGCACGCTTTAGCTGCGACAATGCCTGCGGCTGTGCCGCTTTTGCAGTTTTAAAGGGTGAAAACCGTGTATGATGATGTATTTTCCGTCAGCCAGGTAAACAGGCTGCTTAAATCGCTGGTTGATGATGACCGCCGTTTGGCCAACATTCAGGTGCGCGGCGAAATATCTAACTTTAAGCGTTACAGCAGCGGGCACTGCTACTTTACGTTAAAAGATGCAGGCGGCGTTTTAAAGGCGGTAATGTTTAAATCGGCGGCGCGCACGCTGCGCTTTGAGCCGCAAAACGGCGATACCGTAATTGCGGTGGGGCGCATCAGCGTGTATGAGCGCGACGGTGTGTACCAGCTTTATACCGATTTAATGCTGCCGGAGGGCACCGGCGCTTTAATGCTGGCGTTTGAAGAGCTTAAGCAAAAGCTTTTGCAGGAAGGTTTGTTTGATGAGGAGCGCAAGAAGCCGCTGCCGGTAAACCCCAAAACAGTCGGTATTATCACTTCGCCATCGGGCGCGGCAGTGCGCGATTTAATTACCGTATCGCGCAGGCGCAACAGCGGCATTAAGCTGTTGTTGTACCCGGTGCGCGTGCAGGGCAGCGAAGCGCCTGCCGAAATAGCCCACGCCATTGAATTTATGAATAAGCACAAGCTGGCGGATGTTTTAATCGTCGGGCGCGGCGGCGGCTCTATCGAGGAGCTGTGGGCGTTTAACGAAGAAATTACCGTGCGCGCCATTGCGGCATCGCAAATACCAATCGTATCTGCCGTGGGGCACGAAACAGATTTTACGCTGGCGGATTTTGCCGCCGATAAGCGTGCGGCGACACCCTCCCAGGCGGCAGAGCTGGTAGTTGCCGATGCCGGTGCGTACTTAAATTATGTAAAAGAATTGCAAAAACGCTGCCGGAACACCGTTTTAAAACAACTTGCTGCGGCAGAAAGCTCGCTGGAGCGTTTGCAGGGCTCATGGGCACTTACCAGCCCGCAAAGGCTGCTGGAGGGCAGGATGCAGCGTTATGATTTTGCGGCAGCGCAGTTAAAACAGGCGTTTAACACGCTGCTTACGCACAAGCAGCACCGCTGCGGCATGCTGGCAGCCAAGCTGGACGCGCTTAGCCCGCTGACTGTTCTGGCGCGCGGTTACACCGTTACGGAAAGCAGCGGCGGCAAAATTATTACCAGCACCGGCGATGTACGCTGGGGCGACGAGATAATTACGCAGGTGGGCGACGGCAATATAATTTCGGTAGTGCAGCATACGGAGGAACGCTGACATGGCAGTAAAAAAATCGCTGAAAAACCTAAAGTTTGACGAAGCACTGGCGATGCTGGAGGAAAAGGTGCGCCTTCTGGAAGAGGGCAGCCTGCCGCTGGAAGAATCGCTGGAGGTTTTTAAGGAAGGCATTGAGCTCAGCAAAATCTGTGCAGACAGGCTTGATACCGCCCGCCAGACCGTGGAGCAGATTATAGAAACCGATAACGGTTACACCACAAAACCCTTTGAGGAGATTGATGAATAAATGGATTTTACAAAATATTATGCTGACAGGCAGAAGCTTGTTAACAATTTTTTAGAAAAACGCATGCAGAAAAAGGGCATTTCCCGCGTGGATGAGGCAATGGAGTACAGCCTGTTTGCTGGCGGCAAACGCATCCGCCCGATTTTGTTAATGGCTACGGCAGACGCTGTGGGCGTAAACGGCTACAACTTTTTGCCGGTGGCAGCCGGGCTGGAAATGATTCATACCTATTCTTTAATTCACGACGATTTGCCGTGCATGGACGACGATGATTACCGCCGCGGCAAATACACCAACCACAAGGTGTTCGGCGAGGCAATGGCACTGCTGGCAGGCGACGGGCTTTTGACGCTGGCGTTTGAGGTAATGCTGGAGCAGAAAAACGTGCCGCCTGAGGTTTTAATTGAAGTTGTGCGTGAGGTGGCAATGTGCGCAGGCAACTTCGGCATGGTCGGCGGGCAGGCGCTTGATTTGGACGCCGAGGGCAAACAAATCAGCGAGGCAGAGCTGCGCAAGCTGCATTCCGGCAAAACCGGGGCCATGTTTATTGCGGCAGTACGTGGCGGCGCTCACCTTGCAGGCGCAACCAGCGACCAGCTTTTGGCTTTAACCCGTTTTGCAGATTTACTGGGGCTGGCGTTCCAGATTACAGATGACATTCTTGACGTTGAGGGCGACCCTGCCGAGATGGGCAAAAGCGCCGGCAGCGACGAGAAAAAGCATAAATCTACCTATGTTAGCCTGTACACGCTGGAAGGAGCCAAAGCGCTGGCGGAAAAAACCGTTAACGAAGCGTTGGAATGCCTGAACAGCTTTGGCGAAAAGGCGGAGCCGCTGCGCGAAATTACCAGAATGATGTGCGGGCGCAAAGCATAAAACAGAAATTTACCGGTTCAACAATTAACGGAAGGATAGATGCCTTAATGACAGCCGGATTATTGAATAAAATTGATTCACCCGAGGATATTAAAAAATTAAATTTTGACGCATTAAAAGAGCTGGCAGAAGAAATCCGCGAGTATATGATAGAGGTTATCTCTAAAAACGGCGGGCACCTTGCGCCTAATTTAGGCGTGGTGGAGCTGACGCTTGCTCTGCACAAGGTGTTTAATTGCCCAAAGGATAAAATCATCTGGGACGTTGGGCACCAGTCTTACATTCACAAAATTATTACCGGCCGCCGTGAGGCCTTTAAAACCCTGCGCCAGTACAACGGGCTTTCCGGCTTTCCAAAAATTCAGGAGAGTGAGTACGATGCTTTCGGCACGGGGCATTCCAGCACGTCCATATCGGCGGCGCTGGGTATGGCGATTGCACGCGATTTAAAAGGCGAAAACAACGAGGTTATTGCCGTTATCGGCGACGGCAGCATGACGGGCGGCATGGCTTATGAGGCGTTGAATAACGCCGGTGATTTGCAGAAAAAGCTGATAATCGTTTTAAACGACAACGAGATGTCTATCGCGAAAAATGTCGGCGCGATGAGCGATTATTTGTACCAGCTGCGCACGGCCAGAACCTACAACCGCATAAAAAAAGATTTGGAAGGCTGGCTGAAGCAGAAGAACTACGGCGAAAACATTATTAACATTGTGCGCCGCGTAAAGGGCAGCGTTAAATATTTGCTAGTGCCGGGCAGCGTGTTTGAGCATTTGGGTTTTAAATACTACGGCCCGGTGGACGGGCACAACCTTGAGCATTTAGTGGAAGTGCTGGAAACCGCCAAACAAACGCCGGGGCCGGTTATCATCCACGTTATAACCAAAAAGGGCAAGGGCTATGCGCCAGCCGAAGAAAGCCCCAACAAATTCCACGGCACGGGCCCGTTTGATATTAAAACCGGCAAAAAAATTGCTAACCCAAATGCGCCGGTGAGCTACACGGAAGTGTTTGGCAAAACGCTGGTGCAGATTGCCAAGGACAATAAAAAAATTGTCGCCATTACGGCGGCGATGCCGGACGGCACCGGTTTGAACTATTTTGCCGATGCTTACCCCGACAGATTTTTTGACGTGGGCATTGCCGAACAGCACGCAGTAACGGCGGCGGCAGGCATGGCAGCGGCAGGGCTGCGCCCGGTGGTAGCTGTGTATTCCACCTTTTTGCAAAGGGCGTACGATTCCGTGCTGCACGATATTGCCATGCAGAACCTGCCCGTTGTGCTGGGGCTCGACAGGGCGGGGCTGGTTGGCGACGACGGCTACACGCACCACGGCGTATTTGATTATGCCTACCTGCGCCTGATACCGCAGATGACGATAATGGCGCCCAAGGATGAAAACGAGCTGCGCCACATGCTGGCAACGGCGCTGGATTTTAACGGGCCGATTGCTCTGCGTTACCCGCGCGGCAGCGGGCTGGGCGTAGATATTACCGAATCTTTGCATACCTTACCCATCGGCAAGGCGGAAGAATTGTCTGAAGGCAGCGACGTGTGCCTGTGGGCAGTTGGCAGCATGGTTGACGAAGCCGTGAAAGCAGCGGCGGAGCTGAAGGAAAAAGGCATCTGCGCGGGCGTGGTTAACATGCGCTTTGTAAAGCCGCTGGACAGCGGGCTTTTGGTAAAAACCGCCATGCAGTGCAAAAATATTGTAACGCTGGAAGAAGGCACCATTGAAGGCGGCGCAGGCAGCGCAGTGCTGGAGGTGCTGAACGAAAACGGCTTACTTGAAAGCGTGCGCGTGTTGAATCTCGGCATACCGGATAAATACATTCCGCACGGCGATAAGAAGCTTTTAATGCGCGATATCGGGCTTGACCACGACAGCATTGTAACGCGCATTGCTGATTTTTTACAAAACGGAGATTAACGTGAAAAAAGAACGATTAGATACACTGCTCGTTGAAAAGGGCTTTTTTGAAACCCGCTCGCGTGCGCAGGCCGCCATTATGGCAGGGCAGGTACTCGTCAACGAGCAGAAAATAGATAAAACGGGTACGCAGGTTGCGCCGGATGCAGCTATCCGCATTTTGGGCGGCGATTTAAAATACGTCAGCCGCGGCGGCTTGAAGCTGGAAAAGGCCGTTGCCTGCTTTGCGCTTGATTTAACCGGCCAGGTTGTGGCCGATATTGGCGCTTCTACCGGCGGTTTTACGGATTGCGCCCTGCAAAACGGTGCGGCGCGCGTGTACGCTATCGACGTCGGCTACGGTCAGCTGGCATGGAAGCTGCGCAGCGACGAGCGCGTGGTAAACATGGAGCGCACCAACGTTCGTTATTTGGAAGCTGACAGCCTGCCGGAACAGGTGGACGTGGCTACTATTGACGTGGCGTTTATCTCGCTCGATAAGGTGCTGCCCGCCGTTAAAAAAATTCTGGCAGAAAGCGGCATTGTTATTGCCTTAATTAAACCGCAGTTTGAGGCGGGCAAGGAAAATGTCGGCAAAAAGGGCGTTGTACGCGACCCTGCTGTGCATTTAAGCGTTATCAATAACGTAATTGCCACCGCCAAAGAGCTGGGCTTTAAAATTGCCGGGCTTGATTATTCCCCTGTTAAAGGGCCGGAGGGCAATATTGAATACCTGCTGTATTTAAAAAATGCCGCCGGTGCGGAAGATGCTGAAGTAAGCCCGGAAGAAATTGTTAAAAATTCGCACTTAACGCTTGATACAAGCGCCAAATAAGAAGGTGACAGAATGCCTGTATGTACCGTGGGGCTGTTCCCCAATATGCAAAAAGAAAAGGTTTGCGCCTGCCTGCCGCAGATTTTAGGGCTGCTGAATAAATACGGCTTTAAAACGCTGCTGCCGCAGGAGCTTGCGCCAGCCGGAGCGCCGTGCTACAATACGGCAGATGCGGAGAGCTTAACGCAGCTTGACGCGGGTATATCGCTTGGCGGTGACGGCACCTTTTTGCAGATGGCGCGCTTTCTTTCGCCTTTAAAAATACCGGTGTTCGGCGTAAATTTTGGCAAGCTGGGCTTTTTGGCGGAAACAGAAATGGGCGATTTTGAAGCCGCCGTTGCCAAACTGGCGCGGCACGAGTTTGAGCTGGAAGAACGCAGCCAGCTGAAGGCAACTGTTATCCGTGGCGGCGAACCTGTTGTGCAGGCGCACGCGCTGAACGATATGGTTGTTGCCAAAGGGCATTTCAGTAAGCTCGCTCATCTGGAGCTGAAAATTAACGGCAAACATTCCGGTATCTATGCTGCGGATGGTTTGATTGTAGCGACGGCAACCGGCTCCACGGCTTATTCATTATCGGCCGGCGGGCCCATGGTACACCCAAGCCTTGATGTGTCAATCATCACGCCAATTTGCGCGCACGCCTTATACACCCGCCCGCTGATTATACCGGGCAACAATTTGATAGAAATAACGGCAGTGCCGCCGTATGAGGAGCTTTTGCTGTCGGCAGACGGCGAGATTGCTTCGGCGGTAACCGAAAACGATATTATACGGATTGAAAAAAATCCGGAGCCTGTCAGGTTAATCCGTTTAAACGGCAGAAGCTATTACGAAACCTGGCAGCAAAAATTAATGCGCAGCTGCGGAAATGAGGGAAGCAAATGAACGAAGAAGTATCTGTAAAGCAATTAAAAACCAACCGCCATGCTAAAATTAAAAGCATTATCGAATCGCATAAAATAGAAACGCAGGACGAGCTGGCAGCGGCACTGCGCGCCAGCGGCATTGAAGTAACGCAGGCCACCGTGTCGCGCGATATTAAAGAGCTGATGCTGATTAAAGTGCCGGACGCTGCCGGGCGTTATTATTATGCCTTCCCAAAGGAGCAGAACGCTTTGATGAACGCCGGAAGGATGGAGCGCGTTTTGCAGGATTCCGTGCTGAACCTGCGCGCTGGCGGCAATTTGGTGGTAATACACAGCCTGCCGGGCGCGGCGTCTTCCGTAGCGCTGGCGCTGGATTACATGAAATGGCCGGAGGTGCTGGGCACCGTTGCCGGTGACGATACGATTTTTGTTGCGATTGACAAGCCGGAAAACGCGGCTGTATTTATCGGCCGCTTTGCCGAAAAATAGAGGTTTGATGTATGCTTCAGGCTTTACATGTCCACAATTTTGCTTTAATTGAAGATGCCAGAGTAGAATTTACAAAAGGTTTTAATGTTTTTACCGGCGAAACCGGCGCGGGTAAATCTATTTTGATTGACGCGTTCAGCATTGCGCTGGGCGCGAGGGCTTCGGCAGATTATGTGCGCAGCGGCACGGACGCTTTAACCGTGCAGGCGGTGTTTGATATTGAAAATTGCCCTGCCGCCATGAAGCTGTTGGAGGAGCAGGGCATTGATTATGAGGATGGGCTGTTTTTGCGCCGCCGCATAACCGCTGCCGGTAAAAGCCAGGCCAGCATTAACGGTATGCAGGTGCCGCTTGCGATTTTGCGCGCTTTTGCCGCCGTGCTGGTGGACGTGCACGGGCAGCACGAAAACCAGGCGCTGCTTAAGCAGGATTTTCCCCAGCAGCTGACGGATTTATACGGGCAGGCAGAAATTGCGCCTGTGCTTGAAGGCTACCACACAGCTTTTGCTGCCTATAACAATGCCAAAGCGGAACTGGAACGCCTGCAGGGCATGGGGCAAGACCGCGAGCGCATTTTGGACAGACTGGAATGGGAGATTGAAGAAATTACCAATGCCAATTTGCAGCAGGGCGAACTGGATGAATTGCATGAGGAATGGAAACGCCTGCAAAACAACGGCAAAATTATGCAGGCCGTCAGCGATGCCAACGAGCTTGTGGACGGCAAATACAGCGCGCTGGACGCTTTGGCGGAAGCCAGAAGCAAAATTGAAGGCGCGGCACGTTACGACAGCAGCCTTGCCGCTAACGCCGAACTTTTGGAAAGCTGCTGGCTGACGCTGGAAGAATGCCATAAGAATTTGCTGGATTATTTGGAAAACAACGAATTTGACGGCGAGCGCGCTGCCTATGTGGAGCAGCGGCTTGATTTGTGGTACCGCCTGCAAAAAAAATATGGCGCAGATTACGAGGCTATTGCTGCTTACCTGCATAAAGTGCAGCAGGAGGCGGAAGAGCTGCACGCCATTGACCGCAGCATTGAAGCAAAAACCAAAGAGCTGGCGCAAAAAACCAAAGAGCTTACTGCGCTTGCAGAGCAATTAACGGCGCTGCGCCAAAAATACGCGCAGCTTTTAACTAAGGAAATTACTGCACACATTGCCGATTTGGCAATGCCGCAGGGCAAAATAGAAATTAAATTTACGCCTAAAGAAACTTTCGGCAAAAACGGCTGCGACGATATGGTATTTTTGTTCTCTGCTAACGAGGGCGAGCCGCTTTTGGAATTATCGAAAGTAGCGTCCGGCGGCGAATTATCGCGCATTGCGCTGGCAGTAAAAACAGTGCTGTTTAACGAGCTGGGCGTACCGACGATGATTTTTGATGAGATTGATACCGGCATCGGCGGCGTAACAGCACAGAAAATGGCGGAAAAAATTGCCGTTATCGCCCGTAAGGGCCAGGTTATTTGCATTACACACCTGCCGCAAATTGCCAGCTTTGCTGACAGGCACATAAAAATCAACAAGGTAAGCGCCGAGGGGCGCACGCATACACAGCTGGAGGCATTGGACGAAGCAGGGCGCATTGATGAACTGATGCGCATGACGGCAGGCGCCAGCACCAGCGAGGCGGCACGCCAGAACGCCGAGGAGCTTTTGGCAAACGCCGCGAAATTTAAAAATGCAAGGTGAAATTATGAAAAAAATACATCAGGCAAACCTTGATGAAAAATTTGTAAGCCGTAAACAGGGCTTTGACGGCAGGCTGCTGAAGGTGATGGTTGACACCGTAACGCTGCCTAACGGCAAAGAAACCACGCGCGAAATTATTGCCCACCCGGGCGCGGTGTGCGTGGTGCCGGTGCTGCCGGACGGAAGCATTATTTTTGTAAAGCAGTACCGCTACGCAGTTGGCAGCGTGCTGTATGAGCTGCCCGCAGGCAAGCTGGATAAGCCGGACGAGGATCCGCTGGACTGTGCTAAGCGCGAGCTTTCCGAAGAAACGGGCTACACGGCTAAGAGCTGGCAGAAGCTGACCAGCATTGTTACCACGCCTGGCTTTACGGATGAGGTAATTCATTTGTATGCAGCGACGGGGCTGGAAAAATTTAGCCAGCATTGTGACGAGGATGAGTTTATTGACATTGCCGTGCTGAAGCCGCAGGAAGTGCGCCAAATGCTTTTGAACGAAGAAATTTTTGACGCCAAAACTTTAAGCGCGCTTTGTATGCTGCTTTTGCAGAACCCGCAGTTTATTTAACGCGTCACAGATATTTTGCTTTTAAGGTTCTTGACAAATCTTTGCCAATGGTAGATACTTATTGTAGTAATTTAATACAGGCCTTTGGGGTAGGGAGCATTTCCCAACCGGCGGTTGCCTGTCTGAAAATGTTAAACAAGACCAGCACTATTAATTAACAGACTGTTGCCGTCTTGTTCCCAAAAGTCAACACTGTAAATCCAGTATACAAGCGGCTTTACAGGCTTTTCAATTTAATATTTTTGTAACTGAAGTAGTATTGAACTATAAAAAGTTTGATACTACTTTTTGTATTTTATGGCACCCTACCAAGTAGGTTAGTTTATTGATTTTTAATAAGCAATACCCAACTATTTATACAAAATATAAGTATTACAAATAATATTAAACTGGAAGGAGGTGTAAAACATGCTGTATTATGAAGCCGTACAAATTTTTTATAGAGATTGTGTAGGGCGTATGTTGTCGGAGCGTACTATAGAAAACTATTCCGATTATATAACTGGCTTTGGAAATTACCTGCAAAGGGTAAATAAAAGCAATATTGAGGATGTTACAAGGGATGATGTATTAGACTACTTTGCTTTTAAGCGTAAAACCTGTTCGGAAACTACAATAAAACATAACTTCATAGCTATCAGAGCGTGTTTCAAATGCCTTGTAGCCCGTCACATAATACCTATAAACCCTTTGGATGACATACCGAAACCACGAGTGCCCAAAAAGATAATACAATCTTTTAATAGGGAGGAAGTACAGGCAATACTAAACGCCTTTGATAAAAATACTTTTACAGGGTTTAGAAACTACGCAGTCATGAGCATTTTATTCAGCACAGGTTTAAGAAAAAGCGAGTTGCTGCAAATGAATGTTTCTGATGTGTATTTAGATATTGACACTATGAAAGTAAACGGAAAGGGCAATAAAGAGCGTTATGTACCCATTAGCCCCGTATTGCACCGTGTAATTGTTACATACTTAAAAAAGCGTAAAGAATATTTAAAAGAGTGCAAATTAGCCGATAGGGATATATTTATAGTAAGCTGTAGGGGCGGCAGGTTAACTAAAGGCGGTTTAGGTACTGTATTTGCTAAACTAAAGCAATCTAAAAAACAGTGGGCACACCGTGTATCAGCGCATACATGGCGGCACACTTTTGCAAAATTCTTTTTGTTAAACGGCGGCGATATATTCTCATTACAAAAGATATTGGGGCACGAGGATATAGAGAGTACCCGTATTTATATTGAACTGACAAAAGAGGAAATACGCCTGCAAAATGACAAATACAATCCATTAGATAACACAAAATGGCAATATTATTAAACAATGAAAGAAGGATTTTTAAATGTTATATTTGAATATTGATATTGAAAAAGAAGTTAATAAATTTCCGCTTAACGAGCGTCCTGTAATGATAACGGTTAACGGTGTAAACATACCACGGTATAGCTACAATATGATAGATATGCCGAAGGTAGAGCAAAGTTTACAAAACGGTGAATATACCTTTTGCAACATTATAAATGCCGTTGAGAATGAATATTATTTTACCGCTCGTGAATGTTTTTTAAAGCAAATACAGGAGCATGGTTTATCTGTTAATGAACAGTACAGACTTTTAGGTGAATGTATGGTAGCATTTAGGGCAACTTCTGGCGGCAGCGGGGATATGTGCCATGACTTTGCTGTATACAGGGCGGCTCAGATACATAACGCTGAATTAGCTGCGCTGTTATGCAAAGGTACAATAAGCGGAATTAATGATGTATACTGTTTAAGCAGTGATAAAAATATACTTTATTACCTTGATGACGGTAAAGATTATGACTGTTGTGTGTTCCGTGCAGATTATGAAATTAGAGAATACAGCCGCCAAAACATTGATATTACAGCAAGTGTGTTTGATGAGTTACAGTATAAGTTTGAGGAACTGAGAAAATTTAATACATTCGGTGAGTTGGCGCAGGAAGTACCTTTAAATTGCCTTGAAGAATACATACAGGAGGCTTTATGGGGCTATGTAGGCGAAGATAACCCAAATACTACGATAAAGGTAGCACCAACAGCAGCACAGTATTTGCGGCATGAGGTACACAGTTAAGTTGTGCCCCCCTTGATGTGCACAGTAAAGGCGGCTTTAATACACAAAGGCAAGGTGAATATAATGCAGCGTTTTAAAAAGTTTGTGTACGAGGTTATAGATAATATTATAGCTATATTGGAATGGCTGAGGTTTTAGATTTATACATAACTTTTGTGTTGAACCTTTTGGTAAATATTTGTACCATTGCACTGATGTTAAGTACCAATCTTAAAATAAACACAAAAAAGCAAATGGGTACACAAAAAGCAGGTACAAAGTGCAGTAAAGTTTTGTGTTTTATAGGTAATACAAAAAATCAATAACACAATAGTACTTAATGCTGTTTTAGTATTGAGTTATATAGTAGCTAAGTAGTAACTATGAGTTTACACAAGTTACAGCAAAGGTGTGTTTTATTGATAGTGTTTTATAAAACAGATAAAAATTTAATAAAGGCAGTTTAATGGCAACAAAAGTAACCACGGTATACCTGTTGATTTAATAATAACAAGTAAACCGTGGTTTTCTTTTTGTTACCTTTATGTGAATTTAAGGAAGGTTAAAGTATAATCATTAATAATTATCATTTATCAATCCTTAATTATAAAATTAAAGTAACTTTGTGTTTCTTATATATGTATTATTTATATAAGAAAGTCTGTAGAAGCAGGCACAGAGCAGGTGTATTTCTAAAAAGGGAAAAAAGCGGGGCTGAAATTTTACCCTTTTTTGTGTTCCTTTGCTGTATGTAGCCAAGACTTAAATTGCATACGCAGGCGGTGTGCAGGTATGTATACGTACACTTTATTTGCACATGCCGTGTTGCGGATACTTGAACGCCACAAAAACTGTATAAAAGCAGATAAAGCGTACTCTTTTTTATTAACCGTTATGCCTCTTTTAGAAAAGAATGTAACGATATTAGGATTAGGAAATTTATCGCATACAAAAGCAACGGCATTACAGTTTATAAATTCGTTTGTGGCTCTTGTTGTGAGTGCTATCCAGCGTTTAGGGCTGACACCTCTACCAGTAAGGCAGTTTTTAAAATCCTTAAAGGTAGTCCAAAAGTAACCTGTAGTTTGCCCTTTGGGTACACCATAACGCAGAAAGCCACGCAAGGCGTTGTGCAGCTTACGGGCAGCAGTACTGTTTTTATTACTACAATTCAATCTAAACCAGTTTTTAGATAGTGTGTAATCATCATCAATAAGATTATATTTATCATCATCACAAATAACAATTCTGTCTAATCCTTTTGGGTATGCCTCAACAAAACCTGCTGCAATATCGCCGCCGCTGTTGATGTGGTAATACTCAATAGTAAAACCATACAGCCTGCAATAATAATCAAAATAACTCTCATGCAGGCGGTATGTGCTGATGTACACATTATCAAAGCAATACCAAATAGAAGGTTTTACCACAGCAATAACCTGTTTATCGTTATTTATACTGTACAGGTCGAGATTATCAAAGCACTTACGGAAACCTTCAAACAGACCACGCCTGCATCGTCCTGTATATTCTTTATCATCATTCCAATAAAGCTGCCCTGTAGTTTCATTCATCAACAAATAACCCTGCGCCCTCAGCATGGCATAGTCCTGCGGATTAAGTTTATTTAATTCCTGTAGTTCCCTGTTGGCAACATTTTTGGGAGTGTTTTGGTCAATACAATCCAATATTACAGTAGGCTCCTCATCAATAATTAGTGTATATTCGTAATCACCATTAGACAACAAGGCTTTAACTTCGCTGTCAAAAAGAGTACACAGGGCATGTGTACAGCAGATGTTTTCACCTGCAATGATGAGTTGTTTTAACTCATGCAGTTTTGATGTTCCCTTTTGGTCGCCTAAAGGCTGCATACAGTTTGTATTGGCACATATCCGCTGTACTTCTGAAAGTAGTGGAGTGAGTACCAAAAAGCGGTTAAAGTTATCGGCAGCAGATTGTGCAGCATTTATCATTTTAATTAAAGCTGTTGTCTTTCCTGCGCCTGTTGGGGCGTCAATTACCTTAAAAGCGATATTTTCTTTTGTGTTCATTTTTCTTTCCTTCCTTTTCACTACACAAATTTGAAAGAAATGATGTACCTTTCCTTCATAATGTGTGACAGTAAACATTTGTCTACTTATGAGTGACAGATAAGGTTATTGTGCGTTTAAATTCGTTTTAAGCGTGTTTATAAATGAAAGCTTATAAAGTTATACACAAAAGATTTAAAAACGCTTACAGGCGAAATATGGCGGTGATGTATGTGGCGGCGAAGGGAGAATGTTATAGTATTGCGAGTTTTATGTAAATTATTAATGTTTATTTTATTATATTGATTAAATGGGTAATCAGCGTAGCAATACCAGTAAAGCAGTTTAACATTAAATATAAAACAACCGCCTTTGCTGTAACTAATAGCACCAATAAGTAAACCAATAGTCAACGGCAAGGCGGCTGAAAGTAAATAAAAATAATAAAATTGATTGTGTATAAAAATATAAACATAAACCTTTGTTTGTATTTTAGCTATGCATAGATGTTGAAGTATGTGTGTAATCTTAAAAAGTATAATAAAAATAGTACACAAGTTTTCAACAAGTGTACTAAATGGAATTTTATGCAGTTGTTAATGAATAAAAACACAAAATAAAAGCAATAACGTCCGATAATAAGGATTATGTTTATCTTGTTTTAACCTCATTTTATGGCAGTTTTCTATAATAAAATAAAAAAGGAAAGCCTGACTATTACATTTGTTATTTACAGTATAAATAATACAATCCCGTGTGTCAACTTTTGTATCACATATAAAAATTTCAAAATAAAAAACAAAAAGCAGCAAAGTTTTAACAGAGAATTAGAAACCAAACGGGGCAATGGGGAAACAATATTATTTCAAAGATATATATAAGGGCAAACGAAAATTTTTTGTAAAATTCACTTTTAAAGTTAATATATTAAATTGATAAATGCCTTAAAGTGCGCAAATATGCAGTATTGCTGACTTTTTGGTGTTTAGCCTTTGGGGTAGGGTTAGTTTCCCAACCGGCGGTATAGTCCGCGAGCGTAAGCACGAACCGGTGCAATTCCGGTACCGACAGTATAGTCTGGATGAGAAAAGGCAGCAAAATGATGTTTACAGCCATAACCCCCGGAGGTTGTGGCTGTTTTGTTTGTAAGAAGGTGAATATATGGACGATATTAAATTTATGCGGCGCGCGCTGGAACTGGCGCAGCTGGCAGAGGGCGATACCAGCCCGAACCCGATGGTGGGCGCGGTAATTGTTGATGACGATGGCAATATCGTCGGCGAAGGTTACCACCACAAAGCCGGGCAGCCGCACGCGGAGATTAATGCTTTAGCGGCGGCAGGCGCAAAGGCGAAGGGCGCAACCATTTACGTTACGCTGGAGCCTTGTTCCCACTATGGCAGGACGGGCCCGTGCTGCGAGGCGCTGATTAAGGCAGGCGTAAAACGTGTTGTCAGCGCCGTTACCGACCCGAACCCGCTGGTGGCAGGACGCGGTTTAAATCGTCTGCGCGAGGCCGGCATTGAGGTTACGGAGCACGTTTGCGAGGACGAAGCGCGCAAGTTAAACGAAAAGTTTTTCTTCTGGATTACGCATAAACGCCCGTTTGTATCGCTTAAATACGCCATGACGCTGGACGGCAGGCTTGCCGCTGCGGGCGGTGATTCCAAGTGGATTACGGGCACGGAAGCACGCACTTACGCACATTATCTGCGTAAAGCGCACGACGCTGTGCTGGTTGGCAAAAACACCGTGCTGCGCGACGATTGCGAGCTTACCACGCGCATGGTGGAAGGTAAAAATCCTATCCGCATTGTGCTGGACAGCAAGGCAGCAATTCCGCTGAGTGCCAAAATCTTAAACGGCGAAGCGCAAACAATCATCTGCGTAAGCAAGGGCGCGCCGCAGGAGAAGCTGGCAGCTTTGCAGGGCTTAAAGAATGTGGAAGTGCTGACGCTGCCGGAAACCGGCGGCAAACTTGATTTGAACGCGCTTATGCAGGAGTTAGCTGCTAAGGAAATAACCAGCGTGCTGGTGGAAGGCGGCAGCGAGGTGCACGGTGCGTTTATGGACGCCGGGCTTGGCGAAAGAGTGTATGCGTTTATAGCGCCGAAAATTATTGGCGGCGCAAACGCTATTGGACCGGTAGGCGGCGCAAGCAAAACGGATATGGCGCAGGCGCTGAAGCTGCACGATGTTGATTGCAAACAGCTGGGCGCAGATTTTTTGATTACCGGCAGAACGGAGCGTGATTGAGATGTTTACAGGGCTTGTGGCAGAGCTTGGCACTGTGGTGGCGCTGAAGCCGCTGAAGCAAAGCTACAACATTACCGTGAAGGCGCAGAAAGTGCTGGCAAACCTGAAAATCGGCGACAGCGTGGCCGTTAACGGCGCGTGCTTAACGGTAGTGAACATTAGCGGCAGCGAATTTACCGCCGACGTGATGCCGGAAACCGTTAAGCTGACCAACCTGCGGCATTTAAAAAGCGGAGACAGGGTAAACCTTGAACGCACGCTGCGCCTGTGCGACGGGCTGGACGGGCACATTGTAAGCGGGCACGTGGAAGGCGTGGGCGTTATTGCCGCCAAAAAGGCGGAAGGCATTGCCGAAATTGTAACTATTAAAACGCCGCCGGAGCTGTTAAAATACATTATCAAAAAGGGCAGCATTGCCATCGACGGCATCAGCCTGACGGTGACGGAGGTAACGGATACGGGTTTCAGCGTATCGCTGATTCCGCACACGGCGAAGGAAACAACGCTGGGCTTTAAAAAGCCGGGGGACGAGGTAAACCTTGAAACCGACATTATCGGCAAATATGTAGAGCATTTGCTGAATTTTAAAGCCCCGAAGGATAAACAGGGCTTAACCAAATCCATATTGTTTGAAAATGGGTTTATCTAAGGAGGTAATTATGGAAGATTTTAAATTCAACACCGTTGAAGAAGCCATTGAGGCGATAAAAAACGGCAAAATGGTGCTGGTTACGGACGACGAGGACCGCGAAAATGAGGGTGACCTGATTATGGCGGCGCAGTTCTGCACCGGCGACGATGTTAACTTTATGGCTAAATATGCCCGCGGGCTGATTTGCATGCCTGCCGACCCGCAGATTATGGACAAGCTGCAATTCGGCGCGATGGTTGCCAACAACACCGATAACCACGAAACGGCGTTTTCCGTTTCTATTGACCATGTGGAAACCACTACCGGCATTTCGGCTTATGAGCGCGCGCTGACGATGCGTAAATGCGCAGACCCCGCCGCCCAGCCGCAGGATTTCCGCCGTCCGGGACATGTGTTCCCACTGCGCAGCAGGGTTGGCGGCGTGTTAAGGCGCACCGGCCACACAGAGGCTACTACCGATTTGTGCCGTCTGGCAGGCTTAACGCCGGTGGGCATTTGCTGCGAAATTATGAACGACGACGGCAATATGGCGCGCACGCCGGACCTGATTAAGTTTGCCAAGGAGCATAACTTAGTGTTCATTACCGTGGCGGCGCTGGTTGCTTACCGCAAAAAGCACGAAAAAATGGTGCACCGCGTAGCGGAAGCCGCACTGCCGAGCAAATACGGCACTTTCCGCATTATTGCTTACGAAAACGATTTGGATAACCAGTGCCATGTGGCAATCGTGAAAGGCGATATTGCCGGTAAGAAAGACGTTTTAGTACGCGTACACAGCGAATGCTTAACCGGCGACGCGCTCGGTTCGCTGCGCTGCGACTGCGGCGACCAGCTGGCAACCGCACTGCGCATGATTGAAAAGGAAGGCTGCGGCGTTGTTGTTTATATGCGTCAGGAGGGGCGCGGCATCGGCCTTGCCAATAAAATCCGCGCTTATGCGTTGCAGGACCAGGGCTACGACACCGTTGAAGCCAATGTTAAGCTCGGCTTTGCGCCGGATTTGCGCGATTACGGCATCGGCGCGCAGATACTTGCCGATTTGGGGCTGACCACCATCCGTTTGATTACCAACAACCCCGCCAAACGCGCAGGTCTGACCGGCTACGGCATTACCGTCACCGGCAGGGTGCCCATTGTGATGGAGGCCAACTGCTACAACGAGCATTACCTTGACGTTAAAGAAGAAAAAATGGGACATAAATTACACGAAAAATAATGGAGGCATGAAGATGAAAGTTTTAGAAGGCAAATTAACAGCAAAAGGCATGAAGGTTGCCATTGTGGCATCCCGTTTTAACGAATTTATTACCAGCAAGCTTATCGGCGGCGCGGAGGACTGTCTGCTGCGCCACGGAGCTGACGCCGATAATTTAACACTGGTGTGGGTTCCCGGTGCGTTTGAAATTCCGCTGGCAGCGCAAAAGCTGGCTAAAAGCGGCAAGTACGACGCTGTGGTATGCGTTGGTGCGGTAATCCGCGGCGCAACCCCGCATTTTGATTATGTATGTGCCGAAGCAAGCAAGGGCATTGCACACGTTAGCCTTGAAACCGGCGTGCCCGTTGCCTTTGGCGTGCTGACTACCGATAACATTGAGCAGGCTGTTGAACGCGCAGGCACCAAAGCCGGCAACAAGGGCTACGATGCCGCTATGTGCGCTATGGAAATGGTAAACCTGCTGCACGAAATGTAAGAAGGCGTTACTATGGAAGATATTTTAACTATTGCAACTGTTGAAGGCGTGCGTATTTACGCCATTACAACCAAAAATTTGGTGCAGGAGGCCGCTGACCGCCACCACACCAGCCATTTGGCAACGGCGGCGCTGGGCAGGGCCATGAGCGGCGCTTTGATGCTTGCCGCTACCATGAAGGACGGCGAACGCATTGTTTTAAAATTAAAGGGCGACGGCCCGCTGGGCGAGGTTGTGGCAGAAGCCGCAGGCACCAGCGTGCGCGGCTATGTAGGCAACCCGGACGTGTTTGTGCCGCTGAAGGACGGCAAGCTGGATATTGGCGGCGCGCTGGGGCAGGGTACCATTACGCTGACGCGTTATTTGCAAAACGGCGAAACCTTTACCGGCCACGCGGAACTGCGTGACGGCGAAATTGCCAGCGATATTACCAATTATTTGTATATGTCGGAGCAGACTCCGTCCTCTGTCGCTTTGGGCGTGCTGGTGGATAAAGAGGGCAAAGTGCTGGCAGCGGGCGGCTATTTTATTCAGGCCATGCCTGGCTGCGACGAAACGGTGCTGGAAAAACTGGGCGACAACGTAAGCACTACACCTTATGTAACCCAGCTGCTGGAACTTGGCTATACGCCGGAAAAAATTATTGCCACTCTGGCGCGCGGGCTTGATTTTGACATTAAGGAAAGCGTGCCGGTAAAATTTGCGTGCAGCTGCTCTAAAGATAAAATTTTGAACATGCTGGCAACCTTAAAGCAGAGCGACATTGATTATTTAACCGAACAGCCCGATACCGAGGTGCACTGCCAGTATTGCAACAAAATTTACCACATCAGCGGCGAAGAACTGAAAGCACTGAACGTAAAATAAACTGCTTGACAAAGCAAACAACCGTTTGCATAATGTTTTTAGGAAAAGCAGATACAACAGCGGAGGTATAATTTATGGCATCTGAAAACATAGATAAGTTAAAAGCGCTTGACCTTGCCATGCGCCAGATTGAAAAGGATTTCGGCAAAGGCTCCATTATGAAGCTGGGCGAAGCAAGCAGCAAAATGAATATCGAGGTTATCCCGACGGGCGCGCTGTCGCTGGATATTGCGCTGGGCGTGGGCGGCATCCCCCGCGGCAGGGTAATTGAAATTTACGGCCCCGAATCTTCCGGTAAAACTACCGTTGCGCTGCACATGATTGCCGAAACGCAAAAGCTGGGCGGCTATGCAGCCTTTATCGACGCCGAGCATGCGCTGGACCCGGAATATGCACGCCGCCTTGGCGTAGATGTTGACAACCTTTTAATTTCCCAGCCGGATAACGGCGAGCAGGCATTGGAAATTGCCGACGCTTTAGTGCGCAGCGGCGCGATTGACATTATCGTTATCGACTCCGTTGCGGCATTGGTTCCGCGTGCCGAAATTGAAGGCGAAATGGGCGACAGCCACGTTGGTTTGCAGGCACGCTTGATGAGCCAGGCGCTGCGTAAGCTAACAGGCCTCATTGCCAAATCCAAATGCGCAACCGTATTTATTAACCAGATACGTGAAAAAGTTGGCGTTATGTTCGGCAACCCGGAAACCACTACCGGCGGCCGCGCGCTGAAGTTTTATGCAACCGTGCGCATGGACGTGCGCCGCGTGGAAACCCTTAAAAACGGCAATGATATGATTGGCAGCCGTACCCGCGTTAAAATTGTTAAAAACAAGGTTGCGCCGCCGTTTAAGCAGGCCGAATTTGATATTATGTACGGCGAAGGCATCTCACACGAGGGCTGCATTGTTGACCTTGGCGTAGAGCTGGAACTGATTACCAAAAGCGGCGCGTGGTATTCCTACGGCGATGTGCGCTTAGGGCAGGGCAAGGAAAAAGCCAAGGAATATTTAAAAGACAACCCCGAGCTTTTAAAAGAAATTGAAAATAAAATCCGTGCTATGACGATAACGAAAGTATCTGCGGCAGAAGGTGAAGCAGAAGTTGCTGCGCCGGAAGAATAATAAAACGCTGGCCAGCGCGCAGGAGGCTTATAATTATGCGCTGACGCTGTTAAATTACCGCGATTACAGCCTGTGGGAAATGCAGGAAAAGCTGAAAAAATGCTCTGCTGCGCCGGAGGATATTAAAGAAGCGGTAGACAAGCTGCGCGAATACGGCTTTATCGACGATAAGCGTTATGCCCTGCGCGTTTACGACGGATGGGCAGCCAAAAAATATTACGGCAAGGGGCGTTTAAAAAACGATTTGCAAAAGCGTAATATCAGCGACGAGCTGATTGCCGAAGTAACAGCCCTGGCGCAGGAAAGCAGCGAGGAGGAACGCTGCCGCGCTGCTGCCGACACCTACCTCAAAAAGAAAAAAATAAACAGCTTTGAGGACGCAGTAAAAGTTAAAGCAGGCCTGGGCAGATTTTTATTTGCCAGAGGTTTTGCCGTGGACTTAATTAAAAAAACTATGGCTGATAAAATAACTTATACTGCTGATACAACAAGCGATTGGTGATACTAACTTGACTTTTGGTTAAAATCCATTTAAAATTATATTATCCAATCGTGTTAATAAAGATTCAAAGTTAACCACGAGGCGACTGCAGGTTGCCTCATTTTTTTTAGAATTTTATTAAGGAGGTGAGTACCATTTTAGAGTTGTTCATTACAATCGCCGGTGCCGGCACCGTGGGCGGCGTTGTAGGCTATTTTATCCGTAAAAACGTAGCCGAAAGCAAAATCGCCACGGCCGAAGAAACTGCTATCCGCATTGTGCAGGAGGCAGAACAGACCGGTGAAGCAAAACGTAAAGAGGCGCTGATGGAGGCTAAAGAAGAAATCCACCGTCTGCGCAGCGAGATGGACCGCGAAAATAAAGAACGCCGCAGCGATTTGCAGCGTCAGGAACGCAGGCTTCTGCAAAAAGAAGAAAACCTTGACCGCAAAATAGATTCTTTTGAAAAGAAAGAAGAGCATTTGGCCATTAAGGAAACCAAACTTAATGAAAGCCAGGCTAAGGTAGACGAGTTATACAAAAAACAATTAAGCGAGCTGGAAAGGCTTTCCGGTTTGACTACCGAAGATGCAAAAAAAGAATTGCTGCAGTCTGTTGAAGAAGAGGTTAAGCACGAATCGGCAATGCTGATTAAGGAGCTGGAACAGCAGGCAAAAGACGAAGCGGACAGAAAGGCCCGCGAAATCATTTCCCTTGCCATTCAGCGCTGTGCTGCCGACCATGTTGCCGAAACAACGGTTTCCGTTGTGGCACTGCCTAACGATGAAATGAAGGGCCGCATCATCGGCCGCGAGGGCAGAAACATCAGGACTTTGGAAACACTGACAGGTATTGATCTTATCATAGATGACACGCCGGAGGCTGTTATTATCTCCGGGTTTGATCCTGTAAGGCGTGAGGTTGCACGTATAGCTCTCGAAAAACTCATCAATGACGGGCGTATTCATCCGTCCCGCATTGAAGAAATGGTAGAAAAAGCACAAAAAGAAGTTGAACAGAAAATTAAGGAGGCCGGTGAGCAGGCAATGTTCTCTGTCGGTGTGCACGGTTTGCACCCCGAAATGGTTAAGCTGCTGGGCCGCTTAAAATACCGCACCAGCTATGGCCAGAACGTATTAAACCATTCTGTTGAGGTTGCCCATCTGGCAGGCATTATGGCTTCCGAGCTTGGCGTGGATGTTACCCTTGCCAAACGCGCAGGCCTTCTGCACGATATCGGCAAGGCCGTTGACCACGAGGTTGAAGGCTCCCACGTTGAGCTTGGCGTGGAAATTGCCAAAAAATACCGTGAATCCGACCTTGTACTTAATGCCATCGCTTCCCACCACGGCGATACCGAGCCGAAAAGTGTTGAAGCAGTGCTTATTTCAGCCTGCGATGCTGTTTCCGCAGCACGCCCGGGGGCACGCAGGGAAACTTTGGAAAGCTATTTGAAACGATTGACCCGATTGGAAGAAATTTCTGAATCGTTTGATGGCGTTGAAAAATGTTATGCAGTACAGGCTGGCAGGGAAATCCGCATCATGGTTAAGCCCGAGCAGGTTGACGATGCTACCGCCGTTCTGCTGGCACGCGACGTTGCCAAAAAAATTGAGGCCGAAATGGAATACCCCGGCCAGATTAAAGTGGTCATCATCAGGGAAACCCGCGCTGTTGACTACGCTAAATAAACTTGAAAGCTCTTTTAAAACGCTCCTTTGTGGGGCGTTTTATTTTTTATAAATATTTATTCACGAATTATTTACAAAATTGATGGGTTTGCAGCGGGAAACATTTGTTTTTGCTGTTACTTTAATGTATAATATACGGTAGAGTAAGTGTACGGCTGATACTCTTCGTTAAAGTGTGTGATACTTGATCGGAAAATAAATAATTGGAGGTGTATTTTTTTTGAGTAAAACACAACATAAAGTAAATATTATCCCTTTGGGCGGCCTGGGCGAAATTGGCAAGAATATGACCGCGTTCCGCTACGGCGACGATATTATTCTTGTCGATGCAGGCTTAATGTTCCCCGAAGAGGATATGCTTGGTATTGACCTTGTAATACCTGATATAACTTATCTTATTGAAAATAAAGACAAAGTAAGGGCCATTTTTTTAACGCACGGGCATGAAGACCACATCGGCGCGCTGCCGTATGTTATGAAACAGATTGACGTTCCCGTTTACGGCACGGCTTTAACGCTGGGCATTTTGCAGGGGCGCCTGAAGGAAAACGGCGTCAGCGATGAAAACTGCCACGTTATCAAGCCGGGCGACAAGGTTACCGCCGGTGCCTTCAAGCTGGGCTTCATCCGCGTTAACCACAGTATCCCCGATGCAATAGCTTTGGCTATCCGTACTCCTGTCGGGCTGATTATCCACACGGGTGACTTTAAATTTGACCAGACCCCTGTTGACGGGCAGGTTACGGAGTTTAACCGTTTTGCCGAATACGGCGACGAGGGCGTGCTGCTTTTGATGGCAGACAGCACCAATGCTGAGCGCCCCGGTTATACGCCGAGTGAAAAACGTGTGGGGCAGACGTTTGACGACGAGTTCCGCTATGCAAAGAACCGCATTATTGTGGCAACCTTCTCGTCTAACGTACACCGCATTCAGCAGATTATCGACAGCGCCATTCGCTATAAACGCAAGGTTGCCGTTATTGGCCGCAGCATGGTAAACGTAGTTAACATTTCCATTGAGCTGGGCTATTTAAAGGTGCCGGAGGGCGTTTTGATTGACATCGACGAAACTACCAATTACCAGGCAAGCCAGATTGTAATTATCACCACCGGCAGCCAGGGCGAGCCGATGTCCGCGCTGACGCGCATGGCCAACAATGACCACAAAAAAGTAGAAATTATGCCGGGCGATACCGTTATTATTTCGGCAACGCCGATTCCGGGCAACGAAAAACTGGTTTCGCGCACGATTGATAACCTGTACAAACTGGGTGCTGACGTTATTTACGAAAAGAGCAACGGCGTACATGTTTCCGGACATGCCAGCCAGGAAGAAATTAAAATGATGCACAACCTTGTGCGCCCGAAATTTTTTATGCCGGTGCACGGCGAATACCGCCATCTGGTTAAGCATGCGCAGCTGGCACAATCGCTGGGTATGCCGCGCGAGAACATTGTTATCGGCGAAAACGGCGCTGTTATTGAGCTGACGCGCAAGAGCATTGCCATTGCAGGGCGTGTGCCTGCCGGTAAAATACTGGTTGACGGGCTTGGCGTCGGCGACGTTGGCAACATTGTACTGCGCGACCGCCGCCAGCTTTCGCAGGATGGCATTATGATTGTTGTGGTAACGATTGAGAAAAATTCCTGCCGCATTGTTTCCGGCCCGGATATTGTTTCGCGCGGGTTTGTGTATGTGCGCGAGGCGGAGGACTTAATGGAGACCGCTAAGGAAAAGGTAGAAATGGCTCTGGACCGCTGCGCCGATAACAATGTGACGGAGTGGAGCGTGCTGAAAAGCGCTATCCGCGACGCGCTGGGACGCTTTTTGTACGAAAGAACCCGCCGCCGTCCGATGATTTTACCGATTATTATGGAAGTTTGATTTTAAAGAGGTGGCATAGTTGCCAAGGTATAAAAAGGTTAATAACGAACAAAAAAATACCGGGCGCAAAAGAAAGCTTGCAGGCGTTGTAATGCTGTTAGCGGGCTTCTATGCCGCCGCTGCTTATATAGGCTTAACGGGCGAATTTTTTGCGGAAATGTGCGGCTATCTGCTGGGCATGGGGGCGTTTTTAGCACCGCTGGCGCTGATTATTTGCGGCATTTACCTGCTCGCATTTTCGGGGCCGTTCAGCATTTCGCGCCGCGCGCTAGCTTTGGTTATTTTGCTTTTGTGCCTTTTGGGCATTGCGCACCATGTGTTTACGCCCGCCGGGCAGGAGATGGATTTATATTCCTTCCCCGAAGGCGGCGGGCTGATTGGCGGCACGATTTTATGGGTACTGAGCAAAATTGCCGGTACTGCCGGTGCGCTGATTATCCTTGTGGTTTTAAGTTTAACCTGCGTGCTGCTGTTAAGCCGCCTTTCGGTGCAGCTTTTGCTGCTTAAAATTAAAGGCGCGTTTTCTTCTATGGGCAAACGCAGCAAAAAAGAAAGTGCGGTGGAAGAACGTGCGGCAACGCCGCGCATTACAAGCACTGCCAAACGTGAAAGGCAGTTTGACCCCTACCGCGACGATGAGTTCTCGCAATTTACGGAAGGGCTGGAAAAACCGGGCCCGTTTAAACGCATTTTTGGCAAGAGCAAAAAAACGTCCATCAGCGAGCATTTTGTGAATATTGAAAACGAAACCTATGAGGTTTACGATGATATCGAAGAGCCGCAAACCGAAAAAACGGCAGAAGAAATAACCGAACACAATTTTTGGGGCGCAGAGCCGCAGTATAAAACCGATGATGAACCTGAAAAAGCTAAGCCGGAGCCAAAACCGGTGCTGGAAAAATTTAAACATACGGAACAAATGGCGCCTGCGGGCAGCTTTTTAAACCCATACAGAGTTAAAACCATTGATTTTAGCGATACTGAAAATACTGCTGAAGAAGAACCGCAGGAGCAAATAACGGCTGAAGCAAGGCCTTTAAAAATTGCCGATACTGCCGATTTAATGCAGCAGAAGGAAGAACCTGCGCCGCAGGAAGTACCGGAAGTTAAGGCTGAACCGGAACCGCAGGAACAGGAAGCGGAAAGCAGCTATAAATTTCCGCCGCTTTCGCTTTTAAATACGCCGGTTGTTACCAAGGACCGCAATCTGGAAGAGGGCATCCGCCATCAGTGCGGCATTTTGGAACAGACGCTTGCTGATTTTAAAGTGCGTGCAACGGTTATTGCCGTTACGCGCGGCCCATCCGTAACAAGGTTCGAGCTGGAACCTGCGCCGGGCGTAAAGGTAAGTTCCGTGGTAAATTTGGCGGACGATATTGCTTTGAAGCTTGCCGCACCGGGCGTGCGCATTGAAGCGCCGATACCGGGCAAGGCTGCTATCGGCATTGAAGTGCCGAATTTGAAAAACGATACTGTTTTCTTTAAAGAAGTTGTCGACTGCGACGAGGTTAAAAAATCCGCCGGCAAGCTGTGCATAGGGCTTGGCAAAGATATCAGCGGCAACATCATCACGGCAGATTTAAGCAAGATGCCGCATTTACTGGTAGCAGGCTCTACCGGTTCCGGCAAATCCGTGTGCATTAACACTATTATTGCCGGGCTACTGTGCAAATACCCGCCGGAATATGTAAAATTAATTCTGGTTGACCCGAAGGTTGTAGAGCTTAGCAACTACAACGGCATACCGCAGCTGTTAACGCCGGTTGTTACCGACAGCAAAAAGGCTGCTTCGGCCCTGCACTGGGCGGTTGCCGAGATGGAGCGCAGGTATAAGGCGTTTGCCGATACGCATGTGCGCGATATTAACAGCTATAACGAGCATGCCGAAGAAAAAATGCCGTTCATTGTTATTATTATCGACGAGCTGGCCGATTTGATGATGGTTGCCAAGGTTGACGTTGAGGACGCTATTCTGCGCCTGGCGCAAAAGGCAAGGGCGGCCGGTATACATTTGATACTGGCAACGCAGCGCCCATCGGTAGATGTAATTACCGGCATTGTTAAGGCTAACATCCCTTCGCGCATAGCGTTTGCAGTATCGTCGCAGACGGATTCGCGCACCATTTTGGATATGGGCGGCGCGGAAAAGCTTTTGGGCAAGGGCGATATGCTGTTTTACCCGATTGGCATTAACAAGCCTGTGAGGGTGCAGGGCGCGTTTGTTACAGACGATGAACTGAACAGGATTGTTGATTTTATTAAAGAGCAGGCCATACCTGTGGAATACAGCAATGAGGTTACCGAGCAGGCGCTGGAAAGCGACAAAAACAGCGGCAGCCAGCAGGCAGGAATTGACAGCGACCGCGACGAATTATTTGAAGATGCGGTAAGGCTGGTTATGGATACTGGGCAGGCCTCGTCATCCATGCTGCAAAGAAAATTCCGCATTGGCTACACAAGGGCCGCAAGGCTGGTTGATACGATGGAAGAATTGGGCATTATCAGCCATGCTGCGGGCAGCAAACCGCGCGAGCTTATTATGCCGAGGGCAGTTATAGAAGATAAATTTTTTACATCTGAGTAATGGAGGAAAGACTTATGGATAATGTCAGCAATATGCTTAAAGAAGCACGTCTGGCCAAAGGGTTGTCGATTGAACAGGCAGAAGCGGCAACCAGTATCCGTAAACTTTACCTGGAGGCGGTTGAAAACGGCGAGTTTGACAAAATTCCCGGCGATGTTTTTACCAAAGGCATCATCCGCACGTACGGTAATTTTTTAGGGCTGAACGGTCCGGACCTTGTTAATATTTACAAAGCGCAGAACAGCGGCCTTACTAAAGAAGCCGTTGCGCCCCAGCCGATACGCATGGTAGAAAAAATCAGCGTTTCGCCGCAGATTAAGCCGGAAAGGGTTTCCTCTGGCAACTGGCTGAGCTATGTTCTGGTGCTGGCGCTGGTAATTGTTGTGGCGGGCGGAATTGCCTGGTTTATGAACAGTGATGCGCCGCAGACGGCAAGCGCACCGGCAGAGCAGCAAACCACCATGCCTGCCGGAAATAAAGCCGTGGAAGCGCCTGTTTACGAGGGCGTTAATTTGCAGCTTAAATGCACCACCGACCGCTGCTGGATGGAGGTTACTGCCGACGGGCAGGTTGTTTACAGCGGCATTATGGAAGCAGGGCAGCAGCAAACCTTTGAAGCCAAGGACAACATCAGCGTGCATTACGGCAACATCGGCGCGATGGAAATTACCGTCAACGGAAAAACTCTGCCTAAAGACCCCGAGGTTGGCTCCGTTGTAAGAACCTATAATAAATAATTTTGGAGGGCTTTCATAAATAATGAAAGATTTTCTGCCAATTTCGATAGAAGAAATTAAAGAACGCGGCTGGGAACAGCTGGACTTTTTGTTCGTCAGCGGCGACGCTTATGTAGACCATCCTTCCTTCGGCCCGGCGGTTATTTGCCGCGTGCTGGAGGCGCATGGCTACAAGGTGGCGCTTTTGTGCCAGCCGGACTGGCGTAAGCCGGAAAATTTTGCCGTGCTGGGCAAACCGCGTTTAGCGGTGCTTATTTCCGGCGGCAATCTGGATTCCATGCTGTGTCACTACACAGCCGCCAAAAAAGAACGCAAAAAAGATAATTACACGCCAGGCGGCGAGATGGGCAAACGCCCGGACCACGCCACGGCGGTTTATGCTAAACAAATTAAAAAGCTGTGGCCGGAGATGCCGGTAATTATTGGCGGCATTGAAGCCAGCCTGCGCCGCTTTGCCCATTATGATTACTGGGAGGATAAACTGCTGCCTTCTATTTTGTCAGACAGCAACGCCGATCTGTTAATTTATGGCATGGGTGAAAAGCAGATTACCGAAGCTGCCGATTATTTAAGCGGCGGCGCGAGCATGCAGGATATGCACTATATCCGCGGCACCGCGTATTTAACCGATACCCTGGAAGGGCTGGACGATTATGTGGAGCTGCCCGGCTACGAGGACTGCCTGAAAAACCGCAGGCTGTTTGCCAAAGCGCATTACCTGCAAAGCAAGGAGCAGGACCCGTTTTACGGCAAAACCGTGGTGCAAAAAAACGGCAGCCGCTATTTGGTGCAGAACCCGCCGTCGTACCCGCTGACGCAGGAAGAAATGGACGCTGTTTACGGCCTTGATTACCAGCGCACCTACCACCCCAGTTACGAGGCTTTGGGCGGCGTGCCTGCCATTGAAGAAGTACGTTTCAGTATTATCAGCTGCCGCGGCTGTTTTGGCAGCTGCTCTTTCTGTGCCATTCACAGCCATCAGGGGCGCATTATTCAGGCGCGCAGCCACGAATCAATCCTGCGCGAGGCTAAAATCATTGCGGCCATGCCGGATTTTAAGGGCTATATACACGATGTTGGCGGCCCGACGGCCAACTTCCGCCACCCGGCGTGTTCCAAACAGTTAAAATTTGGTGCGTGCCGCGACAGGCAATGCCTGTTCCCGAAGCCATGCCCCAATTTAAACAGCGACCACAGCGATTATATTGAGCTTTTACGCAAAATACGTGCTATTCCCGGCATTAAAAAGGTGTTTATCCGCTCCGGCATCCGTTACGATTACCTGCTGGAAGAAAAAACAGGCGAGTTTTTGGACGAGCTGTGCCGCTACCACGTCAGCGGGCAGCTTAAAATTGCGCCGGAGCACGTTGCACCACGCGCGCTGAAAAACATGGGTAAGCCGGGTAAAGAGGTTTACTTAAAATTTATGCGCGCCTTTTATAAAAAGAATAAGGAAATCGGCCTAAAGCAGTTTTTGGTGCCGTATTTTATTTCCAGCCATCCGGGCTGCACGCTGGATGACGCTATTGAACTGGCAGAGTTTCTGCGTGATATCGGTCACCAGCCGGAGCAGGTGCAGGATTTTATACCGACGCCGGGCAGCTTATCGACGGCGATGTATTATTCCGGCTACAACCCGGAAACCGGGCGTGAAATTTACGTTGCCCGCAACCCGCACGAAAAGGCTATGCAAAGGGCGCTGATGCAGTATAAAAACCCGCGTAACCGCCAGCTTGTTAAAGAGGCGCTGCAAAAAGCAGAGCGCACTGATTTAATCGGCAGCGGCGAAAAATGCCTGCTGAAGGTTTCTGACGGGCGCAGGCCTTTTAATGGCAGCGCAAAACGCAGTGCCAGGCCGAAAAAAAGATGAGGAAAACCATGGCTTTAAAAAAGCTTTTACTTACCTGCATAGCTTTAGTTACGCTGCTTTGTGCGGCGGGCTGCTCGTTTTTTGACGACGTTGTGCATTTAAAAAACGATAACGAAGCAATACTCGCCTCGGACCAGAACGCAGCCTTATTGCAGGCGCTGGCAGAAGAATATAACAGCACCCATGCCGAGTATAAGGTATGGCTGCAAAATGCCGACGATAAAAACCCAAAAGAACCCGATATTTATTTAATGGAATTAACGAAGCTGGCGCAGCTGGAAGCAGATAACAAGCTTTTAGCGCTTGAACTGCCGGAAGCAGATGCTTTGCCGGAGGGCTTTAAAAGTGCAGGTAATTACTGGCACGGAGTTTTTTACGACCCGGTAGTGCTGTTGGTTAACCAGAGCTTTTCGCGCAGGGTAGGGCAGCAAAACATCCGCAACTGGGAAGATTTGCTGCAAATTAAGGATGTGCGCATTGCGCTGGAAAACCTGAGCGATACCGACGGTACGCGCGGTTTTTTGTGCGCCTTTGCCAGCCATTTCGGCGAGGAGAACGCCCTGAATTATCTGCGCGAGCTGCACAAAAACATACCGCAGTACGCTAAATTTCCCTTTACGCCGATACGCATGGCTGCCGTGGGCGATGCCGATATTGCCTTAACGCGCAGCAGCTATATATTCCAATACCTTGAAAATTCCTTTCCCGCCTATGTGGCAAGGCCCGTTGAAGGCACGCCGGTAAGCCTGTGGGGCGTGGCAATCAGCGCCGAAAGCGCCGGTAACAAGGCTGCACAGGATTTTTGCCGCTGGCTTTTAACCAACGCTGCGGTAAAACGCATTTTAATGCAGCAAAACACCGGGCTGGAACCGCTTGACGGCGTAAAGGATACCACAAGATTGTGGCTTAACACGCATTACCTTACGCAGGACAAAGCCGACGGGCTGATTAACAAATGGCTGAAAACCGTAAGGTTTGAAAATTAAAACGGAGGATACACAGTGAAAATAGGCGTAGTTAGTTTGGGCTGCCCCAAAAATCTGGTCGATTCGGAAACCATGCTGGGGCTGCTGCACGAGGATAAATTTGAACTTACCAATAACCCGGAGGAAGCCGGGCTGATTATAGTCAACACCTGCGGCTTTATTGAATCTGCCAAAGAAGAATCCATCAACACCATTTTGCAAATGGCAGAATACAAAAAAACTGGCTGCTGCAAGTATTTAATTGTTACCGGCTGCCTGGGCCAGCGT
Source organism: uncultured Phascolarctobacterium sp. (assembly GCA_949288065.1). Lineage (GTDB taxonomy): Bacteria > Bacillota > Negativicutes > Acidaminococcales > Acidaminococcaceae > Fusicatenibacter_A. The sequence goes on from CASEIL010000002.1 coordinate 40,554, forward strand.
TACGCTGAGGAGCTTTTTGCCGATATGCCGGAGGTTAACGCCATTGCCGGCGTAGAGGTTTATGACGAAATCGGCAGCATTATAAAACGCGTCATGAACGGTGAACGCTTTATAATGCTGGAGCGCAGCAAACCGGATGTTATTTACACCAGTAAGGATACATTTTTGCCGCGCGTTTTAACCACCGCACCGTATACCGCTTATTTAAAAATTGCCGAGGGCTGCGACAACTGCTGCTCCTACTGCGCAATACCAAAAATTCGCGGGCCGTACCGCAGCAAGCCGATGGAACAGGTGCTGAAGGAAGCGCATGCACTGGCAGCAGGCGGCGTTAAAGAGCTGATTGTTGTAGCGCAGGACACCACCCGCTACGGCGAGGATTTGCCGGGCGGCAGGCTGCTTTTGGCAGATTTGTTAAAAGAGCTTAATAAAATTGCAGGCCTGAAATGGATTAGGGTAATGTACTGCTACCCCAATAATTTTACGGATGAATTGATTGAAGCGTTTGCTACGCTGGACAAGGTTTGCAAATATGTGGATTTGCCCTTGCAGCACGCCAGCAACACGCTGCTTGCTTCCATGAACCGTTATGATACGAAGGAAGAGGTAGCCGCACTGCTTGCCAAACTGCGTGAGCGTATCCCCGGCATCGTTATCCGTACTACGTTTATTGTCGGCTTCCCGGGCGAAACGGACGCCGATTTTGAAGAGTTGAAAGAATTTGTAGAGCAGCAGCGTTTTGAAAACGCCGGTGTTTTTGCCTATTCTCAGGAGGAAGGCACCGTGGCAGGCACCATGCCGAACCAGATTGACGACGATGTTAAACAGGAGCGTTATCACGAACTGATGGCATTGCAGGCGCATATTTCCGAAGAACTGCACCAGGAAACCGAAGGTATGGAGCTGGAGGTGCTGGTAGAGGGCATTGAAGAGGACGGCAGCGGCCTGTATTATGGACGCAGCTACCGCGAAGCGCCGGACATTGACGGGCTGGTATTTATAGAAAACGCCGGTGACGTACAGCCGGGCGATTTTATAAAAGTAAATATTCTGCAAGGCTTTACCTACGAATCGGTAGGCGAAAGAATATAAATTAAAGGGGGAAGGGCCATGAAGGTTGAAGTAATCAATACAGGTACAGAGCTTTTACTGGGAGAAATTTTAAATACCAATTTTCAGTATCTGTCCCGGCAGCTGAACAAGCTGGGCTTTGACGTGCTTTACCAGACCACCGTCGGCGACAACGCCGGGCGCTTAAAGGACGTTTTTAAAACCGCTTTAGAGCGCGCCGATATTGTTATTACAACCGGCGGGCTTGGCCCCACCCGCGGCGATATTACCAAAGAGGTGCTGTGCGAAACGCTGAACCTTGGCACCTACCTTGATTTGGACACATGGAACCGCATTAACAATTATTTTTGTAAACGTGGTCTGTGCATGAGCGGCAACAACGAAAAGCAGGCAATGGTGCCCATTGGCGCGCAGGTTTTAACCAACGAGGTTGGCACTGCGCCGGGGCTTGCCGTTACGCAAGGCGACAAGCTGATTGTGCTTTTGCCCGGGCCGCCCTCGGAGATGCAGCACGTTTACGAAAAACAGCTGGAGCCCTATTTAATTAACCATTTTGCAAAACAGGGCGTAATTTATTCGCACATTATCAGGCTGCGCGGCATTGGCGAAAGCGCAGTTGCCGAAAAGCTTGACGATATTATAACTTCTCAAACCAACCCGACGATTGCCATTTACGCACGCAGGGGCGAAATTATTATCCGCCTGACGGCGAAGTGCATGGAGCTTAACGAGGCGAAAACCTTAATTGCCGCCATGGAAGCGCTTGTAAACCAGCGCCTGAGCCGTTATATTTACGGCACGGATGACGAAACGCTGGCCTCCTATTTGGGCAGGGAACTTTTGCGGACGGGCAGCACCATTGCCTTTGCGGAATCCTGTACGGGCGGGCTTGCCAGCAGCTTAATAACGGATGTGCCGGGCAGCAGCGAATATTTGCTGGGCAGCGCCGTTACTTACAGCAATATGGCCAAGCATAAGCTGATTAACGTATCGCAGGAGAACCTTGATACCTACGGCGCCGTGAGCGAGCCGGTGGCGCGCCAAATGGCCGAGGGCGTGCGCGCGCTGTTTGGTACAACCTACGGCGTGGGCATTACCGGCATTGCCGGGCCGGGCGGCGCAACCAGGGATAAGCCAGTAGGGCTTGTGTATATGGCAGTTGCCGATGACAAAGGTACTGTGTGCGATAAACATATTTTTGGCGGGTCGCGCACCGATAACAAAATGCGCAGCGCATTAACAGCCATTTCGATGGTTATTGATAGAATAAAAGAAACGGAGAATACAGACAAATGACAACGACACAGAAAGAAATGTTCGGCAGCCTGCTGCTGGATAAAAAAATAGTAACAGCCTTAACCGATATGGGCTTTGAGGAGCCTTCGCCGATACAGGAGCAGACAATTCCGCTGGTACTGGACGGCTACGACGTTATCGGCCAGGCACAAACGGGCACCGGCAAAACGGCTGCCTTCGGTATTCCGCTGGTGCAGAGCATTACCGACCACAAGCACATTCAGGCACTGATTATGACGCCGACCCGCGAGCTGGCCATTCAGGTAGCGGAAGAAGTAGGCAAAATCGGCAGAACCTCGCGCATTAAAGCGCTGCCGGTATACGGCGGCCAGCCGATTGAAAGGCAAATCCGCGCGCTGAAAAGCGGCGTGCAAATCGTTATCGGCACGCCGGGCCGCTTAATTGATCACATTAACCGCAGCACTATTAAGCTGGACCATATTAAATTTTTGGTACTGGACGAAGCCGACGAAATGCTGGACATGGGCTTTGTGGACGACATGGAAGAAATTATGCGTAATTTGCCGAGCGAGCGCCAGACGCTGCTGTTTTCGGCAACCATGCCGCGCCCGATTTTGAGCCTTACCAAAAAATACATGAAGGCGCCGAAGAATGTTACCGTAAGCAAGGAAGAGCTGACGGTGCCGCTGATTGAGCAGTATTATTTTGAAACGAAGGACAAGGTGGAAGGCCTGTGCCGTTTGCTTGACGCAGAGATTGACGGCAAAATTATTATCTTCTGCCGCACGAAAAAGGGCGTTGACGATTTGGCGATTGCCCTTGCCAGCCGCGGCTATATGGCCGAGGGCCTGCATGGCGATTTAAGCCAGACGCAGCGCGACCGCGTTATGAAAAAATTCCGCGAGGGCACGGCCGATATTTTGATTGCTACCGACGTTGCTGCCCGCGGCATCGACATCGACAATATTACGCATGTTATCAATTTTGATATTCCGCAGGACCCGGAAAGCTATGTACACCGCATTGGGCGTACCGGCAGGGCGGGCAATACCGGCACTGCCATGACCTTTATTACTCCGCGCGAATTCCGCCAGCTGAAGCTGATTGAGCGCGCTGCCAACACCAAAATTACGCGCCGCCAGCTGCCTACTACCGCCAATGTTGTGGAACGCCAGCGCGAGATTATCCTTTCGCGTATGCAGGCCGTGCTGGAGCTGAACCATTACCACGACTACATGCCGATTGCCGAAACGCTTTTAAGCGACGAATATGCACCGGAAGATGTGCTGGCAGCAGCCTTGAAGCTGATGCAGGAGGGCAACAAGGCACTGGAAGCGCCGAAGGAAGATACGCTGGCGAAGGATTTATCCAACACCGGCGCACGCCCGGGCATGGTGCGTTTCTTTATGAACATCGGCCGCAGCCAGAAAATTACCGTGCAGGATATTGTGCGCACTATCGCCATTGAGGCTGATATTCCGGCGAAAGACGTGGGCAGGATTAATATTTACGATAAATTTACCTTTGTGGAAGTACCGGAGGACGTTGCCGAGAAAGTGCTGGGCGTAATGCACCGCAACACAATTAAGGACTATAAGGTTAACGTTGAGCCGGCACGCAGCCGTCAATAAAATTACACTATGAAAGAGAGCAGGCAGCACACCGCCTGCTCTTTGAGGTATAATTATGCGCGAAATTTCAGGCAATAAAAAAGGCATACGCGACAGCGTTATAGCAGAACTGCAAAAATTATACGACATCCAGTCGCCGCAGCTGGTGGCGCCGGAGCTGGCGCTGAAGCTTGCCGATATTACCGAATACATCAACAGGGAAATCAGCGTTTATATTACCCGCAGCGGGCAGATTATTGATATTGCCATCGGCGATAATGCCACCGTGGAGCTGCCAACCTTCAGCGGCAGGCGCGGGGCAGGGCGCTTAAGCGGTATCCGCTGTGTGCATACGCATCCGGGCGGCAACCCCAATTTAAGCGGCGTTGATATTTCTGCCTTAAAAAATAACAAGTATGACGCTATGGTTGCTATCGGCGTAGCGTCGCCAGATTTTACGCAGTCCACGCTGACCTTCGGGCTGATTACCGGCATCGACAGCAATGAAAATTACACGGCTGAATGTTACGGCCCTTACACGCTGGAAGAAGCGGAAAATATTAACTTCGTAAACACCGTTGCCACCATTGAACGCATTTTGGATAAGCAGACCGGCTCTTCCTCCTTGCAGGTAATGAGCGAGCGCGCTATCTTAATCGGCATGGAGTGGGGCAGAAGCGATTCCCTGTGGACGGTGGACGATTCGCTGGAGGAATTAAAGCAGCTGGCTGATACCGCAGGCGCAACCGTTATTAAAAAGTTTGTGCAAAAGCGGCCCAAGCCGGACCCGACCTTTTATATCGGCCGCGGCAAGGTGCAGGAGCTGGCGCTGTACGCCCAGCAGGAAAACATCGACCTGTGCATTTTTGACGACGAGCTTTCACCGGCGCAGCAGCGCAATATTGAAAACGTAATGGGCATCAGGATTTTGGACCGCACGGCTTTGATTCTGGACATTTTTGCCCAGCGAGCCCGCACAAACGAGGGCAAATTGCAGGTTGAGCTGGCTCAGCTGCAATACACGCTGCCGCGTATTATGGGCAAGGGCTTAATGCTTTCGCGCCTTGGCGGCGGCATTGGCACGCGCGGCCCGGGCGAAACCAAGTTAGAGGTTGACCGACGCAGAATCCGTGACCGCATTGCCTTTATTAAAGAGCAGATTGAAAAGGTTAAATCCGTGCGCAGCCTGCACCGCGCAGGTCGCAAAAAAAACAACGTGTTTGAGGTAAGCCTTGTGGGTTATACCAACGCCGGTAAATCCACGCTGCTGAACACGCTGACCAATTCGGATATTTACGCCAAAGACCAGCTTTTTGCCACGCTCGACCCGACGACGCGCCAGCTGACGCTGCCCAACAAGCAGGAAATCATCCTTACCGATACGGTTGGCTTCATCCAAAGGCTGCCGCACCAGCTGATTGCCGCCTTCCGCTCTACGCTGGAGGTTGTGACGGAGGCAGATTTACTGGTGCACGTTATCGACGTCAGCCACGAGCTGTATAAGGAGCAGGCAGCCGCCGTGCACGAGGTTTTAAAGGAAATCGGCGCGGAAAACAAGCCTGTAATTACCGTTTACAATAAAATTGATAAGCTGCCGCCGGACAGCAAACTGGCGGAACGCCTCGCGCAGGAAGAAGACACGGTTTGCATATCCGCTGTAAAGCGCTTTAATTTAGAGGCCTTGCAGCAGCAGATTGAAAAGCACCTGCAAAGCAAGGCGGTTGAGGTGACCCTGGAAGTGCCTTACGCCGAAAGCGCCGTAGCGGCGCGCCTGCACGAAACGGCAAACGTGCTGTCGCAGGAATATACCGAGCGCGGCACGCTGCTGAAGGTGATTGTGCCGGTTGAGGATTTGGAAAAATACAACGATTATATAGTAAAAAGTGAGTGAATTTTTGAATGACAGATTACGCAGAAATTGAACGAGTTGCCCTTGAAGAAGTAGAAAAACACGCCAAAATTTACGAAGAAGCAGCGCTTTTTAACACCGCTAAGGTGATGAAAGCGTTCCGTGAGCACATGGTTTCGGACTTTTATTTAAAACCGACGACCGGTTACGCATACAGCGACGTGGGGCGCGAAAATTTAGACGCCATTTACGCCGATATTTTTAAAACAGAAGCGGCGCTGGTGCGCTCGCAGTTTGTAAGCGGCACGCATGCGCTGGCTGTGGCGCTTTTGGGCGTTCTGCGCGCGGGCGACGAGATGCTGGCGGCAACCGGCACGCCGTACGACACGATGCAGACCATTATCGGCAGCCCGGTTAAAACGCCCGGCTCGCTGGTTGATATGGGCATTACCTATAAGGAAGTGCCGATGCTGGACGATAAGCCCGATTTGGAGGCTATTTGCAGCGCCATTACCGATAAAACCAAACTGGTGCATATTCAGCGCTCCTGCGGGTACAGCAGTGTGCGCAAAACCTTAAACGTGGCGCAGATAGGGGAGATTTGCCGCGCTGTTAAACAGGTTAAACCTGACGTTATCTGCTTTGTTGATAACTGCTACGGCGAATTTATCGAAAAGCAGGAACCGACCGAGGTTGGCGCTGATTTAATGGCTGGCTCGCTGATTAAAAACCTTGGCGGCGGCTTTGCGCCGACGGGCGGCTACATTGTTGGCCGCGCCGATTTGGTAGAGCTGGCTTCCTACCGCCTTACTGCTCCCGGCTTGGGCGGTGAGATGGGCGCAACGCTGGGCGACACGGCACGCGAATTTTACCAGGGCCTTTTTATGGCGCCGCATATTGTGGTGCAGGCCGTTAAAACTGCTATTTTTGCAGCGGCAGTGTTCAAAAACATGGGCTACGCCGTAAAACCGCTACCGGAAGAAGTACGCAGCGATATTATTCAGGCCATCCGTCTGGAAACGCGCGAACGCCTGTGCAATTTCTGCATTGCCATTCAGAGCAATTCTCCAGTTGACGCGCATGTTGAGCCTGTGCCTGCCATGATACCAGGCTACCAGGACGAAATTATTATGGCGGCAGGCACCTTTGTGCAGGGCGCATCTATCGAGCTGAGCGCCGACGGCCCCTGCCGTGAGCCGTATAACGTATATTTTCAGGGCGGGCTGACCTTTGAACACGGGCGCATTGCCATTATGAGCGCAGCCAAAATGGTAGGCCCTAAAGCATAAGAACGGAGGTAATTTTATGAGCGCTAAAGAAGAATACATGCAAATTATCAAAGACGTGTACAGCATTAACAGCTTTGTTAAGCTGTGCGGCATGGAACTGGTGGACGTGGAATGCGGCAAGGTTAAAGTTGCCATGCCCATTGACGCTGCCAAACACACCAATTTGTATGAGGTTGCGCACGGCGGCTCGTTGGCGGCACTGGCCGATACAGCGCTGGGCATGACCTGCGCCAGCGTGGGGGCAAGGGTAGTAACCATTAACTACACAATCAACTTCATCAAAAACCTGCACGCAGGCGATGTGGCTACTTCCGTCGGCACGGTAATTCAGCGCGGGCATAAAATTATCATTGTAAAAGTAGAAACCTTTAATAAAGAGGGCACACTGCTTACGGAAATGCTGGGCACAATGTACGTTATCGGCCAGTTTGAAACAATACCGGAAAAATGGTAAATAAATTTAATGGTGTAAAGCTATGAAAAAGATATTAAGGTTAATAATTTTTATTGTGGTATTACTCGTCAGCCTTGCTGCCGCAGTAATATTTATGAATACGCTTTCTTCCTTATTTATAGGTAAATAAACTACAAATAAAAAAGAAAAAGCAGAACTTTTGGTTCTGCCTGAAAATTAATTGTACAAGCCTTTGCTAAAAAGCAGGGGCTTATTTTTTTATTATATTCGAAAGTAAATATTCTATTTATTTTTAGTGTTTATATGACATCATAATAATGTTATATAAACTGCATTTCAATATTGTTCTAAAGTTATATAGACAATATATTGCTGTTACATCATTCTAAAAACAGCTATTACCTTACCGATAACCTGGATATTATCGCCGCCTACAATCGGCTTATAGGCATCGTTTTCCGGCTGCAAACGCACACAACGCAGCTCGCGGAAATAGCGTTTTACAGTAGTTTCCTCACCATCGATAAGAGCAACGACAATATCGCCATTGTTGGCAAAATTCTGCTTGCGAACCACAATATAGTCGTGGTCTAAAATACCGGCCTTAATCATGCTGTCGCCGGTTACTGAAAGCATGAACACATCCTCATCGCATCCCAGTAAATCAAGTGGGATGGGATAGGTTTCTTCGATATTTTCTACCGCTAAAATAGGCATACCGGCTGTAACGCGCCCAACAAGCGGCACAGGCACAACGGTTTTATTCTTCCACTCATAATTATCGTGCGTCAGCTCCAGAGCACGCGGCTTGGAAGGGTCGCGCTGTAAAAAGCCGTATTCTTCTAATTTATGCAAATGGTTATGCACGCTGGCGCTGGAAGATAACCCGACTGCCTGGCCAATTTCACGCACGGCAGGCGGATAGCCTTTGGTTTTTACGCATTCGCGGATGTAGTTTAAAATTTGGCGTTGGCGCGGGGTCAGCATATCTTCGGTAATCGGTCCTTCAAAACCGGAAAAGCGTTTCTGTCTGGCCATTGATAGAGCCTCCTGAAAGTTTATTTGTTATACAATTATTATAACAGTTATTTGCAGAGTAGTCAAAACATTCGTTTGCTGTTTGGCAAAATAAATAAAGGCAGGTGCATAGCGCTAGCTGCCTTGTGGAAATCATATAATAAATAACGTCCGATAATATATATTATGTAAAATTTGCGAAATTCATTTTCAAACAATCCCATAACGATTTTATTATTCCAGACTTTTTACATTTTGTATATTTGAGGAGTGTTAAAAAATGAAAAACTTTCTTATCCTTGTACATTTCATTTACTATTTTTACTTTCCTATTGTTCTCAAGTACCATAAGATTATTATTTTTATTATCTGCTATATAATAAATCTGTATTTTTCACTATAAATATCTTGTAAAAGCCTCTGGTTAAATAATACGCTCATATTTGCGTTTTACGCGTTTTTAGTTTATTTTTGGTATCAATACAAGCGTATAATGTAAAAATCACGTTACAAACGATTTTTAGCGGTGCTTTTTAGAAAAAGCCGCAAAAAATTAGAGGCTTCGGCGTTTTACAGCTAAAGCCTCTAACACACTGTTTAATTATAGCACAAATCAGTACAAATATAAATCACCGGTGTTAAACTGCTGCATAATTTGCGCATTGGCAGTTTCTTGGGTGCCTTTGGTAAAATAAAGCAAATCGTTAAAGCGCTGGCTTCTGTCAAAATAAAGCTGGTTTTTAACGTAGCAGTCAAACGGCACTAAATTAGCGTTCAGCATGCTCATAAACAGCTCGTCGTTCACTGTACTGCCAGTTTCCGCCGGTTTATCAGTAAGCAGGTTAGCCTCCTGCAACACCTTAAACAAATCGGGGATATGCGCCTTAACGTCAGCCTCGCAAACAAAGCGGCCGTTGTAGTTATTAATATCAAAGGTATAATTAAAGTTTTCGGCTTTTAAATACCTTTCAACAAGTGCAACATCCTGTGGCGAAAGGCTGTTCATTACCTGCTGCATGGAACTGTCAAACATAGCTTTGGTTAGCTGCGGATTATCAAAAATAACCTTGTATTCATCCACAAAGCGCGCGAAATCCGGTTCAACCTGCGCTACGCCGTTAAAATTGCCGCTGGCCATTACTACGCCTTCGTCTACCAAATCCAGCAAATCCTGCATGGTGAGCTGTGATAAATCCATTTTTAAAGTATTGGTGCTGTTGTCAAAATCAATGCCGAAGGTTTGCACAGCTTTATCAGCAGCCTCCAGCGAGGTTTCCGGCATGGCGCTGTAACCAACCAGCTCAAAGCCGCCTTTATCTACGCCGTAAATGCTGCTGAAATCCGTCCTGCTGTACAGCCATTTATCAGGCAGCTGCACCTTGCGCCCGCTCACCTCGTCATTAATAACAAGCGCCTTTCTCAGCTGCGGTTCGGTAAACGCCATGGTAAAGCCTGTGCCCTCTACAAGCAGTTTGTTAAATTTATCAAAGCCTTTTTTATCCAGCTTGTAAAGCTGATTTAAGCCCGGCAGCTTGTCGTCGATGTCTACATACAGGCTCATTACCATATAAAGAATGTTGTTGACGCTCCGCAGGCAAATTTTTTCCTTTACGTTGTACAGGTTCTGCATTTTGGTAACCATATAGCCGTCGTCGCTAAAGCTTACCTCAATGCCCTGCTCCTTTAAATCGTCCTGTTTGGCGGATGCCTCTTCCAGCGCTTTGGTTTTGGTAAAGGGCAGCTTCATTTCGTAGCCAATATTATCAATGCTCGCCTCAATCATCAGTGCATCCATGTGGTTAATTTTTTCAACCTTAACCTTGTCGAAATGGCTTAAACCGGCAAGCTCTTTGTTTAAATTAACAAGGCTGTCAAACTCCTCAGCGTCGCCGCTGAAGTTAACATACACGCCGGAAGCAATCTTTGCCAGATAGTCCAAATCTTCGCCCTGCAAGGGATTTTTGGTTGTTTTCAACGCTTTTTTGATATTTGCTAAGTCAGCATTGAACTTTTCGGAAGTAAAATCAATACCGAAGTTCTTTTTAAGCTGCTCCGCCGTAAGGCTGGTGGCTATGTGCATGCCGTTGGTTTTAACAGCCTCAGAATCCATATCAAAAACGCGGTTTTCGGCGGCAAACATATTTTCGCCCACAAGCATAATGTTCTGGTCGGGGACGTTTAGCGCAAAGCCTGTATCCCTGCTGACGTATGTAAACGCGCCCGCAGTTAAAGTACAGCTGCACAAAAGCCCCGTCAGCAATGCGCTTGCATATAATTTTTTCATCATTTGCACCCTCTTTTTAAAAAACAAAGCCTATTTTTTAAGTTTCAGCTTATCATTCCAAAGGTTAAAGGCAGGCGTAGCGCCGTCCTCAGTGCGGTCAAAGGCAATGGCCAGCCAGCCCCTATTGCCCAGCGTTTTGGCCTCTGCAAAAATTTTGTAGGTAAAGGCGGCGTTCACCGGGCTCAGCTCCGTGCGCAGATAAAGGCTCCCCTGCCCGTCTTTTACCAGGGCATCATATTCGTAGTTTGTAATCTCTACATTTTTATTGGCAAAATAGTCTTTTAAGCTCTCCAGCCCCTGTTTAATATCAGCGGTGTTCTGCTCCGGTTTAGCATAAAGGTCTGCCAGCTCGTCCTCATCGGCAAATTTTACGCTGCACAGCATAATGCCGTGGCGGAAGAATTCCAGCAGCTTATCCTCATTTTCTGCCACAGCGTTAGCCGCCGTCTGCGAGGTTGCCACGTTAACGGCAGTGTGCAAATCGTTAACGCCGCCGCCAAAGCCTGCTTCGGCAATTTTCTCCCACGCGTTCTGCGGCATGGCAAAGCTAACGGTTACCTGGTCGCTGTTGTAATCGTCGTGTAGCTGCAAATAAACCCAGTCCTCCGGCAGCGTAATGCCGTAGCCTGCGGTTTTATCGGTAATGGCAAAAGCAGCTTCCTCCGCCTTAGGCGGGATGGCTTTAAAACCCTTTAAAAACTTAGCGGCGTTTTTTTGCGGCTGTTCACCGCTGACGTAAATTTCCGTCGGTCCGTCTGCCCCGCCGATAATGCCGATGCTTTCTTCCGGCACGTTCTGCGGGCGCGCTTCATTAACAAAGGTAGCATCCGCCAGCAGCAAATACAGCCTGTCGTTGGCAGAGGTGTAATACAGGGTTAACGGTTTTGTGCCTTCCTCTAAATTAACGCTGACGGCGATGTATTTGTTTTTGCCAAACTTCTGCGCGCTGACGCTGTAATCCGGCTCTTCTGCATCGGTAAAGGCAATTATGGGCGATACAAACGGCCCGGCAAGCTGTTTGTTAATTCGCTCCGTGCTGATGCCGTTGCGCTGCAAAAGCAAAATATCGTTATATTTTTTGTTAAAAGCCTCAGTGCTGAAGGCAGCGCCCAAAAACTTATCCGCCTGCTCCGGCAAAATCGCTTCCGCGTAAGCGCCGGTGTTTTCATCGTTAAAGCCGTAAAAATGCCTGCCCACAGCCTCAATATAGCTGTCGGAAGAAGGCTCGGGCGTTTTAAAGCCGTCTGTTTTATTGGTATATGCAAACGACGTTGCAGCCAGCTGAACCAGCAGCAACGCCATAAACAGTATTTTACGCATCTTCATGCCTCATTAATATCTTGTTACAATATCAACCAGCGCGCCGTTTTCCATGCCGCAAGCATTGCCCTCGTCGGTGTCGATATGAATTTCATCGGCGTGGTCCGGACCGGTACGCACATAAACGTGCTCAAAACGCAGGGCACGCGCGCCGGTGGTTTCCATGGCGACAATGTCGTGGTTTTTCAAATGGTATTTGGCAGCGGTTTCGGGGCACAGGTGAATGTGGCGCTGAACCAGCATAACGCCCTCTTTTAAAACAACCTCGCCCTTAGGGCCAACAAGCCTGCCGCCCATCGAGCCTTCCAGATAGCCGGAGAAGCAAATCGGCGGGTCGATGCCAAGCTGGCGTGCGTCCGTTTTGGCAAGCTCAACCTGGGTATAGGGGCGCAGCGGCCCGATAACGCGCAGGCGCATTTTGCCTTTATCGGTTTCAAGGTATACACATTCCTCGCTGGTATACTGGCCCGGCTGAACAATCGGTTTCAGCGGGTGCAGCTCGCTGCCGGGGCCAAACAAAATATCCATGTCTTCTCTTTTTAAATGGCAATGGCGTCCGGAAACGCCCATTCTTAATTTAAAACGCATATACTTCACCTCGTTAAATATTTTATACTATTCCCTATTATTATACACCAAATATGGCTAAAAGTCATTCTGTTATGTGTGTACAATAGTACAAAATGTCCGCCGTTATTTGTTAAATTTTTTCAAACTCCGCCGTCAGCGGCGATGCTTGGCATAGCCTTCCGTAAATAAGCGCCACAGCGGCAGCAAATATAAAAAGCAGGCAAAGGCAATGCTGCCCGGCGGCGCGCCGATAGAAGCCAGCGGTACGGCTGCTGCAATCGACCACGGTACCAGCGCGGCAACAACAACGGCGGTATCCTCCAAATTAAGCGCCATTTTGTTTTTATCAGGCTCAAGCTGATGGCAAAGCTGGTGCGTAAGCATAATGGCCAGCACCTGGTTGCAGGCAATAACTGCCGAGATAACCGCCGTGCAAAGGATGGCCGCAAACGCCGTTGTTTTCTGCGCCAGCAGATTGATGGCAAGTTTGGCGCGGTTTAACAGCCCCGTTTTTTGAAAGATGCCCGTATAGGTTGCGGAAAGAAAGATAATTGCCGATACGTTCAGCATGGAAGTAATGCCTCCCCCATTCAGCATGGCCGCAAGCTGCGCGTCACTGGCAGTGTAGCCTGCCCACAAAAGTTTGGGGAAGCTGGCCAGTGGCGTGTGCTGCACAAAAACGCACACCGGCAGCGCGGTTAAAATGCTTACCAGCATGGCAATTTTAACATCAATACGCAGCGCAGCCATAATAAAAATGGCAATAGCGGGCAAAAGTGCAACAAGGCTTAAATTAAAGCCGCGTCCAAAAAGCTGCTGTAAATTAAGCACCTTGCCCGTGCCGCTAAAAACAAAACCCGCAGCTGCGTACAAGGCGCAGCTTGCCAAAAACGGCACCCACATAGAGCGCATCATGTTTTTGATGTTGGCAAAAATATTGGTATGCGTAACCTCTGCCACCAGTAGTGCGCTGGTAGATACCGGCGAGCAGCGGTCGCCGAAGAATACGCCGCTGAGCACTGCCCCGCCTGTTAAAAGCGGGTTAACCTGCATGGTAGATCCAATCGCCGCGCAAATTACGCCCATGGTGGCAGCCGTGCCAAAGGCAGTGCCCGTCAGCACGGAAATAAAGCAGTTCAGCAAAAACGCCATTACTAAAAACAGCGAAGGGTTAATCAGCTGCGCAGCGTAGCACACAATTACGGGTATTGTGCCCGCCTCGCGCCACAGCGCCGTCAGCATGCCAATAAGCACAAAGGTTATCAGTATATTTTTAACGGTTTTAACGCCGTTTAATGATAGATTAAACAGCTCTGTCCACGCAAAGCCCTTATACCTGCCGTACAGCCAAAACAACACCAGCCCCGCTGCCAGCGCGTACAAAATCGAAAAGCCAAACAGCACGCACCATAAAAGCAGCGCGCAAAATACAGCCAAAGTTACAAACTCTATCATTTTTACCTCGTTATAAATTTAAAAATCCGCATAAAAAAGCAGTTTACCCATATATTATACAGGTAAACTGCAAAGTTTTACAGCAAATTATTTATTTTTAAGGTATTCGTCGATAGCGTGAGCGGCTTTTTTGCCTGCGCCCATAGCGGAAATTACGGTGGCAGCGCCGGTTACAATATCGCCGCCCGCAAATACGCCGGGGATAGAGGTTGCGCCGTTTTCATCGGCTACAATGTTGCCGCGCTTGTTGGTTTCAAGGTCGTGCGTGGTTTGTTTTAACAGCGGGTTCGGCCCCTGCCCTATTGCCATAACAACCATGTCCACGTCAAGCACGTATTCGCTGCCTTTAATGGCTACCGGGCTGCGGCGGCCGCTGGCGTCTGGTTCACCCAGTTCCATTTTAATGCATTCCATGCCGGTTACCCAGCCTTTGTCATTGCCCAAAATGCGCACCGGGTTGTTCAAAAGGCGCAGCTCAATGCCTTCCTCGCGCGCGTGGCCGATTTCTTCCTTACGCGCCGGCATTTCCTCTTCGCTGCGGCGGTAAACAATGTAAACTTCATCTGCTCCAAGGCGTTTGGCGGTGCGTGCTGCGTCCATGGCAACATTGCCAGCGCCGACTACGGCAACCTTTTTGCCTACATAAACAGGGGTTGCAACTTTCGGGAACTGGTAAGCGCGCATTAAGTTGACGCGGGTTAAAAATTCGTTGGCAGAATATACGCCGTTAAGGTTTTCGCCTTCGATGTTCATAAAATGCGGCAGGCCTGCGCCGGTGCCTACATAAATAGCGTCGAAGCCTTCTTCCTCAAACAGTTCCTGCACGGTAAACAGGCGGCCGATAACGGCGTCCACCATTACTTTTACGCCCAGCTTTTTCAGCGCGTCAATTTCGTGCTGCACAATTTCTTTAGGCAGGCGGAATTCCGGAATGCCGTACATCAATACGCCGCCGGGTGCGTGCAGCGCTTCAAAAATAGTAACGTCGTAGCCCATTTTGGCAAGGTCGCCTGCGGCGGTAAGGCCGGAAGGGCCGCTGCCTACAATGGCAACCTTTTTGCCGTTAGGCGCTGCTTTTTCGTTATCTACGTTGTCCATGCCGTGTTCGCGCGCGTAATCCGCTACAAAGCGCTCTAAACGGCCGATAGCTACGCTCTGCCCCTTAATGCCCAGCACGCATTTGCTTTCGCACTGGTTTTCCTGCGGGCAAACACGGCCGCAAACTGCGGGCAGGCTGTTTTTGCGTTTTAAAATTTTAATGGCTTCTTCCATGTTGCCTTCTTTAACGGCATGGATGAACGCCGGAATTTCCACGTTAACCGGGCAGCCGGTAACGCACAGCGGGCGCGGGCAGTTTAAGCAGCGCTCTGCTTCGTCCACGGCGGTTTTCATATCATAGCCGAGGGCAACTTCTTTAAAGTTTTTATTTCTAACGTCTGCCGGCTGTTCCGGCATCGGGTTTCTCATTCCTCCACGCATTTGCAATGACCTCCGCAGCTATATTCAATGGATTCCTGGTCTTTATACATCAGCTGGCGCTGCATAAGGTTGGCAAAATCAACCAGATGCCCATCAAACTCAGGACCGTCCACGCAGGCGAATTTGGTTTCGTTGCCTACGGTTACGCGGCAGCCGCCGCACATGCCGGTGCCGTCTACCATAATGGTGTTAAGGCTTACCGTGGTTTTGGTGCCGAAGGGTTTGGTGGTGGCAGCTACGTTTTTCATCATTATAACGGGGCCAATGGCCAGCACTAAATCAACCTTTTCGCCTTTTTCCAGCATTTCGCGCAGCGGGTCGGTTACAAAGCCCTTGTGCCCTTCGCTGCCGTCGTCGGTGGTAATAATCAGCTCGTCGCTGATGGCTTCCATTTTGTCGCGCCAGATGATTAAATCCTTATTGCGCGCGCCCACGATGGAGATTACTTTGTTGCCAAGCTCATGGTAAGCACGGGCAATCGGGTATACCGGAGCAACGCCGATGCCGCCGCCTACGCAGACAACAGTGCCGAACTTGCCCATCTCAGAAGGATGGCCGAGCGGGCCGACAACGTCGAGAATATCGTCGCCTTCTTCAAAGGTTTCGCAAAGGTGTTTGGTAGTGTTGCCAACTGCCTGCACAATTAAGGTAATGGTGCCTTTTTCGCGGTCAAAATCGGCAATCGTCAGCGGAATACGTTCGCTGTCCTCGTCGGTTCTAATCATTACAAACTGCCCCGGCTGGCATTTATGCGCAATCAGGGGCGTGTCTACTAAAAATTCATACACAGAAGGTGCTAAATTGCTTTTGAATAAAATTTTAGCCACTCGTGTTTCCCTCCTAAAACAAAATATTATTTATTGGTTAAACGGCGTGCGCGCGCATCTGCTTCGGCATAAATCTTCTCCAAATCCATGTAAAGCAGTTTGCCGCCCTGCATCAGCAGTTTGCCGTCGATAATAACGGTATCGGCGTCGCCGGCATTGGCAGCATACACAAACAGGGACGTTCTGTCGTGGCGCGGGTGCCAGTACGGTTTATCCATATCGTAAAGCACAATATCGGCCTTTTGCCCGGGTTCAATTTTGCCAAGGTTAGCAAAGCCCAGCGCTTTTGCGCCTTCGCTGGTGGCAAGCGCCAGTGCCTGTGCCGCAGGCAGAATTTCCGGGTCGCCCGTCATATTTTTATGCAGCATGGCGGCAAGGCGGCATTCCTCCAGCATATCAAGGTTGTTGTTGCTGCTGGTGCCGTCCGTGCCCAGGCCGACAGTTATGCCGTGCGCCAACATAGCAGGCACGGGTGCAATGCCGCTGGCAAGTTTAAGGTTGCTTTGCGGGTTATGCGCCACGCGCACGTTTTGGGTAGCCATAATTTGCATATCGGCTTCGTCAACGTGTACGCAGTGCGCTGCCAGCGTGCCGCATTCAAACATGCCCAGGCTGTCCATCAGTTTAATCGGGCTCATGCCGTGCTCTTTCAGGCAGTCGTCCACTTCGCCGCGGGTTTCCGCAAGGTGCATGTGTATTTCGCTGCCCAGCTCCTGCGCTTTGGCAATTACTTTTTTCAAATAATCAACCGAGCAGGTGTAAGGCGCGTGAGGCCCAAGCATTACGCGGATACGGCCGTTCTCGCTGTTGTGGCGGTCTTTAAACAGCTGTGCGTTTTCTTCCAGCTTGGCAAAGTTTTCGTCGCTGAAGCCTGTCAGCCCGCGGCTTAAAGCAGCACGGATGCCGGTTTCCGCCACAGCGTCCGCCACGCGGTCCATGGCAAAGTACATATCGGCAAAGCAGGTGGTGCCGCTTTTTAGCATCTCCGCAATGGAAAGCATGGTGCCCCAGTAAATATCGTCGTCGGTTAAGCCGTCCTCAGCAGGCCAGATTTTGTTTTGCAGCCAGTCCATCAGCACCATGTCGTCCGCATAGCTGCGCAGCAGCGTCATAGCGGCGTGCGTGTGGGTGTTTACCATGCCCGGCACGGCAATTTTGCCGTCGGCGTCAACCGCTTCGGCAGCTTCATAGCCTTCCGGCAGATTTTTGCTGATGACGTCAATAACGCCGTCCGTAATGCCGATGTAGTATTTATCGTTATCGGCGGCGCTGATGATTTCAGCATTTTTTATCAGTAATTTTGCCATTATTCTTCTCCTAACTGACGTTTGCGGTAATGGGCTTCGTAAAAGCCGTGCATAACGTCGATGTCGCTTTGCGGCAGCAGCACCGCACCGCCTATGCTCTGCGTAATGCAGTACAACTGGGCAGATTTTTCCACAATGCCTGCCACCATCATGGCTTCGTCAAGCGTGGTGCCCCAGCAGGCAACGCCGTGGTTGGCTAAAAGCGCCGCGCGTTTACCGTTCATGGCGGCAATTACGTTGGCGGCCAGCTCTTTGGTGCCGGGCAGGGCGTATTTGGCGCAATGCACTGCACCGCCCATAATCTGCACCAAATCCTCCACCAAAGGCGGAATATCGCGCCGCGCCGCAGCGCAGGCACTGGCATAAATGCTGTGCGTGTGCACAACGGCTTCGGCATCCGGCAGCGCCTTGTAGATTGCTAAATGCAGCGGCAGCTCGCTGCTCGGTATCAGGCTGCCGTCCAGCGTTGTGCCTGCCGCGTCTACAATGGTAATATCCTGCGGCATTAAATTATCGTAGCTGTGGCCAGAGGGTGTTACGGCAAAGGTATCGTCGTCAACCTTAATACTGATGTTGCCCCACGAGCCGGGCAGCATGTTCTGCCCCGCCATTTTATGCGCGGCGTTAATAATTTCCACACGCGCTTTGTTAATTGCTATATTGTTCATATCATTCAGCGTGCAGGTAAGCGTATTGTTCCGGCGTTAAGGTGTCGATGCCGTAGCCCATAGCTTCCAGTTTTAAAGCGGCAATTTCAGTGTTCAGTTCTTCCGGCAGCACATAAAGGTTGTTTTTAAGCTCGCCCTTATGCTCAAGCAAATACTTCATGGCAAGGAACTGCATGGCGAACGAAAGGTCCATTACTTCCGCCGGATGCCCGTCACCGCAGGCCAGGTTTACCAGGCGGCCTTCGCCCAGCAGGTTCAGCTTGTGGCCGTTAGGCATGGTGTAAGTAGTAATGTTTTTGCGCACTTCGTAAGGCGCTTCAACCGTCATTGCTTCAAGGTCTTTTACATTAATTTCTACGTCAAAATGGCCTGCGTTGCTCAAAACAGCGCCGTCCTTCATCAGCGGGAAGTGTTCTTTCGTAATTACATCCTTGCAGCCGGTAACGGTTACAAAGAAGTCGCCGTATTTGGCAGCTTCGGCCATCGGCATTACGCGGAAGCCGTCGAATACAGCCTCAATGCCTTTAATCGGGTCAATTTCCGTAACGATAACATTAGCGCCCAAACCTTTGGCACGCATGGCAACGCCCTTGCCGCACCAGCCGTAACCGGCAACAACAACGGTTTTGCCTGCCACAACAAGGTTGGTGGTGCGCATAATACCGTCCCAGCTGCTCTGGCCGGTGCCGTATCTGTTATCAAACAAATATTTGCAGTATGCGTCATTAACGGCAATCATCGGGAAAGCCAGCTTTCCCTGCTCGTTCAGTGCTTTTAAGCGGTGTACGCCGGTGGTGGTTTCCTCGCTGCCGCCGATAAGGTTCGGAATCAGCTCGCGGCGGGTGCTGTGCAGCATATTAACAAGGTCGCCGCCGTCGTCGATAATCAGCGCCGGTTTGGTATCAAGCGCTTTGCTTAAATATAAATCGTATTCCTCCTGCGTACAGGCATGGGTGGCAAAAACGGTAACTCCGCTGTCTGCCAGCGCTGCGGCAACGTCGTCCTGCGTGGAAAGCGGGTTGCTGCCGGTAACTACCACGTTAGCGCCGCAGTTTTTCAGCGTCTGCGCCAGGTAGGCGGTTTTTGCTTCAAGGTGAATGGTTACAACCATGTTCAAGCCGTCGAATATTTTTTTACCGCCGTAACGCTCGTTCAAAATATTCAGCAACGGCATGTGCTCTTTTACCCAGGCTATTTTCTGGTGGCCGGAAGGCGCAAGGGCAATGTCTTTAATCATACTATCCATTAAAATTTTCCTCCTTGGTTTTAAGCTGCAATTTTTTTATGTTTTCCAAATAAGGCGGCTTAATAACGCCGTATTCGGTGATGATGCCTGTAATAAGCTCCGCGGGCGTAACGTCAAACGCCGGGTTGTAGGCAGGCGCGTCCTGCGGCGCAGTAACAACGCCCTGCAAACGCCTAACCTCGTCCGCGCTGCGTTCTTCAATGGGTATTTCCGCCCCGGTGGCGATATTAAAATCAAACGTGCTGACGGGAGCAGCAATGTAAAACGGTATGCCGTGGTGCTTAGCAGCCAGCGCCACGCCGTAAGTGCCTATTTTGTTGGCGGTATCGCCGTTTAAGGCAATGCGGTCGGCGCCCGTAACGACGGCGTTAATGCCCTTTTGTTTCATCGTCCACGCCGCCATGTTATCGGTAATAACCGTTACCGGGATATTGTCCTGCATCAGCTCCCACACCGTCAGGCGCGCGCCCTGCAAAAGCGGACGGGTTTCATCGGCATAAACCATGTCAATTTTGCCCTGTGCGTGCGCCGCACGGATAACACCAAGGGCAGTGCCCCAGCCGCAGGTTGCCAGCGCACCAGCGTTGCAATGCGTAAGGATGCGGGTGTGCGGCGGCAAAAGCGCTGCGCCGTATTCGCCCATTTTTTTGTTGCAGGCGATATCGTCGGCGTAAATTTTTTGCGCCAGCGCTTCCAGTGCAGCGGCAATTTCTTCAGCACTTTGCTCAGCCATAGCTTCTGCTTTGGCGTACAACTTGTTAGCTGCCCACGCAAGGTTTACAGCCGTCGGGCGTGCCGCAATAAGCTCATCGCGGATAGCGGCAAAATTTTGTAACTCTGCTTTGCCCTCGCGCATTAGCTGCTGCCAGCCCAGCACCATGGCAAAGCCTGCCGCAGCGCCAATGGCGGGCGCACCGCGTACCTCCAGCCGTTTAATGGCTTCGGCAACGCGCAGGTAAGTTGTACATTTTATAAAGCTAATTTCTACGGGCAGCTTCGTCTGGTCCAAAATCTCCAGCGCGTCATGCTGCCACTCCATTGTTTTAACCATAGTCGCGCCTTACAGCTTAAAGCCGCCAAATTCTGCCATGCAGTGCGCGCAGTTGCAGGTTTCAGTGTCCTCACTGTTATCGGCAATAAAGGCTTCAATCAGCTGCGCCATGTTTTTGCCGCTCTGCGCCATAGCTTCCACAACCTCGCTGTGGCTCAGCGGCGTCGGCGAAATGCCTGCCGCCATGTTGGTTACAATGCTGCAGTTGGTGTAGCACATTTCTGCCTCGCGCGCCAGTACGGATTCCGGCAGGTTGGTCATGCCCACAAGGTCGCCGCCCAGCATGGCAAACATTTTAATTTCAGCCGCGGTTTCAAAACGCGGGCCCTCGGTGCAAACATAGCATCCCGTTTTGTGGAACGGAATAGCCGTTTTTTCAAGGCATTTAATAACCTTCGCGCGCAGGCGCGAGCAATAAGGGTTAGTAAAATCCACATGTGCCACGCCGCGCTCCGGCGTATCGTAAAAAGTGTTTACACGGCTTTTGGTAAAATCAATCGCCTGGTCGCACACAACAAAATGCCCAGCCTTCATCTCCCTGTTTAAAGAGCCTACTGCCGTGGTGGCAAAAATTTCTTCTGTGCCGAGGCTTTTCAGCGCCCAAATGTTGGCGCGGTAGTTAACCTTGTGCGGCGGTACGCTGTGCCCCACGCCGTGGCGAGTAATAAACACTACCTGGTTGCCGTGCAAAGTGCCAAGCTTGCACAATGCATCGCCGTAAGGCGTGGTAATAACCTTTTCTTCAAAGCCTGCCAGCGCTTCCGGGCTGTAAACGCCGGTGCCGCCGATAATTGCTATTTTGCGCATGTTAATCCTCCTGTTTATTTAAAGTATCTATCAAAGTCAGTAAATCAGTCATTTTGTTCAAAACGTAATCGGGTTTGCCCTCGGTTAAAATGTAATCCCAGTCAAAGCTGGTATAACGCACGGCGGCAGTCTGACAGCCTGCGCCGCGGGCACTTTGCAAATCAAAGGGGCTGTCGCCGACTGCAAGGCACTCTGCCCCGCTTAAGCTAAGCTGCTTTAGTGCCATCAGGCTTGGGCCGGGCAAAGGTTTGTTTTCGGCGCAATCGTCGCAGGCGATGATAGTATCGAAGTATTTTACTAAATCATAGCAACCAAGGTCGCGTATTGCCGCCGGTCGCTTTTTAGAAGTAACAACGGCCATTTTAATGCCGCGCTGCTTTAACGCTGCTAAAGTTTCTGCAACGCCGTCGATGCCTTCTATCAGTTCATCGTGCCGCGTGCGCTGATACGCACGGTAGGCATCGCAGAACTCGTCCGCCATTTCCTCCGGCATGTAAGCAGTAACGGCGGTGCGCATCGGCAGCCCAAAACCTGCAACCAGCTCGCTGTCAGCCGGCACCGGCAGGCCAAACTTCTTAAACGTGTGGCGGAACGATTCCAAAATCAGCGGCGTGGTGTTTACCAACGTGCCGTCAAGGTCAAACAAAACTCCCTTTATCTTCACAAAAATCTCCTTACAAATTTTTAAACTTTATCATTTAATGATAACACAAAAACTCCTTAAAATAAAGATTTTGCAGCCCTGTCAATATTTTTCCAAAATCATTATGCCGTCTTTTTCTTTTACAATCCTTACGTTTTGGATTGCTTCCGGGTTTTCAAGGCGTTTATATTCCAAACGGCGCACTACAATGTATTTGGGCGCTGCATCGGTAATGGCGTTCTTTAAAGCGTCGGTTTTAGGCAGCATCTCCTCGCCCGCTATGCCGGTGTAATACATAAAGCCGGGGCGCAAAAACTTATCGACGTAAACGGTTTTAGTGGTGTCGCAGCCTGCCATATATTCAGCCGCCATGGTTTTAACGCTAAAGCGGTCCGCCACGGGCGGCAGGATGAACGAAAATGCCACCAGCATGGTTAAAAAGCCCATAGCTGCGTGCAGGTAGCCTGCAAAAATTACATCGCGCTCGCGCCACAAAAACCACAGTATTACAAGCCCGATAACAATGGTAATGCCGCTAAGTACGCTGGCCTCCAGCGCTGCTTCCGGCAGTTGCTGACCGCCGATAAACCAGCCCGCGCCCAAAAGGCCAAACATTACAACCGTGCCAATAACCCAGCTCGTCAGCGATTCGCCGCGCTGGCTCTCTAAACGTGCAATGTTCCAGCCGACGATGATGGCCAGCGCCGGAAACATGGGCAGAATGTACGATACCAGTTTAGTCTGCGAAACGCTGAAGAACAGCAGCACAAACAGCCACCAGATATTAAAGAACGACATTTTTACCAGCTCGTCGCTGCTGGCTTCCGAAATGGACGCACGGATGGATTGCAGCAAAATGCCCGTCCAAGGGAACATGCCAAGGATGATTACCGGCAGGTAATACCACCACAGCACGCGGTCGGGATGTTCCGGCGTGGTAAAGCGTGTAAGGTTATGGAAGCCTAAAAAGGTATTAATAAATTCCATGCCGTGTACCTGATACATTAAGTAGTACCACGGCGCGGCAATGGCAAAATACAGCGCCAGCCCGCGGATAACGTGCATTTTTAAAATCTCGCGCAGATTGCCGGTAAACAGCAAATGCAAAAAGATAATAGCGCCCGGGAACACAATGCCGATAGGCCCTTTGGTTACGGTTGCCAGCGCCATGGCAATGTACATTACCCAATACCACTTATGCATGTAGCACAAAAGCGCCGCCGTCATAAAAAACAGCAGCGTGGTATCGGTAACGGCGGCCTTGCCGAGATAGAAAAACTCCACGCAGGTGGTTAAAACGATTGAAGCCCAAAAGCCTGCCCGTTCGCTGAAAATATTGCTGACGGAAAAATACAGCATTACCGCAGTACCGACTGCCATTAACGCAGCCGGGAAGCGCGCCGCTGCCTCGCCGTCGCCAAAAAGGCCGATGGAGGCGGCAACCAGCCAGTAATACATCGGCGGCTTGTCGTACCAGTAGTTATCAAAAATGCGGGGCGATAAATAATCGCTGTATTTAATCATCTCGCGCGCCGTTTCGGCATATACCGGCTCGTCCGGGTCGAACAGCGGTACGGAGCCAATGCCCCATAAAATGGTTACCAGCGCTAAAACTGCAATAATAATCAGGCTTTGGAGATTCAAATTTTTCATCAATTACCTTCCTTCCGGCGGAGTAAATAATCCTTATAGGTTTGGGGTATGCCCTTTTCAATGTCCATCTGCGGCACAAAGCCAAGCAGCGCCTTGAGGCGCTCGTTGCTTAATACCGAGCGGAAAATATCGCCTTCGCGTTCCGGCGCATAGTTAACAGCTAAATCATGCCCGTAAGCCTTTTTAAACGCGCCTAAAAGCTCGTTCAGAGATGTTTCCCTGCCGGTAGAAATATTAATAATGTTAAAGCCCTGCAAGTCAAGCGCTTTAGCGGCAGCCTTAGCAATATCGCCCGCGTACACAAAATCACGCGTCTGCTCGCCGTTGCCAAATACCGTCAGCGGCTTATCCTGCACCAGCAGCTTGCAGAAAATGCTGATAACGCCGCCTTCCCCGCCTTCGCCCTGGCGCTCGCCGTATACGTTGGCAAAGCGCAGCACAATGCTGTTTAAGCCGTACAGCTCGTTGTAAATGCGCAGGTAGTGCTCGCTAGTCATTTTGGTAATGCCGTAGCACGAGGTTGGCACAAGCGGCAAATCCTCCGTCAGCGGGATGTTGGGGTTATCACCGTACACAGCCGCGCTGGAGGAAAATACAATCGTTTTTACGCCGTATTTGCGGCAGCATTCCAAAATATTAAGCAGCCCGATGAGGTTGGTGTTGCAATCCTCCTGCGGGTGTTGCAAGGAATACGGTACCATAGTCTGCGCCGCAAAGTGAATAACAGCGTCAAATTTTTCGGCGGCAAACAGTTGTTCAACCGCCTGTAAATCACAAATATCGCCCACGCACAGCTTAATGCCCTGCGGGACGTTCTTTTCTGAACCGGTGGAAAGATTATCAAACACTACCGTTTCATACCCGCCCTGCTCGCTAAGATAAGCCAGAAGGTGCGAGCCGATAAATCCGGCGCCGCCGGTAACAAGAAGCTTCATTCTCTATCTCTCCTTCAAATTATTTGCGGACATAATGTTAGAGCCGAACGCGCGGATGGAAACAAACGCGCCCAAAAGGAACGGAAAATATTCCGCCGTAAAGCGCCACAAAACCGCCATAATGCCAACCATGCCTTCCGGCAGCATAGCGGTAAACAGCACTAAAAAGCCTGCTTCGGCAATGCCGCTGCCGCCCGGCGTCGGTGAAAAGTACAGCACAAGGTTTAACAGCACCATGCGCCCCATCACCTGTAACCAGTCAAACTGGATGTTCATGCCTAAAAAGAACATCGGCACCGTGGCGTAAATGCCCAAAAGGCTCAGGCCCGATTCGATAAAGGCGCGCAGAACCTTTACCGGGTGCTTGCCGATAATAAACGAAGCCTTTTTAAATTCGTAATAGCTGTTAAAGCATTTGCGCCGGTAATCGTGCGAAAGTTTGCCGGTAAGCGCTACCAGCCAGAATTCCGGGTAACGCGTGCGCATTAACAGCACCACCGCCACCGGTATGGAAATAAATATTACCGATACGGCGGCGATAACCGCAGGCGGCATCCATTCGCTCAAAAAGGCGTCGTTATACAAAACAAACGGCACCAGCAAAATTAAAAAGGTTATCGACATAATTGTACGCACAAAAACAATTACCGTCGCCTTGGCAACCGGCACATTAGCGCGTTTCATAAACATAATCTGCGCTATGGCGCCGCCGCTGGCACCCGGCGTAAGCACCGCCAGAAAGTAATTGCTTAAAACTACATTGATAACCTCTTTAACGCTCAGGCGTTCATCGGTTACGCGCGCCAGAGTCATCAGCCTCAGGCCGTCAAAAATAAGCCCCACAGCCAAAATGCCAAAGGCAGCCGCAATGCTCCAGGGTTTAAACATGGTTAAATACTGAAGCGCCCGTATATCAAATGTAAAGTAAATAACCGCCGCTGAAATGAGGACAATAATTACAAAAACCAGCAGCAGCCTGCGCAATAATTTTTTGTTCATAATTAAAGCCCGCCAAAATTAATCAATTTTATTTCGTGCTCTTGTACTGTTTTTTTGTTGGCTGCGTCTAAAAACGCATTAAGCTCATCATGCCAATGATAACCCCATTTAAACTTTTGTGCAAGCAAAATATTATTGCTGCCGGGGTGCGTCATAATTTCGCTTGTGCCTTCGGGCAGGTTTTGCAAAATGTTGGCAACCAATGCTGCGTTTAAATTGCCGCCTGCCAGCATGCCAAAAAAGTGCTGCGGGTAAATAAGCCCTGCCCTTTTAGCCTTGGCTTTGGCCAGCATGGTGCAAAAGCTCAGGCCGTCGCGGCCGATTTTTCTGCCAAGCCCTGCCTTAAAGCCGCCGCTCCACAGCATGCCCTCGCCCGGCATCCTTATTTTGCTAATGCCGTATTCGCCGCACAGGCGGATTACCAGCCCGGCAATGCCCGGCAAAACGTGCATGTGCTGATGGCTGTCGATATGTGTCGGCACAATGCCGGCTGCCAGCACCTTTTCAATTTGCGCCCGCAGCTCTTTTTCAACCTCAGCCTTCTTTATACTATCAGTATACCATTTTTTTATAAAAACTGTATAATCTTCTGTAAAAACTCCCTCGGAATTTAATAAAGAATTTATACCGCTACGGCAGACGGGTTTAACGCCGCCTACCAAAGTCAGATGAATGCCAACGCCAAGCGAAGGTGTTTCCTTCGCCAGCTGCACTGCTTCCGCAAAAGCGGGTGCGCTCGGCATCAGCGAGGTGCTGGTAATCATCCCGCGGCGGTGCCCTTCAATAATTCCTTTATTAATCAGTGGGTGCAGGCCGAAATCATCGGCGTTAATTATCAGTTGTTTCATGGTTGCTCCGTTAAATACGTTTATAGTTGGCAAAATGCAGTTTTACAAAATTGCCCAGCGCCTCTTTGCCCAGTTTGTTTGCCAGCAGTTTGGCGCAATCCGTCGCTGCATTGCCGCCGCCCTTGGGCAGATGCATACCTGCCTGCGCTTCCAAATCCGCCATAATGCGCAAAAATTCGGCGCGCGCCAGTACGGATGCTGCCGCAACGGCAATATCGGCTTCCGCCTTAGGCATTTGCACCACATTGACGTGCGGGAATTTGGCATTGACCATGCCGCGGATGTTATTATGCACGGCAAAACGGTCTACCAGCGCGTAGTTGCACGCCGGGTATTTTGCCAGCGCTGCGCACAGCGCCGCCGCATGCCCGCTGCTTAACAAATGGTTAAGGTTCTGCCCGGCGGCTTTAATTTGCGCATAACGGTAATTATACATTTTGGGTGTTAGTGCCAGCACCGCGCTGCTCACGGCAGTCTGCTCAATCGCCTCGCGCAGCTTTAAAACGTCCTTATCGCTTACAACCTTGCAATCCTTTACACCAAGGCTGAAAAGCTGCGCCGCGCTTTTTTCGTCGCAGATAACAGCGGCAACAACCAGCGGGCCAAAAAAATCGCCCTTACCGGATTCGTCGCTGCCTGCCCACACGCCCTTAAACTCCGGCAAATTTTTCAAAAGGCAGTAGTCTGCGCCATCTGCGGCTTCTTCCGCTATCAGTGCTTTGCACTTATCTGTAAAGGCAGCGTTTTTGCCGCTCCACACCAATTTTAAGCCTTTTTTGCCGTTGTAAACGGAAAGCGTTGCCTTAGCACCGCCGCTGGTCAGCACCAGCTGTTTGCCGTATTGCAGCGGCTTTTCTTCTGCGGCAATGCCGTTAGCGTTAAAAATTTTTACCAAACCTGCTATATAAGCAGCAAAATCAGTGCTCAAGTTCGGCCTCCGCTGCAATAATTGCCTGCTGCATTACCTTTTTCAGCGGCAGGTTCGCGCTTTGCGCCAGCTTGCGGCAATCTTCAAATTCCGGCGCAATGTTTAAAATTTTGCCGCCCGCCTCGGAATATTTTACTTTTACATTGCCCTGCGGCAGAGTTACATTAATAAAATTTCTTTCACAGCAGTGGCGCGCAACTTCGTAATAGCGCAGGCCCAAAGTAGTGGTTTCTGTTAAAATAATCTGTTCCAGCACCGGCAAAGCCTGTGGCTGCATTAAAACAGAAAGCATCTGTGCCGGACGGCCCTTTTTCATAATAATAGGCGTAATCCACGCGTCCAGCGCACCGGCTACCATTAATTTTTCCTGCACATAGGGCCAAACCTCGCCGCTCATATCGTCGATGTTACACTCCGCCACAATCAGCCCGGTGGAGTGCGCCTCGTTCATCGTGCCCAAAGTTACACGCAGTACGTTGGGTATTTCAAGGTTGTGCGTGCCTGCGCCGTAACCGATTTTTTCAGCTATAAAGCCCTTCGGCATATCGGCAGAAGGCTTAGCCAGCGCCGCCATCAGCGCTGCGCCGGTCGGCGTTGTAAGCTCGCGCTCAACGCTGCCTTTGGCGTGCAGCAGCCCGTGCGTTAAAAGCTCTGCCGTGGCGGGAGCAGGCACCGGCATTAAACCATGCGCGCACTGCACAAAGCCGTAACCGGTTTTAATTTCCGATACATAAATTTCTTCAATGCCCAAATTTCCCAGCGCCAGGCAGCTGCCCACAATATCAATAATGGTGTCGATAGCGCCCACCTCATGGAAATGCACTTCTTCCAGCGTTTTGCCGTGCACTTTCGCCTCGGCCAGCCCCAAAATACGGAATACCTCCACAGCCTTAGCCTTAATGTTACTGCTTAAATCTGAATTTTCGATGATAGTTTTAATTTCAGTAAAGCCCCTGTGCTCGTGGTGATGATGATGCACCTCTGCACCATCGTGTGCATGGCAGCAGGCGTGCTCATGCGTATGCCCTTCGCCGTGCTCGTGGCAGTGCCCATGGTGATGAGCTTCCGCATGTTCATGCTCATGGTGGTGCCCATGCTCACCAAATTCACCGTGATGATGATGGCAGTGGTGCCCTTCACCTTCGTGGTGATGGCAATGGCCGTGTTCCTCCAGCTCTGCCGCTTCCACTACGCCCGGCACCTTCACGTTAAAATACGCAGCGTTAATGCCGCATTTATCGGCGCGGGTGTTCATCAGTTCGTACTCGCCCAAATTCATTTTTTGCAGCTCAGCTGCGATATAATCCGCGTCAGCGCCCAAATCAAGCAGCGCGCCCAGCAGCATATTGCCGCTGATGCCGGAAAATGCTTCTATGTAAAGTGCTTTTTTCATGTTCTCACCTCATGTGGTTAATAATGCTGGCCATGCGCCCTGCGCCGAAGCCGTTATCAATATTTACAACCGCCACGCCAGCAGAACAGCTGTTCAGCATGCCCAAAAGCGCAGAAAGGCCCTTAAAATTAGCGCCATAGCCAACGCTTGTAGGCACGGCGATTACCGGTTTATCAACCAGCCCGCCGACAACGCTTGCCAGCGCGCCTTCCATGCCCGCAACGACGATAACAACATTCGCCTCGCGGATAATGTCAATTTTGCTGAACAAGCGGTGGATGCCAGCCACACCGACGTCATACACACGCTTAACGGTGTTGCCCATAATCTCTGCCGTCAGCGCAGCCTCCTCCGATACCGGCAAATCGCTGGTGCCCGCTGTTACCACGGCAATGTAGCGGCTTTCATCCTTCGGCAGCGGTTTGCGCTCAATTTTAATAAAGCCTGCGTCCTTGTAGTATTCGGCGTCCGGCACAACAGCTTTAACGGCGGCAAATTTTTCTTCATTCGCACGCGTGCCGATAATATTATCGTGCACCTCCGCCAGGCGCGACATTATCGCCGCTGTCTGCTCCGCCGTTTTGCCCTCACAGTAAACCACCTCAGCAAAGCCCTGCCGCAGACTGCGCTCGTGGTCAATCATGGCAAAGCCAAGGTCAGTGTATTCGCTGCTGTGCAGCTTCTTTAAAAACTCCGCATCGCCAATGCGGCCGGCCTTAAAATCGTTTAAAAGCTCGTAAACCTGCTGTTTATATTCCATTTCACACAATCCTTTATGCAAAAAATTCCTCTAACTATATAATTATACAACTTAAAGCAGGCTCATAGCAAGCAGTTCAATTACTTTGCTTTATTTTAAGGCGTAGGCGGTTAAATCTGCCGTTAAAAGCACCTCGCCGTTCGCTCCCTCTGCCGCGCGCTCAAGCACAACATTACTGACGGAAACAAGGCGCTCGCCATTTTGCAATTCATCCAAAAACGCCGCCGTTTTATAAAAATTGCCGCGGGCAGATATTTTAAACGTCAGCGCCTCGTAATTTGTTTTAGCCTGTTTAGCGTCCGTTACCGGCTTAATGCTTTCGATGCGCAGGTTATGTTTAGCGGCAAGCGCCGTGTATTCACGGATGAGTTCTGCCGCCGTAACATGCTGCGGAATTATTTGATACGCTTTTTGTTTGGCAATTTGCTGCTCTGCAAGGAAGGCACCGTAATTACTGTTTGCAGCCGCAAAATTTTGGTAAGCCGTTAAACGCTGCTCCTCTTGCCTTAAAAGTGCTTCCGTTGCCGCAATTTTGTTCTGCAAAACGTCAATAGCAAAAATTTTTACCAAAAAGCAAAACAGCAGCGAAAAGATAAGCAGCAAACAATATTTATCGCTGCGTTTCAGTCCTTGCAGCTGCAAATATAATTCCTGCATTGGTTCACCTTCTTTCCCACAGCACGCTAAAGGCAGCAAGCGTTCTGCCCTCTGCCTGTACGGTTTTTAATTCAGTCAGCTCTGTATGGGCGCTGTTTTTGTGTTTAGCAAGGCGGTCAGCAAAATCAACGGCCTTATCCATATTCACCGCGCTGCCGCTGATTTTTATTTGCCCTGCCTTGCTGCTTGCTTCTGCCTTTTCCAGCCAGCAGCCGTTTGGCATAGTTCCACTAATATCTGCCAGCACCGCATTCCAGTTAATTTCGTTAGTTTTTAAGCGCTCCGCCAGCTTTAAACGCTTGTTTATTTGTGCATTTTGCAGAGCTGCCTCGTCATAACGCTCCTGCCATTCGCCCATGGCGGCAATTTGCTGCTGCACGGCTTTAACCTCGCTTTGCATTTTGTAAAGCTGCACTAACTGCAAGCCCCAAAGCGCCAAACAGCAAACTGCCAAACCAACTGCCGCCGCACGGTAAACCTGCCATTTGGGCAGGCTCAAGGTATTTTGTTTAGGCGGCATTAAATTTAAAGCCTCGCCATTTGCAAAGCACAAGGCAGCGCCAATAGCAGCGGCAAATTTGTTCAGCTGCTTTACGCAGGCAGCGTCCAAACCTTCTGCAAAGCCAATGCTGTGCGCAATGTCGTTTACAGTTACCGTTAAGTTTAACTGCTCTTGCAAGGCTGCTTGCAAATTCTTATCTGCCTCGCCATTAATGATAAGCCGCTCAAACTCAATATCGGTATTTGCAAATTGCACTGCTTCAATTTCCGCAGCCAAAGTTTCTATATCAAGTTCGCCGTTAAACTCCCTTTGTGCAACCGGCATAGCGTTTATAAATGCACTTAAAGTAATACTGCTGTCACTTACATCAAGCAGTAAAAAATTACGGCAGCCCTTAACAAAAGTTTGCTGCACTGCCTGCGGGCGTAAATAAACACCGCACAGCGTTAAACCTGCCTGTTCGGCAGCACCGGCAAAAACATCAGCAATATGCTGCGGCATTACGGCGCTGATAGTTTTGTTTAAGCCCTCCTGCGGCTTTTGTAAATACGCCGTTGCGTAGTAAAAACTATCCGGCTCACTGCCAAGCTCCTGCGCCAGTTCCCAACGTGCTGCTTCGTACAGTTCGCCCTCACTCATTTTGGGCAGCTGTAAAGTAAGCAGGGCGCTGTTTGCAGCACCAACCGTAAACACCAGCGCGCCGCTGTTAAGCCCATACTTTTTTAATAAACCGCAAATAAACCCGGCCGTAGTGGTATTAAAGCCGCTTTCTGCAAGCTCCGGCGGCAGCTCATCAAGGTATAATGCCGTTACTACCGGCTTTCCTTCCCTGCACTTAATAACAGCTGTTTTTACACTGCCGCTAATATCAATGGCGATAATCTGTTTATATTTTTTCTGCATCAATATTGCTAATAATTTTTTGTAATTCATCCCAAACTTCCCTAAAAATTAAAATAAATTCCAGTAAAAACTTAACAGGTATGGCGCATACAGCACTGTTACAAAAGCTGCTGCGCACAAAAATGGGCCGAAAGGTATTGCCTCTTTGCCTGCTTTACTGCCGCTAACCAAAAGTACGGCGCTGTAAATACCGCCAGTAATAAACGCCAGCAGCAAAAACATCAGCGTTGCGTCCACGCCAAACCACAAACCCACTGCAGCGCTAAATTTAACATCCCCGCCGCCCATGCCGCCGCGGCTAATCATAAAAATGGCAAGCATTATGCCAAAGGCTATAAGCCCACCAAACAGGCTATCCGTAATGCCGCCCGGCAGATACAGCCCGCCATACATTAGGCCGCCTACGGCAACAACAAAAATCAAAGCATCTGGTATTATCTGTACCTGCCAGTCAATAAGCGCTATTAAAAGTAAAATGCCTGTCAGCATAAACAACAGCACAACCTCCAGCCCCGGTGCAGTCTGCCATCCGCACAAGGCAAAGGCTATGCCGCCGGTAAGTTCTGCCCACAGGCAAGTGCTGCCAATAGCTGCGCCGCAGTAACGGCAGCGCCCGCGCAAAAACAAATAACTGAACACCGGCACCAAATCACGCGCCGCCAGTTTGTGCCAGCAAGCATCGCAGGCTGACCTGCCGCTAATACTGCGCCCATTAACCAAACGCCCGGCACAGCAGCAAATAAAGCTGCCCATTATCGTGCCCAGCACAAAATAAAAAAGCATCCACCAAAACAAACAAATCACCAAATAATTAAAATTACCGCGCTAACAAGGCGCAGCCCTATCATTATAATAGAAAAACACCGGCCAATGCAATAAACATCAGCCGGTGTCACAAATTCGTTAAATTTTAAATTATTATTACTTGCCGGTGCGGCCGCGTTTGGTAAACGGCTTGCCTTCCTTGCAAAGCGGGCAGTCGTTCGGGTCGTAGGTCGGCACGTCAAGGTGCAGCAATGCTTCGGTACGCATGCCAAAATCAACCTTGCCGCCGCTGCGGTCAACCAAAAGGCCAATGCCAACCGGCACGCCGCCGTGAGCCTTAACAACCTCCAGCACCTCTTTAACGCTGCCGCCGGTGGTTACAATGTCCTCAACAATCAGCACGCGGGTGCCTTCCGGAATCTGGAATCCGCGTTTTAAAGTCATTTTGCCGTTTTCGCGTTCGGTAAAAATAGCGCGGGTGCCCAGCGCTTTGCCAACCTCGTGCGCCAGCAAAATGCCGCCGGTCATAGGGCCCACAACAAGCTCCACATTGTCGGCTGCATAGCGCTCTGCCAGCTCCTGGCACAGCATTTCCGTATATTTAGGGTGCTGCAGCACGTTAAATTTTTCAACATACATCGGGCTGTGAAGGCCGCTCGTCAGCAAAAAATGCCCGTGCAGCACGGCCTGGGTTTCCTCCAGCAGCTGCATTACTTCTTTTTCCTGCATCATAAGTTATACACCTCTTATTTCTGCTGCAATGCTTTGTGCCGCAGCTATTTTATCTTCTGCTTTGGTAATGGGCCTGCCCACAACAATATGGGTCGAGCCGTTTTTCAGCGCGCCTGCCGGTGTGGCAATCCTGCTCTGGTCGTTAACGGCTGCGCCCGCAGGGCGGATGCCCGGCGTAACAATCAAAAAGCCTTCGCCGCACGCCTCGCGGATAGCTGCCGCCTCCTGCGGGGATGCGACAACACCGTCCATGCCAGCTTCTTTGGCCAGTTTAGCCAAAGCGATTACCTGTTCGGCAATGCTATTTTTATAATTAAGGTCTGCGTACTGCTCGTCGTCGATACTCGTCAGTACGGTAACGGCAATCAGTTTCGGCGCAGGGCGTCCCAGCTCTGCCGCCTTGGCATGCACAGCCTTAACTGCTTCCTGCATCATCTTTTTGCCGCCGATAGCATGCACATTCAGCATATCAGCGCCCAGCACCGTCAGTACGGAAAGCGCGCTGGCAACCGTGTTGGGAATATCGTGCAGCTTCAAATCCAAA
This sequence comes from uncultured Phascolarctobacterium sp., assembly GCA_949288065.1. Taxonomy (GTDB): domain Bacteria; phylum Bacillota; class Negativicutes; order Acidaminococcales; family Acidaminococcaceae; genus Fusicatenibacter_A. Next base: position 74,338 of record CASEIL010000002.1, read on the forward strand.
AACACTTTTTTGTTATTAGCCTTTAAAAAGCTAATCATTTCGCTGCCTGCGGCATAGTAAAGCTCCATGCCAACTTTATAGTGGCAAACAGCGTCGCCCAGTTCCTTAACGCAGGCCTTTGCCAAATCAGCGGTCGGAAAATCAAGCGCCACTATTAAACGTTCATCACTCATGGTTTACTCCTTTCCGCTGCGCAGGGCAAAGCTGCCTTCCGGCAGAGCCGCGCCAATCATATCGGTCAGTTTGTTAATGCCGTGCCTGTCCATATAAGCCAGAATGCCGTGGCTGATGGTTTCGGCAATAGCCGGATTGCGGAAGTTGGCCGTGCCAACAGCAATGGCGCTGGCGCCGCACAGGAAGAACTCAATCGCGTCCTCCGCCGTTTCGATGCCGCCCATGCCGATGATAGGCACATGCACCTTCTGCGCAACTTCGTAGCACATGCGCACTGCCACCGGGCGCACTGCCGGGCCGCTTAAGCCGCCGGTAATGTTGCCCAGCACCGGGCGCTGGCGTTCAATGTCTATCTTCATGCCAATCAGCGTGTTAATCAGGCTGATGGCGTCCGTGCCTGCTGCTTCCACGGCAAGCGCCATTTCCGTAATGCTGGTTACGTTAGGCGAAAGCTTGGTAATAACGGTTTTGCCGAAGTGCTTTTTAACCTGCTCTACTACGGCTGCGGCGCTGTCCGGGCAGGTGCCAAAGGCAATGCCGCCCTGTTTTACATTCGGGCAGGAAATGTTAATTTCCACCGCGTGTACGCCGTCCACGTCAAGCTTGTGCGCCAGCTCGCCGTATTCCTCCGGTGAGGAAGCCGCAATGTTAACGATAACGGGCACGTCATATTTGCGCAGCTTGGGCAGCGTTTCGTTTAAAAAGTAATCGCTGCCGGGGTTTTCCAAGCCAACGCAGTTTAACATGCCGGAAGGGGTTTCCACGGCGCGCTGCCCCTTGTTGCCGGGGCGCGGCAAAAGCGTGGTACCCTTAACGCATACTGCGCCAACTTTTTCCAAATCCAAAAAGTCGGTAAATTCCAACCCAAAACCAAAAGTACCGGAGGCAGTAGTAACAGGCGTCTGCATTTTTAACCCGGCAATATCAACCGCCAGGCGTCCATCATACAATTTTGCGTTTACCATTCGCCCACCTCCTCAGCCCAAAATACCGGACCGTCGGTACAAACCTTTAAGCGTTTGCCAATGCCCTGGCAGGAGCACGACAGGCATGCGCCCAAACCGCACGCCATGTATTTTTCCAGCGATACCTGGCATTTTACGTCGTATTCCTTTGCTGCTTCCGCAACGGCTTTCATCATCGGCACCGGGCCGCAAACGTAAATAACGTCGTATTTGCCGCTTGCCAAAAGTTCCGGCAGCACCGCCATAACAGTGCCTTTAGTGCCGCAGCTGCCGTCGTCGGTGGTTAAGTGCATAACCGGGCACAAATCCTCGTACAACTTCGTCCAGAACAGCTCATCCGCCGTGCGGCCGCCCATAACAATTTCAGCCTTGCCTTTGCCAAAGCCTGCCGCAAGGTACAGCAGCGGCGCAAGCCCCAGCCCGCCGCCGATAAGCAGCGGGTGCTCAGCGTTCATATCAAAGCCGCGCCCTAATGGGCCGACGATGCTTAATTTATCGCCGGAGCAGTATTCTGCCAACAGCTTCGTAGCATCGCCGATAATACGGTAAATCATCGTGATAGTGCCTTCTTTTTGGTTCACGGCAGCCACGCCGAACGGGCGGCGTAAAAGCGGCGCCGTACCCTTAAACACCTGCACATTTACAAACTGCCCCGGAACGGCAAGCTCTGCCAGCTCCGGCGCATATACTTCTATTAACTTTGTTGAACTGTTAAGGACGCGCTGGCCGATAACAGTAGCTTCAACTATTTTTTTAGGCATAATCAGCCCTCCCAGGAAAGGTCCTGCAAAGCAACAATGCTTACCACGCGGCGGCGGCGCATAGCGCTCATTACATGCTGCAATTCGCGTGCCGTATCAAGGCTTGTCAGGCAGGCAATGGCGTGCTCAACCGTGGAGCGGCGGATTTTAAAGCCGTCACGTTCGGCATCGCGGCCGTGGTTTGTGGTGTTAATAACCATACTGATATGGCCTTCTTTAATTTCATCAAGAATGTTCGGGCTGCCCTCGCTTACCTTGGTTGCCACCCTTACATTTACGCCGTGGCTCTGCAAATATTCAGCAGTGCCGCCGGTTGCGGTAATTTCATAGCCCAAATCGGCAAAGCCTGCGGCAATTTCGCATGCTTCTTCCTTGTCCATATCGGCAACAGTAATTAAAATCGAGCCTTCGTGCGGCACGTTAATGCCGGCAGCAATGCAGGCTTTATACAGCGCGCGCGAATACTGATAGTCGATTGCCATAACCTCACCGGTAGATTTCATCTCCGGCCCAAGGGTAATATCAACATTGCTCATCTTGTTGAAGGAGAATACCGGCGCCTTAACAGCATAGTAATCCGGGAACAGCTGCAAGCCCGGGCGGAAGCCCTGCTCGCGGATGCCGACACCCATAGCGCATTTGGTTGCTACGTCTACCATCTGAATGGTGGTAACCTTGCTGAGGAACGGCACGGTGCGGGAAGAACGCGGGTTAACTTCAATAACGAACACTTCGTTGCGGCGCACGATGTACTGAATGTTAATCATGCCGTGTACTTCAAGACCGAGCGAAATTCTGTTAGTGTAGTCGATAATCGTTTTAATAACGGATTCCGACAGGGTGCGCGGCGGATATACGGCAATGGAGTCGCCGGAGTGTACGCCGGCGCGTTCAATATGTTCCATAATGCCCGGGATTAAAACGTCTTTACCGTCGCAGATAGCGTCAACCTCAACCTCGGTGCCCTGCAAATAATGGTCAACCAGTACCGGGTGCTCGTGCGAAGCCTTAACGGCGTTCGTCATATAGTATTTCAGCTCGTCATCGTTGTAAACAATTTCCATAGCGCGGCCGCCTAATACATAGGACGGGCGCACCATTACCGGGTAGCCAACGTCTGCCGCTGCCTTCAAAGCGCCTTCCGTGTCAAATACGGTATGTCCTTTCGGGCGCGGAATGTTGCAGGAGGTTAACAGTTCGTCAAAGCGTTCGCGATCCTCGGCGCGGTCAATGCTTTCCACGCTGCTGCCCAAAATCTTAATGCCTGCTTTTTCCAGCGGGCCTGCCAGATTAATGGCAGTCTGGCCGCCGAACTGCACAATAACGCCTTCCGGTTTTTCTTTATCCAGAATGTTTAAAACATCCTCAATCGTCAGCGGCTCAAAATACAGGCGGTCGCTGGTATCAAAGTCGGTACTTACAGTTTCAGGGTTGTTATTAATGATAATGGTTTCGTAGCCAAGTTCTTTCAGCGCCCATACGGAATGTACGGAGCAGTAGTCAAATTCAACGCCCTGGCCGATACGAATCGGGCCGGAGCCAAGCACAACAACTTTCTTCTTGTCGCTAACGGCAACCTCGTCTTCTTCGGCGTAAGTGGAATAATAGTACGGCGTTGCAGCTTCAAATTCTGCGGCGCAGGTATCAACCATTTTATAGGTCGGCACAATGCCCCAGCCCTTACGCATTTCGCGTACTTCCTGCCAGGTTTTGCCAATATAGCCTGCAATGGTAACATCGGCAAAGCCCATTTTTTTAGCGGCGCGCATTAATTCTTCCGTCATCGGTTCGGTCTTAATGCGTTTTTCCATATTGACAATGTTCATAATCTTTTGCAGGAACCAGTTGTCAATCATGGTAATATTATGCACTTCTTCAATCGTCACGCCGCGGCGGAAGGCTTCGGCGATAACAAACAGGCGCTGGTCATCAATCAGATGAATGCGGTCGTGCACTTCTTCGTCGCTCAGTGCTTTCAGTTCCGGCATTTCCAAGTGAATAAGGCCGATTTCCAAAGAGCGCACTGCTTTTAAGAGAGCTGCCTCAAGGTTTCTTTCAATCGCCATAACCTCGCCGGTGGCTTTCATCTGCGTGCCAAGGGTGCGGTCGGCGGTAACAAATTTATCAAACGGCCAGCGCGGGAATTTCAATACCACATAGTCCAGCGTCGGCTCAAAGCAGGCCGTGGTCTTTTTGGTAACGGCGTTCTGAATTTCATCCAGCGTATAGCCTGCAGCAATTTTAGTTGCCACTTTCGCAATCGGGTAGCCGGTTGCTTTGGAGGCCAGCGCCGAAGAACGGCTTACACGCGGGTTAACTTCAATTACATAATAACGGTAGGAGTTCGGGTCCAGCGCCAGCTGTACGTTGCAGGCGCCGCGTACGCCAAGCTCGCGTACAATGTCGATAGAAGCCTGACGCAGCATCTGCACTTCGTGGTCGCTCAAAGTTTGTGCCGGTGCGGCAACAACAGAGTCGCCGGTGTGTACGCCAACCGGGTCAAGGTTTTCCATCGAGCATACGGTAATGCAGTTGTCCTCAGCGTCGCGCAGAACTTCGTATTCAATTTCCTTCCAGCCGGCCACGCTGCGTTCAATCAGCGCCTGGCCGATAAGGCTGTACAGCAAGCCCTTGCTTACAATATCGTCCAGTTCTTCTTCGTTTTCGGCAATGCCGCCGCCGGTACCGCCTAAAGTATAAGCCGGGCGTACAATCAGCGGGAAGCCGACCTCACGCGCAAATTCCTTCGCGGCAGATACCGTTTCAACAATCGTGCTTTCAGGTATCGGCTGGTTAATTTTTTCCATGGTTTCCTTAAACAGCTCGCGGTCCTCGGCGCGCTTAATGCTTTCAATCTGGGTGCCCAAAAGTTTAACATTGTATTCGCGCAGAATGCCCTGCTTATCAAGGTCAATGGCAAGGTTTAAGCCAACCTGCCCGCCCAGCGTTGCCAAAAGCGCATCCGGGCGTTCGCGTTTAATAACGCTTTCCAAAAATTCTACGTTAACAGGCTCTACATAAACACGGTCGGCAATATGCACGTCCGTCATAATCGTTGCCGGGTTGCTGTTAACCAGCACAACCTCAAGGCCTTCTTCTTTTAAAGCGCGGCAGGCCTGCGTGCCGGAATAGTCAAACTCTGCTGCCTGCCCGATAATAATCGGGCCGGAGCCGATAACCAGTACTTTTTTTACATTTTGCAGTTTCGGCATAATCAGCGGCCTCCCATCATTTTAATAAAGCGTTCAAACAAGTATTCGTGCCCGCCGGGCCCCGGGCTTGCTTCCGGGTGGTACTGCACGGTAAAGGTGGGGTGGTCAAGGTAACGCACGCCCTCAATCGTGTGGTCGTTCAGCGAAATATTGGTAATTTCAATATTCTTGCCTTCCAGCGATTTTTCATCAACGGCATAGCCGTGGTTCTGCGAGGTAATCATTACCTTATGCTCCAGCAAATCCTTAACCGGGTGGTTAATGCCGCGGTGGCCAAACTTCATTTTATAGGTATCACAGCCGTTGGCAAGCGCCATCAGCTGGTGTCCAAGGCAGATGCCGAAAATCGGACGTTTGCCGATGAATTTTTTTACTTCTTCAATAATGGAAGTTAAATCCTTCGGGTCGCCGGGGCCGTTGGAAAGGAAAATGCCGTCCGGCTGGGATGCCAGCACTTCCTGCGCGCTGGTGAAAGCCGGGAACACCGTCAGGCGGCAGCCGAAGCTTGCCAGATAATTAAGGATGTTTTGTTTAATGCCGTAATCCATAACGGCAACGTGATATTTACCCTCGCCCATAGTATAAACTTCCGGCGTGGTAACTTTTGCTACCTGGTCGTGCACCTCCGGCAGCGCCAGCAACTTATCTACTTCTTCCTGCGGCATTTCTTCCGGCACAATAACGCCCTGCAAAACGCCGTAGTTTCTTAATTTCCTTGTAATGGCGCGGGTATCAACGCCAACAAGCACGGGCACGTCCTGCTCGTCCAAAAAGTCCTCTAAAGTTTGTTCGTTCTTCCAGTTGCTGGGATGGTCGCACAGCTCGCTGATTACATAACCCTGAAAGAAGCACCTTCTGCCCTGGTTAAAATCCGGGTTAATGCCGTAATTGCCAACCAGCGGATACGTCATTACAACAATCTGGTCGCAAAACGACGGGTCGGTTAAGGTTTCCTGATAACCGCTCATACCCGTTGTAAAAACAACTTCGCCGACGGCGTTGCGTTTGCCGTACAAGGTTCCCTTATAAACGCTGCCGTCCTTTAAAACCAGTTTACCCTTTCTTCCTATTTGCCGCATACTACACCATCTCTCATAACAAATTTACCTGCTACCATAGTGGCAACTGCTTTACCTTTGCAATGTTTGCCATTGAAAGGAGTTACGTTGCCGCGTGTATAAAATTTCGTATTATCAACTGTCCATTCCTTGTCAAGGTCGATAACAGTTACATCTGCCGGACTGCCTACTTTTAAACTTCCAGCATTTAATGCAAAAATATTCGCAGGCGCTGTACTCATTTTATCAATAATTTCGTTAATTGTGAAGAGCCCTGTGTGATAAAGTTCAGTTAAAATTACGCCTAAAGAAGTTTCCAGCCCTGTAAAGCCGTTCGGCGCATAGCGGAACTCAACGTCTTTTTCTTCCGGCGCGTGCGGAGCGTGGTCCGTAACAATAGCATCTGCCGTGCCGTCCTTCAAGGCCTGGCGGCAGGCTTCAACGTGGTCAAGGCTGCGCAGCGGCGGCGATACGCGCGTTGCCGTGCTGTAACTGCTGCAAGCCTCGTCCGTCAGCGTTAAGTGGTGTACGGTAACCTCGCAGGTTACGTTTACGCCCCTTGCCTTCGCACGGCGGATAATATCCAGCGCGCCTTTGGAAGCAACGTGCGCAATATGCACATGCGCGCCAGTGTATTCAGAAATTATGCAGTCACGCGCAACGGCAATATCTTCCGAGATATACGGAATACCGGGCACACCGATGCGTGCGGAAACAGCGCCCTCGTGCATATAGCCTTCGTGGTTCAGTTCTTCTTCAATAGAGTGCGAAATCAAAACTTTATCGAAAGCGCTTACATAGCGTGCTGCCAGCAAAAACAGGCGGCTGCTTTCAACATAATGCCCATCATCGCTAAAAGCCATAGCGCCTTTTTCAGCCATATCGCCCAGCTCGGCCAGTTCCTTGCCCTGCTCGCCCTTGCTGATTGCGCCGATAACTTCTACATTTACGTAGCCTTCGCGTTTAGCGCGCTCTTTAATGCCGCTTACAATAATGCTGTTATCTACAACCGGTTTGGTGTTCGGCATGCAGGCAATCGTCGTTACGCCGCCTGCTGCTGCTGCCATCGTGCCGGTAACAATATCTTCTTTGGCTTCCAACCCCGGCTCACGCAGATGGGTGTGAACGTCAACAAGGCCCGGTGCAACAACAAGTCCAGCAGCGTCAAAAACCTCATCGGCAGCGGTTTCGATGTTTTTATCAATCGCAGCAACAACGCCGTCCTCAATCAGCACGTCCATTACTGCGTCAAGGTTTTGCGAAGGGTCAACCACACGTCCGTTTTTAATTAATGTTTTCAATTTGTTTCCCTCCTGTCAGCGTTAAGAACAGCAAAGCCATGCGCACTGCAACGCCGTTTTGCACTTCGTCCCTGATTTTGGCGTTATCGCAGTAGCCAACCTCCCACGAAATTTCAAGACCGCGGTTCATCGGGCCCGGGTGCAGGATGGTTACGTCCGGTTTGGCCAGCTTCAGGCGTTTATCGTTAATGCCAAAAATTCTTGCATATTCGCGTGCAGACGGGAACAGCCCCTTCTGCTGGCGTTCCAGCTGAATACGCAGAATGTCGATAACGTCCGCGCCTTCAATAGCGTCCTCAACACGCTTGTGCACGGTTACGCCCAGTGCTTCAATATCGTGCGGAATTAACGTCATCGGGCCTGCAACGTGCACATCGGCGCCCAGCTTCGTCCACGCAGCAATGTTGGTGCGGGCAACGCGGCTGTATAAAATATCGCCGATAATGGCCATTTTTAAGCCCTTAAAATCCTTGCCCTGCTCGCGGATAGTGAACATATCCAAAAGTCCCTGCGAAGGGTGGGCATGTGCACCGTCGCCGGCGTTGATAATAACGGCGTTGGAAACCTCCGCTGCATAAGCGGCAGCACCTTCAATCGGATGGCGCATAACAATCGCGTCGCAAGCCATGGACTGCACGGTAAGAATGGTGTCGCGCAGGCATTCGCCCTTAACAACGCTGGAGCTGGAGGTAGTAATGTTTACAACGTCCGCCCCCAAATATTTGCCTGCCAGCTCAAACGAAGTACGCGTTCTGGTGCTGGGCTCGTAAAACAAATTGATGATAGATTTGCCACGCAGCGAGGGAACCTTTTTGATGTCACGCTTCATAATTCTTTTCATCTCGGCTGCGGTTTTAAGAACCAGCTCGTATTCCTCAACGGAAAGCGAATCAAGGTCCAGTATATCTCTGCCGCCGAGAGAAACTGTTGCTTTTGCCATTGCAGAAACCTCCTGTTTTTTAATTTAAACCTGCGGGCTAAGCCGCATATTTGCAAAAATAAAAGCCTTCCGGTCCCCATGAGGATAGGAAGGCTTGTAGTACAAGTTACCTAAAAGTCTACCTTACAGTCTCACAGGACCGATTTAAAGGTATTAGATTTAAAAATTGTACTAACTTGATAAAGCTAAATTTATTTCACCTTAACTCCATCAACGCCACCGTTTCCACATGATGCGTCATCGGAAACATGTCAACCGGCTGGGCTTTGATTGCTTGGTAGCCGTTGTCGGTTAAAAATGCCATGTCGCGCGCGAGTGAGGCAGGGTTGCAGGATACATAGACGATTTTTTTAGGTTTCACTTCGGCGATGGCTGCCAGCACTTTTTTGTCACAGCCTGCGCGGGGCGGGTCCAACAATACAACGTCCGGCGCAACGCCACTGTTTAATAGTGCAGGCATTTCTACCGCAGCATCGCCGCAAATAAACTGCGCATTGGTAATATTGTTTGCCGCTGCATTGGCGTTGGCGTCTTTAATGGCAGGCTCTACAATTTCTATGCCGTACACTTGGCGTGCCTTTTGCGCAAGATACAAAGAGATTGTACCTGTGCCGCAGTAGCAGTCGATAACGGTTTCTCCCCCGTTTAACGCAGCAAAAGCAAGCGCCGTGTCATAAAGCTTTTCGGTCTGCTCGCTGTTAACCTGAAAGAACGACAGCGGCGAAATGCTGAATTTTAAATTGCCCAGCTTATCTTTAATGGAAGCCTTGCCGTACAGCACGCGGTTTTTGCTGCCCATAATTATATTGGTGCGTTTTTTGTTAATGTTCTGCACAATGCTTTTTAGGCCGTTAACCTCAGCCTTCAGCATGGTCACCAGCTCGCCTGCGTGCGGAATATCATAGCAGGCGGTGATGATAACGGCCATTACTTCGCCCGTCCTTACGCCCACGCGCCCCATAACGTGGCGCACTACGCCCTTGCCGGTCGTTTCATCGTAAGCGGCAATGTTAAACTCATCCATCCACTTGCGTACCACCTGCATAATGCGGTTGTTGGCCTGCTTTTGAATGATACAGTCGTCGATATTAATTACGTTATGCGTCAGCGCGGCATAACAGCCGATGTTTATTTTGCCGTCCGCCTTAGCGGCTGGAAACTGCATTTTATTGCGGTAATGCCACGGGTTTTGCATGCCGATGACGGGCAGCACCTCGCAGCCTGCAATATGCCCGATGCGTTCCAATGCGTCCTGCACCTGCTTGCGTTTCACTTCAAGCTGGCCTTCGTAGCTTAAATGCTGCAGCTGGCAGCCGCCGCATTCGTTATAAAACGGGCAGGCAGGCTCAACTCGCTGCGGTGAGGCTTCTATTATTTTTACAATTTTGCCGCTGGCATAGGATTTTTTTACCACAAACAGTTCTGCCAAAATAGTTTCGCCCGGCAGTGCGCCCTTAACAAAAACAGTAAAGCCTTTGGCTTTGCCCACGCCCTCGCCGCTGCTGCCAAGGCCGGTTATTTTCAGTTCAACAGTATCTTTAATCTTAAAAGGAGGTTGTTCTTTTGCCATTTTTACACCTCTACATGCTGCCGTTTTGCATCCAGTACAGCCTGATGGGCAGATTGGACGCTCCCGGCGGCGACCAGATAAAGCTGTATGTGCCCGGCTCTAAATCGCCCAGTTTTAACAAATCGTCATAGCTGTCGCCGATAGCGACTTTATTTTGCGGCAGCGGAATCAGCTTTTCCTCGCCCGCTTTTTTCAGCACGCCGTAACCGGCGAACAGGCCGCCCAGCGGATTAAGGTACAGCGCCGAAGGCTTAGTGCCGCTGATAGTAAAATCTACCTTATAAACCACGCCGTAGTTGCCGTAGTTCACGGCTTCCAGCCCGGTCGTGCCGTCCTTGCCGCGCGCAAAGCCCTGCTCTTCGGAGGCCAGCTCCAGCATATACACGCCGCCATTGTCGGTGTTTATCGGCTGGACCACGTTGTAACTCCAATCGGCGTTGTTAAAAGTGCCGCGCAGCGGGTGCTCGTCCATCGGCTGCACCGGCGCGTATTCGTTATAAAGCTCGTAATTAGTGTTTTCGTCGCACATAACAACGCTAATTTCTACCGGCTTATCGGTGTGCAGGTCAATGGTACCCACCAAAAGCTGCTGCGGCTCCAACACATAGCCGTTAGTGGTAAGCAGCTCTACATTATCGCCAAAGCCAAGGGTGCCGCTTATTTCCTGGTGGCTGCCGCTGAAATATTTTTGCTGGCTTTCTTTGCCGACCTTTAAATAATGCCAGCCGGCGTTGCCGATGCTGTTGTTGATAACTTTAAAATCCGTCGGGCGCAGCGCCTCGTTTTTTAAAATAACTGCCAGCTTTTTGTTGGTTTCCATGGCGTTAACATGATGGAAAAAGATTCTTACATCGCCGCTGACGGTATCGCGGTACAGCACGCCGTTTTTATAAACCATTTCCGGGCTGTCCGAAAAAATCAGCGTCGAGCCGGACGTGGTCTGCGCTGCTTTAACTTCGGTATAATTTTCCGGCAGGCCTTTGCCGGTAATAAGCTCATCAGCCATAGCTGCGCTGCAAGGCATTAATAACATACCTGCCGCCAGCAGGCTTAAACAACTATTTTTTAAGTTCACAATCGTTACCCCGCTTAAAATTTGTAATAAACATGCTTAATATTATACCACAAAATAAAGGCACCATACAATTTTGTATGATGCCTTCTGTAATTTATTATTCTTCAATCATCGGCACGGTGTTGGCTGCGTGCTGCATTACATTAATGGTGTAATCGGTTTTGCCCTCTTCCTGCAATTTCTTCTGCGCCAGCTCCCACGCTTCGGCAATGGTTGCCACAGGGATTTGCCCAGTTTTGCGTGCTGCCTCGAAGTTTTCGGGCTTGGTTACAAGGTAAACGGTGTTTTCGCGGCACAGGCTGGCCAGCACAAACGCTACATAGAACGGAATGCTGAATTCCTCGCGCAGTGCCTTTTCCATGTCGGTTAAATTGTCAAAGCGGAAGCTTTCCATATAAGCGGGCGGGTCGTTAATTTCGCGTGCTTCCAGTGCGGCGATTAAAATGCCGCCTTTTTTCAGCGCCAGCGTGGAGGTATCATAGGTTTTGCTGCCCTGATAAAGGTTGATGTCTTTCGGGAAGCCGCCCGGCGATGCGATTACGACATCGGCGCGGCCTTTGCATTTAACGCCCTGAATTTTCAGTACTTCTTTGGTGCCTTCAAGCCATGCGTCATACCAGTGGCCGCCCACGATTTTAGCAAAATCGCCGTCGTTATCCAACACGTTGTTTACCAAAAAGCACGGGTTAATAAACTGGCACGCTGCGCACAGCTCTTCGTGGAAGCGGTTGCCTTCGATATTTGCGGTTTCTACGCCCGGGTATACGCCGCCGCCAAATTCATCGGCCAGTGCCAGAGAATGGTGTTTTTGAATGGTTTCTTCGCTGGCAACGCCCGGCAGAATGCTTTTGCGCCCGCCGCCATAGCCTGCCAAAAGATGTACGGTAATGCCGCCGGTAAGGATTACCTTGTCGGCGTCGGTAACGTGTTTGTCAATCCACACCGGCACGCCGCGCGGGGTGTCGCCTACATGCACGCAGACGGATTCTTTACTGCTGTGCTGGTAAATTTTGATGCGGTCCACAACCTCCTGCCCGCATACTATAACGTCTTCCTCGTGGGTTTGCGGGCGGTGCGTGCCCTGCGCAACAACAATGCTGATGTCCTCATCGGGAATGCCTGCAAGGTTCAGCTCGTTAACGATATGCACCAGAATCTGGTCGGTATGCACAAGGCGGGTAATATCGCTGACAACGATTGCTACCTTTTCACCTTTGTTTACGCACTGCTGCAAGGGTTTGCTGTTAATAGGCTCGCGCATTGCTTTTAACACTGCTGCTTTAACATCGGTAATTTTTTCGCTTTCGTTGCCTTCAATAACCTGCAAAATATGCTCTTCCGGCAGCGCAACCTCCTGGTAAGTATCGCCAAAGCCAAATTTAAAATTTTTTAATGCCATAATCATCTTCCTTTCCCTTAATAATTTATGTTAATTAATCAAAAAACGGTATCGTTGCCATGCCGTGCGGAATGATATTAACAGTGTAATCTTCTTTGCCGACAATTTTTTCAGCCATAGCCATTGCTTCTTCCAGCGTCGCTACCGGCACGGCGCGCGTTTTGCGTGCCGCTTCAAAATTTTCCGGCTTCGTTACTAAAATAATGGTAAAGCGTTCTGCTAAGCAGCAGGTGTAAAACGCAACGTAAAACGGAATACTAAAACCATCGCGCACATCCTGCTCCATCTGTTTCAAATCATCGTAGTGGAAGCAGTTAAAGTATACCGGCGGTTCCGTCATGTCCTCACATTCCAGCACGGCGATAATAACGCCGCCCTCTTTCAGGGACATCGCAGCAGGCACATAGGCCTTCATGCCCTGATACAGGTTCATATCGCGCGGGAAGCCGCCGCCGCTGGTAATGGCAATATCTGCCCTGGCTTTGGCGGTAACGCCCTGCTGCTTCAGCACAATGCGCGTGCCCTCCAGCCACGCCTCGTGCCAGTGCCCTGCCGCAATGGCGTAAAAATCGCCGTCAGCATCCATAATGGCGTTTACTAAAAAGCAGGGGTTTAAAAGTGCCGTCGCGTCGCACATATCGTCGCTGACGCGGTTATCCCACGTTTTGGCAAGGCAGGTGTCGGGGTTAATGCCGCCGCCAATAGTGTCGCTCAGCGCCATAACGTGGTTGTGGTTAATGGTTTGCGCTGCCGCGATGCCGGGCACTACGCTTTTGCGCCCGCCGCCGAAGCCTGCAAACAAATGCGGGGTAATGCCGCCGGTAAGGATAACCTTATCCGCTTCAACCGCGCGCTTGTCAAGATATACCGGCGTGCCGCGTTTGGTAGTGCCAAGGTACACATTCTTTTCCATATCGTAAGCGTCGTGGTCGTAAACCTTTAAGCGGCTGTATAAATCCTCGCCCAAAATAATTTTCTTCTCTGCTTCCGTGTTGGCGCGGTGCGTACCGGCAGCGACGATAATGCAAATATCATCGTCCGGAATGCCGGCGTCGTTCAGCTCGCCCACCACAATGGGCAGGTATTCGCTGGTTTTGGTCCACGCACGCGTAATATCACTGACGAGGATAACCACCTTGTCGCCCGGCTGAACAACCTCGCGCAGCGGCGCACTGCCCACAGGATTGCGGATAGCATCCAGCACCGCTTGTTTTAAATCGGTAATTTTTGCTTCCGGCTCGGCGTCGATAATTTGCAGCACCTTGTTTTCATCAAGCATAATGCTTTGCTCGCCCTTGCCGTATTTTAACTTATATTCTTTCATTTATCTCGCTCACTTATCCAAAATGGGCAGCGTTGCCGAAGCATGCCCCATAATTGTAATTTTGTAATCTTCTTTGTTGTTTTTCTTTAAATCTTCCTGCACCAGCTGCCACGCCTCTTCCAGCGTTGCCACCGGCGTTTGCCCTGTTGCGCGCACAAACTCAAAGTTTTCGGGCTTCGTTACTAAATAAGTGTGCAGGGAGTTTACTATGCAGCGCGTTTTAAACGCCACAAAGGCGGGAATGGAAAAATCGGCGCGCACATCCTTTTCAAATTGCAGAATGTCGGATTTGGAGAACCAGTCCGTAAAAATGGCAGGCTCTTTAATGTCGGGGCATTCCAGCGTGCAGATGAGGTAACCGCCGGGCTTAACGGCAAAAACGGCGTTCATATGCGCCTTGCAGCTCTGGTAAAGGTTAATGTCCTTCGGGCTGCCGCCGGCAGAAGCAATAACAACGTCCGCCTGCTCCTTAATATGCACGCCTGCCATCGCCAGCAAATCGGCGCAGCCTTTTTCCCAGGCCTTATACCAGTGCCCTGCCACAACCTCGTGCAGGTCGCCTTCGGGGCTGAACACCATATTCACCAAAAAGGCGGGGTTAATTTTGGCGCACACCTCGCTCATATCCTCATGCAGCGGGTTGCCCTCCAAAACGCCGGTTTCACACAGCGGGTTGCAGCCTGCGCCAACCTCGTCAGCCAACGCCATGGCGTGATTGTGCATAATGGTTGCGTGCCCACTGACGCCCGGCATAACAGCCTTGCGCCCGCCTCCAAAGCCTGCCATCGGGTGCAGGGAAACAGCGCCGGTAATGATAATTTTATCGGCCTCAGCCACGGTTTTATCAATCAAAACAGGTGTGCCGCGGCTGGTAACGCCAAGGTCAACCAGCTCGTCGTTATTGCGGCAATCGTGCTGGTGGATTTTTATGCGTTTTACAATATCTGCACCACAAACCAAAACGTCCTCCTCTGGCGTATGGGCGCGGTGCGTACCCGTTGCCACAACAATGGTAATGTCCTCATCCGGCACGCCGCCGGCATTAATTTCGTCGATAGCCACCGGCAAAAAATCGGCCGTGCGCACCAGGCGCGTAATGTCGCTTACTATAACGGCAACCTTATCGCCCTTTTGCACAACATCTTTCAGCTGCGCACTTTCAATCGGGCTGCGCAGTGCTGCCAGCGTTGCCTCTTTAATATCGCCGGCAACGGCAGCTTTATTGCCGTGAATGTCGTACAATATATGTTCTTCCGGCAGCATTACCTTCTGGCAGCCGCTGCCATACGGGAGAGTGTATTCCTTCATTGTTCATTCTCCTTTTTTGCTAATAGTGATATAAATATATTATAACACTTATGGGCTGAAAAAAGAAAGCGGCGCGCCGTTTTTGTTTTGTTTTAATTATTTTTGTTTTTTAGTTGTACATTCTGTTACAGATATGCTATAATATCTTAATGAAATTCACTTACCTCGGGGATGTACTGGTTTCGACGGGGATAGGTGTGGTATGATAAGCGAGCCGTGTTTCCGTCAGCACGTTAAACGGCGGACGTTTAAAAATAAACGCTAAAGCTTAATGCTACGTCCTTTCGTTCCTTTCCTGCGGGAATGATATGGACGCCAACAGCAGGATACTCTTAAGCCGTTTCCCGGAGGCTTAAGGGGAAACCTTTCGGGATAGCGACAAGATAACCCGCCATCAGGTGATTTTGAAGCGAAATAAAAAATGATGCGCTGCGCTCGGAGAAAGTTATATTGCAATATTTTCGGACAGGGGTTCGACTCCCCTCATCTCCACCATGTCGGCGGATATTTGATGCTGAAATTTTCTTTTTCAAGGTCTGCTTTGAATCCGAAATATTTTCTACATCAAGTTAAATATATATTGTAAAATTCAAAAAAGCTGATTACAGTTTGTTCTGTAATCAGCTTTTTCTATGCCAGTTTTTAGTTTTGAGTTTTACTTTTTACGCTTTTAAACTTACGATGGCAGCGGCAGTGTCTTCCGCTCCGTAAACATAGCTGCCTGCCACTAAAATGTTAGCGCCTGCCTCGCGTACAATTTTGCTGGTTTCGGCGTTAATGCCGCCGTCCACCTGAATATCAAGGCTTAAACCTTTTTCGTCTGCCATTTTACGCAGCGCAGCAATTTTAGGCACAACGCTTGATATAAACTTCTGCCCGCCAAAGCCGGGGTTAACCGTCATCAAAAGCACCATATCGGCGTCGCTTAAAACCTCCTGCACCATGCACAGCGGCGTTGCCGGGTTCAGCGCCACGCCCGCTTTTACGCCCTTACTTTTAATATATTGCAGGCAGCGGTGCAAATGTTTGGTTGCCTCGGCGTGCACCACAATCATATTGGCGCCTGCTTTGGCAAAATCGTCGATGTAGGTTTCCGAGTGCTCCACCATCAGGTGGCAGTCAAAAAACATATCCGTCACCTTGCGGATTTTTTCAACAACCGGCGCTCCAAAGGTCAGGTTCGGCACAAAATTACCGTCCATAACGTCGATGTGCACCCAGTCGGCACCGGCAGCTTCAATCTTTTTAATTTCGTCTGCCAGAAAGGCAAAATCAGCCGATAAAATAGAAGGGGCAACCTTAATCATCTTTTACCACTCTTTTCTTTCAGTAATTTTATTTCGTCCAAAATTGCAAGGTACGATTCATAGCGGCTGGCAGCAATCTCGCCTGCTGCCACTGCGTCCTTTACGCCGCAAACCGGCTCGTGCGTGTGGGTACACGGCACAAACTTACAGCCGTGCTCAAAATGCTTAAACTCCCTAAAGTATTTATAAAGCTCGCGCGCGTCGATGTTCTCGGCCAGCAAATTGCCAAAGCCCGGCGTATCTGCCAAATAACCGCCATTAAACGGTATCAGCTGCGCAAAGCGGGTTGTGTGCCGCCCGCGGCCGATTTTTTCGCTGACGCGCCCCGTTTGCAGGGCTATGCCCGGCTGAATGGCGTTAAGCATGGATGATTTGCCGACGCCGGACGGGCCTGCAAAGGCGCTGATTTTACCGTTTAAATAGCTGCGCAGTTCATCAATGCCGTTGCCGTTAACAGTAGAAACGGCAAACACCCTGTACCCCGCCAGCCTGTAAACAGCAGCAATTTTTTCCAGCGCTTCTGCGCTGACAAGGTCGGTTTTATTAAGGCACAGCACTGCTTCAATACCGGCGCGCTCGGCAAAGGCCAGCATTTTATCTGCCAGCAGATAGCTGAAATCCGGGTCGCAGCAGGCAAAAGTAATCACCACGCAGTCAAGGTTTGCCATGGCAGGGCGCTCCATAAAGTTGCGCCGCGGCAATATCTTTGTTATCATGCTTTCGCCATCAGGGTTAGCCTCAAATTCCACCATGTCGCCAGTAACGGCACTAAAGCGTTCCTGCTTCATTTTGCCTTTAATTTTGCAGGTTACAATTCCGTTTGCCTGCGTTTCTACATAATAATAGCCGTTAAAATTTTTAATAATGCGGCCGCTCGTCACAGCTGTTTCTCCTCAATCAGTTTATTATCGCAGTAAAATTTGGCAACTGCGTTGCCGCTTACTTCCACCTTCTGGCGGATGCGCACGCCTTCGCGCTTGGTGCCTTCGTAAACCTCGCGCTCACCGTCGTCGTCGCTTACAACAATGCGTACCTTTTGCTTTTTATTGCCTTCCGGCACTACAAATTCGGCGTATTTGTTTTCAGATTTTGTCCCCACGCCGTCAGCAACGCGCAGCACAACTTCCGTGCTGTTTAAAACCTTGCTGCCTTCCTTCGGCGTAATGCCAAGCACTGTGCCTGCAACCTTACGGCTGCCTACGGACTGCGCCTTAACATTCTTAAAGCCCAGCTGCTCCAGCGCCGTCATTGCCTCGCCGGAGGCTTTGCCAACCACAGTGGGAATGGTTACTTCCTTCGGCTTTTCGGAAATTACCAAATTAATTTTAGTGCCGTGCTCAATTTTTTCGTTGGCTTTCGGCGATTGTTCAATAACAAGGCCGCTGCCGTCGTCGCGGAACACGGTTTCTACCTTGCCGAGCGCAAGTTCCTTGCGTTCAAGCATTTTCTGCGCGTCGGCCAGCGTTTTGCCAGCCAGGTTAGGCACTTCCACCATCTCTATGCCCTTGCTGACGGTTAAATAAACGGCGCTGCCTTCCTTGCGCATTTCGTTGCCCTCCGGGTCCTGCTTCAGCACCAGCCCGGGGGTTACTTTATCGTCATAGGCTTCCTTAAAGGTTATGCTAAAGCCTGCGTTTTCCAAAATCTGCTGCGCTTCCACCACGGTTTTGCCTGTAACGTCCGGCACTTTAACCGTGTCGCGGCTGAACACGTTGCCAATCAGCAAAAATACTGCGCTCAGCACCACAACCACGGCTGCCAGCATAATTTGCTGGTGGCGCGTAAGCTGCATGTTTTTCAAACGCTCTACAAGGCTCTGCTTCTCTTTTTTGGCGCGGTGCGGGGTTTCCGGCACCGTCATCACAATGGTTTCCTCCGGCGCTTCCGGCTCGTCGTAAACAATTTCTGTTGCTTCTGCCTCAGCCAGCGGGTAAGCCTCTTCGTCTTTTTCTTTTTCCAGCTTGTTTTTAATATTGTTCAAATCCTGCCACATTTCGTCCGCGGTAGCGTAGCGTTTGGTTAAGTCCTTCGCCAGTGCCTTGTCGATAACGTGCTGCAAACAGTGCGGCAGCCCATCCACATAAGTGCTGAGCGGCGGCTGCGTTTTTTCAACGTGCATCATCGCTACGGCAACGGCGGTGTTGCCGTCAAAAGGCACATGCCCCGTCAGCATTTCGTACAGCACAATGCCCAGCGAATAAATATCGCTCTGCGCCGTTATCTGCTTGCCGCTGGCCTGCTCCGGCGAAAGGTAATGCACCGAGCCGATAACGGAATTGGTGTACACCATCGTCATGCTGCTAATCATGCGGGCAATGCCAAAATCGGCAATCTTCGGCATCATGTGCTCGGTTATTAAAATATTGTGCGGCTTAATATCGCAGTGAATGATATTGCGTTTGTGCGCGTGGCGCAGCCCTGCCGCAATCTCGCAGGCAATGTGCACTGCCCAGTAGGGCGAAAGGCGGCCTTTTTCTTCCAGCAAATCCTTCAGCGTTTTGCCTTCCACATATTCCATAACGATAAAGGATTTGCCGTCCTCCTCGCAAACGTCAAAAATGTTGATGATGGACGGGCTGGAAAGCCTTGCCGCCGATTGTGCCTCGTGCTTAAACTGATTTAAAAGGGTTTTATCGTCGTTAAACTGTGCGCGCAGCACCTTAATGGCAACCTGCCTGTTTAACAGCAAATCCTCGGCAAGATAAACCTCGGCCATTCCGCCCGAACCAATATGGCGCAGGATTTTATAACGCTGTTTTAAAATTGTTCCGTTGTCCATTTATATCTCCTCCGCCTTAAAATCAAGCAAAATTACCGAAACATTATCACGCCCGCCGTTGTTCAGCGCCAGCTCTATCAAAGCGTCCGCCGCTTTTTCCGTATCGGCTTCCGCCAGCACGGCAGCAATTTCTGCGTCCGTCGCCATGTCGCTCAGCCCGTCGCTGCACAAAAGCAGCCTGTCGCCCTGTTCCAGCTTAAAGCTGAACACGTCCGATTCCAGCTCTTCATCCGCACCGACGGCCCTTAAAATTACGTTGCGCTGCGGGTGGCGACGCGCTTCTTCCGAAGTTATATCGCCCTTGCTTAACAGCTCCGCCACATAGGAATGGTCCTGCGTTATCTGCTTTAAGCTGCCGCCGCGCCATAAATACAGGCGGCTGTCGCCGATATTCAGCGCATAAGCCAAACCGTCCGCCGCTAAATAAACGGCCACCAGCGTTGTGCCCATGCCTTCGTAATCAGGTTTTTGGCACACTATGCTGCGCAAATGGCTGTTTGCTTCGGAGGCGGCCTCTTTCAGCGCCGCGCAAAGCTCAGCGCCGGTCAGCCCGGCAAAGCCCTTTTTGGCCTCCTGCAATACTTTAATTGTTTCCACGCTGGCCACTTCGCCTGCCGCATAGCCGCCCATGCCGTCGGCAATGGCAAACAAATCCGGCATATCCGTCAAAACGGCGTCCTCGTTGGTGGCACGCACCAAACCAGCGTTGGTTTTACTGACCGCTATCATACAGCGCCCCCTTAATGCCCGGCATTATTTTTATTAAACTTGGCCCGCAGCTGCCCGCAGGCTGCGTTAATATCCTTGCCCATCTCCTTGCGGATGGTAGCGTTAATTTTATTTTTCTGTAAAACTTTTAAAAATCCTTCAATGCGCTTAGCAGAAGGGCGTTCAAAGCCCTTTTCCGGCACCGGATTGGCCGGAATTAAATTTACCGAGGCGTGCTTAAATTTTAAATAATTACTTAAAAGCTGCGCGTCCTCCGGCGAATCGTTTTTATCTTTAATCAAAATATATTCGTAAGTTACCTGCCTGCCGCCCGCCTGCGCGTATTTTTCCGCTGCGGCGATAACCTCTGCAAACGGATAGCCCTTATTTACAGGCATCAGCTCCGTACGCACGTCGGTTTTAACAGCGTGCAGCGAAATCGCCAGGTTCAGCGGCAGCGCTTCCGCCGTCAAACGCTCAATGCCCGGTATAATGCCGCAGGTAGAAAGCGTCATGTTGCGGTAGCTCATAAACAGCGTGTCCTCGCGGTGCAAAAACTTCAGCGCGCCAATAACAGCGTCGTAGTTCAGCATCGGCTCGCCGCTGCCCATAACCACAATGCGGCTTACCTGCTTGGGCGCTACAATGGCGTTAAACAAATACACCTGCATAATAATTTCGGCGCTTGTTAAATTGCGCACGCAGCCGTTCAAGCCGCTGGCGCAGAACGCACAGCCCATAGCGCAGCCCACCTGGCTGGATACGCAAACGCTGTAACCGTAATCGTGGTGCATTAAAACCGTTTCCACGGAGTTGCCGTCCATCAGTTCCAGAAGCAGCTTTTCTGTCAGGCCGTCGCTTGACTGCCAGCGCGTTAAAATTTTCACCTGCGCAGGCAGCACGGTAAAATGCTCTTCCAGCACGGCAATATCGGCTTTGGAGATATTGTGCATATCCGCAAATTTAAAAACGGATTTTTTATAAAGCCACTGGTAAACCTGCGCCGCACGAAACTTCTTTAAGCCAACCGCCAAAAATTCCTGGTGCAAGGCTTCAAGTTCCAGCCCAAAAATTTCTTTTTTCATCAAAACTACTCCTTGCGCCGCATTGCGCAGATATAAAAGCCGTCCACATTATCGCGCTGCGGCAAAAGCTGAAGTTCGTTCACCGTTTCGCCCGTCAGCGGATGCTTAAACCCGGCATATTCAAACTTCGGGTTAGCCGCTAAAAATGCTTTGGTAAGCTCACTGTTTTCAGCAGGCTCCAAAGTGCAGGTGCTGTACACCAGCGTGCCGCCCGCTTTAACATAACGCGCCGCGTTGCGCAAAATGGCCTTTTGCAGCGGCGGAAATACCTCTAAATCATTTTTAGTTTTACGCCAGCGCGCTTCGGCACGGCGGCGCAAAACGCCAAGCCCGCTGCACAGCGCATCTACCAGCACGCAGTCGGCGGTGTTTGCCCAGTCCGGCTTGTAAACAGCGGCATCCTGCAAAACAGGCTTTATAATGCTAATGCCCAAACGCTTGGCATTTTCTTCAATCAGTTTAATTTTGTGCGCGTGGATGTCGCAGGCGTAAATAGTGCCTTTATCCTGCATCAGCTGCGCCAAATGCGTGGTTTTGCCGCCCGGTGCCGCACATAAATCATACACCGCCATGCCCGGCTGCGGGTTTACCACGTGCGCCACCAGCATACTGCTTTCGTCCTGCATATAGCAGCTGTCCGGGTGCCGCTCCATAAACGCCGTCAGCCCCACTGTTTTAGTACAAATAATTCCTTCGGCGCACCATCGGGAGGGCTCTGCCTCAAAACCGGCCTGTTTTAAATTTGCCAAAAGCTCCTCGCGCGTCGTTTTTAAAGTGTTCGTGCGCAGGGTAAGCTGCGGCGGCAAATTATCATATCGGCATAGCGCTTTTGTTTCTTCCATGCCAAACTGCGCTGCCCAGCGTTTAACCAGCCATTCGGGGTGAAACTCCATCAGCGCTACGCTTAAAGCTGCGTTGTCGCTTTCAGCCGGGAACACAATGCTTCCTGCTTCCTTGCTGCGCACGGCAGAACGCAAAATGCCGTTAACAAATTTGGCCGTGCCTAAATGGCTGCACGCCTTGGCAAGCTCCGTGCTTTCGTTGCACGCTGCCG
The DNA here is from genome assembly GCA_949288065.1 of uncultured Phascolarctobacterium sp. GTDB lineage: Bacteria > Bacillota > Negativicutes > Acidaminococcales > Acidaminococcaceae > Fusicatenibacter_A. Next base: position 96,358 of record CASEIL010000002.1, read on the forward strand.
ATGCGGGCACTTTATCCAGATAAAACAGCTGGTACAGCCCCATGCGCAAAATATTAACAATCGCCTTGTCAATTTTGTTTATTGGACGGGACGATAACTGCGACAAAAGCCAGTCCAAAGTACCTTTAGCCTTTACGGTACCATAGACCAGCTCTGTAATAAACCTGCGGTCCCTGTCGTCGCAGCTGTGGCTGCGCAGGGCTTTGTTCAAGGCAATGTTAGCGTAAGCGCCCTCGTCCAAAATGGCGCAGATAACCTCCAGCGCAATTTGCCTTGCCGATTTCTTTTTATTTTTATTGTTTTGCTTTTGTTTTACTGCCATCTGCTTCCTCAGTATCTAAAAAGTCTAAAATTGCTGCTTCCACCTTGTTAATATCCACGCGCGTGTTAAAGCACGGGCCAAACGGCCTTTCGTTCAGCACGCCTATAACCGGCAGCGGGAACACGTCCTGTATGCCGCTGGTTAAATCGCGCTCGCACGCTACGGCAATAATCGCCTTAGGGCGGATTTGCTTAACCATTTGCCGTGCCAGCGTGCCGCCCGTTGCCACGCCCACGTGGATGCCGTATTTATGCGACAGACCCAACAGCGCGCCGACGCTGCACCCGCCGCACTGGCGGCAGTTTTCGATGTTGCGCGTTATTTTATGCACGCAGGTATCAAGCTGAATGCAGTGCGGGGTTAAAATCATAATGCGCGAGGCGGGCACCTTTATTTTGTGCTGCCTTACCAGATGGTTGCTCACTTCTATAAACGACTGCTCTATCCGCTGGCGCGGAATGTTAAAAATGCGCCCCAGCCCAATGGCAAACGGAAACAGCATATTAACGGCCTTCCACGCCCAAAAGTAAAATGTTTTGATAATAGGAAAACCTAAAATTGCCAGCACAATGGCGCACACTGCCGCTAAAAGCCCCAGTGCTACTACAATGCCGACGCTGCCGAACAGCATGGGCAGCGTTTTGTTGATTTGCGCCAGCCCCGGCAACGCCACGCGCCAGCACAGGTAAATGAACAGTGCGCCCAAAAAGGCACTGCCTAAGGTTAAAGATACAAATATGCGTTTTTTAGGTTTTAAAACACTTTCCATCATGTTAGTTTTCAACGCCTAAAATATCTCCTGCATTAATGCCGCGCCCGTTGCAAAAAACAGCCGCCGGCATACGTTTTTTTGATTCCGGCTGCACTTCCGTTACCAAAAGCGCGCCGCTGCCGCAGGCTACCTTAAAGCCTGCTTTGTTAAGCTCCAACACTTTGCCCGGCGTGCCGCTGCCCTCAGCAAGCTGCGCCCGCCAGATTTTCAGCCTTTTGCCGTCCGGCAGGGTGGTTACAGTGCCCGGCGCAGGGTTAAAGGCGCGGATTTTGTTATGGATTTGTTCTGCCGGTAAAGTCCAGTCAAGAATTTCCATATCGCGCGTCAGTAAATGCGCATAGGTTGCTTCGTCGTTATTTTGTTTTTCGGGCGTTACTTCGCCATTTTTAATTTTTTCAATCGTTGCCAGCAAAAGCTCGCCGCCCGCTTCCTTCAGCTCGTCGTGCAGCTCGCCCTGCGTCATTTCCGGCGTAATGGCAACGCTCACCTTCGTCAGCATATCGCCGGTGTCCATGCCAATATCCATCTGCATAATGGTTACGCCGCTTTCTGTTTCGCCGTTTAAAATGGCGTAATGTATCGGCGCAGCGCCGCGGTATTTCGGCAGCAGCGAGGCATGCACATTAATGCAGCCGTATTTTGGCATTTCCAAAATCTCCTTCGGCAAAAACTGCCCAAAGGCGGCCACTACAATTAAATCCGGCGCCAGGCCGCGCAAAAGCTCAATTACTTCCGGAGCCTTTACACGCTGCGGCTGGTAAACCTCATAGCCGCGCTCCAAAGCGTATTCCTTCACCGGCGTCATCAGCATTTTCTGCCCGCGCCCTTTCGGGCGGTCCGGCTGGGTAAATACGCCTACTATTTCATCTGTGCCCCGCTCTGCCAGCGCCTTAATGCTTGCCACGGCAAAATCAGGGGTTCCCATAAATACAATGCGCATTTTTGTTACTCCCTGTCAACTTCCTTCGGCATTAAAACCTTGGCCTTGTCAATAAACAGCACACCGTCCAAATGGTCCAGCTCGTGCTGGATGCACACTGCCAAAAGCCCGTCCGCTTCAATCAGCATTTTGTGCCCCTTGCGGTCGTAATATTCGCAGTGCACAATCTCGGCGCGCTCCACTTCGCCCTCATAATCGGGCACGGAAAGGCAGCCTTCCGGGCCGACTGCTGCGCCCTCGCGGTAGGTAATAACTGGGTTAATCATTTCAATTAAGCCCTCGCCCACGTCGATAACCACAATGCGCTTTAACACGCCAATCTGCGGCGCCGCAAGGCCTACGCCGTTAGCGGCATACATAGTTTCTGCCATATCGTTCAGCAGGCGCTGGGTTTTCTTGTCCATGCGTTCCACGTTCTGTGCTTTCTGGCGCAGCACAGGGTCGCCTGCAACTAATATTTTTAACTTGCTCACATTAGCCTCCTAAAAAATCACTCTCTAAATATTTATTATAACACAAAAAAGCGGCGGCGGGCAATTTTAAAGCACGTTAAACGGGTCAACGTCTTTCAATCTGCACGCTTTTAACCAGCACGTTAACACGGTACAAATCGCGCACCTTGCCGATAATCCCAGCAAATGGGCCAAACACATCGGCATCCATGCCTTCCGCCTTCTGGCGCAAAAAATCCGTCAGCCCCTGCGCGGTGTCGTTGGCACGCGCTTCGTCCTTATCCCACACGGTTATTTTTAAAAACGCCGCATAGGGCGGATAATTCAGTTCGCGGCGGCGCTCCAGCTCCTCCTGCGCAAAGGTGTCGTAATCCTGTTTGGCGGCAAGCTGAACGGTACGGTTATCCGCATCGTACACCTGCAAAATAACGTGGCCGGGCTTATCGCCGCGCCCGGCACGACCTGCCGCCTGCGTTAAAAGTGAAAACGCCCGCTCCGACGCGCGGAAATCCGGCATGTTCAGCGCCGAATCTGCCGAGAGCACGCCGACCAGCGTTACGTTAGGTATGTCGTGCCCTTTGGCAACCATTTGCGTGCCGATAAGCACGTTGTATTTGCCGCTGGCAAACGCGCTTAAAATTTCTTCGTGCGCAAATTTGCGCAGCGTGCTGTCCTGGTCCATACGCAAAACCCTAACCTCCGGCAAAGCAGCAATCTGCGCCTCTGCCTTTTGCGTGCCCGTGCCGAAAAATTTTATGCGCTTGCTGCCGCACTTGGGGCACTCCGTAGGTATGGGCATGGTGTTGCCGCAGTAATGGCAGCGCATAGCCTTGCCTGCTTCGTGGTACACCAGGGCAACGGCGCAGTGCGGGCAGGTAATCGTTTCGCCGCAGTCGCGGCACATTACAAAGGTAGAATAGCCGCGGCGGTTTAACAGTACAATGGCCTGCTCGCCCGCAGCGGCAGTGCGCACCAACTCCTGCTGAAGCGTACGCGAAAGCACTGAAAAGTTTTTCTCCTGCAATTCCTTACGCATATCTACAATCTGTACTTCCGGCAAGGGCTGCCCGTTAGGGCGTCCGGTAAGCCGCAAATGCGTAAAACGCTTCATTATGGCGTCATAATAGCTCTCTATCGACGGCGTAGCGCTGCCTAAAATAACGGGCACGCCAAAATAAGCGGCACGGTGCAGGGCTACCTCGCGTGCGTGGTAACAGGGGCGCTCCTCCTGCTTGTAACTTTGGTCGTGCTCTTCGTCGATAATTACCAGCCCCAAATTAGCAAACGGCGCAAACACTGCCGAGCGTACGCCAATTAAAATCTGCGCCTCGCCCGTGCGGATTTTGTAAAACACGTCCGCCCTTTCGCTTGCAGATAATTTACTGTGCACAACGGCAATGCTGCCTTTAAACCAGCTTTGATAGCGCTTTACAATCTGCGCCGTTAAGGCAATTTCCGGCACCAGCACAAGCACCTGCCTATCCTTTGCCAAAGCGGCTGCCGTTAAGTTTAAATAAACCTCCGTTTTGCCGCTGCCGGTTACGCCCTGCAATAAAAAGGTTTCCTGCCTGCCTTCGTTAATGGCTTTGGCAACGGCGTTAACGGCGTTTTGCTGCTCATCCGTCAGGCTAAAGCTTTGCTTTAACGCTGCCGCGCTGGCGTAGCTGTTACGCAAAACACGCTGCTCACTGCGGCTGCACCAGCCTTTTTGCACTAACGCGCGCAAAACAGCGGCGCTAAAGCCTTCTTCCTCCAGTTCTTTGCTTGTCAGTTCACGCCCTGCTTCCGCTAAAAACTGCAAGGCTGCCATCTGCGCCTTAGCGCGTTTATTGCCTTCTGCCAGCGCCTGCCTGCCGCTTTCGGTAATGGCGTAGCAGCTTTGCGTCTTTTCCTTCAAGCGGTTTTCCAGCTCGTAATATAAAAGTTTGCCGTCGTCGCCATACACGGCGTGGCGTTTAATGCTGCTTTTGCCGGGTATAAAAAGGCGCATCGCCTCTGCCAGCGGGCACATATAATAGCCTGCCAGCCAGCGCGCCGCTTCCAGCATTTCCTCATCAAACCACGGCTCAGTGCCAATAACTGCCTGCACTTCCTTGTAGTTTTCCGGCTGCGGCAAATCCTTGCCTGCCTCGCCCACCACAAAGCCTTCCGTTGTCTGCCGCGCAAACGGCACAATTACGCGCCACCCTGCGCCGATATAATTAAACTCCTGCGTCAGCGCATAGGTAAACTGCTTAAACAAATTTTTAACCGGTAAATTTATAGCAACATTAACGTATCTCATACCTGCTCCAAATAACAATAGTATTATATATATTCTCGCAGCGGCATTAAAATCCTTTAAAAATTTGCGCAAAAAAGAGGCACTACCGGCTTTTGCCAGCAGTACCTCTTTAAAATTTTAGTGCTAAGCCTTACAGGCCTGCCTGCTCGCGCAGAGTTTCTGCCTTATCGGTGTGTTCCCACGGCAGGTCAACATCCGTGCGGCCAAAGTGGCCGTAAGCAGCAGTTTGTTTGTAAATCGGGCGCAGCAAATCCAGCGTTTTAATAATGCCGGACGGGCTGAGCGAAAAGTTCTTTTTAATCAGCTCGGCAATTTTGTCGTCGTCAATTTTGCCGGTGCCGAAGGTATCAACCAGAATGGAAACCGGCTGAGCAACGCCGATAGCGTAAGCCAGCTGAATTTCGCATTTATCTGCTAAACCTGCGGCAACTACGTTTTTAGCAACGTAGCGTGCAGCATAAGCAGCGCTGCGGTCAACCTTCGTGGGGTCCTTGCCGCTGAACGCGCCGCCGCCGTGACGTGCCATGCCGCCGTAAGTATCGACGATAATTTTGCGTCCGGTCAGGCCGCTGTCACCCTGCGGGCCGCCGATAACAAAGCGTCCGGTCGGGTTAATATAATATTTGGTAGCATCGTCCAGCATTTCTGCGGGCACAACGGGTTTAATAACCTGTTCCATAATGTCCTTGCGGATTTGTTCCAAAGTAATTTCCGGCGCATGCTGGGTGGAAATTACAATCGTGTCGATGCGTACGGGTTTGCCGTCATCGTATTCTACGGTAACCTGGGTTTTGCCGTCCGGGCGCAGGTAAGGCAGCACGCCGGTTTTGCGCACTTCCGCCAGGCGGCGGGAAAGTTTATGTGCCAAAGATACAGGCAGCGGCATATATTCCGGGGTTTCGTTGGTGGCATAACCAAACATCATGCCCTGGTCGCCCGCGCCGACTTCGTTTTCGTCAGCCTTGCCTTCTTTGGCTTCCAGCGATTTATCAACGCCCATGGCAATATCGGCAGACTGCTCGTCGATAGAAATCAGCACGCCGCAGGTGTTGCCGTCAAAGCCGTATTTAGCACGGTCGTAGCCGATGTTGATAACGGTTTCGCGCGCAATTTTCGGAATATCTACATAGCAGCTGGTCGAAATTTCGCCCACAACATGGATTTGCCCGGTTGCCACAACGGTTTCGCAGGCAACGCGGCCATGCGGGTCTTCTGCCAGAATGGCATCCAGCACGGCATCGGAAATCTGGTCAGCAATTTTATCAGGATGCCCTTCCGTAACAGATTCGGAAGTAAATAATTTTCTCATTCTGTTCCTCCTTGTAAATAAAAAGGCGCTCTCTTATGAGAGCGCCGCTGTATTATACCGACATTCTCATCTCTCGATTATCTCGCAGGACTTAGCACCGTTTGCCCAGGGGCATGGTTGCTGCGGTTTCATTGGGCCAATCCCTCCACCAGCTCTTGATGAGTAATTTTCAATTACTATGCTATTATATCTAATTTGTTTAAAAAAGGCAACAATTATTTCTTCAAACGCATTACCGTATTTAAAAGCTCTTCCGCTACGGCGGATTTTGCCATTTGCGGCAGTTCCTTAATGCTGCCGTCCGGGAAGATGAGCTTAACGATATTCGTTTCGCTGCCAAAGCCCGCGCCCTGCATGGTAACGTCGTTAGCGACAATCATGTCAAGGTTCTTCTTAGCGATTTTTTCTTTGGCGTTGTCGATAAGGTTCTGCGTTTCGGCGGCAAAGCCCACCAGAAACTGTTTGGTTTTGCGTTCGCCCAGCGCCTTTAAAATATCCGGGTTCTTATCCATAACCACAGTTAAGGCGTCGTCGGTTTTCTTTTTTATCTTCTGCGCTGCCACGTCGTGCGGGCGGTAATCCGCCACAGCGGCGGCTTTAATAACAATGTCGCAGTTATCGTAAACGGCAAGGCAGGCGTCCATCATTTCCTGCGTGGTTTCTACGTTCACCACTTTCACATTCGGCGGCGGCACCAGCGCGCTCGGCCCGCTTACAAGCGTAACCTCTGCGCCGCGCTCTGCTGCTGCCTGCGCAATGGAATAGCCCATTTTGCCGCTGCTGCGGTTGCCAACGTAGCGCACCGGGTCAATCGGCTCGCGCGTACCGGCAGCCGTTACCAGCACCTTCAGCCCGCGCATATCGCCTTCTGCTTTGGCAAAAAAGTCCTTCACAAAGTTCACAATACCGGCAGGCTCAGGCAGCCTTCCCGCGCCTACCGCACCGCAGGCCAAAACGCCGCTGGCAGGCGGCATTACAACAACGCCGCGGCTTTGCAGCTTGGCAATGTTCTCCTGCGTGGCAGGGTTTTCATACATGTGCGTATTCATGGCAGGGCACACAATAATGGGGCTGTGCGCTGCCAAAAGCGTCGTCGAAAGCAAATCATCGGCAATGCCGTAAGCCATTTTGGCAATAATGTTCGCCGTTGCCGGTGCAACCAAAAACAGGTCTGCCCAATCAGCAAGGGCAATGTGCTCCACGTTAAATTCCTGGTTGGCGTTCCACATGCTTACCGCCACCTGGTTGCCGCTGATTTCCTTAAAAGTAAGCGGCGTTACAAACTGCTGGGCGTGCTCCGTCATAACAACGCGCACCTCTGCCCCCTGCTTGCGCAGCTTGCTTACCAAATCAACAGCTTTATAAACGGCGATGCCGCCGGTAACTCCCAATACAATTTTTTTACCCGTTAACAAGGCCGGCGCCTCCCTTATCTGGCTTTATTACGCTCGTAGGTAATGGTGTCGTTGGCAATTTCCTTCAGCGCCATGCTTACCTCTTTTTCCGGCAGGTTCTGCCCGGGCACGGTCAGTTCGCGCGCGCGTTTGGCTGCCAGCATGGCAAGGGTGTATTTGCTGTCTACTTTTTCGGTTAAATAGTCAATAGAAGGGTCTACCATAGTCATAAAAATCAGTCCTCTTTTCTGCAATGGCAAATTTCATCAATAATAAAATATGTGCGGGCTGCGCGGTAGCGTTCGGCTTCCATAACCGTCAGCACCTTTTCCGTAGCCTTTTCAGCAATGTCGTTAACAATAATATAGTCATATTCACTGGCGTAAGCAAGCTCGCCCGTGGCGGATGCAAGGCGTTTTTTTATAACCTCCTCGCTGTCGGTGCCGCGCTTGTAAATGCGCGAAGAAAGCTCGTCCAAAGAAGGCGGCACAATAAACACAAACACGCCGTCCGGGAAGCGCTTTTTAATCTGCAATGCGCCCTGAATATCAATTTCTAAAATTACGTCCTTGCCCTGTTCCAGCAGCTCCATAACGTAATCGCGCGGCGTGCCGTAATAATTGCCGTAAACCTCGGCGTATTCCAAAAGCCCGCCTGCTGCAATCATGGTCTTTACTTCTTCCACAGTTTTAAAAAAATAATTAACGCCGTCAACTTCGCCCTCGCGCGGTGCGCGGGTTGTAACAGAAACCGAATAGCCAATATCCGGCAGTTTGTTCCTCAGCATCTGGCAGATTGTACCCTTACCGGCGCCGGACGGCCCCGACAAAACCAGCAGTAATCCTTTTGGTTTCAAATTAAGCCCTCCCCTTTGTCAGCCGTTATTCTTCATCCTCATCGCCGCTCTGCACAAGCCTGTTGGCAACGGTTTCCGGCTGTACGGCCGATAAAATAATGTGCCCGCTGTCGGTTACAATTACCGCGCGCGTCCTGCGCCCGTAGGTTGCGTCAATCAGCGTGCCGTTGTCGCGCGCTTCCTGAATAATCCTTTTTATCGGCGCGGATTCCGGGCTGATAATGGAGATAATCCTGTTAGCCGCCACAATGTTGCCAAAGCCTATGTTGATAAGCTTAATATCCAATACTACAACCTCCTTTTACTCAATATTCTGTATCTGTTCCCTGATTTTTTCAATTTCAGCTTTAATATCTACCACCAGCTGCGCAATGGTGTAATCGTTAGCCTTGCTGGCAATGGTGTTCGCCTCGCGGTTAAACTCCTGCACTAAAAAGTCCAGCTTGCGCCCTACCGGCTGGTCAAGGTTAATAATTCCCCTGAACTGCTTGATATGGCTCTTTAAGCGCACAATCTCTTCCGTAATGCTGGTGCGGTCGGCAAAAATGGCAACCTCCTGCAGCAGCCTTTCCGGCTCTACGCTCTGGTTATATTTTTCCAACAAATCGTTAATACGCTCGCTTAAGCGCTCCTGGTATTCTTCCACAACCTGCGGCGAACGCTCTTCAATCTTCAAAAGCTTTTCTTCAATTAAAGCCGCGCGCTTGATAAAGTCGCCGTAAATATTGCCGCCTTCTGTTTCGCGCATCGCCACAAGGTGGCCGATAGCCTGCTGCAAAGCCTGCTCCAGCTGCGGCCAGATGGTTTCCACATCAAAAAAGCCTTCCTTAACGCTGATAACGTCAGGGCAGCGCGCCAAATACAAAACCTCGGCCTGTTCGGCCATTTTGTATTCCAGCCCTGCCGCCTCGGCTACCTCCTGCAAGGCATTGTGGTAAGCCGCCGCCAGCGCCTTATCCACCTTAATGGTGCCCAGCCCGTCGTTTACATAATCGGCCGTAATAAAAACATCTATGCGTCCACGGTTAATACTGCGCAAAATGGTTTTGCGTATCCTGTCCTCCAGGGGATTTAAAAAGCGCGGCAAGCGTACAGCAACCTCGTTGTAGCGGTGGTTCACTGTTTTCATCTCAATCGTTGCCGAAAACTTTTCGTCCTCATATTCGCCGCGGCCAAAGCCAGTCATACTTTTAAGCAAAATAAAACCTCCCGCCGCATTTCTAAATTGATAAATATGTTGTATACTTATTCTTGAAAATATATTATACCTTATTCTGCCCTCAATCGCAAACGAAAAACGTAAATTTTAAAAGCAAAAAGGAGAATTTCCGTGAATTTGGAAGGAATTACCATAAACCTCTTAACAACAGAGCTGCAAAAGCGCCTTTTGGGCGGCAAAATCTACAAGGTTTTTATGCCCAACAAAAGCTGCCTTTTGCTTCTTATTAAAACAGAAAGCACTACCCTCGCCTTAACAGCGGATTTTGCGGGCGGCTCGCCCTATTTATACCTGCCGGAGAAAACACCGGAACGCCCCGACACGCCGCCTGCCTTTTGTATGCTTTTGCGCAAACACCTTGAGGAAGGGCGCATTACCAAAATCGAACAGAGCGGGCTGGACCGCGTGATTGCAATGGAAATTTCCAGCATCGGCAGCGCGCGGCAGATTATAACCAAACAGCTGGTGTTTGAGCTGACCGGCAAAAACGCCAACATTATTTTTACCGCCGACGGCATTATTTTAGACAGCCTTAAGCACGTTAACAAGGCGCAAAGCAGCTACCGCCAAATTTTGCCGGGGCTGCCCTACATCGCACCGCCGCCGCAAAACGGGCTGAATATTTTAACTTCCGCCCCGGCGGATATTGTTAGTACCGCGCAGGCACTTCCGCTGGCGCCTGCTAAAGCCTTAATTGCCGCTACGACCGGCATCGGCCAGTACACAGCGGCGCAGCTTTTAAAAATTGCAAGTATTGATGCGGGCAGCAGTATTAACGACAGCAACGCCCCGCAGCTTGCCAATGCCATCGCTGACTTGCAGCAAAATATTAGCGAAGCTAAAGCAGGCAATGCGCTGGTGTACGCCGTTATTACGCGCACCAACAGCGTTAAAACCGTGCTGCCGTTTAAACCCGTGCAGCTTGCCGAAGGCGAAAGCGTAAAAGAGTTTGCAAGTTTAAACAGCGCCATAAACTTTGCCCAAAGCCTTGCGCCCGTGCTGCTGCCGGAGCAGGAGCTGTTAGCTAAAACCGTAACTGCCGAAACGGAAAAGCTGGTTAAAAAAGCCGCCGTGCTGCGCGAGGAGCTTGCCGCTGCGGAGGACGCCGAACAGCAGCGCATTATTGCCGATACGCTGATGGCGAACCTGTACCGCATACCTAAAGGCAGCAGCAATATTACGGTGGAAAATATTTACGACGGCACGCCGCTGGTTATTGCCCTTGCGCCCGATTTAACCGCCAATGAAAACGCGCAGAAATACTACAAACGCTACAACAAGCTGAAACGCGCGCAGACAGAAATTAAAGAGCAGCTGAAACTGACGGAAGAAGCGGTTGAGTATTTAGGCAGCATCGACGTAGCGTTAAAGCTTGTGCAAAGCCGCGCTGAAGTGGCGGAAATTAAAACCGAACTTGCAGCAGCAGGCTTTATAACAATTAAAAACACCAAAAACAAAATGCCGCAGGCCAAATCCACGCCTACTGTAGTTAAGCTTTCGGAAGATACCACGCTGTACATAGGTAAAAATAACAAACAGAACGATTATGTTACTTTCTCTATCGGCAGCGGCAACGATTTATGGTTCCACACCAAAAACATCCCCGGCTCGCACATTATTTTAAAAACAACCCTGCCCCAGCCGGAAGAAGCCGATATTAATACCGCCGCCAGCATCGCCGCTTACTTTAGCAAGGCGCGCGGCGGTAGCAACACGCCGGTGGACTGCACGCTGCGCAAGTTTGTTAAAAAGCCAAGCGGCGCCAAACCAGGCTTTGTAATTTACACTAACCAAACAACCCATTATGTTACGCCGGACGAGGACGAAATAAAAAAGCTGCTGAAATAAAAAATGGCTGCACCCTTAAAGCATTAGCCTTAAAGGTGCAGCTTTTTAATTTGCCGCTAAATATTTATTTAACAAATCTGCGTCAAAGGCATGCTGCTGTGCCGTTTGCCGCGTAATTTGCCCGCGCCGCACAAGCTCTGCCAGCGCAAAATCCATACACTGCATGCCCTGCTGCCTGCCGCTTTGCAAATAGCTTGCCAGCTGGCAGGCCTTGTTTTCGCGTATCAGGCTGCGCACTGCCGGTGTTGCCACAAGCACTTCAAAAGCTGCTGTGCGCCCGCCGTTAACATCCGGCACAAGCTGCTGGGCAATAATGCCCTGCAAATTTTCTGCCAGCTGAACTCGTATTTGTTGCTGCATAGCTGGTGCAAATACGTCCGTCAGGCGTGCCAGTGCTGCTGCGGCACTGCGCGTATGCAGGGTTGCCAGCACCAAATGCCCGGTTTCTGCCGCCGTTACGGCGATGTTAATTGTTTCCGCGTCGCGCAGCTCGCCTACTAAAATTACGTCCGGGTCCTCGCGCAGGGCGGCACGCAAGCCAAGCGCAAAACTTTGGGTATCGCTGCCAACCTCCCGCTGGTGGATGATACTTTGTGCGTTAGTAAATTTATATTCCACCGGGTCCTCCAGCGTAATGATATGCGCGCGGCGGCTCTGGTTAATGGCTTCTACCATCGCCGCTAAGGTTGTGCTTTTGCCGCTGCCGGTCGGGCCTGTTACCAGCACCAAACCGCTGCGCAATTTGGTAAAGCCTGCAACCGCAGGTGGTACGCCCAGCTCTTTTAAAGATGGTACTTCGTTTTTAATCAGTCTTATGGCTGCGACCGGTTTGCCGCCTTGCAGGTAAATGTTTATGCGCAAGCGGCATAAGGCTTCAAGTTCGCAGCTAAAATCAAGCTCGGTTTTTAAATCAGTGCTTTCCGTTCCTGCCAGCGCTAAAATATCTGCGCTGCTGATTACCGGCAAAGCATTTTGCGTTGCTAAAACACCGTTAACCCTAAACACCGGCGGCTGCCCTGCCGTTAAATGTATGTCCGAAGCGTTTTGCGCCAGCGCATTTTTTACAATCCCTTTTAACATCATTTCTCCTTAATAAGCGGCGCGCAGCAGCTCATCCACCGTAGTGTAACCCTGCAAAACCTTGGCCGTGCCGTCCTCTTTAATACTCACTGCACCGAAACGGCGGGCCTCGTTAAACAGCGCGCCCTCCTGCGTTTCCTTCACAATAAATTGTTTCAGTTCCGGCAGCACCGGCATTACCTCCTGCAAGGCCATGCGCCCAAGGTAACCCGTGCCGCGGCACTGCCCGCAGCCCGCGCCTTTGTACAGCGTCAGCTCTGCATTGGCATCTGCTTTTAAATACGCCTTTTCTGCTTCGCTTGCCGCATACGCCGTTTTGCAATGCGGGCAAATGCGCCGCACCAAACGCTGGGCAACTACTCCGCGCAAGGCGCTGGCCACCAAAAACGGCTCAATGCCCATGTCAATAAGGCGCACCACCGCGCCAGCCGCACTGTTGGTATGCAGTGTGCTAAACACCAAATGTCCCGTCAGCGCCGCGTGGATGGCAGTCTGCGCCGTGTCAAGGTCGCGTATTTCGCCAATCATCATAATGTCAGGGTCCTGCCGCAAAATACTGCGCAGTCCATTAGCAAAAGTCAGCCCTGCCTTTTCGTTAACCGCCACCTGGTTAATGCCTTCAATGCGGTATTCAACCGGGTCTTCCACCGTTACAATGTTGCGCTCGCTGCTGTTCAGCTCCGTCAGCGTTGCATACAGCGTAGTTGTTTTGCCGCTGCCCGTCGGCCCTGTTAGCAGCACAATGCCGCTGCCGTAAGTATAAAGGCTGCGGTACAGTGCTAAATTCTGCGGCGTAAAATTTAACTCCGCCATCTTCAGCGCAAAACGCTCACGGTCCAAAATGCGTATCACCGCCTTTTCGCCCAAAATTGTCGGCAGCGTCGATATACGCAAATCCACGCCGCGCCCGTCCAGCTGCAGCTTAATGCTGCCGTCCTGCGGCAGGCGCTTTTCGGCAATGTCCATGCCTGCCAGCACTTTAATGCGCGAAACCACTGCCTGCATAACAGGCTTCGTCAGCTGCGCCGCCTCGTACAAAACACCGTCGCAGCGCAGGCGCACGCGCGCCCCGTCCGCCTCCGGCTCAATGTGGATATCGCTTGCGCCGCCCTTAACAGCCTGCGCAATAATGCCGTCCGCCATTTTAACAGCGTTATCATCTGCCGCGCCAAACAGCGGCTTTTTCGTTTGGATAATCAAATTCTTCTCTCCGTCCCTAAAAAATTGCAGCCCTATTATTATAACCAGCCAAAACAATATCATCAAGCAAATTTTTGTGCTATAATATTTAACTGAAATTGCGGATACAGAAGCTTTACTGGAGGAATAGCTTCTGAAAAACTATAACTTACAGCGCCCGCCCCTGTTTTTATGTACGCTTATCGGCGCGGCGCTTACACTTGGCGCAGTGCATTTTGCGCTTACCGGCAGGGCACAGGCCTTTGCGTCAGGCACGCAGGCAGCTTACACCCCCATTACGCTGCCGCAGCCGCCCGCTCACGCGGATAAGCCCAAACGTAACCCCTTTCTGGCGCCGGCTAAGCCGAAAGCATTGGCAACTGTGATAGCGCCGCAGCCTGTTTTAAAAGGCATTGTGCAAAACGGCAGCGAGAGTATGGCGATTGTGGAATACGCCGGAAACAGCGGCTATTACAAGGCGGGCAGCAAAATAGGCAGCCTTACCATAGCCGCGGTTGAAGAAAGCAGCGTGCTTTTAAGCAGCGGCAAACGGTTAAGCTTACCCGCAGGAGGTGCGCCGTATGCCCAAAAATAAAATCTGCGCCGCGCTGGCGTTACTTTTAACTGCCCTGCCGCTTACGGCTGCTGCCGCAGGCATTACGCTGAACGTGCGCGACGGTCAGGTACGCGATGTGCTCGGTTCAATATCGGCGCTTTCCGGCAAAAGCATTGTTGCCGACAGCAGCGTGCAGGGTACCATCACGCTCGATTTAAAAGACGTGCCCTTTGACACTGCCCTGCGCATCGTAACCGCCGCCAAAGGCTTAAGCTACCGCCTTACCGGCGATGTTGTGCTAGTTGGTTCAGCCGCCGGGCTGGAAAAATTTAACGACACAGCCAGTGTTATTAAGCTGAACTACGCCAAAGCGGACGAGCTTTTGCCGGCGCTGCAAACGCTGATTGGCAGCAGCAGCAAAATAAGCACCGACAGCGTTACCAACAGCATTATTTTTACCGGCACCCCCACCGACGAAGCACGCCTGCGCAGCGCCCTGAGCGAGCTGGACGCCGCTACGCAGCAGGTAACGCTGGAAGCCAAGATCATTGCCGTTAACCGCGAGGACAGCAAAAACCTGGGCATTAACTGGAGCTGGGACGACATTCCGCAAAACAGCAATTACTACGACGATTATGACAACGATAACGACAGCAGCGACGAAAGTTTCGGCGGCGTGGTGCACTTCGGCGCAAGCTACGAGTTCCGCTTTAACGCTGCCTTAAACGCGCTGTTTGCGGAAGGCAAAGCCAAAATTTTAGCAACGCCGCGCATTATCACCGTGCCTGGGAAGCAGGCTTCTATTTTTATCGGCGACCACATCCCCGTGGTAACGGAAAAGATTTCCAACGCCGTTACTACCAGCTCGACCGATTATGTCGATGCAGGCATTAAGCTGCAATACACACCCATTGTCAGCAGCGACGGCTTAATAACCTCTGTTGTGCATACGGAAGTCAGCACCCCCACGCTGATTAGCGAGCTGAAGAACTACAAAATAACCAGCCGCACGGCTGATACCACTGTGCGCATGCGCAACGGTGAAACGCTTGTTATCGGAGGGCTGATTAACGAGGAAGAGCAAAAGCGTTTGCAAAAGGTGCCGTTTTTATCAAACATTCCGCTTTTGGGCGAGCTGTTTAAAAACCGCACCACCACTAAAACCAAAACCGAGGTTATAATGATTTTAACGCCGCATTTAACTGAGGCAGGAAAGTCACCGGCAATTTATAACACTAATTTGCTGGATGAACACGTTTTTGAACAACAAAACTAAAAAACGCAAAATTAAAACCGCACTCAAAAGGTTTGCGCCTTTTCGTGCGGTTTTGCCATTTATTTTTGCCTGCCTTCTATAAACTGCATGGCAGCGTTAAAGGTATTATCAATGTGCAGCGCCATGGCGTTTTTGGCTGCGTCCATATCGCGCGCCGCCACCGCCTCGTAAATGCGGCGGTGCTCCAGCACCGTTTCGGTGTAGCGGCTGCGGCTGGAAAATATTGCCTGCATACCAAAACTTTTGCTTTTATCGCGCATCTGCCCTATTAAATCCCGCAGCAGCGGGCTGCCAGCTATTTTGAGCAAAATGCCGTGGAACTCCACATCGTAGTCGATGAACTCTTCCACAACCGGCTCGTCGTTAACAAGCAGCGCCTCCTGCTTCTGCATACTTGCGTGCAGCTCAGCCAAAAGCGGCGGCGTTATGCGCTGCACCACGGCTTCCATTACCATAACCTCCAGCGCTTTGCGCACGCGGAACACGTCCTTTAAATCCTCCAGCGACATCTGCTTAACCAAAATGCCCTTGTAAGGTACGTATTCCACCCAGCCTTCCGCCTCCAGCGCCTTCAGCGCCTCGCGCACCGGCGTTTTGCTTACGCTCAGCTCCTGCGAAATTTTCTTTTCGTTCAGCACGGTGTTGTGCGGGTAAGTTTGATTGATAATATCCTCTTTAATAATTTCGTAAATCTGGTCCTTTAAGGACTTTGCCTTTTGCAGCTGCTTCATAGTTTGTTCACTCCAAATATCTTTGCTTACAGCATATCATTTATTTGAGGAAACTACAACTGCCTTAAATAATAAAGGTTAAAATAAAGCAGGCTGCTGCGCCGACAAGCATTGCCGGGCGCTGGTATCTGTTAGCAAGCTTCTGCACTGTGCCCGGGATAACGCCTGCCACAACAGGCAGTGCCGTTAACGCGCCGCCGCTTAAGAACAGCTGCATTACCGCAGCGCCGGTAATAGCGGCGAAGCTGGTTGCCAGCGGGTCGCAGCCCATATCCAGCACGATTTGCGTAAACGGCAGGATAATCGGCGCCGACGCCGCGTAGGACTGCGTAACCAGACCGGCTGTAAACGACGCCAGGAACAAAAGCTGTATCGGCGCCAGCGACAGGTACGGGCGCACATATTCAGCAATAAGCGTTACCAAACCAACTTTAGTAATTACGTTGGACATAAACATTAAGCTGATGATTGCAACGATAGGAATTGCAATTTGCGTTACACCGCTGACCATGGCTTTTTCGCCGTCAGCAAGGCTCATGTGCGTCATGATAATTACCAAAATACCGCAGAACATGCCAACCAAAAATACCGGAATGCCTGCAAAAAAGGCTACGCACAAAACCAAAAACGGAAAGAACGCCTTTTTAAAAGAAGGAGAACCCTCTGGCAGCGGCTCAAACGAACCGTCGTCGTCTGTTTTAATGCCGATGCCTTCGGCGATAAGTTCGCGTTTGGCGCGGTAATAGCAAAATACATAAATCCAGATGCTGCCGATTAAGCCATACATATTAATCAGGCCAAATTTTACGCCGGTAATTGCCAGAATGGCAAGATATGTAGGATGCGTAAAGCTACAGCAGTTGGCAACGGTATTAGCTAACGAAATAATACCGGCTGCTTTATTCGGCGTAAGCCCTAAACGCACTGCCGCCGGGCCTGCAACGGTAGCGGTAATTACCGGCTGCGTAAACGCCGTTAACGCTCCCAGCATGGCAGCAGCCAAACCTGCCGCCGTAGATACGCCCGGTGCGCCGCCCTTTTTGCGCCCAAAATCAACAATATGCCAGATAATAACATCCATATAACCACATTTTTGCATAATGCCGATAAACAGCAGCACGCCCAGCATATCGACAATAACAGGGTTTATGGAAGCAATCAAAAGCTTCTGCACGGTAATCTCGGCAGTGCCCGTCAGCGGAAAGCCTGCCGCAAAGCACGCCAGCGCCGAACCAACCGTCGCCGTTATATACAGCGGTGCCCAACCAGCAATCATTACCGCCAGCGTTAAAACCATAATTATCTGTGCTAATTCCATGCCCTCACTTCCTTTTCAATTCACAACACAGCTCAGCTAAAATCAATGCTCTTCAATAACCTTTACCTTGTAGCTCAGGCAAATTTCCCTGCCCAGTTTTTCGTCCACCAGCTTGCAGCTGAACTCCTCGCCGAATTTAAAGCCGTCCTTTAAGGGCACAGTGCCGGTGTAAATAAGGCTGTTATCAATGTCGATTTCCTCTTTCAGCTCGTCCATAATGCGCTGCATCGGCAGCAAATCGCTGGTTACGCCGCACTGGTATTCCACGGTTTTGCCATCTACAACCTGCGTGGAAACCAGCTTAATATCGTCAAAATGGTCTTTAATTTCATCATATTCCCAAAAATCCTGCGCATAAGGTTTAAGGCAAACCTGTTTGGATTTATGGATGCTTACGGCTTCCAGCTCCCTGTCGGTGTGGTCGCTGCCCACGCCGATATAAATTTTGCCGTCCTTTAGCAAAATTAAATATTCAACCTCGCCGCTGGTTTTATCGCCGATAACTTCAATTTCCTTTTTATCAGTCAAAATCTGTTTTTCGCACTGATACAGCACCGGCACCTTGCGCGGGCATTTAATGCCTTCCGCCTCCAGCTCGTGAATATGCTCCATCGTTTTTTCAATATCCTTGCCGGCAAAGCCAACTACTAAAAGGTTTTGCAATTCCATTTCTTCCTGGCGGGTGCCTGCTTTGGTAATTACGTTAAATTTCATAATTCGTTCCTCCTTAATTTAAACATGGTAATATTCCGGTTTACGGTCGCGGAAAACATTAATGCTTTCGCGGATGCCTTTAATTACGTCCAAATCAATTTCGCCAACCTGTATTTCTTCTTCCGTGCCAAGGTGGCAAATTTCTTCGCCCCACGGGCTGATTAACAACGAATTGCCGCCGTATTTTGTTTCGCCTGCATAACCACAGCCGTTAACAGCGCACAGGTACATCTGATTTTCGATAGCGCGCGCCGTGTTAAGCGTTACCCAGTGCAGCTTGCGTATAAGCGGCCACTGCGCCGGAATAAAGAATAAATCCACGCCCTGCACCGTCGCCGTGCGGATAAGCTCAGGAAAGCGCACATCGTAGCAGATAACCATGGAGCAGCTGATGCCGTCCAGCTTAAACAGCTTAACCTGCGTGCCGCCCTTAAAATATTTGTGCTCGGCAGATGGCGTAAAGCCGTGCACCTTATCGTATTCGCACACGCATTCTCCTTCGCGGTTAAACACATACGCCGTATTGTAAACAGCGCCGTCTTTTACATTGGCCACGCTGCCTGCCACAATGTTTACGCCGTGCTTTTTGGCAAAGCTGCCAAACACTTCTTTGGTTTTGGCGCCGTCAACGTCCGCCAGCTCCTGCAAATTTTCTGTCGGGAAAAAGCCCACGTTCAAGGTTTCCGGCAGCACCAAAATATCAGGCTTTTCTGCCATGGCTTTTTCCATCAATTCCACCGCGTGGGCAAAATTTTTCTCCGGTTCTGCCATTGCCACATCCATCTGGATGAGGGCAATTTTTTTCTTCATAACAACCGCCTCCCGCCGATAAAATAAAAACGCTTTCGCAAAACGGTTGTCCTGCAAAAGCGCCCTTGCTTTATTAACGCACAGCACCTTGCCGCAAACCGTTCTGGTATTTGCTTATCAAAGTGCTGCAAGCATCAAATGTGATATGTGATATATCACTAATATTAGTATAACTTGTTTTGTATTTTCATGCAAGCCTAAAAAATAAAAAACGCCGCCGGCAAATACATAGCAGCGGCTCAATTCACGCTTGTTTTTTATCCGCTTAGGCGGATATAATAAAAGTAAAAACGGGAGGCGGTTGTATGGTTAACGAAACTTTAAAGGATTTTAGCAAAGAACAGTTGATTGAACTGATAGAAAATTACTGCAAAAACTGGCTGGCGATGGACGGCGTGTGGTTTCAATCCGTTGAGCAAAAATACGGCATGGACGAAGCAATGGAGCACGACTGCGCCATTTGGGAAAAGTTTACCGTTATTGAAGCCAAACGCATTAAAACATTTTTAAACCTGCCGGAAGAAGCCGGTATTGAAGGCTTGCGGCAGGCGTTAAAGCTGCGACTGTATGCCAACATTAACCGCGATGAAATTGTTACCGAAGGCAACAGCCTGATTTACCGCACAACAGAGTGCCGCGTGCAGCACGCCCGCAGCAGCAAAGGCATGGACTTGCACCCGTGCAAAGCCGTGGGCATTATTGAATACGGCCTGTTTGCCAAAACTATCGACAGCCGCTTTAGCTGCGAATGCGTAAGCTGCTACCCCGATATTACCGATAACACCTGCCACTGCGCGTGGAAGTTTACGCTTAACGCTTAAGCGGCGGGAGCTTTTTCAGCACCGTTTGCTGTAAATTTATACGCAGTTTTTTCTTCCAGCGTTATTACTGTGCCGCCTGCTTTCCACGGGGCGGCCTTTTTTAATGTGCCGGCCGTTACCAGCCCGTGCTCATCAAAATAAACGCGGGTGCCTTTCTTAAACTCCACAAAACCTGCATTGCTGTTATCAGCCATGTTCTGCTGCCAGCCAACCGGGCGCAGCTGCGTGTCCTCAGCCAGCGTGCCCTGTTTGCTAAAGGTAACGGCGGTGTTATCCTTATAACGCAAATGCCCGTAGCTTGAAAGCGCTATGTTGTAAACGCCGCCCGGCCAATAGCGGTGGTGCCGCGGAAACCAGCCCCCTCCAGTGTAAGCCGAAACAAAATAATGGTCGTTAATAATGCGCTGCCAGCCCTGCGGGCGCAGGTAGGTGTCGTCTGCCAGCGTGCCGCTGATAACCTCGCCAAAATCGTTCAGGCGCACGGCTGTTTTCTTTTTAAATTTAATCGTATCGCCCACGCTCCACCCCTGCGGGTGCAGCTCCTCCTTTTTCTCTAAAGTGCGGCTGCTGTCCGCCCAGGCGCTGCCGCAAACCGTAAAACTTAACAGCACTGCAAGTGCCAGTAATTTTTTAAGCATAGCAATCACCTCTTGGCTTTATTGTACTATTATTGCCGCCGCAAAATTGTGAAAATATTAAAAATTATGCTTTCCGGTCTGTGCCGGAATAAACAAAAACAGCGCCCCCGTTTAAAGGAGCGCTGCTTTAATTTTTAATTACAGCTCGATATTTTTAGCGTTAGCAAGGGTTTCTCTTGCTTCGGCGATGAGTTTTTCCATAACTTCTTTGCACGGCAGGATTTCGTTCAGCACGTTAAGGCTCTGGCCTACCATTACAGCGCCGTGTTCAATGTCGCCTTCTACTGCGCCGCGGCGGTTGGTGCCTGCTGCAAAATCGTTCAGTTCCTGCTGCGGTGCGCCTGCGCATTCTTTAGCAAGGTATTCTTTGGTAAATTCGTTTTTCAGGCAGCGTGCTGCGCTGTTGCGGCTAAAACCGGTAACGGCGGAATCGGTATCGGTAGCGTCGATAATAGCCTGTTTAGCACGCGGATGGGTGGGGCATTCGGTAGTAAGAATAAAGCGGGACCCCATCTGTACGCCGTCGGCGCCCATCAAAAGCGCTGCTGCAATGCCGCGTCCGTCGGCAATGCCGCCTGCAACCAGTACCGGCACGTTTTTAATCAGCGGCAGTACGTTGGTCATCAGCGCCATGGTGGTTTGCTGGCCGATATGGCCGCCGCCTTCCATTCCTTCAATAACCATTGCGTCTACGCCTGCTGCTTCCACACGTTTAGCCAGTTTTACGTTCGGCACAACAGGAATAACCTTAATGCCTGCGCTGTGCAGCTTTTCGATATGCGGCACCGGGTTACCTGCGCCAAGGGTTACAAATGCAACCTTTTCCTCGCAAACAACTTCGATAATTTCGTTTACGTTCGGGGCCATCAGCATCAGGTTAACGCCGAAAGGTTTATCGGTTAAGCTTTTGCATTTCTGAATTTCGGCCTTCGTCCATTCGGTAGTGCGGCCGCCGGTAGCGATAATGCCTGCGCCGCCTGCGTTGGAAACGGCAGCAGCTAAATTAGCGTCGCTCGTCCATGCCATGCCGCCCTGAATAACAGGATATTTAATGCCTAAAAGTTCGGTAATTTTAGTTTTCATTCTATCTGCACCTCTTAATTTAAAATCTTGTATACATTATACTATATCACTGCCTGTTTGGCTATACGCGCCAAAATTATTCACATTTTTTGCAAAAATAACTGTACGGGCAGGTGCGGCAGTAATCGGTGCGGCAGGCAAAATCCGCCTCCTGCGTTTTGGCAAACAGCTCTTTTAATTCTGCCGCCAGCTCGTTTGCGTCAAAATCCTCCGGCAGCGCCAAACGCACGCAGCCGCGCAAAAAATGCAGCTCCGCACTTTTAACAGGCCTGCCCAGCATTTGCTGCACCGCCATTTTATACAGCGCCAGCTGATATTCATAGCCTTTAGGCAAGCCCTCCGGCACGCGGCCGGTTTTGTAATCTATCACCGTTACGCTGCCGTCGCCGTTATAAACAATGCAATCTATAAAACCGTGGCAGCCAGCTTCAATGCCATAGCTTGTAAGCAGCGGCAGGTTAAACTCAACCTCGTGCAGCTGCTTTGCGCCCAGCCCCGGGTACAGGCTGCTTTGTAAATAGCCCGTCAGCAGCTCTTTGGCTTCCGCCAGATTTTGCAGCGGCACATTATTATTATACGCTGCCTGCATTAACGCTTTATGGGCGTCGCCGTTATATTTTTCCAGCGCCGCGTGGATTAAGGTACCCAGCGTACGCGCATCCATGCCGCTGCTGCCTTCCTGCTGCGGCTCCACCACCGGCATTTGCAAAACATAATGGTAGTAGTAGCTGCGCGGGCAGATTTGGTATTGCTGCAGGGACGAAGCTGAAAAGCCCTGCTGCCACCCTTTGCCGTAGCCAGCCAACGGCGCAGTGTTTTGCAAAACGCCATCGGTAATTTCAATGCTGCTGCCTGCTTCCGCCTGCCCCACAGGCATTACTACATCGGCGGCGTCGATGCCTTCAATACTGATGCCCTCGTAATCCTGCCAGATGTTTTGCAGTTTTTTAAACCACGAAACTGTTTTGGGTGCAGTTTTGGTAACCTTCGTCACGCCGGACATTATCAGCCTGTCCTTGGCGCGCGTCATGGCAACATAAAACTGCCGCTGCTTTTCAGCGTTTTCCAGCTCCGCATCCAGCGCTTTTATTCTGGCAAACACGCTGCTTTCTTTCAGCTCGCCGTTAATATTCGCCTTAATGCCCAGCCCGATATTTTTATCAAAGTTGATGCTTGCGCTGTTCTTTTTTACACCGGCATCCAGTCCGGGCAAAATAACCACGGGGAACTCCAGCCCCTTGGATTTATGGATGGTCATAATGGTAACAGCCTGCTGTTCACTCTCAAGCAGCGCCGCTGCCTCGCGGGCATTGTTGGCGCGCAGTTTGCGGATGTTTTCCAGATATTCGCGCAGCCCGCCCTGCGTGCGCAGGCAAAAATCACCCGCCAGGCTGAACAACTTTTTAAGATTGGCAAGCTGCTCCTCGCCGCCCGGCTGCGCTGCAAGTACGGCATTAAGGTTCAGCGTGTTTTTAATGTATTCCAGCAAATCCGCCAGCGGCAGCGCCAAAGAGGCATTGTAAATATTTTGCAGCGCTTCCGCGCAGTAAGCAAGCTGCGTTTTAGTGCCTTCACTTAAATATGCAGGCCAGCTGCGTTTTTGCAGCAGCTGCCACAGGCTTTCAATGCCGTCATCCTGCATTTTAAAAAACAGCGCCGTCAATGTTTCATCATCCACCGCAAAATACGGCGAACGCAGCACGCCTGCCAGTTCCAAATCGCGGCGGCTGTCGGCGCACACCGTTAAAAGGTTTACAAAATCAATAATTTCCTGCCGCGCATAAAAGCCCTTGCCGTCCAGCACGCTGCACGGTATGCCAGCTGCCTTCAGCGTGCTTTCGTAAACAGCGGCACTGGTCAGCGCCCGCAGCAAAATAACCATATCGCCGTAAGGCACGCCCTCGCTGTGCAGGGCGTTTATTTTTTGCGCAACAACGCACGCCTCAGCCTGTTTGGGTTCAAGCTGCGCCGTCTGCGCGTCGTGCATAACAACCAAAAGTTCAGGCAGCAGTTCTGCCGTGCGGTTCGGCTTCAGTGCTTCAAAAAATACGTCCTTCGTTTCGTCCAGCCCCAGCAAATCGGGAAAGGTTTCGTTGCACAAATCCAAAATCTTATCTACCGTACGGAAGTTGTCGTCCAGCACAAGGTTGCTGCCGCCGCCCGCGCCAATATCCCTGCGCACGCGCGCAAACACGTTAACGTCCGCCCCGCGGAAACGGTAAATGGATTGCTTCGGGTCGCCCACCACAAACAGCTTGCCGCCTGCCAGCCGCTCCTTATCGTCGCCGCACAAAAGGTAAACTATCTCGCGCTGGCGCTCGTTAGTGTCCTGAAACTCGTCCACCATAATGTATTTAAAATTTTGCTGGTATTTACGGCGGATATCAGGCGAACCCTGCAAAAGCTTTAACGCCAGCGCTTCCAAATCGTCAAAGCCAATGAGGTTCTGCTCTGCCTGCCTTGTCTTAATAAATTCCGCGCACGCTGCAATAACCTCCTGCCACGCCGCTACCAGCTCTTTGGCCTGCGCGTCAATAACAGTTTGTATAATTGCAGCCACACAGGATTTGGCTTCCGCAGCAACGGTTTTATATTTTTTGTTGCCGGGTTTCATGCCGGTAATATATTTATTTAAAATTTCCCTGCTTTCCGCCGATTGAAATGTTCCAATGGCATCTTTTATAAGGTGGTAATTTTCTTCCAGCTCTTTTAATTCCGGATATTTATCACTGTAAGCAATTAATTCGTCCAGTAAAGAAAGAAACTCAATTTGTTTTTCGGTAACAATATTTTCGTTAATCTCATAAGCCGCCGCTAAATCGCCAAACGCCAAAACTTCATCAGCCCTGGGCTGAATTGCCATGAGCTGCGCCTTAAAACCAGCCACTCCGTAAGCGCGGATGAGCGTTTGCACAGCGGCATTTGCTTCTGCCAGCGCTTTTTTGATGTAGCTTGTAACGGAGTCCTCCAAAAACTCCTGCATATCGTTTTCTTCCGCCACGTTAAAGGCAGGGTCAAGCTCAGCCTCCACGGGGTTTTCCTTTAAAATGCCGTTGCAAAAGCCGTGAATGGTGCTGATGCGCGCCTGATCGAAGCCCTGCCGCTGCTCCTGCCAGAAGGCTTTATTAAGCGCGTCCTCTTTTTCCAGCTCGTACAGTCGTTTGCGGATGCGCTCTTTCATTTCGGCGGCAGCCTTGCGGGTAAAGGTTATTGCCAAAATCTCTTTGGGCTGCACCGCGCGCTGCGGGCTTTTAAGCCCCTGCGCCAGTATATTGATGAAGCGCTCTACCAGTACGCGCGTTTTGCCGCTGCCCGCGCCCGCCGATACCGATACGTTGCAGTGCAGGGTGTTGATGGCCGCCGCCTGGTTTTCTGTAAAATTAAACATTGTCCTCTGCACCTCCCGCATTTTTGTTGTAACGGCAAATATCGCGCGCCGGGCAGTACGGGCTGCACTGCGTGTTGGGCTGCACCTTAAAATCCCCGCCCTGCATGGCGCCTACATAGCTTGCAATAAACTGCTGTGCCGCCGTGCAAAATTCCTGCCAGTCCTTAGGCTTGGCATTCTTGCCTGCAAACGGCGGTTTGGCAGCGGCATCAAAAAACACGCCGCCCTGCCGTTCGGCCTCCATAAACGAAAAATAGCCCCCGCCTGCCACGCTTTTATCTTTCGTAAGCTGCTCTGCTGCAAGCAGGTACAGCGGCAGCTGCATATCAAGCCCGCGCTCCATTTCCACAGCGGCAGGCGTAGCTTTGCGCTTGTAATCCGTAACGTAAAGGCTTACGCCGTCGCTGTCAATGCGGTCAATGCGCCCCTGCAAATTAATCTTCTGCCCGTTCGTGCCAGCCACGCTTACGCCCAGCCCCGTACCCGGGCCGAACGGCAGCTCCACAGCGGCAGGCTTATAGCCATACCACAATTTGCTGTAAGCATATTCCGCCGCCACAAATTTAGTAAGGCAGTCCACCAGCTGCTCCTTCTGGTAAGGCAAAAACACGGTGTCCTTCAGTTTGCCACTCTTTTCATATCCTGCACTGAGCGCCGCAAAAATCTCCTGCATTTCCGCCTGCAAAGCGCTTAAATCACAATCCGCAAGGCGCTTATTGCAGTAACGCCCGGTAAATTCCGCCGCGGCGGCGTGCAAAAGGCTGCCCTCATCGGCAGGCTCAAGGCTTTCGTCCGCCTCGGCGTATTCATTTTGCCGCCACAGGTAATTAACCAAAAACTTAAACGGGCACGCGGCATAGGTTTCCAACCGCGAGGCGCTGAAGGTGCTGCCCAGTTTTTTGCCAAGCTGCGCCAAAAGATCATCGTTTTGCAGCACGCCGCTGTATTCGTTAAACCCGCTGGCGCGGATGTAATCTACCCCGCTGCGCTGCTGCCAGTAGGGATACTGCTGCGCCAGCCATTTGTTACTGCCATCCGCAGCGGCAAGCCTTTCTGCCAGCTCCAGAGGCGAAAGCGCCTCTCCTGCGCTAACATAGGGGCAGCTTTGGCTTTTCAGCGAATTATCCGCAAAAGTGTTCTGCAAAAGTTCCACATAAGCAGAGGCTCCGCCGCTATCATCGCTGTACCAGCTTACCGTCAGCGTGTTAAGCGCGGCGGCGCAGGCAGCAGCAAAAAAGTAGCGGTCCTCGTTCAGCCCGGCAATAGTGCTTGGCAAATCCACGCCCAGCGTTACCAGCATGGCACGCTCGTAATCGTTATAAATCCAGTTTTCGCTTTTTAATGCGGGGAACTCGCCCTCGCGCACGCCTAACAAAAAAACGTGCTTATAATAAACGCCCTGTATGTTGGCGGCTTCCGTTATCAGCACGCCGCCCATATCGCCCTTTTGCAGCACCAGTTCCACGCCCTGCACCGCTTCGTAAAACACAGCGGCAAAATCCTGCGCGGTTATTTTTTTGTGCAGCAGCCCGCCCGCTTCGTAATCGGCTTGCAGCTGCGTTAAAATTTCTTCTAATTTAGCCTGTGCCAGCACATAGTTTTTTACGGCGGTGTAATCTGCCGTGCCGTTCTGGCAGGCCGTACCCACAAGCTGCGCCGTGTTCAGCTGCTGCAAAGCATCGACCGCCGCTGTGCAGTAATCTGCCACGCCCGACATTTGCGGCAGGCTGTCTGCCAGCGCCAGCAAACGCTCCAGCTCCTGCCTGCCGTCCTCATCCAGCACAGCAAGGCAGTCCTCCTTAAACGCCGCCTCGCTCTGGTAAAACTTATCAGCTTTCAGGCGCAGCAAACGCTCCGCGTCAAACGCAAACAGCATTTTAACGGCGCGGCACCCCAAAAGCTGCCACAAGGCTTCTGCACCGGCGGCAGGCGTGTTTGCCGCCGCTTTTTTTAGCAGCAAATATAAAAACTCCGTCAGCGGCTCGTTGTTCAGCTTCGCCGTCTGCGGCAGCGAAACCGGTATGCCGTACTCGTCGCTTAAATTGCGCAGGCCTGCGTAAAAGCTAAAATCGCGCAGCAAAATTAAAATATCGCTGCATTTTTCGCCCTGCTGCAAAAGCTGCTTAACGCTGCGCAAAACGGTGCGCAGTTTCTGCTCGCGGCTCGCCGCCTCGTAAAGCGTTATGCTGCTGCCGCTGTATGCCGTTTTGCTTTCGCCGCCCAAATTTTCCGTCAGCACTTTCAGCATCGCGTCTTGCTGCGGCACGGGCGGGTTTAATTTTTCCGGCTGCAAAAAGCCGCTTAAATCCACAAATGTGTTTTGCGCAGCCGTAAAAAGCTCCGGCCGCCTTGGGTCGTACATCAGCCCGACGTTAATGCCGCAGTGGCGTTTCAGCTCGCGCAAAAGTTCTGTCTGCAAGCCGTCAAAGCGGTAAAACTCGCTAAAATACAAATGCCGCCACGGCACCACCGGCTTCTCCTGCTGCAAAACGTAAACGGCCAGGCGGTACAGACCTTCCACGTCAAACCAGTCCTCCGCCTTCAGCCTGCTGCGGTAGGCGGTGTACACGGCGGCAATTTCGCGGTCTTTTAAGCCCAGTTTGCCCTGCCTGTCCCAGCTCGCCAGCGCCTCGCAAATCTCTTCCATTTTAGCGCCGCTGCGCGATAGCTGCCCCATCAGCCCGGCGACGGCTTTTACAAAGCCCTTCTTTTCTGCCAGCACGCTAAAATACGGCAGCTGCTGCGTTTCGGCGTAGCCCTTTAAAATTTCTTCGATGATAAGTTCCTGCGTGCGGCGCGAAATGCGTTTTAAATTGGTGTAGCCGTTGGCATTTAACAGCCCGCTTGCCACATCGTCAAAATTTTTTACGCGCACCGCGCCCTCTTTACAGGCACGGCTTTGCAGCACGCCGCTTGGCAAAACCAAAAGGCTTTCTTCCTGCCCGCTGCGCTCAATCTCTTTTATAAAATATTCCCTGGCGCTGCACCCCAGGGGGACATAATAAAGTTTATTCATAATTTTGCTCCAAGGTTTTTCTTTTTATTTTACCATAAAACAATGACAAAGCCCAAAACCAAAATTTGCTAAAATCGCTCAATAAGCAGTGTACACTATTTAAAGCATTAACGTTAACTCTATGTTAAATTTTTCAAATAATAATTTACATTTTCTTAAAAAAGTAGTATTCTATATAAGAAATTTTAAATCTTTTTTAAACCAAGGGGGAATTTTTATTATGTCAGGTTTAGGTTTAATGATAGCGTTTTTAATTGCTATCATCGTGATGATTGTTGCTATTTCCAGATACAAGATTCATCCGTTCCTGTCGATTATGACAGTATCGCTTGTGCTGGGGCTTGTTGCCGGTATTCCGCTGGTGGACACCAAGGTTGACGGCAAAACCGTGCAGGGCATTGCCACCGTTATCGGCTCCGGCTTTTCCGGCACGTTTACCAGCATCGGTATCGTTATTATTTTAGGCGCACTTATCGGCGGCATTTTGGAAATTACCGGCGCTGCCTTTAAACTGGCCGACCTCATCATTAAATTAGTCGGCAAAAAGAACCCGGAACTTGCCATCGAACTGATGGGCTGGGTTGTTTCCATCCCTGTTTTCTGCGATTCTGGCTTTGTTATTTTAAACCCTATCCGCAAGGCGCTGGTTAAACGCACCCTTGCCTCCAGTGCGGGCATGTCGGTTGCCTTAAGCGCAGGCCTTTATATTTCTCACGTTTTCATTCCCCCTACGCCGGGCCCTATCGCTGCGGCTAACACGCTGGGCGTCGGCAACAACCTGCTGCTGGTTATCGCCATGGGCGCGGTTGTTTCCATCTTCCCGCTTATTGCGGGCTACTGCTTTGTTAAATACATTGGCAAAAAAGTTAAAACACCGGAAGATATTAACGACGGCGAAATTGTAAAAACCTACGAGGAAATTATGGCCTCCCATAAAAACATTCCGGGCGCGTTCATGTCGCTGGCGCCGATTGTTATCCCTATTTTGTTAATGGCTTTGGGCTCCATCAGCAACATGGCTAAATGGACCGGCATTGTCAGCGAACTGTGCGTATTTTTGGGCACCCCGGTTATCGCGCTGGCAGTTGGCGTAATCTTTGCCGTTATTCAGCTGGTAAGTTCCGGCAAAACAAGTGAATTTTATGAACTGACCAACGAAACCTTAAAGGTCAGCGGCCCGATTTTGTTTGTAACCGCAGCGGGCGGCGTTTTGGGCAAGGTTATTGCCGTTAGCGGCATGGTGCAGTACATTACCGCCAACGCTGGTATTTTGGAAACCATCGGCATTTTCTTCCCGTTCATCCTTTCGGCTATCCTCAAAACCGCGCAGGGCTCTTCCACCGTTGCGCTTACCACTACCGCAGGCATTGTAGCTCCGCTCCTCGGCGTGCTTGGGCTTGATACCCCGATGCTTACCACCCTTACCGTTATGGCCATCGGCGCAGGCGCAATGGTTGTTTCGCACGCTAACGACTCCTACTTCTGGGTTGTTACCAACTTTGGCGAAATGACTCCGGACCAGGGCTACAAAACGCAAACCGTCTGCACCCTTATCCTCGGCCTTGCCTCCATGGCAGAAATCTGGCTGCTCTCTCTCGTTTTAAGATAACAGGAGCCGCACCATGAAAAAAATCCTGTTAATTCCCGATTCCTTTAAGGGCACCATGTCCTCCATGGAAATTTGCGGTATTATGGCTGACGCCATCCACCACCACTACCCGGATGCCGAAGTTGTCAGCATCCCTGTTGCCGACGGCGGCGAAGGCAGTGTGGACGCTTTTTTGGAGGCGCTGGGCGGCGACAAGGTAACCGTTAAGGCGCAGGACCCTTACGGGCACGAAATTGATTCGTTTTACGGCATTTTGCCGGACGGCACCGCCGTTATTGAAATGGCTGCCGCTGCCGGGCTGCCCCTTGTTGGCAACAACAAACACGCCGAAAAAACTACCACCTACGGCGTGGGCCAGCTGATTAAGGACGCACTGCGCAACAAGTGCAAAAAGCTGGTTGTGGGCCTTGGCGGCAGCGCTACCAACGAAGGCGGCTGCGGTGCTGCTGCGGCTTTGGGCGTGCGTTTTATTGATGCCAAAGGGCAAAGCTTTGTGCCTGTCGGCGAAACGCTGCACGACATTGCCCGCATCGACGTCAGCGGCTTAGACCCGCTTTTAAAAGAAACCAGCATTGTTACCATGTGCGATATTGATAACCCGCTCTGCGGCCCGCACGGAGCTTCGGCAGTGTTTGGCCCGCAAAAGGGCGCGGACGCCGAGTGCATTAAAATGCTGGACAACGGCCTGCACCACATGGCAGACGTTATCCGCCGCGATTTGCAAAAGGACGTGCTGAACCTGCCCGGCAGCGGTGCGGCAGGCGGCATGGGCGGCGGTATGGCGGCATTTTTTAACAGCCGCTTGCAGCCCGGCATTGAAACCGTGCTTGACACTGTACACTTTAACAATCTTTTGCAGGGCGCAGACCTTGTCATCAGCGGCGAAGGCAAAATCGACAGCCAGTCGCTGCGCGGCAAGGTTGTTATCGGCGTTGCACGCCGCGCCAAAAAATCGTCTGTGCCGCTTATTGCCGTCGTCGGCGATATCGGCAGCGATATCCAAAAGGCGTATGATGAAGGCGTTACCGGCATTTTCAGCATTAACCGCGTTGCCCTGCCCTATGAACAGCTTAAGCTACGCGCCAAGGACGACCTGCGGCTGACGGTTGACAACATTATGTACTTTTTAAAAAATATGCGTTAAAAAAATTATCCTGCCCTGTACAATACAGAGCAGGATTTTTTATGCCTAATTTAATTAATCGTCCTCATAACGGTCGTCGTCCCACCAGTCGTCGTCCTCGCGTTCGTAACGGTCATCATCCCAGCGGTCGTCGTCATCCCTGTCGCGGCGGTGTTCGCGCCTGCGCTCGTAGCGGTCGTCATCGTCCCAATCGTCGTCGTCGCGTTCCCAGCGGTCATCATCCCATCTATCGTCATCGTCGTCATCACGGTCAGGCCTGCGGGGCGGTTTCTTATCCCATTTGTCATTGCCGCGCCTGCCGTTGTCGTGCCCGTTGTCGTGGTCAAAGGGGCTGTCCTTGCCGCCTGCCGCACGCAGAATATCGCTTACAACACCGTAATTTACATTATGTTGTTCAGTAAGGCTTACAGGCTCTAAAACAAAAGCGTCCTGCTCAAAAGCAGGCTCCGCCGCAGAAGCATAAAACGGAACCGCTGCCAGCACCGCCGTCAGTAAAACCTTTTTCAACATCGTCCGTCACCCTTTCTTAACCGCGTATTTTTATTAATTTTATTATACAAAAACACAGTATTTTAAGGCAACAGCTAACAAAAATTTTACAAAACATACAAAAACAGCACCGCCCGTTTTTACGCAGGCAGTGCTGTTCTTTTATTTGCTATGCTTTTTACAGTTCTGCTTTTTTGGCAAGGATTGCCTCGCAGGCCTTGCAGGCCGGGCAATCGCAATATTTAGCACCGTTTGCTTTCAGCTCTTCGGCGTGAGCCAGAACATTTTTAGCCATTTCTGCGCCAAAAACCTTAGCGCCTGCTTCGCTGCCGACAAAAGCAATTAAACCGTCGATGGGCATAATATCGGCTTCCACTTCGGCAAGCAGTTTTTTGGTTGCTTCCGCTTCCTTATCGGTGCCAGCGGCTGCCAGCCACTCTTCGCCCACAGCTTTGGCTTCCGCGCAGCAGCTCGGCGCTGCCACCAAAGCGTTTACCTGTTTAGTCATATAAGCCAGTAATTCTTTAGTCATTGTTAATCATCCTTTCGCTGTAATGTGGAGGTTAGCTGTATTTTTTCATGTTTTCCAAAATGCGTGCCAGCATTGCTTCGCACTGGCGGATTTCGTCCCCGCTGAAGCCTTCGTAAAAAATATCGCTCATCTTGTCGGATACCAGCATATAGTCCTTTTCAAGGCTTTTAGCCTTCTCCGTCAGCGCCAGCAGCGTTTTGCGCCGGTCGTTTTTATCCGGCACACGGCACACCAGCCCGGCTTTTTCCATGCGGTCAACCATGCTTGTCAGCGTCGTCGCCGCAAGGCCGGTTTTGTCTGCCAGCTCACGCAGTGATATGCCGTCCTGCTGCCACAGCACATACAAAATATGCCCTTGCGCGCCGTTAAAAGCATCGATATTTTTTTCTGCTAAAATCTGGGCTAAAATCCTGCCGCTCAGCCTTTTAATCTGCGAAACCAGATTACCGCCTTTAATTTCCATTTTCATTTCCTCCTGTATAGGATTATACTATATAGTAGTATATTTTTCAAGAGGGCGCGCATAAAAAATGCCTGCGGTTAAGCAGGCATTAAAATATTTTTACCAGTCGCGTTCGCGGATAGCTTCTTCAACATCAATAGGAATATTAAACCAGTGTAAAATATAATCTACTGTTACGCCGATGCAATCTCTTGCCACAGTTTCAATTTCGCTGTCGGTTTCATCAAACTCATCTTGCAAATCGTTGATAGCGCAGGTAATTTCATCAAATTTTTTCTGAATAACTTCAACGTCGCTTTCTCCGCTTTCCAGTAAGTCGATTACTTTTTGTATTTCAGCTTTTACCTTATCAACTAAAAAATTAGGATAGTATTCATCTTTATACATCTCTTCCAAAAGAACATAATTTTCATCAAACTTTTTCATACTAATACCTCCTTTTAAAATTAATATTCAATTTTTAATGTCATTCCGGGTAATGAAACACCTTCACTGTAAGTTATTGCGTGTTTATCTTCGGCGCTGAACCCTATTGTTTCCCCATCTTTAAGCGTTACATCATATTCAAGTACATAGCCTGCCAGGCTGTAAATAAAATCGCGTAAATCGTTAGGGTCTGCGTCAGCATCCAAAACTTCCATTTCATCTTTGCCAAATTCAGACATGCCATAGGTATAGCCGCAAATGCCTTTTTCACTGCGGTACAAGCCAACCCAAATCCAGTTAAAAACAGGCAAAGCATCTTCTTTCATTATGTTTGCAAATTTAGCATAATACCACGGCGCAAAAACTACGCCGCTTGTATAAACGCCCAGCGCTCCCGGCTGTGCGCAGCAGCAAGCCAAAATTTTGGTAAACAGTTTGCCGCATTTCAGTAAATTTTCTTCTTTGCCGATAATAGCAACCATAATATGGGCTTTATGTGCTTTGGCTGCTTCCACGGCTTCCGGCCACATATAATTATTTCCGGCATTGGTTTCTGCTTCACCGTCAGGTATCGGCGCAGGCATAAGGCTTACGGCAGCAATCATCTTGCCAACTTCAAAAACTAAAGAATCTTCCCGTTGTTCGCCTTCATCTTCAATGGCCTCAATTCCCCATTCTGCTTTTAAATCGCTGATAAGCTGCTTTTTGTTCCATTCATTTTCAGCCATCAGCACAAAGCCAGCAAAACTTCCTGCCCTGTTTTTGCGCTCTTCCGCCTGTTTTGCCTGCTCCATCCAGTAGCTGCGTATCATCTCCACCATTGCCGAAGCTTTTTCAACGGCAGTTTCTTCTGCATACGTTTCCATTTCGCTAAATACATGTCCGCAGTGTTCAAGCCCGTCAGCTTCATAGCCGCCGCATACGCCAAGCAGCCACTCTCCATTTGTTTCCGGCTGATACTTAAAAAGATAATACAACATATCGTGCAGCTCAAACGTGCCTGCACATTCTATTGCAGCAGGTTCGTGCCCAAGCTCCTGCGGGTGCGCCAGCCATTCTGCCATTGCTGCCTGGGCAGCCTGCATTTGTTGTGTATTCATACTAATTCCTCCTCATCTTCATTAATGTAATTACGTTCTATATCAATAAACTGAATTATAAGCTGGCAAACTGCTCCGCTTTCATCAAATCCCCAATAAACCGGGTATGCTCCGTCCCCAAAACCAGCTTGAAAAAACGGAACGTAATAGTTTGTACCGGGAACCTGCCAGTTAATCCAATCTCCACCATCGCGCTGGTACTGCGGATTTTGTTTATAACTATCTTTAAACAAATCATAAAAATAATCGTTATAAATCTCGCCGTCCGGATTTTCCTTTTCCCATTTTTCCTGCCATTCACTAATAAATTTATTTGTTTCGGCATCACAGATACATCCCAAACCGGCATCTACATTAAAGCCAAAATATTCCCCCTCTTCAAAGTTTTCCAAATCTTCATTGCCAATAAGCGCCTCGTAAAATTTCACGGCGTGATTTTGGTTAAACCGCAGTCGTACAGCAGCATAACGCGCACAATCACCATCATGCGGCTTAATAACGCAAACTTCCGTTTGATAACTTCCGGCAGGAGCATGCACTAAATATGGTGTACAGTTTTTATCAAGGTAAACCAAAGGGTCAGCAACTATTACTTTGCCACTTGGCAAATCGCATAAACCAATATTCATTACATCCAAAGCCATTCCGGAAATTTCTTTTTTCTCAAAATAGTTATTAAAATCAACTATACTTTTAGTTAATTCTTTTTTCTGTGCATATAAAGCAAGCCATTCTTTTGCAGGTTCCATAAAAATCACTCCTCTTAATTTCTGATTTCATAGCTGATTGTTATAACATATTTATATTTGGATATTTTTTACTTTTTAATTTTATATTTTCTCCAATTTTTTAAAACAGCACCAACAATTCACAAATTATTAATATCAAACCCAGTGCGCCGAAGATGAGACGGTACATGCTGCGGCTCAGCCGGTGCCCGTCCGGCTTGCCTACCGGGCTGCACAGCCAGTTCCAGTTTTTAACAGCGCCCACTAAAATAACCACGCCGATAAGCAGCGTTATATAATTGTCGTATTCGGCTATAAAAGCCATTATTTTTGTTTCGTTCATGGCTTAATCCTCATCGTTCAGCGGTTCTAATTTTTGCCACTCGCCGTTTTCGTCACGTTCAAAAGCCGTGCCGTAAGGCGCGTTTAATAACGGCAAAATATCCGGGCACAAATTGCAGATGGTGTTTAAATCGTAAATGCCGTATTCAGCGTCTTCATCGGGGTAAGCCTCTGCTTCGTCGCCCGCTTCAAAATACCAGCCGCTGTCCCAGCCGGTATCGTCGCTGTCGGGCTCCTCGCGGCAGCAAAAGGCGGCGGGGCGGCCATCAGCCATAATGCGTTTGCTTACGCGGCAATGGCGTGCGCCCTGCCAGTCCGGCAAAAGCTGCTCAAACTGCGTTTCGTCGGCAGCAGGCGCGTCACCTGCCCTGCCGTCAGCCTCCGCAGCAAGCCATTCGGCAAAGCGTTGGGCAATAATGGCGCTCACGGCGCTATAATACTCCTCACCCCACGGCAGCAGCAGGTATAATACTTCGGGCGCAGCAGTTTCGTGCCCTTTAAAATATTTCTGCGCACAGGCTTTTACGTCTTTTATATAGGCATAGGGCATGCTACGGTTGCCGGTGTTGTACCAGTTGGCAAACTGCACGCCGACGCAGTTGTAATCGGTTATCATCAGCCTGCCGCCCAGCCCGTCGCGCACAAAGGCGCGCAAATCCGTTACGCTGCCGCTTTGCACGGCACGCACCACATCGCCGTGCTGCTGCATAAACACGTCGCCCATCAGGTTCTGCTCCATGCACCAGCGCAAATAGGCAGCCATGTGGTTGTACGCCGCTGTTTCGTCAACACTCAAACCGTGCCTGGCAATCAGCTGCAAATGTTCGTCGGCGCTGTCCATTTCGCGGTCGTCGTAGTTCAGCGTTTCCGCATCGGTTATCGCGTTTAAACGCGTGGGGTTTATAACCTCCAAAATTTCATCGGGGCATTTTTGCAAAAGTTTGTCCACGCCGTGCTCCACCTTGTAAGCGAGCTCTTCCCTGTAAAGCGGTATCACCTGGTAAAAGTTCACCAGCTCGCCGCCCGGCAGCCTGCACTCATAGCTCGGCTCGCCAAACACGCCGGGGCTTAAGGTAATAGCGGCGCACAGTCTGGTGCTTTCGTCAAAGCTTTCTATATCGTCAAATTCCATGGTGCTGCCCCACGCGTGGTAAACATCGCCGCCCAGCGGCGCGCGTGCCATAAATTTTAAAAAGCGGATGGGCCAGTACCATTTTTCGTCCTTCAGCGCTTCTTCGTCCAGCCGCCAGTCCGCAGGCAGGTTTATTAACAGCTCGGCGCGCGCCAAATCCTCATAGCCCTCCGGCACGGGCATTTTGGCTGCGCCCATGCCCATGGTTACCAGCGTGTAGTATTCGTGTTCCGCCCGCGGCGGGATAACGCAAATATCAATGTGTACATCTGGCGACATTATTTCATGCATTACTGTTTCGTATTTGCCGAAGTGCTGTTCAATGTGTTTACCAACAGCTTTCATTTCTTCAAAATTATAAACTACCGGCTCGCCGTAGCTTTCTTCAATGTATTCTTCAATGGTTTTAATAAGGTTGGCCGCGTCCTCGTCGTCCGGATTAAGCTGCTGCCATTTGCGGGCATGCGCCAGCGCCTCCAGTTCGCGCCCTTCCATCATCCACAGCGCGTAGGCCATGCGGCTGTGCCAGTACCAGTCGTCCAGCCCTTCAAGGCGCACGCTTTCAAAAAGCTTCACGGCTTTTTCCATTAAAAATATATCAATACCGTCCTCTTCCGCCTTTTCCTTACGGTCGCCCAGCACTGCCAAATTGCTGTACGCCCTGCCCAAAAGCACCGTCAACGCGTAGCCGCGTTCTTCCTCGGGCACTGCTTCAATCATTTCAATGCATTTGCTGTATTCGTCAGCTTCGTTAAGCTCGGTTATTTTTTCAATTAAATCCTTCAGCATGGCGTTTGCCCCCTTGTGCTTAAAAAATGCAAAAAGGCGCTTTAATACCTGCCGTAAGGCAAGCACCAAAGCGCCCAATTTTTAAACTGTGTTTTGCAGCATAACAAATTTGCGGCATCATGGCGTTGTGCCGCGTTAAAAGGCTGTTTGATATCAGGTTTTGCCGTTTCTGCATAATGTTCAGCCCCCTGCTATGCTTTAAAATTATTATACTAAATTTTTTAGCCGCCAACAATGCCTCAGCCCATTCTGGCAAAGTAATATTTAACGGCAGCGGCCTGCGCCGCAAGAAGCAGCACCAACAAATAAAACACATATTCAATGCCAAAGCCGTGCGCCACAAAGCCCAAAACGGCAGGCCCCAAAATAACGCCGGTGTAGCCCATGCTGGTTATCGCCGTAACGGCGGCGTTAATGGGCATAACCTTCTGGTACTTGGTCAGCGAATATATCGTCGGCACAATGTTGGCCAGCCCCAGCCCCATCAGCACAAAGCCGCATTGCAAAGCATAAAAGTTATCCAAAAAAATTACGCTTACAAAACCCAGCGCGCCGGTAACGCTGCCCAAAATCAGCGTTTTTTCCTCGCCCAGCGCGGCAACAATCTTATCGCCCAAAAGGCGCATTACAAGCATGGCCACGCTGAACACCGCATAGCCCACGCCCGCCAGCGAAAGCTCCGTGCTTTTAACTTCTGTAAGCAAAACGCCGCTCCAGTCCATAACGGCACCCTCGCCCAAAAAGGTTATGCACGCCAAAAGGCCAAAGAACACCACAATGCCTTTAGGTATGGCAATGGGCTTTTCGTTGCCCGCGCCCTTAAAATTTAAAAAGTGGCGGCTGTAAACAGCCGTGCACAGCATTACAATAGCGCTGTGGATGGCAGCAATTAGCGTTATGCCCAGCCCCGCCTTAGCCAGCAGGCTAAACAGCCCCGCACCGGCAAAGCAGCCCACGCTCCACAGGGCGTGCATGCCGCTCATCATACGTTTTTTGCTGGCATTTTCTACAATAACGGCGTTCAGGTTCATGTTAACATCAATGCAGCCCATGGCCGCGCCAAACACCGCCAAAAACACCAAAAAGCCCCAAATATTGTTTAAAAGCGAAAGCACAATTAAATCGGCCGCCATTACGGCGATGGCTATGCGCAGCACCTTTTTGCAGCCAAAACTGCGGCTGAACATGCCTGCCAGCGGCATAAAGATAAACGCGCTGATGCCGATGCTTAAGAGCAGCAGCCCCAAAACGTCCGCGCCAATTTGCAGCTTTTCCTTAACAGCGGGTATCATTGGCGCCCAGGTAGATACGGCAAAGCCGGATATAAAAAACGCCATGCGCGCCGCCATTTGTTCTTTTTTGCCAACCTTAAAGGTTGATAAATAATCGTCTACTAAACCCATAGTTACCTCTTAAATTAAGGCTTGCAAATACCGCACGGCTCGTAGCCCTTGCTGATAAGCTCGTTGCGGCTGCCCTTAAAATTCTCTTTATTTTTGGCGCTGATGTCCTTCGCGCCGCTGCAATCTGGCTTGTGGAACTTTTTGCTATTGGTATTCAGCACAAAGTTTTTAACGGCGTATTCCTCGCCCGTTGGGCAAACCTTGCTTTCAGTTTTGGCAGCGCCGCTATTTGCCAGCCTGCTTTTGCCGGTGGCGTAATCAATCTCCACGCCCGGCTGCACGTTGTAGCAGTATACGTTAAAGCAAATGCCCTCGCCCTTGTCCTCTACGGAAAGCGCTTCCATCTGCACGCCGCTGGCAACAAGGTTACCGCCCTTAAACACCGGCGTTACGCGATATAAAACGTGGTTGCCGGTTTCTTTAACGTAGTCGGCTACCATGTTTTCAAACGGCAGCATACCGTCCACATTCATATAGCGCGTGCCGGTAATTAAATTCTTTTCGTTGGCGTTTTCAGCTGTCAGCTGAAAGCCGATTAAATGGCAGCGGTTATATAACGATTTGCCGTCCACGCAATCGTATTTAGCCTGCACCCAGCCGCTGGGCTTTACGCTGCTGATGCTGCCCCTGTCCTCCTTCGGCATGGTGTCGCGGCTTACGTTGGCAAACGCTGCTCCGCAGCGCCCCAGCTTATCAAGCGGGCTGTAGTTTTCAAAACTTTTGGTAGTTAAATCCTTCTCGCTAAAACTGGGCACATTGCCGTTAATGGCAACATAAGGCTTGCCGCTGTATGCCGGTATGCTGCTTAAATCGCTTGCTGCTGCCGTTGTACTTACCGCAGGTTTGGCGTTAGCCGCCGCATCATTTTTTTGCCCGCAGCCGCCCAAAACCAC
Source organism: uncultured Phascolarctobacterium sp. (assembly GCA_949288065.1). Classification (GTDB taxonomy): domain Bacteria; phylum Bacillota; class Negativicutes; order Acidaminococcales; family Acidaminococcaceae; genus Fusicatenibacter_A. The sequence goes on from CASEIL010000002.1 coordinate 135,414, forward strand.
GCTTACTGCCAATAATAATGAACATATTAACGCTAAAATCTTTTTCATTTTACATAAACCTCTTCCGTAATTTTATCGTGCGATGTGCCTGTAAAATCCGTGCTTTCCACAAGCCGCCAGTTTGCTAAATCAAGGTCAAAATATAAATCCGCCGGGTAAACGCGGTTCCATTTGTACAAAACTATTTTTTCTATTTTGCCGGCATAAGCCCCCGGGGCAATGTTTTCGGCAAAGCAGTAATCGCCCGCCGCTGCCTTTTGCATAAAAGCCTCATCCACCGTTATGCCTGCCGCGCCGTTAAACTGCTTATAGCTGTAAGCATTCATCCACAGCTTTTGGCCGCCGCAGCGCTCCAAAATACGCGCCCGCACGGCGCTGTCCATGCTCTGCCGCCGCTTGTTAAACAGCATGCCCATTTTATCGTCAACACAGGTAATAAAAATCATGGCTGCACCCTCCAAAAATAACGTAACTTCATCATAGCATTATAAAATCCGCTTGGCAAGCGTATGTTTGTAAAAAAATTAAAGCACCCTCTGCAAACCTGCAAAGGGTGCCTGGGTTACTTATTAAGTTTTAGCGCGGTATTAGTAGTTTACTTTGCGCAGTTCAAAATAAGCTTTCGGGTGGTCGCAAACCGGGCAAACTTCCGGAGCTTTTTCGGCAATTACAATGTGGCCGCAGTTGCCGCAAATCCACACCTGTTTTTCTTCACGTTTAAAAACGCGGTCGTTTTCAATGTTGGCAACAAGCGCATTGTAGCGTTCTTCGTGTTCTTTTTCAATTTTGCCAACTTCTTCAAACAGGGTTGCAATGTAGTCAAAGCCTTCTTCTTTAGCAACTTTGGCAAATTCGGCATACATTTCGGTCCATTCGTAGTTTTCGCCTGCTGCTGCGTCTTTCAGGTTGGTTAAGGTATCGGGCAGACTGCTGTGTGCCACGCCGCCGCTGGTTAACAGTTTAAACCAAATTTTAGCGTGTTCTTTTTCGTTGCCGGCAGTTTCTTCAAAAATATTGGCAATCTGGTTGTAGCCTTCTTTTTTAGCAACGCCTGCATAATAGGTGTATTTGTTTCTTGCCTGAGATTCGCCTGCAAAGGCTGCCTGCAAATTTGCTTCGGTTTTGCTTCCTTTAAATTCCATTGTACATACCTCCATAAATTTAAAATTTGTGCGTTGGCACTTACTGCTGTTCTTTAGCTTCAAGCTTCTGGCAATCGGGGCACAGGCCGTTAAACACAATATCGTGGCTCTGCATTTTAAAACCGGTAACCGCCGCCACCTTCTCGTCAAGGTCCTCCATATAATCCATGTTGTCCACATTCATAAACTTGCCGCACTGGCTGCATTTTATATGGTAATGTTTGGTCAGCATGTGGTCAAACCTGTCGGCGCCGCTGGGTACGGAAACCTTATTTAAAAGCCCGCTTTCCACCAGCGAATTAAGGTTGCGGTACACCGTGCCCTTGCTTATATCAGGGTATTCCATTGTAATGCGTTCGTAAACCTCATCGGCAGTCGGGTGGTCCGCCAAAAAGCGCACAGCCGCAATAACAAGCTGCCTTTGAATAGTATTGCGTTTCATTCTGCCTCTCCCTTCTAACAAAACTTATTCTCAATTACATTATATACCCAAAAGCAATCTTGTCAAGCAGCTTCACCTTTTTTTCACCACGGCACACTTTCCGCCTTAGCGCAGCGCAAAATTTAAATAAGCTTACGCTGATGTATTTTTAAAAGCGCAATAAGTAATATTTTTTATTTACCACATTTTAATTATATTAAAAAGATAAATTTGTTTGATTGCTCATAGATTAGTGGTATAATAAATTTGCAGTTAGTCATAAGTAATTAAAGGAGAATTTATATATGGAAACAACTACCTTAAACACCCTGGCAATCGGCCAGAAGGCCACGATTGTTACCGTGGGCGGCGAAGGCATTTTGCGCCGCCGCTTTTTAGACATGGGGCTGACCCCCAAAACAAAGGTTATGGTGCGCAAGCGCGCGCCACTCGGCGACCCGATTGAGATTTTTCTGCGCGGCTACGAGCTGACGCTGAGGCTTGACGACGCCAAAAAAATAACCGTTGTGCCGGAGGATGAACCATGAAACTGACCTTTGCACTTGTAGGCAACCAAAACTGCGGCAAAAGCACGCTGTTTAACTATTTAACCGGCAGCAACCAGCACGTCGGCAACTTTCCGGGCGTAACGGTGCAGAAAAAAGAAGGCACCCTGCTGATGGACAAGGATATTACCGTTGTCGATTTGCCTGGCATCTACTCCCTTTCGCCCTATACTTCCGAAGAAATTGTGACGCGTGATTTGCTTTTGCGCAACAGCCCGGACATTATTGTAAACGTGCTGGACGCCACCAACATTGAGCGCAGCCTGTACCTTTCCTTACAGCTTATTGAGCTGAACACGCCGATGATTATCGCCCTGAACATGATGGACGAATTGCAGGCCAGCGGCGGCAGCATTGATATTAAAACGCTGGAGAAAAAGCTCACCATTCCGGTTGTGCCCATCACCGCCAATTCCGGTGCTGGTGTGGAAGAGCTTGTGCGCCGCGCGAAGGAAACTGCCGAGAACCACCGCCTGCCGGAACGCCTTGACTTTTGCTCCGGCCCGGCGCATGTGGCCATCCACTCCATTGCCCATTTAATTGAACCCAAAGTACGCCAGAAAGGTTTGCCGCTGCGTTTTTCGGCAACCAAGCTGATTGAAGGCGACGACCTTTTAAGCAAAGAGCTGGAACTGACGGAAAACGAAAAGGACATCATCGGCCATTTAACCACGGAGCTGGAAACCGCGCTTGATACCGACAAAGAAGCCGCTTTGGCGGATATGCGCTACACCTACATTGAAGAGCTGTGCAGCCAGACGGTGCATAAGCCGGACGAAAGCCTCGCACAGCAGCGCTCCGTTAAAATGGACCGCTATTTAACCAGCAAATATTTTGCCATCCCCATCTTTTTACTAACGATGTTCACCGTTTTCTGGCTGACATTTGACGTTATCGGCGCCGCTTTAAGCGACTGGCTGGAAACAGGCATTACAGCCGTTACCGAAGCTGCGGACGCAGGGCTTACGGCAGCAGGCGTCAGCGCGCCTATTCATTCGCTTATTATCGACGGCGTGTTTACCGGCGTAGGCAGCGTGCTATCCTTCCTGCCTACCATCGTAACGCTGTTCTTCTTCCTCTCCCTGTTGGAAGATACCGGCTACATGGCGCGCATTGCCTTTGTTATGGATATGCTGCTGCGTAAAATCGGGCTTTCCGGCTCGTCCTTCGTGCCGATGCTGATTGGCTTTGGCTGCAGCGTGCCCGCCATTATGGCAACCCGCACCCTCGCCAGCGAGCGCGACCGCAAAATTACCATTATTTTAACGCCGTTTATGTCTTGCAGCGCCAAGCTGCCTGTTTACGGCGTGTTCATCGCCGCGTTTTTCGCGGAAAACCGCGCGCAGGTTATGATGTTTTTATACCTCACCGGCATTTGCATCGCCATTCTTTCGGGCCTTTTGTTAAAAGCCTTTGTGTTTAACGGCCAGCCGGTGCCCTTTGTAATGGAACTGCCTGCTTACCGCCTGCCGACCGCGCGCAACATCGGTCTGCACATGTGGAGCAAAGCCAAAGACTTTTTATACCGCGCGTTTACCATTATCTTCCTTGCCAGCATCGTTATCTGGCTGCTGCAAAGTTTTGATACCCGCTTTTACATGGTGGATAACCCGGCAGAAAGCATGCTGGCGCAAATCGGCAGCTTTATTGCCCCGCTGTTTGCCCCGCTGGGCTTTGGCGACTGGCGTGCAGCAACAGCGCTTATTACCGGCATTACCGCTAAAGAAGTTGTTATCAGCACTCTTTCGGTGCTTACTGGCAGCGGCGACGAGCTTGCAGGCAGCGCCCTGCACAGCATTTACAGCCCGCTTACCGCGCTTAGCTTTTTAACCTTCACCCTGCTGTACCCGCCGTGCGTGGCAGCCTTGGCCGCCATCAGGCGCGAAATGAACTCCGCCCTTGCCACACTTGCCATTATGGCCTATGAAATTTGCGTAGCGTGGCTGGCAGCCTTTGCCGTATACCACATCGGCATGCTGCTGGGCTTTAACTAATTTTTAGCCTTGCGGCTGATTATCAGTTGCAGGCATACACATTCAAACAGGTAATTATAAAGTCTAATTTTACCGAAAGGACGTGAAACTATGCTCCCCAACCAGGAACTTGCCAAAGATTTTGTTACCGCTCTCATACGCGCCGATAGAATTGCAAGCCCCGAAAACATAGTAAATACCTATTATGAAATTATAAAACTGCTGGAAGAAAAACAGGCAGAGTTAAAAGCTGAAAGCACTAAAAAGTAAATAAACTAAAACAACAAACCCCGTCCATACCTGCAATACAAGTATAGGCGGGGTTATTTGTTTAACCTTTTCTGTTCACTATCAGCGATACGGAAGGCTGGCTGATGTTAAACAAATTTGCCAAAAATATCTGGCTCAAGCCCTGCTCGTGGTAAAGCCGGTATATTTCGGCGTTGCGCTCCGCGCGTGTTTTAAAACGGTTAATGGCAATTTCTTCCACATTCTGCTCAAAGCCGTAATCGCGCACCACGGCAATTTTGCGTTTGCCGTCAGGCAGTTTTATTTTAAGCTCCCACATTTGTATGCCGCTTTTACTGCGCGGGTTGTGCAGGCACAGCTCTATTTTGCCGTCACCGGCGATGTGTTTTAAGGTTTCTTCGTCTAACGACTGTTGAGTTAGCACATTCTTTTCCTCCTTTTATAATTTTTTATTTCACTTTACACCTTTGCAGATACGTTATCTCTTTTTAGTATTTACTTTCTCATTCATGTTACTTTTTATGGGCTAAAAAGTAACCAAAAAGCCTTCGCTCCTGCAAAAAATTTAACCGCTACGTATCAAAGGTGTTTGCCACTTGCAGCGCCTGCGGAACTCGCTTGCTGCGCAAGCTCAAACATCCTCGGCAAATGCTGCAAGTGCCTTTTTATTTCAAGCCTCCGCTGATTTTTTGAAAGTCGCGCTCCGCCCAAATTCGCACTTTGGGTACTTTTTACTTTTGATAGTAATGTTATCATCAGTTTTTGCTTTATTAGATTGTATGTTGTGGACTTAACCAAAAAGTAAAAACGGTAAAGTATGACGCTCGGCAACACGCGGCATCGGATTTTAGCAACATTTGCTAAAAAGCAAATGCAAAAATCGTGTCTGAGCGAAGCGAATCTCGAATTTTTGCAGTTGCGATACTAATAGTTGCGCAGCAAGTCACGATAGTGACGCCGCAAAAAATCCGACTAGCCGCGGAACTTTCTTGGTTCGTTCTTTGGTTACAAAGAATGAACAATGAATAAAATAGTAAGAATATAGTACAAACCTTCTTACAAAGAACAAAATTAAAGTTTCAAACTTTTAAAAACAAAAACTATAACTTAATATTAAAACTTGTTTAAAACAAAAGGGAGCTTTGCTCCCTTTTGTTTTTTATCAGAACGTCCACTGTACACCGGCGTTAATCTGATACGTTTCGTCGTTATCGTTGCCGAAGGATTTTTCAAAATCCATAAACGCATAGCTGTTTTTGCCCATTGCCGTTGCAAAGCCAAAGCCTACGTCGTACCACGTTCCCTCGTTTTCATAGGTTTCGTGCAATGTGCCGGTGGCGTCCGCCGCACTAATATCCTGCTCGCCTAAAAATTCGTGCAGCAAATCTGCTTTAACGTAAACCGTGCTGCGCTCGCTAAGGTCACGCCCAAGGCGGAAGCCCGCACGACCGATTAAGCTGTTAATACCGTCAAGGCTTACTTTGGTGCCCTGGCTGGTTACATAATCTGCACCGGTTACGCGTGCCAGTTGCAGCTGTGCCTGCGGCTCAAAATACCAGCCGCTGCCCATCTCGTTCTTTTTGCCGTATTCTGCGCTTACGCTGAATACGTTGTTGCTGTAATCGCCGCTGATTTTTTCGCCCGTTGTGCGTGCCATAATGTCAAAATCGTTTTCAAGGTGTCCCCATTTGGCAACGTAATCGGCATAATGCCCTTTGTCGCCCATCCAGGTGTCATACAGCCACAGTCCATAGCGTTTTACATCGCCGTCACCCGCAATGCCGGTGTATTCAGCCTTGCCGTCCATGTAGTCAATGGCAAAGCCAACACGGCGCTCGCCGTTGTCACATTCCTGCTTTTCTTCGTAGCCCATTTCGTACATCGTGTTCTGGCTTCTAAAAGCATCGTCCTTGCCGATTCTATCGTGGCGGATGCGCACCCATATGCCGCTGTTTTCTTCATTATCAAGGTATTTTGCTTCACCAACGCGTTTGTTCAATCTATCCATATAAATAGCGTTGTTGTAGTTAACCTTGCTCATGTTAATAATGGTTTTGCCCGCGTCACTTACCTTATCGCCGGAGCTGTCTTTAGCCAGCAGCCAGTTAGTAGCACCTGCATAATTTTTATCAACATACTTGTCACCCGGTTTTACTTCATCAAATTCAGTACCACCATTATAGCCTTCATTTTCTTTTTTGCTATCATTTACATCATATTTTTCGCTTTTAATAACAAATGCATTATTCATTACGCCGTTATCTGTAAGCATGATGCCATTTTTATCATTGCCGTAGCTGCCAAAATTATAATCACCGCTAAAAGTCAAATTTTCAGAATTTACGGTTGCAAAACGCAGGCTGTCACCGTCTTTCAAATTTTCCAAACCGTTAATGCTGTTAATCCACAGTTTCTGCTCTCCAACTGCATTACCTTTAATAAACAGCATATCACTAACGCTGTGTTCTGTATCCAAATCCATTACAAAGGTATGGCTGCCTTCAAGGTCGCCAATATGTACCGCATGCGATGTAACATCAGCACTGCCGTTACGCATATCAATAACGCCGCCGGTACCTTCAAGTTTTGTAAGCCAGCTTTGACCGGTTACATCCCATGTCGCACCTTCGGCAAGGTTTACATTTACAGTACCGCTGGCAGCAATATCATGGCTGAATTTAGGGTTAAAAAATCCGCTCTCTACCTGTCCTTTCAAATCAGCGTCCTGATAGTCGTCCGCACGGCCTGTCCATGTACTGCCGCTTGTTAAGTTAATACTTAATTTGCCGCCGTTAGCGGAAAGCGCATCACCGGTTAATTTAAGCGTACCGGCATTATTGCGCGCACTTAAAGTGCTGATACCGCTTTCTGCATTGCCAATGGTAATATTGCCGCCGTAACCGCTGATAATATCGCCTTTAATATCACTGCCTAAACCATAGTTAAGGTTGATGTTGTTGGTGCCGCCTAACGGATTTTCAAAATCGGCACTTTCTTCATTCCAACCTTCCGTGCCTGCCACAACGGCAATATCCTGCCCGCCGCTGGTGCTGATTGTTGTTGTACCATTAATAGTAATGTTGCCGCCTACTGTTGACCAAAGCCCGTAAACTTTGGAACCTTCTGCCGCACCATTTGCATTTGCAGAAATATTTGCCGCACCGTTAACAGTAACATTACCGCCACTTGTTTTAATACCAACATTTTCAACAATGCCACCGGTTGAATTTGTTGTAATCTCTATATCAGCAGTATTAACAATATTATTACCATAAGTAAATAAATAACCTTCTGCCATTAGATTACTAATGGTTTTAATACCTGCTACACTCACGTTACCATTACTGTTTGCAGTTACATTAACAGAACTTTTTTCAACAACTTCAATTAAAGTATTTGCATTTGATTTATAAGAACTTCCTATAATACCCGTAGCTTCTACTGCTGCATCTTGTTCGTTTGTCGCAGCAACAGTTATATCTGCACTTTTTACAGCAATAACATTTGTAACATTCTTTTTGCTACTAACCGCATTTAAACCTTCCGCCACACTTAACATATAACCATAATCACTTCTGCCACCCGAACTAGCTTGAGCTTTAATAACTACGTCACCGGCAGCAATAATATTATAAGCAGTATTCTCACTTTTTTCACCTGTTTGACTCAAATCTATTCCCGTTGCCGTAGCTTCTTCATTGTTATTTTGAGAAGTATTATTTGCTGTTACGTTAATTTCTACTCTATCTAAGCTTTTTACTGTTTCTCTCAAATTGACAACATCATTAAATTTTTCAAAATCGCTGTTATTATAATTACCCTGATAGCCTAAAATTATTTTATTATTATTGCCAGATGCATTTCCATCCATATGTACACCAGTAAGTCTATTATATAAATCAAGATCTTCATTTATTGTGCTTGTATTTGTTATAATGCCGGTACCATATACTAACAAATTATCTTCATCGCCTGAAATATTGCCGCCATACAAATTAATGGCATGAATATCATAACTGTTATCAGTATTTGTTAAAGTAATATTTCCATTGCCTAAATAAATTTTATTATTCGTACCATTTAATTGAACTGCACTATTGCCACCTATTATTTCAAAATTAGCACCTTCACGCATGTCCAGCACAGAATTTGAACCACGTGTTGATATTCCGTAAAGTACATCTGGATCAAATTTTCCTTCACCTTTCTGCATTTTTATATCTATTGCACCAGCAATAACAATATTTTCATTTTCAGCATTAATGCCTATAGTATTAAAATCAAATGTTTGAGTGCTTTGATTTTGATAATATGTTTTTAAATCAAGTACTGCGCCATCACCTAAAGTATAAGTATATGTATTAGTGCTTTCGTTATAAGTTTTTTGTGGTTCAGTATATTTATCATCAGCACCGCTTATCGCTTCTGTATATGTTGTTGCCGCCTGTGCCATGCCATACGGCAGCATTAACAGCACGCTTAACGTAACCGCCTTTGCTAAATTCTTCTTCATCGTCCTTTTCATTTCTAAACTCTCCTTTTGTAAGTTTTTGCCACCCACACCTGTAGCTATATTATAATACCACACAAATCCCCCCCCGCAAGACATTTTGGTTTATTTGTGATTTTCTTTACGTTGTCTTGCGCACTGGTAACTTTTATGTAAAACCCAAAACTTTTTAGTTTACCATAAAAAATTTTGCAAAAACAGACTTGTTTTTTGGCTTTTCTTTTCGGTATAATGGGTTTCGCCGCTTTTACAGGGTGCGCACCGCAAAAGCAGGTTAAAAAATTTTTTATCAAGAAAGGAGTCATTAACAATGACCGAAAACCAAAAATTTAATACTGTTAACCATTTTGCAGGTGCCAAAAACGAACACCCGCCTCAGCACAGCGCCAATACCAAAGCATTTGCAAGCCTTGCCCAACGGGCTGAAACTGTTGCCAATGCCGAACAGCAAGCAGAAAGCACTAATAGTATAGCGCAAACTGCTGATACTACCGTAAATGAGCAGGCACAAAAATTAAAAGCGCTCGTAACCGCCGCACAAAACGACAGCACCCAAGCGCTGGAAGAACTTTGTATTATGTTTGAATCCCTGTTCCGTAAGGAAATGAAACGTGAGATTTTTTATAATTCGATAGGCTTTGAGGAAGGTTTAAGCCTTGCACGTTTACGCTTTATTGAAATTATAATGAGTTATAATGGTGCAGATTTTACTAACCTGCCCGGTTATATCCGCTGCCGCATTCATTTTGCGCTTTATGATGAAATGAAAAAAGCGTGGGAACGCCAAAACAATGAAGCTGCCCTGCCCGCTGATGACGGCGAAGCAAATATATCCGCCCTTGGCTATAATGTTATAGAGCGTGAGGAGTTAGCTATTTTGCTGGAACTGGCACTAAAAAAGCTAAATGAAAAGCAGCGTAAAACTATAAAAGCCTTATACTTTGAAGGCTACACCGGCAAAGAGTTTGCCGAAAAACAAAAAATAACGCCTGCCATGGTTAGCAAAAACCACAAGCAGGCGTTAAAAAATCTAAAACAGAATATTGCTTAATAGATAAAAAATAAACTCTCATACAAACGGTATGAGAGTGTTTTACTTTATTTGACTTTTTACGCATGTTTGCTATAATATTTATAGAAACGAAAAAGGCTGCCGATAGACGGTTAGCCGCAAATTATAGTGAAAACTTAAAGTAAGCCGTCACAAACTTGCAGGTCCTGTGGCGGCTTACTTGCTTTTACGTGACAAATCTTTTCCGAGGGTATAACCCAGAGAAAAAACTGCTATTGTATAACTTGCAATCGCAAGAAACGATAACATATCCACGTTATCCCCTCCTGCATAGTATTTCCGTCTTTTGGCAACGCCCTAAGCCGGATTTCTATTTTATCGGAGGGTCACAGTCCCTCCGCTGGAGGGCTAACCACCTACCGTTATGGCAGCACATTTGCTTTATTATTCTAACAGAAAAATATAAAACTGTAAAGATAGCAAACAGGCTTTCACCTAAATATTTAGGTGAAAGCCTGTTTTGTTTTTTACACTGTCCCATGCACCGCCGCTGCCATTTGGTATACATAATCGGTTACGGGTTTCAGGCAGTTTATTCCGTGTTCGCCTACAATGCGCACTACGGCGCTGCCTACTATTGCGCCGTCGGTAATTTGCGCCATTTCCACCGCCTGCTGCGGCGTGGCAATGCCAAAGCCAACTGCGGCGGGCACGTTTGTTACCTCGCGTATTTTGGTGGCAATGGCGGCGATGTCGGTCGTTATATCCTGCCGCACGCCGGTTACGCCCAGCGACGATACTATGTACACATAGCCCTGTGCCTCGCGCGCAATCATTTTTATGCGCTCGTCGGAAGTAGGCGCTACCAGAGGTATTAAATCCACGCCGTACTTACCGCACAGTTCCGCCAGCGGCGCTTTTTCTTCATACGGCACGTCCGGCACGATAATGCCATCCACGCCGGTGCGCTGGCAGGCTGCCAAAAATTTTTCCGTTCCGTAGGTAAAAATGGGGTTAATGTAGGTTAAAAACACCAGCGGCACGTTTGTTTCCTGGCGCACTTCTGCCAGCATGTCAAAAATTTTATCGGTGGTGGTGCCTGCGCTTAAAGCGCGGATATTAGCCTCCTGTATTACTTCGCCCTCCGCCACCGGGTCTGAAAATGGTATGCCAAGCTCCACGATATCCGCCCCGGCGTTAGCCATGGCAACGATGAGCTGTTTGGTTAGCTGAAGGTTCGGGTCGCCCGCCGTGATGAACGGAATAAAGCATTTACGCTGTTTTTGAAAGGCTGCCGCTATTTTACTCATGTAAATCCACCCCCATGTATCTTGCAATGGGCGCTACATCCTTATCGCCGCGCCCGGAAACATTTACTACAATAATTTTATCCTTCGGCAAAGCCGGCGCCAGCTTTTGCGCGTAGGCAATGGCGTGGGCGCTTTCAATCGCCGGAATGATGCCTTCCGTGCGCGAAAGGTAGCTGAACGCCGCTACTGCCTCGTCATCCGTTGCCGATACATACTGCGCACGCCCTGTATCGTACAGCTCGGCGTGTTCCGGCCCGATGCCGGGGTAATCCAGCCCGGCAGAAATGCTGTACACCGGCGCAATCTGCCCGTATTCATCCTGCAAAAAGTAAGATTTCATTCCGTGGAAAATGCCGATGCTGCCGCGGGCAATGGTTGCCGCCGTCTGCGCCGTGTTTACGCCGCGCCCCGCCGCTTCCACGCCGATGAGCTGCACCTCGTTATCTGGAATAAAATCATAAAACAGGCCCATGGCGTTGCTGCCGCCGCCCACGCATGCCATTACCACATCCGGCAGGCGGCCTTCTTTTTCCAGCATTTGCGCTTTAACTTCCTTGCCGATAACGCTCTGAAAATCGCGCACCATTTGCGGGTACGGGTGCGGGCCCATAACGCTGCCCAGCACATAATAGGTGTCGTTAACATGTGCCGTCCACTGGCGCAGCGCCTCGTTAACAGCGTCCTTTAAAGTTTTGGTACCGCTTTCCACCGCCACAACCTTCGCGCCCAAAAGCTCCATGCGGAACACGTTCAGCGCCTGGCGCTCGGTATCTTCGCGCCCCATGTAAACCGTACATTCCATGTCCATCAGCGCCGCCGCTGTTGCCGTTGCCACGCCGTGCTGCCCCGCACCGGTTTCTGCCAGCACGCGTTTTTTGCCCATTTTCTTGGCCAGCAGCACCTGCCCCAGCACGTTGTTAATTTTGTGCGAGCCGGTGTGGTTTAAGTCCTCGCGCTTTAAATAAATCTTCGCGCCGCCCAAATCCTTCGTCATTTTTTCTGCGTAGTACAAAAGCGAAGGCCTGTTGGCGTATTCGTGGAACAATTCCTGCAATTCCCGGTTAAACTCCGGGTCGTTTTTATAATATTCGTAAGCCTCTTCCAGCTCAATTACCGCGTTCATCAGCGTTTCGGGTATGTACTGCCCGCCGTGCACTCCGTATCTGCCCTTAGTCATTTCGTTCATCCTTTCGCCTGTTTTATAAAAACCTGTATCTTCTTCTCGTCCTTACTGCCTGCGGTTTCCACGCCGCCGCTCACGTCCACGGCGTAGGGCTGCGCAAGTTTAAGCGCCTGCCGCACATTTTGTGCGTTCAGCCCGCCTGCCAAAAAGTAAGGCTTGTTTATGTTAACGCCGCTTAAAAGCTGCACATTAAACTGCCTGCCCGTGCCGCCGTAGGCGGATTGGCTGTAAGTGTCAAACAGCAGGTAATCGCAATCGTAATAAGCGGCCCGCTTAATATCGTTTTCATCCTGCACGCGCACTGCCTTAATGATGGGCAGCGGGCACAGCCTTTTAAGCCTTGCAATGTAGGCGTTGTCCTCATCGCCGTGCAGCTGCACCAAATCTATAATGCCGCGTTCCGCAGCGGCGGCAATTTCTTCCACCGGTGCGTTTACAAACACGCCAACGGTTTTAATGCGCGCGTCCAAAAGTTTTTTCAGCCTGGCGGCGATGATGAGGCTGACATACCTTTTACTGAGCGGGTAAAACACAAAGCCTGCGTAATCCGGCTTCTGGCGGTTCAGCACTGCTACGTCCGCCGCTGTTTTAATGCCGCAGATTTTTACTTTAACCATTACGCCCCACCTGCCAGTTCTTTGAGCTTTGTTTTAACGTCGCCGCTTTTCATTAAGGTTTCGCCAATCAGCACCGCGTCCGCGCCTGCCGCCTCCAGCTGCGCTACGTCCTGCCGCGTTTTAATGCCGCTTTCCGCTACAAAGGTTATGCCGGGCGGCGCCAGCTTTTTCAGCCGCAGGCTATTGTTAAAATCTACCGCAAAATCGCGCAGGTTGCGGTTGTTCACGCCGATAATTTCCGCGCCGCAGTTCAGTGCAGCTTTCAGCTCTGCTTCGTCGTGCACTTCGGTTAAAACATCCAGCCCAAGGTTTTGCGCTATTGCCAAATACTCGCGCAGTGCTCCTTCTTCAAGCAGCGCGGTTATTAAAAGCACTGCGTCCGCACCGATTATTTTTGCCTCGTAAATTTGCGCTACGTCCACCGTAAAATCCTTGCGCAGCACCGGCAACGTCACGCTCTGGCTAATTTCAGTTAAGTATTCGTTGCTGCCCAAAAAGTACTGCGGTTCAGTTAAGCAGCTTATCGCCGCTGCACCCGCTTCTGCGTAAGCCGTTGCCTGCTGCACCGGGTTAAAACTTTTGGCAATCAGCCCCTTTGAGGGCGACGCTTTTTTTACCTCGCAGATAAAGCTCAGTCCGTTTTGCTTTAACGCCCCCGCAAAGCTGCGTTTTGTTTTGGGCAGCGCCTCTGCCTCGCTGCGCAGCGTGCTTAAACCGTATTTTGCTGTAAGTGCTGCGGCGCGCTCCCTGCTTGCTGCCGCCAGAGTATCTAAAATCATGCTATCACCTGTTGCTTAAGTTAATCAGCTGCTGCAATTTTTCGTAGGCCCTGCCGCTGTCAATCGTCGCTTTGGCAAGCTCAACGCATTCCGGTAGCGTGCCCTTGCCGCCCAAATAAAGGCTTACCGCGCTGTTCAGCAGCACCGCGTCGCGCTTCGGCCCGTGCAGCGTGCCGTTTAAAATGCCGGTGGTAATCTGCGCGTTCTCCTGCGCGTTGCCGCCCACCAAATCTGCCTTTTGGCATTTTGTAAAGCCCAGCTCACAGGGGTTAAAAGTGTATTCCGTAACCTTGCCGTTATCAATTTCCGCCACCGTGTTGGTTGCCGAAACCGTTACCTCGTCCAGCCCGTCGTTGCCGTACACCACCATGCCGCGCTTTACGCCAAGGTTAGCCAGCACACGCGCCAGCGGGGCAACAAGTTCCTTCTGGTACACGCCTAACAGCTGTAAGCTGGCAAAAGCCGGGTTGGCCAAAGGCCCGATGATGTTAAACACGGTTCTGATGCCGATTTCCTTACGCACCGGCCCGGCATAGCGCATGGAGGAGTGGCAGGCCTGCGCGAACAAAAAGCACAGGTTAATTTTTTGCAATAGCTCCTCGTTTTTTGCCGCCGGTAAATCTATCTTCACGCCCAGCGCTTCCAAAACATCGGCCGCGCCGCTTTTGCTGGATACGCTGCGGTTGCCGTGCTTGGCCACCGGCAGCCCCGCCGCGCTGATAACAAACGCGCTGGTGGTAGAAATGTTAAAGGTGTTGGCGCAGTCGCCGCCGGTACCGACAATATCGAGCACATCGCCATTAGTATGGATGCGCGTGCATTTTTCGCGCAGCACCTGCGCGCAGGCGGTAATTTCGTCAATCGTTTCGCCCTTCATGCGCATGGCGGTTATAAAAGCCGCAATCTGCGCGTTGGTAGCGCCGCCGCTCATAATCTGGTTAAAAGCCGCGCGCGTTTCGGCAGCCTGTAAATTTTGCCCTGCGGCAAGTTTTGCAATAGCACTGTTAATCATTGTTGTTTCCTCCCAAATTTTATTGTTGGAATGGCTGCCGCTTTAAATAAAAAAGCCTGCCCCTGTAAAACTACAAGGACAGGCATAAATTGTAAACCTGCGGTACCACCTTGATTCGCGGCTACGCCGCGCACTTTAGCAGAGTGCCAACACACCCCTCGCCCGTAACGCAGGCGCTGCGTTGCAGAATACTCCCGCCAAAGCGGTTTGGCTGCACCCTCAACGGTCCATTTACCGGCCTGCATCTCTATCCCTTCACAGCTCCCGGGACTCTCTGTAAGCGCATCTACCGGCTTGATCTCCGTCTCTTAGGTTTAGTGGTAATTATTAACTTGTGTATAGTTTACGCAGTATACGCCGTTTAGTCAACAAAAATTTATAAAAATCGTTAAAAAAATAAATGTACTGCAATTTATGTAAAGCAATTTACACTATTTGCAGCACATTTTGTTAATCAGTCATCCTTGCGCAGCACAATTTTGGTAACCCTGTCGTGCGCGTCAATGTAAAAATCAAGCCCGGCGTCCTCATAAGCGCCGTCCTCCGGAAAGTCGTACCCCAGCATCATCGTCTGCTTTAAGGTTTCGTCCTTTTTATCAGGCGTAAAGTAAACCACGCGGTTCGGCATGCCATACTGCCCCACAACGCGCGCAGCCTCATCGCCCGTGCTTACGCCGCGCATCGTGGCAAACAGCGGCGTTTTGCCCTCCATCGCTACAATGGTGTGCTTTTTGCGGTGCACGCTAATTTTAACATCGGCGTATTCATAAACATACGCGCCGTGCTCCCTGCCCTCTTTCAGCAACTTGCCCAGTTTGGCGTTTTCCGGCGTAAACACATCGTCCAGCTTCCATTCGCCAAAGTTAATGTCCTCGTCGTTCAAAAGCGGCTCGGCTTCCGCCGGAGTAAGGTATTCGGTGGCAATATAGCCCTTCTGCCCGTTCCACACCGCTTCTGCCCAGGGCTGCTCATCCCTGGTGATGCGCAAAAGCGAATGGCGTGGCAGGCAGCTGATAATATTATTGCTCAGCGCCGGATTGCTGCGGAAGTTAACATCATCCTCCGTTAAAATCATAAACTCGCCGCTTTTATAACCGCTGACGCGTTCCGTAGAATAAAATTTGCTCAAATCCTCTGCCGAGGCAGAATTAACAAAAGTTACGCAGCACAACGCCGCTAAAGCCAAAACTCCTTTTACCATTGCTGCTCCTTTCTTACTTTGCAAGCTGCTCTTTTAAATAATTTTCAGCCGCTTCCAGCTGATTATCCTTCATTCCGTTAAGGTCAAGCTCCACCTCAACATCCGGCTTAATGCCGGTGCCGTGGATAGAACGCCCGCTCGGCGTATAATATTTGGCGGTTGTTAATTTTAAACCGGTATTTTCGCTTAATTTATAAACGGATTGCACCGAGCCCTTGCCAAAAGTCTGCACGCCGAAAAGTTTGCCCGCACCGGTATCCTGCACAGCACCGGCTACAATTTCTGCCGCGCTCGCACTGCCATGGTCAACCAGCACCGCCAGCGGGTATTTAACCTTCTCAAGGTCAGATTCCTCCACAAAAGTATTGCCGTTGCGGTCCTTAATGGAAACCACCGGTCCCTTGGGCACAATGTACTGCGCAACCTTCACGCACTCGCCCAAAATGCCGCCGGGGTTGTGGCGCAAATCCAAAAGCAGCGCCTGCATGCCCTGTTTTTCCAGCTCGTTATATTTCTTAGCAAAGTCCATGCCGGTCTGCTCGTTAAACACGCTAATGCGGATGTAGCCAATATTCGTGCCGGGCAGCATTTCGCCGCCTACGGATTCAACTTTAATATCGCCGCGGATTAAGCGCACCGTGCGCTGCGCGCCGTCAGCGCCTGCCAGCGTAAGCTCCACCTCGGTGCCCTGCTTGCCGCGTATTTTGCCAACGACGTCCTCCAGCTGCAGGCCGTCCACATTAGTGCCGTCCACAGCAAGGATTTTGTCGCCCGCTTTAATGCCCGCCTTGTCGCCCGGCGTGCCTTCCATGGGGGCAACAACCACAAAATCGTCGTCCTTTTTGCCCAGCACCACGCCGATGCCGCCGAAAACACCGTCAGTTAAATCGGTAATTTCGCTGAAGCTTTTTTTATCTAAATAAGCAGAATACGGATCGCCCAGCGCTTTAACCATGCCTGCCGTCGCGCCGTCAAACAGCTTTTCCGTGTCCACCGGCTCAACGTAGTTTTCGCGCACCGTTACCAGCGTTTTTAAAAACGTCATGCCGCTTACGGAATTGCCGGCCGCCTGCTGCACCAGCGCCAGTATGCCGGCAATGGTTACCACAACGGCGCAGGCGCACGCCATCAGCAGCGTAAAAAGACTAAACCTTTCTTTAAACATTTATGCCCCTCCAATAACTACAATTTAAGGCAGATAATTCATCGGGTCGGTCAGCTCGCCATTCAGGCGCGCTTCAAAGTGGCAGTGCGGCCCTGTGGACCAGCCGGTGCTGCCTGCCAGCGCAATGGTTTGCCCCTGCTGCACGTACTGGCCTTCTGTTACCCACAGCTCGCTGTTGTGGCCGTACAGGCTTACCAGCCCGCCGCCGTGGTCAATCATTACGCAGTAGCCATAGCCGCCCAGCCAGCCGGAATATACCACCGTGCCGTTATCGGCGGCAACAATCGGCGTGCCGGTGTCGCAGGCAATATCGTAGCCGCTGTGGTAACGAGTAGTGCCAAAAATCGGGTGCGTGCGCCAGCCGTAGTACGAGGTAATCTCGCCCTGCACCGGCCAGATAAACGCGCCTGTGCCGCCAGCGCCCGGCATGCCGCCCGCATTTTGCAGGCTGCGCAGCATGCTGGCAATGTTTTCGCTAATCGCCATTAAGCGGTCGTATTCGCCTTCCACCTTGCTGCGTTCCTCTTCGGCAGCATACAAAAGCTGCGCCCTTTCTTCGCGGCGCGCTTCAGCATCTGCACGTTTTTCTTCCAGCTCTTTCTGCTGAGCGTCAAGCTCAGTCTGTCGCTGTTTAATCTCATCCATCGATTTATTAATGGCTTCCAGCATCGCTATATCGCGGCTGATGATTTTCTGCAATAAAAACATACGGGAGGAAAAATCCGAAAAATCCTTCGCCCCTAAAAGCACGTCCAGATAGTTAATCTGTCCGTTAATATATATATCGCGCAGGCGCTTTTTAAAAATATTCATCCTGCGCTCTAAATTTTCTTTTTCTTCGGCAAGGCGGGTTTCGTTCTCCGCAATGGCACTGTTCAATTCATCAAGGCGCATTTGCAGCTCGCGCAGCTCGCTTACAACCTCTTCCATACGGCTGCTGGCAGCGTCCGCCGCAGCACGCGCCTCATCGCGCTCGGCTTCCATCTCGCGCATCTGCTGCTGCACCTGGTCGTATTCCGCCTGCTTTTCGCTAAGTTCGTCCGCATAGGTATGCAGCACCGGCAGCCCGGCCATGCAAACGGCCAGCACCGCTGCCAAAACCTTACTCTTTAACATGCGCAGCCCCCCTGTCAAACCCTTAAAAACTTGCGCAGGGATACATAGCTGCCTGCCGCGCCAATCGCGGTGCCGCTGATGATGATGAACAAATCAACATAAATCAGCATCGGGTACGAGGGCAGCATCGGCAAAAACGCCAGCGTGGAATAAATGCGCGCCAGCAGCGCCGAATAAGAAATATTAATAACCGTTATGGAAATCAGCGAGCCGAAAAAGCCCAGCGTCATGCCCTCCAGCATAAACGGCCAGCGGATGAACCAATCCGTCGCGCCGACGTATTTCATAATGTTAACCTCGCGCCTGCGGGCGAAAACCGTTAGGCGGATGGTGTTGGCAATAATGAACAGCGTGGCAAAGGCCAGCAAAATTACCAGCACTACGCCGCCGACGCGCAGGATTTTTGTAATCTGAAACAGCTGTTCCACAACTTCCTGCCCGAATTTGGCGGTTTCCACGCCTTCCATATCGCCAATCTGCGGCGTTAATTCCGCAATGCGCTCCGGCGCATCAACCTCCACCTCAAAGGAATACGGGAAGGGGTTATCGGTGCCCAGCGCGTTCAGCAGGTTTTGCTGCTCGCCCAGGCGTTCCTTAAAGCGTTCCAGCGCCTCGTCCTTCGTTACGGCAGTAACCTTTTGCACGCCCGGCAGCCCTTCCAGTTTGGTGCGCGTTGCTTCCAGCACGCTGTCGTCAATATCGTCCTGCATATAAACGGTAATCTGCACCTGGCTTTCAAGGTATTGGGCAAGGTTATTTGTATTTAAAAATAATAAAAGAAACATACCCAAAACCAACAGCGAAAGGGCGACGGTGGACACAGACGCCACACTCATCAGCCCGTTGCGCCGGATGGATTTATATGTTTCTCTTACAAAATATTCTTTGGTACTAAGACTCATAGCCGTATACTCCTTTAGCGTCGTCGCGCACAATCCGTCCGTGCTCAATCGCTATAACCCTTTTTTCCATTTCGTCAACAATTTCGCGGTCGTGCGTTGCCATAACAATCGTTGTGCCGCTTTTGTTAACCTCGCGGAAAATATCCATAATTTCCCAGCTGGTTTCCGGGTCAAGGTTGCCGGTCGGCTCGTCGGCAATCAGTAAAATCGGGTCGTTAACAATGGCGCGCGCAATGGCAATGCGCTGCTGCTCGCCGCCGCTCAGCTCCGTCGGGTAAGCGTGGGCGCGCTTGCGCAGCCCTACCAAATCAAGCACATCGTTTACGCGGCGCTTAATTTTGCGGTACGGCGTTTCAATAACCTGCATGGCAAAAGCAACATTGTCATAAACAGTGCGGTCAGGCAGCAGCCTGTAATCCTGAAAGACAATGCCCAGCTGCCTGCGGAAATACGGTATCTCCTTATCCGTCATTTTAACAAGGTCCTGCCCGTTAACAATTACCTTGCCGGTTGTGGGCAGCACCTCGCGGAACAGCATTTTAAAAAAGGTCGATTTACCTGCGCCGCTCGGCCCAACGACAAACACAAATTCGCCCTGCTCAATGCGGACGTTAATATCCTGCAAGGCTACCGAACCGCCGGGATAGGTTTTGCTTACATTTATCATTTCCAGCATACGGCCTGCTCCTTTCACTTTTTACCGCCAAGCAGCGCAAAGGTTTCGTCAAGGTTCAGCTGTGCTTTGCGGCGCAGCTCGCCCATCTGTTCGTTCTGGGCGGCAGGCGGCGCGCTCCACGCACGCTCCAGCACCTTAACAAGCTCTGTTTCGCTGATGTCATCCACACTGCCTGCCAGCACGCCGCCCGCAGTGTTTACAAAGGCGTCCACCTTCGGGTCGTACGATACCGCCAGCACAGGCACGCCCATAACGGCGGCAAACACCAGTGCGTGCAGGCGCATGCCCAACAGCAGCTTAAAATTGCCTGTCAGCGATAAAAATTCTTCCGTGTTAAAAGCTTTATCCAAAAAGAAGATGTCCTGCTCTGTTTTTAAAAGCTCTGCCAGTGCGGCGCAGCTTTTTAAATCTGCCGGGTATTGCAAAGGCAGCAGCACAATCTGTGCATCGTGCCTTCTTTTAAACTGTTTTAAGGCTGCGGCAATTACCTTAAAGCAATTTATATCGTTAGCCCACGGGCGCACGGAAATACCCAGCACCGGGCGCGTTAAATCCACGCCGGCGCGTTTAAGTATGCCCTGCCCGATTGCTTTGTTTGCTACCGGCAGCGCCAGCACCGAATCGGCAGTGACTAAAATATTTTTGCCGTCCAGCCCCATTTTTAACAGCTCGCTTTGCGAATCGGCATCCCTGACCGTAATTAAATCCGCTTTGCCGCAGACAATTCTGGTTAATTTTCGTGCCAGCGTGTTACGGATAGGCCCGATGCCGTGCGAATACAGCATTACCTTTTTGCCTGCCAGCTTACCTAAAGTAATGATAAACAGGTAATAAAACAGGCTGCGCAGGCTGGTAACATCCTGCAAAAGGCTGCCGCCCCCGCTTAAAAGCATATCGGCCTTTTTAATGGCGCTGTATATTTTAAAAAAGTTAAAACGGTAAATGCTTTTTACCCTGTGTTTGGCGGCGGTTTCCGCCGGGTTGCCGGAAATAACCGTCAGGTCAATATCCGGCTGCACCCCGCGTAAAGCCCTTACAATAGATGTAAGCATGGCCTCGTCGCCCGCATTGGCAAATCCGTAATATCCGGAAATGACAATTTTATTCATTACCCAAATATCTCCTTTGCCACTTCTGTAAATAAGGCATTAACAAATTAAGTACAATAACGGCGCAAATGCCGATTAAAGCGCCCAGCCAGTAACCGTCCAGCGCGCGCACATAACTCATAATAACAGGGGTGCGCATGTGGGCAAAGGTTTGCACCAGGCTGCCCTGCCCAATAACGGCGGCTGCCACCAGCACCATTTGCCACAAGCGCGGCGCTTTGTAATAAGCAGCGTAAGCCGCTACAAAAAAGGCGGGATGCCCAATCATAAATTCCTTGGTACGCGGGCGCGCATACATCAGCTGCTCCAGCATGGCGCGCATTTTAAGCTCAATGCCCAAAACCGGCACGCCGGAGGTATGGCCGCTGCGGCCCACAAAAATATAAGCAACAAATGCCAGCACACCTAAAATAAAAAGGTGTTCCAGCCTGATATGCGTCGATAACAAATAGCGTGCGTCAGCCAGCAGACCGCCGCCGGTTTTGCCGCCGAATACGTTAAAGCGTTTAACGTACCACAAAAGCATTAAAAGCACCGGCATAATAAAGGTCAGCTTAACGCCGCGGTAAATGTCAATTTCCAAAAAGAAGCGTACATCGCCCAGCAGTGCGGAAATCATCGCCGCGCCGCACAGCGACATTAAAACGGCCAGACCCAGCTGTACCGTGGTGCGCATAATAAACTGCACCATGCATTTGCAGCGCACCTTAACGCTTCCCCACCACTCAATAATTACAATCATCGAAAGTACAGGGAACACGCAGGCGGAAGCAAAAGCCAAAGCCTGCCTCAAGAGCGGCGACTGCGCCTTTAACAGCAGGCACGCCACGCACAGACCAGAAGACGCCATGATAATGTTCTGCCATTTAAACGGCAAAAAGCCAAATGTAAGGCTTACATACATCCAGCAGGCCGCCACAACAGCCAGCGCCGGTAAAATCAGCAGCTTTTTATCGGGGAAATAGCCCGTTGCACTGCCGTCCGGGTTAGTAAACACATCGCTGGTGCCCAGCTTAAAGCCGCGCGCCTTAACGTCGGCAGCAATGCTGCTTACATAATCAAGGTTCAGTTCTAAAATATCCTGCCCGTTCTGCGGCAGCATAAAGGGTTTAATGTAGTTAATGCGGATGTTGCGTTCTTCATCGGTTAATGCCCAGCGGCGCAGCGCCTCCGGCATTTTCAGCTTACGCTGCTCATCCTGCCCGATGATGTAGGAACGCGCTACCTGGTAATCCATTTTTTCCGCCAGCGGGATAAGCCCTTCCATCGGGGCAAATTGCAGCTGCGTGTAATGCTCCACCATGCCGAAAACCATGTTGTGGCTTTTCAGCTTTTCTGCCATATAATCCAGCTTATCGGGGAAGCCTACAACTTCCTTGCCGCAGCCAATGTAGGAAACGACGTTGGCGCCGGAAGCATCAATGCGCTCAAACACGCTGTCAATCTGCTTTTCCGTTACCGGCAGGTAGTTTTGCGGGCGGACGATAACATTAAAGCCTGCGTTGGCCACCTTTTGCATTTCTTCGGTAGAAAGGCCGAGCGGCGCCTGCATTAACGGCTGCTTGGTATCGTAGTTATCCTTTTCAAGGATGCGCGGGTCGCCCAGCACACGGATAATGCGCGGGTTTTCGCTGACAACTTTAATGCGGCTGTCTGCATAACGCAGGTGCAGGTCCTCCTCCACCTCTTTAAAGGTTACGGGCGAACTGCCGCTCGTGATGTAAACAGCGTCGGCAATAACCTTATCCTTCATAACAGGTGCAAACCTGCCGCCGGTGCCGTTTACGCCGTCCTGCAAAAGCTCGCGCCCGGTTACGGCATACACCAGCCCCTTGTCGTTCAGCTTCTGCAAGGTAGTGTCAAAAACTATCAGCGAGGTTACGCCGGCATCCTTAAACTGGTGCAGCACATCGTCAAACGGCAGGCCTTCCCAGGCAGCCAGCTGCTGCAAGCCTTCGTATTCCATCGCCATTTCTACGGTTTTATTTTGTTCTTCTATCTGGTACCTGGTGTAGTTAAGCCACAAAGCGCCCACAAGCCCGATGAGCATAACTATAATCAGCACAGGATTAAAACGGCTTTTCATCGCTATCTCCACCCATTAGCCCGTAATTAAAGTTTCTTTTGCTGCGACCTTAAATAAGCCTCAATAAACATATCCAGCCCGCCGTCCATTACGGCCTGCACGTTGCCGGTTTCCGCGCCGGTGCGGTGGTCTTTAACCATTTTATACGGCTGGAAAACATAGGAGCGTATCTGGCTGCCCCATTCAATATCCTGATAATCACCGGCAATATCGTTTTTCAGCGCTTCCTGTTTAGCGCGTTCATATTCATATAATTTGGCGCGCAAAAGCTGCATGCAGCGTTCGCGGTTCTGAATCTGCGAGCGTTCGTTCTGGCACTGCACGATAATGCCCGTCGGTATGTGCGTCATGCGCACGGCGGAGCTTGTTTTGTTAACGTGCTGGCCGCCTGCGCCGCTGGCACGGTAGGTATCAACCTTCAAATCGGAAGGGTCAATTTTAATATCGACGGTGTCGTCCAGTTCCGGCATAACGTCAACCGCCGCAAAGGAAGTATGACGGCGTGCGTTAGCGTCAAACGGGGAGATGCGCACCAGGCGGTGTACGCCCTTTTCGCTGCGCAGATAGCCGTAAGCGTTGTGCCCGTTAATTTGCAGCGTAGCGCTTTTAACGCCTGCTTCATCGCCCGGCAGATAGTCCAGCATTTCAATCTGGAAGCCTTCGCGCTCGGCATAGCGGGTAAACATGCGCAAAAGCATGCTCGTCCAGTCCTGCGCTTCCGTGCCGCCTGCACCGGCGTGCAGCGTTAAAATGGCATTGTTGGCGTCGTATTCACCGTTCAGCAGCATGCCAAGCTCTAAATGCTCAATCTCTGCCTTAGCGGCTGCCAAACCCTCTTCAAGCTCGCTCTCAAGCCCTGCTTCCGGGTCTTCCATAGCCAGCTCTACCATTACTTCCAAATCGTCCAGCCTTTGTTCAAGGTTGTGTACGGTTTCCACCTCAGCCTTAAGCTGGGTTACAGCCTGCGCGGTTTTCTGCGCGGCATCAGGGTCGTCCCAAAAATCGGGCGCACCCATTTTATGTTCTAATTCAGCAATGCGGTCCTCTTTGGCAGCGACGTCAAAGAGATCCCCTCATTTCCTCTAATTTTTGCTTTAATGCGGATATTTCCGGTTTGTATTCCTCTATCAGCACCAAATTCACATCCCTTCGTAGGTAATTTTATTGTAATTTTTTGTTTTAATTATTTATCCTTGCCGCAGCAGTTTTTATATTTTTTGCCGCTGCCGCATGGGCACGGGTCGTTGCGGCCCGGTTCTTCCTTTTTAACCACAGGCTGTTTGGTTCCTTCGTCCTGCGCGTTGGTGGAAGCGTTTTCAAGGCGGTCCTCAACCTTCGGCTGGGTAATTACGTTTACGCGGTAAATGTAGCGTACAACGTCGTCCTGAATAGCGTCAATCATCGCCTGGAACATATCATAGGCTTCAAATTTATATTCAACCAGCGGGTCTTTCTGGCCGTAAGCACGCAGGCCCACGCCCTCGCGCAGCATATCCATGGCGTCGAGGTGTTCCATCCAGTGGTTGTCCACAACCTTCAGCATTACCAGGTTTTCCAGCTCGCGCATCAGCTCCGGCGTAATAGCGGCTTCGCGCTCTGCGTAATGCTCGTCGGCAACCTTATGCAGGTATTCCTCCAGCTCTTCGCGGCTGAGGTTCTGCAAATATTCAACAGTCAAAAGTCCGCGCGGAGCGTAAAACTCTTCGGCGTAGTTAATAAGTGCCTGCAAATCCCAGTCCTCGGAATATACTTCCGGCGGAGCATACATAGCCATAGTGCGGTCCACAACTTTATGCACCATTTCCATAATGGTATCGCGCAGGTTTGCCTGATGCAGAATTTTGCGGCGCTGGCTGTAAATAACCTCGCGCTGCTGGTTCATTACGTTATCGTATTCCAGAACCTGCTTACGGATGGTAAAGTTGCGCGCTTCTACCTTCTTCTGTGCAGATTCAATGGACTTGGTTACCAGCTTGTGCTCAATCGGCTCGTCCTCTTCCATGCCCAGCTTGTCCATAATGCCGGAGATGTTGTCGCTGCCGAACAGGCGCATCAAATCGTCCTCCAAAGAAAGGAAGAATTTGGAAGAGCCCGGGTCGCCCTGACGGGCGCAGCGTCCGCGCAGCTGGTTATCAATGCGGCGGCTTTCGTGGCGTTCGGTGCCGATGATGTGAAGGCCGCCCAGCTCAGGCACGCCGTCGCCCAGCACAATGTCGGTACCGCGGCCTGCCATGTTGGTGGCAATGGTTACAGCGCCGTACTGGCCAGCGTGCGAGATAATCTCCGCTTCTTTTTCGTGGTACTTCGCGTTCAATACGTTGTGGGCAATGCCGCGGCGTTTCAGCATGGCGCTCAGCTCTTCGCTCTGCGCGATAGAGGTTGTGCCAACCAGTACCGGGCGGCCAGATTTATGGCATTCTTCAATTTCCGCAACGGCGGCTTTGTATTTAGCGCGTTTGGTTTTATAAATAACGTCCGGATAGTCGATACGAATCATCGGCTTGTTGGTCGGGATAACGATAACGTCCAGGCCGTAAATCTTCTGGAACTCCTGCTCTTCCGTTTTAGCCGTGCCGGTCATGCCGCTCAGCTTGTTGTACATACGGAAGTAGTTCTGGAAGGTAATGGTTGCCAGCGTCTGGCTTTCGCGCTCTACCTTTACGCCCTCTTTGGCTTCAATAGCCTGATGCAGGCCTTCGGAGAAACGGCGGCCGAACATTAAGCGGCCGGTAAATTCATCGACGATAATAACCTGCCCGTCCTTAACAACGTAGTCCTTATCGCGGTGCATAATGGCTTTCGCTTTTAAAGCGCACATTAAATGGTGCGAGAAATCCACGCCGTGTTCAGCATCGTACAGGTTGGAAATGCCCAGCATTTTTTCCGCTTTGGCAATACCTGCTTCCGTCGGTGCAACGGTTTTCAGCTTTTCGTCAACGGTATAATCCTCGCCCTCGTTCATGTTGGCAACAACGTGCGCCAGCACGCGGTACAAATCGGTAGATTTTTCGCCCGGGCCGGAAATAATCAGCGGGGTACGCGCCTCGTCGATTAAGATACTGTCAACCTCATCGACGATACAGTAATTCAGCTCGCGCTGTACCATCTGGTTTTCGTCAACAACCATGTTGTCGCGCAGGTAGTCAAAGCCGAACTCGTTGTTGGTGCCGTAGGTAATATCGGCAGCATAGGCAGCCTTGCGGTCGGGGTAATCCATGTCGTGCACAATAAGGCCTACGCTCAGCCCCAGCGCTTTATAAATGCGGCCCATGTCCTCGCTGTCGCGGCGGGCCAGGTAATCGTTAACGGTTACAACGTGCACGCCCTTGCCGGTAAGCGCATTTAAGTATGCAGGCAGGGTTGCCACAAGGGTTTTGCCTTCGCCGGTGCGCATCTCGGCAATTTTGCCGCGGTGCAGCACGCAGCCGCCGATAAGCTGAACATCAAAATGGCGCATGCCGGTAATACGTTTACTGGTTTCGCGCACAACAGCAAAAGCCTCCGGCAGAATATCGTCAAGAGTTTCGCCCTTGGCAAGGCGCAGCTTAAATTCGCTGGTTTTTGCAGCCAGGTTAGCCGAGCTTAACGACTGCATTTCAGGCTCCAAGGCATTGATTTTATCAACAATGACCTGAATTTCTTTTAATTCCTTGGCATTCGGGTCACCAAAAATCTTTTTCAATAAGCTTTCGAGCAACACTCTCACTCCTTAAATTTCCGTGTTTTATAAACACTATACTAATGTATAATTTTATCAAAATAGCAGCAAAAAGTCAAAAGCCCGGGAGCTTTGTCCCGGGCTTTTTTGTGAAATCAATGTAAAGTTATTTTAATTCCGGCTGTAAGAGGCCATAGTTGCCGTCTTTGCGGCGGTATACAACGTTTACTCCGCCATAGTCGGGGTCATAATATACGAAAAAGTCATGGTCCAGAAGGTTCATTTGCAGGATTGCTTCTTCAGCCGTCATCGGGTTCATCGAGAACTTCTTGTTCTTGATAATCTTGAATTCTTCTTCAGGCGCCGCTTCTACTTCGGGAGCAGGTACGGGCTCTACAAAGTTGCTGTATTTACGTTTGGCAAGGCGTGTTTTATATTTATGTACCTGGCGTTCGATTTTTTCTACAACCAAATCAATGGAAGAGTACATGTCTTTCGTGGTTTCCTGTGCCCTGATTAAAATGCCGCTGGCAGGAACGGTAATTTCAACGATATGGTTGCCTTTTTCAACCTTCAGCACCGCGCTGATGTCGCCGACAGTTTTAAACTGGCGCGTAATTTTCGTAATTTTCTTTTCCACATACTCTTTGAGCGCCGGAGTTACAACAATGTTCTTTCCTCTTACGTTAACGTTCATAAATTATCCCTCCTTAATCCCGAGGTTCGGGATAACAAACATCTTTGTTTGTTATTATATGTATTCGGCAAAGTATTTAAAACTCCTGCAAAAAATTACAAAAACTCGTGCAAAAAAGTCTTTTTTCTGCACGAGTTTACAGTTTGATAAATTTGTAACAATTTGCTTATAAAATTTTGGAGAGGAAGCTGCGGGTACGCTCTTCCTTGGCATGCAAAAAGATGTCGTCCGGCGCGCCCTGCTCTAAAATTTTGCCGCCGTCAACAAACAGCACCCTGTCGCCCACCTCGCGGGCAAAGCCCATTTCGTGGGTAACAACAACCATCGTCATGCCTTCGTTGGCAAGGTTTTTCATAACGTCCAGAACCTCTTTAATCATTTCCGGGTCAAGCGCAGAGGTCGGCTCATCAAACAGCAGCGCTTTCGGCTTCATCGCCAGCGCGCGCGCAATGGCCACGCGCTGCTGCTGCCCGCCGCTGAGCTGGTCAGGGTAGCTGTTAGCCTTGTCGGAAAGGCCTACCTTGCTCAAAAGTTCCATCGCTGTTTTTTCGGCCTCGCTGCGGCTGATGCCGCGCACTTTCATCGGCGCCAGCACAAGGTTTTCCAGCACCGTCATGTGCGGGAACAGGTTAAAACGCTGGAACACCATGCCTACTTCCTTGCGCACCTCGTTAATGTTGGCTTCGCCGTCCAGCTTAATGCCGTCCACCACAATGGTGCCCTCGGTAGGCTCTTCAAGGTAGTTCATGCAGCGCAGCAGGGTGCTTTTGCCGCTGCCGCTGGGCCCAATGATTACCACGACCTCTTTTTCGGCAATCGTTAAATCAATGCCGTTTAAAACATTCAGGCTGCCGTAATTTTTCTTCAGGCCGGTAATTTTAATCATTTCGCTTGTCATTTTGTTTCAAACCTCCGCTCCATCATTCCTACCAGGCGCGCAACCGTAAAGGTCATAATAAGGTAAATTACGGCAACAGCCAGCCAGATTTCAAAAGAAGCGTAGGTGCGGGCAATAATCAGCTGTCCGCGCCTTGTCAGCTCTTCAAAGCCGATAACGGAAACCAGTGAGGAATCCTTCAGCATGGCAATAAATTCGTTGCCGAGCGGCGGGATAATGCGTTTAAAGGCCTGCGGCATGATAACATAGCGCATCGTCTGGTACCAGGTCATGCCCAGCGAGCGGCCTGCTTCCATCTGCCCCTTATCAATGGACTGGATGCCGGCGCGGAAAATTTCGGCAATGTACGCGCCGCTGTTAATGGAGCACGCGCAGATAGCGGCAAAGAACGGGTCGATACGCTGGCCGATAACGGTAGGTAGCGCAAAATATACCAGAAATATCTGCACCAAAAGCGGCGTGCCGCGGATAAAATCAACATAGCAGTTAGCGGCATAGCGCACCGGTTTAATGCTTGCCAGGCGTGCCACGCCGATAATCATACCTATTAAAAGGCCAAAGCCGACGCTTAAAGCGGTAATTTCGATTGTAATACCGGCGCCCGCCAGAAGAAGCGGTATTGCGTCCTCAATAATTGCAAAATTCAGTTCCATTAGCCTTAATTCCTTCCAGTAGTTTCAGCAATAAATAAAATACGGGGCCACCCTCGTTACCGTTAGTGTACCCCGCATTCAGGCTCAATGCTTATTTTTTCACTTCACCGAACCAGGTTTTGTAAATCTTGTCATATTCGCCGTCTTTTTTCAGCTCAGCAAGGGCTTTGTTAATATCTGCCAGCAGTTTGGTGTTGTCTTTTTTAACGGCAATGCCATACTGTTCTGCTTCCATTACGTCGCCAACGGTTTTAGCAACTTCGCTGCCGCCCTGTGCCAGGTAATAACCGATAACCGGGCTGTCGTTAATTACTGCGTCAACGCCGCCGTTGGTCAGTTCCATAGCGGATTCGGTATTGGTGTTAAAGAGGGTAACGGTTGCATCTTTTACGCTGTTGGCTTTATCGGCGCCGGTGGTGCCAATCTGTGCAGCAATGCGTTTGCCAGCCAAATCGTCGATGCTCTTAATATCGTTGTTGTCTTTTTTAACCATTACAATCAGGCCGGAAGTGTAGTACGGGTCGCTCATGCCTACGGCTTCTTTTCTTTCATCGGTAATGCTCATGCCGGCAATGGCAACGTCGATGTTGCCGGTGTTCAGCGCCGGGATAAGAGCGTCAAAGCCCATGTTGGCAATTTCAACCTTGTAGCCCAGCTTTTTGCCGATAGCGCGGATTAAATCCATATCAAAGCCTGCCAGCTCGTCAGAGCCCTCTTTCTGGAACTCGAACGGTGCAAAAGTCGGTTCGGTTGCTACGCGCAGAACCTTAGCGGGTTCAGCCTTGGCTTCTTCCTTAGCGCCGCCGCAGCCGGCCACAGCCAGTGCCACAAGCAACATGGCAGACATCAAAAACAGTAAATACTTTTTCATAAACATAACCTCCTGCTGAATAAATTTGCGTTACTTTCATCTGTTAAAATATTATATCCCTAAAACAGCGGTTAAGCAACAAAAACTTTCAAAAAACCTGCATAAAAAATCATTATTTTGCTTCGCCGAACCATTTATTGTAAATTTTATCAAATTCACCGTTCTGTTTCAGCTCGTTCAACGCCTTGTTAATATCGGCAGCCAGCTTATCGTTGCCTTTTTTAACGGCAATACCGTAGTCCTCGGCGTTCAGCACCTCACCAACGGTTTTAGCGTATTCGCTGCCGCCCTGCGCCAAAAAGTATTTCAGCACCGGCGCGTCGTTAATAACGGCGTCAGCCGCACCGTTTTTCATTTCCAAAACTGCGCTGCCGTTATCGTTAAACGCAGTAACCTTTGCGCCCTCAACCTTTTCGGCACGGAAAGCGCCGGTAGTGCCAATCTGCACGGCAATGCGCTTGCCTTTTAAATCGTCAATGCTCTTAATATCGTTGTTGTCCTTCGGCACCATAACCAGTAAGCCGGATTTATAATACGGGTCGGAGAAAATTACCTGCTGTTTGCGCTCTTCGGTAATGCTCATGCCTGCCAGCGCCACGTCAATGTTATCAGCCTGCAAGGCAGGGATTAAAGCGTCAAAGCCCATCGCGCTGATTTCAACCTTGTAGCCCAGCTGCTTGCCGATAGCGCGGATTAAATCCATGTCAAAGCCGGTAAATTCGTCAGAGCCATCAGCCTGCATTTCAAACGGGGCAAACGAAGGCTCCGTGCCCACGCGCAAAACCTTTGCGCCGCCGTCAGCCGCTTTCTCCTCACTGCCGCCGCAGCCTGCCGTAACAAGCGCCAGCGCCAGCATCGCCGTCATCAATAATGCCAAAAATTTTTTCATTGAAAGTACCCCCTCCAAGGTTCTGCCCTAAGGCATTAGTATAATAAAATATATTATAAAACTAAAAGCCCTTCTGCACAAGCAAAATTATGCAAAAAAGGCTAATTTTTATAAAATAAAGCAACTCAGCTGACCTGGTCTTCGCCCCCACACCCGCCTGCTGGAGGGTTCGCTCCTAAGCCTTCTGCTCCCCACTACTACCCCTCTCGCCTTTTGCGGCAGGACTTACCTCTAAGCTGCGCCGTGCTCACAGCAAATTTTTGCTGCTTACGTGGGTCGTTTTGCCCGCAACTGGCATCGACTTTCAACCACAGACCTGAGCTGCATTATAATTATATCCGCTTACGCGATTTTTGCAAGCCCCTGCGGCAAAAAATTTTTCTAAAATCCCCTTTGCTATTCATTTGCGGTTGTAGTATACTATGTAGTGCAAGATTGATTGGACGGATTTTTGACAGGATGGTTCTCTATGATCGCTTTACCCCAAATACTTGATTTTCCCAAAGAAAATAACATACGCGAAATTTGCAACTCGCTGCTGACGCTGCTGCAAAAAAAGGATACGGGTTTATACATGCACAGCCAGCAGGTTGCCAACTACTCCGCCTGCATAGCGGCTAAACTGGGCCTGCCCGCGGCAGAAATTGCCTCCATAAAAAGCGCGGCGCTGCTGCACGATATCGGGCATCTTTCCGTGCCTAACGCGATTTTAAAAAAATCGCCCTATTTAAGCACGCGCGAAATGGCAACCTATAAACGCCATTGCCAGGCCGGCGCCAGCATTCTGGAAAACATACCGGAGTTTACGCATATTATCGACATTATTTATTCTCACCACGAAAAGTGGGACGGCACCGGTTACCCCAAGCGCTTAAAAGGCGTAAACATACCGCTGGGGGCGCGCATAATTGCCGTGGCCAACTATTACGACCGCATAGTAAACCCCTGCACCCATTACTGGCAAAAAACGCCGCTGGAAGCCATTAAGGAAATGAAGGACAAGGCCGGCACCGACTTTGACCCCAATGTTGTAAGGGCGTTTTTAGAATCCATCATCCCCTGCAAGGTGAAGGAATAATAAACAAAAATTAAAGCACCATACCAAAGAGTTTTAGCTCTAAAGTATGGTGCTTTTTTATTTACGTTTTTATTTTACAATTTCATACGGCCAGTCCATAATGCCGCCGATGTGTTCCACATTGGTATATCCCATATCGGTCAAAGCCTGAGAGGCACGGTGCGCGCGTTTGCCGCTGCGGCAGTAAACCAAAATTTCTGCGTCCTTATCCGGCAAAACTTTGGCTACTTCGGCAGATTTGGCTTCAATTAAATCAACCGGCAAAAGTACAGCGTTTGGCAAATGCCCTGCTGCGTATTCGTCCTGGTTGCGCACGTCAAGCACAACAGCCTGCGGGTTCTGTTCCATACGCGCTTTGGCTTCCTGCGGTGTCAGCGTTTTGTAGCTTGCAGCCTGCTGCACTGCCGCCGTTTCCTGCTGCGGTGCAGGGGTTTGTTCTGCCGCAAAGCATACAGCGCTAACAGCTAACACCAAAGCAAAAACCAGCATTAAAAATTTTTTCATTTCCATCACTCCTTATTATTTGTTGCGCTCCTTCAGCGCGCGTTCTACCTCGCGCTTAGCGTCGCGTTTAGCCATATCCTGACGCTTATCATACAGCTTTTTGCCTGTTGCCAGCGCCAGTTCCATTTTAATCAGCCCGTGCGTAAAATACATTTTCAGCGGCACCAGCGTGTACCCCTTTTCCTTAACCTTGCCAATCAGCCTGCGGATTTCCGCACGGTGCAATAAAAGCTTACGGTCGCGCAGCGGCTCGTGGTTAAAGCGGTTGCCCTGCTCGTAAGGGCTGATGTGCAAATTAGAAACGATAACCTCGGCGTTTTTGGTAATCTGGGCATAGCTGTCCTTCATGTTGGCCTTACCCGCACGCAGCGATTTTACCTCCGTGCCCGTCAGCGCAATGCCCGCCTCGTACGTTTCGTGAATTGTATAATCGTGCCGCGCTTTTCTGTTTTCTGCAACTATTTTTATCTTCTTTTCCACTATTTATTCCTCTGTTTTTTCTTATGTTTGCCGCGCCTGGGTTTGGCGTCCTTCAAATACTTGTTGCCGCCAACGCCACCCTTGCCGCGTTTGGCAAATTTTTCCTTACCGCCCTTTTTCTTTTTGCCTTTTTTAGCAGGCTCGTCGCTGCGGCGCGGAACTGCTTTGCGCTGCTCTGCCAGCTGCATTTTAATGCGCTCGCGCACGCTGTCGTCCTCACCGGCAAGGATAAAATCAATATTATGCTCGGCAATATTTACCTGAAAAACTTCAATGCGCACCGGGTCGCCCAAACGGTAGCACTTGCGCGTATGCGTGCCCATCAGCGCGTAGTTTTCTTCAATAAATTCGTAATAATCATCCAGCAGGCTGGAGATATGCACTAAGCCCTCCACGCCGTTGGCCAGCTCTACAAACATACCAAAAGCCGTAACGCCGCTGATAATACCGTCGTATTCCTCACCGATGTGACCCGCCATGTATTCTGCCTTCTTCAAATCAACGGTGGCACGCTCAGCCTCGGCAGCCACGCGTTCGCGGATAGAAGAATGTTCGGCAATGTTATCAAGCTTATTTATATATTCGTCCTTTGTTTTTTCCTTCATGTACGGGTCAACCAGCCATTTATGCAGCAGACGGTGTACAATTAAGTCCGGGTAGCGGCGTATCGGCGATGTGAAATGCGTGTAGTATTCCGCTGCCAGCCCAAAGTGGCCGATGTTGTCCGTCTGGTAAACTGCCTGCTTTAACGAGCGGAGCGCTACGGTAGATACCATACGCTCTTCCGGCCTGCCTTCCATGGCAATTAACGCCTTTTGCAGCGCCAGCGGCTTAACCTCAGCCGCCACGGGCATTTTTACGTTAAAGCGCGCAAGCAGCAGCGACAGGTCGCGCATTTTTTCTTCCTGCGGCTTATCGTGCACGCGGTAAATAAATGGCCATTTCTGTACCGCCATGTGGCGCGCCACAGTTTCGTTGGCAGCCAGCATAAACTCTTCAATGATGGATTCCGCCAGCCCGTGCTCGCGCTGCACAATCTCCACCGGGTGCCCTGCTTCATCCAAAATTACCTTCTGTTCCGGCAGGTCAAAATCAATCGCGCCGCGCGTTACGCGTTTTTTGTGCAAAATTACGCACAGCTTTTCCATCTCCTGTAACATTGGCAGCGCATCGCGGTATTTTTCCGTCAGTTCAGCGTTTTTGTTCACCAAAATTTCGCGCACAATGCGGTAACTTAAGCGGTAGCGCACATTAATAACGCCGGGGAAAATATCGTAGCTTTTAATGCGGCCTTTTTTATCAACCAGCATTTCACAGCACATAACCAGGCGGTCCTCACCGGCGTTAAGGCTGCAAATGCCGTTGCTTAAACGCTCCGGCAGCATCGGCAGCACGCGGTCTACAAGGTACACGCTGGTGCCGCGCTCCTGCGCTTCACGGTCTAAAATAGTGTTTTCGCGTACGTAGTGGCTTACATCGGCAATGTAAACGCCCAGCGTAAAATCGCCGTTCTCCGCAGGCTGCACAAAAACAGCGTCGTCAAGGTCTTTGGCGTCGTCACCGTCAATCGTTACAATCAAACGGTCGCGCAAATCGCGCCTGCCGTCCAGCTCGGTGCTTTTAATGGTTTTCGGCACGCGTTTGGAGGCCGTTATAACCTGCTCCGGAAACTCCAGCGGCAAATCGTACTGCTTAATCAGCGAAAGCAGCTCCATGCCAGCGTCGCCCACATTGCCCAGCACCTCCACAATTTTGCCTTCCACGTTGCGGCGGCTGTCCGGCGACCATTCCGTAATTTCGGCAACAACCTTCTGGTTATTTTTAGCGCCGCCAAAATTGCGCTTCAGCACATACACATCCTGCCCAATACGCTTGTCGTCCGGCACTACAAAGCCGTAATCGCGGCTGGCCTTAAACGTACCGACGATTTTATTATTGGCGTGCTTAATAATGCGGATAATCTCGCCCTCAGGCTTGCGCTTATCGCCGCCGGTGCTTTCCACCCTCGCCATAACGCGGTCATTGTTCATCGCGCCGTTCAGCAAACGCGGCGGAATAAACACGTCCGGCTTTTCGCCCTTGTTATCGGGTATTACAAAGCCAAAGCCCTTGCTCGTCAGCTGAAAGCGGCCCACCACCAAACCCATGCGCTCCGGCAGCCCGAAGGTGCCAAAGCGGGTTTTAATAATTTCGCCGTTTTCCTGCAATTCCTTTAAATCCTGCCAAAAATCGTTTAAGTTCCCCGTTACGGGTATTTCCTCAATCAAATCCTCGGCAGTCAGCGGTGCGTAGGTGCTGCGCCGCATAAACTCAAGTATTTCTTCCTTGCCCTTTTTCATGTTAATCCTCCAGCATCATCTTGGCAGAAGCCTCCGCCGCTACAATGCCATCCTTCGTTATAATTTCGCCGTGCATTTCCACAAGGCGGCCCTTTTGCTTAACGCGCGTGCCCACACACTTAACCTCCTCGCCAATTTTCAGCGGCTGGCGGTAGCGCAGCTCCATTTTGGCGGTGTAAGCAGGCTTGCCTTCCATGCAAAAAAGGTAGTGCCCCATAATCTCATCCAGCAGCACGCTTATTAAACCGCCGTGCATCATGCCGTTGTAGCTCTGGTGCTCCTCCTTCGGCGTAAAGTACGATACGCACTCTTTTTCATCCATTTTAAAAGTCATTTTCAGCCCAATGGGGTTCTGTTTGCCGCAGGCAAAACACATTGGGTATTCCTTATCTTCAAACATTTATCTATCCTTTAAAAAAGCCAGTATCCGGTTAAATACCGCTTCCCTTTCCTTATCAAGTGTTAAAATATGGCCGCTGTGCTCAAACCACACCAGCTGTTTTTGGCTTGCGCCGATGTTATCATAAATAAACTGCGCGCTTTGCCAGCGGACGGTATGCTCTATTTTGCTCTGCATGACAAGGCACGGAGCCTTAACCCGTTTTAAAAAGCCCTGTTTGCATTTTTTGATAAACTTAAACATGCTCACCAGCGGTTTGGTGGGCATAAGATTGTAATGAACGCAGTATTCGTCTGGTACGTCAAACACACGCTGACGCTTTTTAACGTAGCGGATGAGAAAATGCAGCCACGGCAGCAAAACCTGCCTGCGGTCGTACACATAAATCGGTGCCGCCATTACCACAATTTTATCCGGCTGCTGCTCTGCGGCAAGTTTCAAGGTCAGCAGCCCGCCCATCGAAAGCCCTGCCACATACACCCTGCTGCACGCCGCTT
The DNA here is from genome assembly GCA_949288065.1 of uncultured Phascolarctobacterium sp. Lineage (GTDB taxonomy): Bacteria > Bacillota > Negativicutes > Acidaminococcales > Acidaminococcaceae > Fusicatenibacter_A. The sequence continues at coordinate 171,407 of CASEIL010000002.1, forward strand.
TCAGTTCTTTAAATCCGCGTTCCGCCTCGGCGTACCAGTCGTCAAAAGTATGCCGCGCCAAATCCTGCGGCGTTGTGCAGTGCCCCGGCAGCAGCACGCCCAAAACAGTGTAGCCTTTGCTGTGCAAAAACTCGCCCAAAAGGCGCATCTCGCCCGGTGCGCCGGTATAACCATGTATTAAAAGCACGCCCTCGCTGCCGCCTTTAAAAAAGAACGGCTTAGCGCCAAGTTTAGCCACGTTTCACCCTCCAGATATACATAATATAATTATAACACATACAAAAAAATCCTACATCTTAAGGATGCAGGATTTTACAAAAGCTTTGCTTATTATTTTATAAACATAAAATTACATGCTTAATTTGGCAATAACCAGTGTAATAACGGCAAACAAAATGCCCAAAACGATAGTAGCCTTTGCCATCATCGTATCCATATCGTTGCCTTTGCCAAAATAACCGCCGCCGCCGCCAAAAGCGTCGGACAGGCCGGAGCCCTTGCCGGACTGCATAAGCACAGAGCCAATTAACGCTATGCTGACAATAACGTCCAATACCATTAACGCAGTAATCAACTTGGCTTCCTCCTAATAACTAATTTACCTTTTCATTTTATCATAACGGGCAAAGCGTTACAATAAAAAATTCTGTATTGGTAAAAAAGCCTGCTTCAAGTTGAAGCAGGCCCTTAGCTTGCAATTATTTACGCAGGCCGAGCTTAGCAAGGATTGCACGGTAACGCTCAATATCCTTAGCCATAAGATAGTTTAACAAACCACGGCGCTGGCCAACCATTTTCAAAAGGCCGCGGCGGGAATGATGGTCTTTTTTGTGCTCTTTAAGATGTTCGGTAAGATATTTAATTCTTTCAGTCAATACAGCGATTTGTACTTCCGGAGAACCGGTGTCGCCTTCGTGTCTTGCGTTAGCAAGGATGATTTCTTGTTTTCTTTCAGGTGTTAACATTGTAATTCCTCCATTTTTCTGTAATCGCCAGTGCATAGAAACCGCCGGAGCAGCGTATCTCCAAGCAATGGGCAGGCAAGCTTTTTTTGCTTAAAAAGTAACCCTTAATTGCTTCTTTGTCAGCGTCAATCTGCCTGCACAGTTCTTCAACGCCGCTGAATTTCTTTTCGGCGCGGATATATTTATGGAAATAAACCTTCATCTGTTTGCCGTACAAATCGCCGCTGCAATCAAACAGGTTTACCTCCAGCCGCACATGCTCAACATCGTCAAAAGTGGGGTTGTTGCCGATGTTGCCCATGCCTTCGTACATTTTGCCTTCAATTTCTGCCGTTACGGCATACACGCCCGGCGCAGGCACTGCCATTTCGCCATGCACAAGCTCAATGTTAGCCGTGGGGAAGCCCAGCTTACGCCCGCGCTGCTCACCGTGCACAATCTGCCCGGTAATGGCGTAAGCACGCCCAAGCATTTCGTTGGCATAGCCAATATGCCCGGCGCGTATTAAATTGCGGATGCCGGTGCTGCTGACGATGTTGCCGTTCATCTTCACCAGCGGCCGCACAATTACCTTAAAGCCGTTTTTGCGCCCGCTGCGCTCCAGCGTATCGGTTTTGCCGCTGCCCAAAAAGCCGTAGGTAAAATTCTCGCCCACAACCAGGCAGCGGTAATTAAACTGCTTTAAAGCCTCCAAAAATTCGTCCGGCGATAAGGCGGCAAAATCCTCCGTAAAGGGTATATTAATAAGGTAATCTACCCCGCAGGCCGCCAAAAGTTTTATTTTATCCTCTGCCGAGATAATCCTCACCGGCACCAGATCCGGCCGGATAAGCGCCAGCGGGTGGTTGCTGAAGGTAAACACCGCCAGCTTCAGCCCGTTTTGCCGCGCGTATTCCCCGGCTGTTTTAATAACATCATTATGGCCAAGGTGCAGCCCGTCAAAAGTGCCAAGCGCAATAACCGTTGCTGGGTATTCTGTTTTTAAATCCGAAGCCAAAGATGTAATAATTTCCATGAACAACCTCAAATAAGTTCTTGTGGTTTTTCGGCGTGCTGCAAAATTTTGGCAGCCTTCATTACGCCGCCTGCCGCTTTGCCAATGCCGTAAAACGCGCCGCCCTGCCCTTTTAAGCGGTACAGCCCATCGGCAATACCCGCCATGCTGGTGGCAACGCCCTGCGTAATACGCCACGCCTGCCTGTCTGTTAAAACAGCCTCCGGCAGGTGCATAACGGCAGTTTCTTCCGGCTGCAAATAGCCTTCAAAGCCTGCTTCCAGTTCCTGCAAGGTAGCAGCGTCTTCAATTTTAAAGCCGCCTGCCGCCGTGCGCAGCAAAAAGCTCATCGTGCCGCACACGCCCAGCTTTGCGCAAATATCCTCCAGCAGCGTGCGGATATAAGTACCCTTGGAACACTCCACATCCACCACCGCCTTGTGCGGATTAAAAGAGATAAGCTCCAGCCGGTAGATGAAAATTTCACGCGCCTTGCGCTCTACCTCAATGCCCTGCCGTGCCAGCTTGTATAACGGCTGTCCGTTCAGTTTCAGAGCAGAATACATCGGCGGCAGCTGCTGCTGTGCGCCGGTAAACTCTTTTAGCACAGCAGCAAATTCGCCTGCCGTGCAATTTGGCAGCGCGCTTGTTTCAAGCACTGCGCCACTGTCGTCGCCGGTATCGGTTTTTACGCCGAAGGTTATTTCCGCGCGGTAGCTTTTGCCGTCCTCCATCGCGTATTCCAAAAGGCGGGTTGCGCCGCCCACAAATACCGGCAGCACACCGGCAGCGTCCGGGTCCAGCGTTCCGGCGTGGCCGATTTTTTTAGTATTAAGCACCCTGCGCAAAAAGCTGATAACATCGTGGCTCGTCATGCCGCAGGGTTTTAAAATATTAATAATGCCTGCCGTCATAAGGCTTTACCGATTGCTTTCAGCACTTTCTGCTTGGCTTCTGCCAGCGGCAGCTCTACCGTGCAGCCCGCCGCGCGGATATGCCCGCCGCCGCCGAACGACAGCGCAATTTCCGCGACGTCCGTATTTTGCGAACGCATGCTGACGCGCGTTTTATCCGGCTCCACTGCCTTAAACAGCACCGCCACATCGACGCCTTCAATATAACGTGCAAAGCCGATAAAATTATCCGTATTTACGTTTTTATCGTACAAATCGCTGTTAATTTCAAGGGTGCTTACTGCGCCACCGTTGTAAAATGTCAGCGTTTGCAGCACCTTGCCCAGCATTTCTATATTAGCGCGGGTGTGCGTGCCCAGCGCGTCGCTAATTTCATTCGGCTTAGCGCCGTATTCCAAAAGCTTCGCCGCCGCGCGCATCGTCGCCGGTGTGGTGTTGCCAAAACGGAACGAGCCGCAGTCGGTATAAATGCCGGTGTACAGGCAGGTTGCCAAATCCTTATCCGGCGTAATACCGAGTTTTTCAACCAGGCTGCACAAAATTTCCGCCGTGGCCGCTGCTTCCGTATTTAAGTATAAATAATCGGCAAACTGCGTGTTGGAGATATGGTGGTCGATGTTGACCACCGCCTGCGCCTTAACGGCGTCGGCCACTTTGCCGATACGGTCCAGCGAGCTGGCGTCCAGCACCACCAAAAGGTATGCTTCCAGCACTTCGCCCTCGGCAGGTTTTGCAAACGTATCTATCTGCGGCAAAAAGCCAAAGGCTGCGGGAACATCGTCGTCAACAAGCAGCGTTACCTTTTTGCCGGCTTTTTCCAGCGCCAGTTTCAGCGCCAGCGTAGAGCCCAAAGCATCTCCGTCCGGGCTTACATGCGGGCACAACACAAATTTGTCGTGCCCAAGCAGCAGGGCGGCAATTTCTTCAAGCGTACAATTTTTACTCATGCGGGGTTTCCTCTTGTTTAATTTTTCTCAGCAATTCTTCGATATGCGCGCTGTATTCCATCGAAGTATCCTTCGTGAAAATCAGCACCGGCGCAAAGCGCAGGCGGATGCGTTTAGCAATTTCCGTGCGCATATAGCCCACTGCCTTGTTAAGTCCCTGCCACGCTTCTTCCTGCTGCTTATCGCTGCCGTACAGGCTTACATAAACTTTGGCCTGGCTGATGTCGTCAGTCAGTTCCACGCCCGTTACGGTAACAAATTTAATGCGCGGGTCTTTAATATCGTGCAGCAAAATCTTGCTGATTTCCTGCTTAATTGCTTCCTGTAATTTTTCTACTCTTAATCTTGCCATAACAAGCACCTGTTATTCTGCGGCAACTTCTTCCATGGAATAAACTTCAAAAATGTCCCCTTCTTTAAGGTCGCGGAATTTATCAAGTGTTATGCCACATTCATAGCCTGCCACAACTTCTTTAACGTCGTCTTTAAATCTGCGCAGGGAGTCGATTTCGCCTTCGTAAACTACAATGCCGTCGCGCACTACGCGCACCTTGGAGGAGTTGGTAACTTTGCCCTCCAGCACATAGCAGCCTGCAATAAGCAGCTTGGAAATTGTAATCAGCTGGCGAACCTCAACGCGTCCCTGAATAACTTCTTTAAATTTCGGCGCGAGCATGCCTTTAATAGCTGCTTCAACGTCGTTAATTGCGTCATAAATAACCCTGTAAGTGCGTACGTCAACCTTTTCGGCTTCGGCTGTTTTGCGTGCGTTAGCGTCCGGGCGCACGTTAAAGCCAATAATCAGCGCGTTAGCCGCAGATGCCAGCATAACGTCGGATTCGTTAATGGAACCTACGCCGGAGTGAACAACGACAACCTTAACCTCGTCGTTTTTGATGTTGGAAAGCGAAGATTTCAGCGCTTCGATAGTGCCCTGAACGTCCGCCTTAACAACAATGTTCAGTTCTTTCAGCTCGCCTTCCTGAATGCGCTGGAAGATATCGTCGAGGGATACCTTGGCGTTCTGCTGCATTTCTTCGCTGCGGCGTTTGGCAAGGCGTTTTTCGGCAACGCTGCGTGCGGTTTTCTCGTCCGTGCTGTCCAGAATATCGCCCGCCATCGGCACTTCGTTTAAGCCCAGCACCTCAACAGGGGTGGAAGGCAGCGCTTTTTTAACCTTTTCGCCGCGGTCATTAATCATGGCGCGCACTTTGCCGTAAGCCGTGCCTGCAATAATGGTATCGCCGATGCTTAAAGTACCGCGCTGTACCAAAACAGTGGCAACAGGGCCGCGGCCTTTATCAAGCTGCGCTTCGATAATCGTACCGTGTGCCGGCAGGTTCGGGTTGGCTTTCAGCTCCTGCATTTCGGCAACCAAAAGAATCATTTCCAGAAGGTCGGAAATGCCGGTTTTTTGATGTGCGGAAACGGGAACCATAATGGTATCGCCGCCCCAGTCCTCCGGAATCAGCTCGTGCTCAGCCAGCTGCTGTTTAACGTGGTCGGGGTTAGCGCCCGGGCGGTCCATTTTGTTAATAGCAACAATAATGGGCACCTTAGCAGCTTTGGCGTGGTTAATTGCTTCAATAGTCTGCGGCATAACGCCGTCGTCGGCAGCAACTACAAGGATGGCAACGTCCGTTACCTGTGCGCCGCGGGCACGCATAGCAGTAAAGGCTTCGTGGCCCGGGGTATCCAAAAATACAATCTTTTTGCCCTGGTAGTTAACCATATAAGCACCAATGTGCTGGGTAATGCCGCCTGCTTCGCGGCTGGTTACGTTGGTTTTGCGGATAGCGTCCAAAAGCGAGGTTTTGCCGTGGTCAACATGGCCCATAACGGTAATAACAGGCGGGCGCGGCACACGTTTGGCAGGGTTGTCCTCAACCTCGGGGATTTCCGTCGGGTCTTCTTCCGGCGGCAGCGGCACTACTTCAACGTCAAATTCCGTGCCGACAAGCTCTGCGGTTTCAAAATCAATATCCTGGTTAATGGTTACCATTACGCCCAGCATAAACAGTGCTTTAATAACCTCGTTAACCTCACGTTTAATAAGGTTAGCAAAATCCTTAACATTAATGCTTTCGCCAACCTCAACGCGGCTGGGGCGTACTACCGGAGCCTGCTGCACCGGCTGCTGCGGTTTGTTGGAAGCAGGGCGTTTTTTCATCATGTGGTCCCTGCTGTGCATATTACGGCTGTCGCGGCTTGCGTACTGCCCTTTAATCTGCGGTTTATCGTTGCGTTTTTTGTTAAACTGCTGTTTGCCGCCGCCCTGCTGGCTGCTGCGGTTCTGGTCGTTAAAGCGGTTTTGCCCCTGATTGCTTGCGGGGCGGTTTTGCTGCGCAGGCTGTCCTGCCTGCTGTCCGCGCGGTCCGATAAAAATACCTCCCTGCGGGCGCTGGGGGCGGTTTTGCTTGTTGTTTTTGTTTTGCTGCCCCTGCTGATTATTGCCCTTGCCCTGCTGTGCAGGCTGATTATTTTTCTTTACGTTCTGGTTATTATTGTTGTTTTTGTTCTGCATACGCTGTTCGTTATGCGCATTGGCAGGTTTATTAGCATTGTTTTTCTGCTTATTGTCCTGCGGCTTATTGTTATTGGCAGGTTTCGGCTGGTTGTGGTTCTGCACCTGCTGCGGCTTAACCTGCTTTTGGGTGTTAGCCTTGTTCGCCTCGTTTTTAGCTGCAACAGCCTTCGGCGCATTGTTCTGCAGTTTCGGCTGCGGTGCAGGTTTTTTCTCCGGCTGAACCGGCTTTTTGGTAAAGGCGCGCACTACCATATCTCTGGCAGCATCGTCAACCGTACTCAAACTCTTTACATGGATGTCGTTTTTGGCCAAAACATCAATTACTTCCTGATTGGTTTTGCCAAGCTCTTTTGCTATTTCGTATATTCTATGCTTACCCATTCATCCACCTCCAAACTTAATCGTGGCACTTACTTTCTATCATCACTGCAAAATTTGCATCTGTAATAACTACCGCCGTACGCGGCGATTTGCCTATGGCAAGCCCAATCTCGCGGCGCGAGGGGCCTGTTACTGTTTTAACGCCCGCCGTTTCCGCAAGATACTCCATTTCCTTGCGGGAGTTTTCCGCAGCGTCGCCGGCAATCAGCATCAATTTTGCCTTGCCGCCGTTTAACGCGCTGCGCACCGCAAAATCGCCCGAGGCTACCCTGCCCGCCTTCTGCGCCAGCCCTAAGGCAAAGGCTACCTGTCTATTGTCCATCGGGCAAATCCTCCAAAAGTTTTGCGTAAACTTCCTCGGTAACGGGCTTTTCCAATGCGCGCTCCAGGCGTTTTTCCTTCACGGCTTTGGCAATACACTCTTTGCTTCTGCACACATACGCGCCGCGGCCGGATTTTTTACCGGTTAAATCAAGCGAAATCTCGCCTTCCGGCGAACGCACAATGCGCAGCAGCGCTTTTTTATCTTTCATTTCGCCGCAGCCGACGCATTTGCGCTGCGGGATTTTTTTAATCTTCTGCTGCTTCACCGGTTTCACCCCCGATGGGTTCAAAAGGCTCTTCCTTGCTCTGGCTTTCGCTCTTAATATCAATCTTCCAGCCGGTCAGCTTGGCAGCAAGGCGTGCGTTCTGCCCTTCCTTGCCGATGGCCAGCGAAAGCTGATAATCGGGCACAACCACGCGGCAGATTTTTTCGTTTTCCAAAACCTCGGTGCTTACCACCTTAGCCGGAGAAAGCGCATTGGCTACGTACTGCGCCGGGTCTTCGCTGTATTTAACAATGTCGATTTTCTCACCGCGCAGCTCGTTAACAATAGTCTGCACGCGCATACCCTTCTGCCCTACGCAGGCGCCAACCGGGTCAATGTTTTCGTCCTTGGTATAAACGGCAATTTTAGAGCGCATGCCCGGCTCGCGCGCAACGGATTTAATTTCTACCAAACCGTCGTGAATTTCCGGCACTTCCAGCTCAAACAGGCGTTTTAACAGCCCCGGATGCGTTCTGGAAACCATAATTTGCGGGCCCTTGCTGGTTTTGCGCACCTCTAAAATGTAGGTTTTCATTCTGTCATGGTATTCATAAATCTCACCGGGAATCTGCTCGCCAACGGTCAAAACAGCCTCAGCCTTGCCAAGGTCAATGTAAACATTTCTGTTTTCCATACGCTGAATAACGCCGGTAACAATATCGTTTTCGCGGTTGTAGTATTTTTCAAACACCATGCCGCGTTCCGCCTCGCGGATGCGCTGCACAACCACCTGCTTGGCGTTTTGTGCGGCAATGCGGCCAAAGTTTTTCGGCGTTACTTCAATCTCAACAATATCGTCTGCTTCGTAGCGCGGGTCGATTTTGCGTGCGTCCTCCAGGGAAATTTCGTTGGCGCTGTCGGCAACTTCTTCCACAACGTGCTTCTGCGCATATACATGCAGCTCGCCGCTCGTTCTGTTTAAATCCACGCGCACATTCTGGCTGGTGCCAAAATTCTTTTTATAAGCGGTTACCAGCGCTTCTTCAACGGCCTCAAACAATACGGAAGGCTCAATGCCCTTTTCCTTTCCGAGTTCCTGCACTGCCATAATAAAATCTGCGTTCACTTTTCTTACTCCCCCTAAAACTTAAAAATCTATATGCGGTCTTACCATTGCAATAAGTTTTCTTTCAAACACAACAGCATTCTTGCTTTCGCGCCCCTTAATAACAGGCTTGGCGCTGATGGTAGCATCGTCGTGCGCCACAAGCACAGCAACAATTTCCTTGTTCTTCTCCCACGGCGCAAAAAATTTAATATCAACCTTTTTGCCGTAGAAACCTTCAAAATCCTTGTCCTTTTTCAGCGGGCGGTCAATCCCCGGCGAAGAAACCTCCAGATAATACTTATCCCTGATAGGGTCGCGTTCGTCCAAAAGCTCGGTCAGCTTTTCGCTTACCATCTGGCAGTCGTCAATTTCAATTCCGCCTGGCTTATCAATATAAATGCGCAGGTACCAGTCCTTTTCACGCACATATTCAACATCCACCAGCGAAATTTCTGTTCCTTCCAAAATCTGTTCCGCAAGCCCGCTTACCAGTTTTTCAATTTCCGCACTCTGCATATATTCACCTCCGCTTTTCTTAGCCCTATAAGAGGAAAGAGCGGGTAAAATACCCACTCTCTCAAAAGAAGTCATAATTTTTCTTAATATATTATATCATTAAACACTATGGCTGACAAGTTTTTTGTACTAAAATTAACAAATCAGCCTTTTAAATAAGCCAGAATCTCTTCGGCATTGGTATCGGGCTTGGCTTTTTTGTAAACCTTTTCAATCACGCCGTTTTCGTCGATAACAAAGGTGCTGCGCACAACGCCCCAGCTTACCTTACCGTACATTTTCTTTTCCTGCCAAACGCCGTAGGCTTCAATAGCCTGACGCTCCGGGTCGCTTAACAAAATAAACGGCAGCTCCTGCTTGGCAGCAAAATTGCTGTGCGATTTTACGCTGTCCTTGCTGATGCCGATAACTTCCACGCCCAAAGCTTTATATTCGCCGTAATTGTTGCGGAAGGCGCAGGCCTGACGGGTGCAGCCCGGCGTAGAATCCTTCGGGTAAAAATACACAACCACTTTTTTACCGGCAAAATCGTGCAGCGACACCATATTGCCGTCTTTATCCGCCAGCGTAAAATCCGGCGCTTTAACTCCTGCTTCTAACATAATTTGGTCACTCCTTTAGAATAAATCATCAAATAAAATTTTAAATGCTTCCAATATAAAATGCAAACATAAATCACTTTACGCATGCGGAATATTTGTGTAATCGGAAATTTCTTTGTTGATGGTACACAAATCGCCGGTGCTTAAATCGTGCACGTTTTTATGCCCGGTAATGCGTGCGTAGGTTTTAAGTTCATTGTTGGAACAAATTAAAAAATTTGCTACACGCTGCGCCGCTGCGTCAATCTTTAAGCGTTTGCGCAATTCTTCATCCTGCGTGGCAATGCCAACAGGACACTTACCGGTTCCGCAAATGCGGTACTGCTGGCAGGCTGCGGCAATCAGCGCCGCGCTGGCGATAGCAACGGCATCCGCTCCCATGGCGATGGCTTTGGCAAAATCGCTGGATACGCGCAAACCGCCGGTAATAACCAACGCAATGTCAGCTTTAACGCTGTCCAGATATTTGCGTGCGCGGTAGAGGGCATACAACGTCGGCACACTGGTAGAATCCCTTACCAGCTGCGGGCTGGCGCCTGTCGCGCCGCCGCGCCCGTCAATCGTAATAAAATCAGGCTCTGCAAATACGCAGAACTCCAAATCCTTTTCAATCTTGCCGGCGGCAATTTTAATGCCAATCGGGAGTCCGTCCGATTCTTCGCGCAGCTTGTCAACCAGCGCCTTCAAATCCTCTCTGGTGTTCACGTTAGGGAACTTGGACGGGCTGATAATATCCTGCCCCAGCGGCTTGTTGCGGATAGCGGCAATTTCCGGCGTAACCTTTTCCCCCGGCAGGTGGCCGCCCATGCCCGGCTTGGTACCCTGACCGATTTTAATTTCAATAGCGTCGGCGTTTTTCAAGTTCTCCGCCGTTACGCTGTACAGGTTGGGAATGTATTCAAAAATATATTTGTAGGATTCCGAGTGTTCCTCCGGCAAAATGCCGCCTTCTCCGCTGCACATAGCAGTTTTAGCCATTGCGCTGCCGCGCGCCAACGCAATTTTAGTTTCTTTAGAAAGCGCGCCAAACGACATGTGCGAAATAAATACCGGGCTTTGAATAATCATCGGGCGCTTGGCGTTTTTGCCGATAACCGTCATCGTGCTAACCGGCTCGTCGTCGTTCAGCGGCGGTGGGTTCAGCTGGTTACCCAAAATTAAAACATCGTCCCAATTTGGCATTTGCATTTGCGTGCCCATCGCACCGATGATGGATTTGCCTGTCAGCGCCATCCGGTGAATTTCTTCCATATAACGGCAGCTGGGGTCAACACGGTAATAAGCGCTGTCGTAAGCAAGGCTTTGTTCCGTTTCTTCTTCTACGCAGGGCGTTTCTATTTCTGCCGGGGCAGATTTTTCTTCTTCAAGCTTTACGAATTTTTCCGGCGGCATGCCGCATACCGGGCAGGCGTCCAGCTCTGCAAAGGTTTTGCCTTCTTTTGCTTCATCAAAAATATAACCGCATATACTGCACTGATACTTTGCCATAACTGCTCCTTTCTGTATAAAAACCTAACTAATAATAATTACAAGAACCTTCATCCTTATTATAGCACAAAACCCGCCGCATTTTACAAATTTGCAAAATAAAGTTATACTATCAGTAAGAAAGTTTAAGGAGGCTATTATGTTAAGCTGTTATACATACCCTGCGTCGGGCGTTGTGCCGATGCTGTTTGACGATGGGCACGGCGACTACAACCGCAGCTACGAGCGCGACTACGACGATTTTGACTACGCAGACTATTCTACCGACCACCGCGACAATAACTACCGTAACTTTGAAAAGAAACGCCGCAAAAGCGAAAAAGAAATTATTAAAGATATTTTAAACAGGTGGGATTAACAATCCCTTACGCAAACAGCACCTGATGAGGTTCGCCTCAGCAGGTGCTGTTTATTTTATCTACAACCATACATTTTTTCGTAATACTTCTGGTATTCGCCGCTGATGATTTCCTGCCACCAGTCTTTATTCGCCAAATACCATTCAATAGTTTTGGCAATACCCGCCTCAAACTTCGTCTGCGGCAGCCAGCCAAGCTCGTTGTGTATCTTGGTCAGGTCAATGGCATAACGCCTGTCGTGCCCCGGGCGGTCTTTTACAAAAGTTATCAAATCTTCACTCTTACCCAGCGCCTTTAAAATAATCTTCACAACGTCTAAATTACTTTTTTCATTATGCCCGCCTACGTTGTAAACTTCGCCCTCGCGCCCCTGGCGGATAATTAAATCAATAGCACTGCAATGGTCTTCCACATACAGCCAATCACGCACGTTAGCACCGTCACCGTAAACCGGCAGCGCTTTATCATGCAGGGCATTGATAATCATCAGAGGAATCAGCTTTTCCGGAAAGTGATACGGACCATAGTTATTGCTGCAACGGGATATAGTTACAGGCAAGCTATAAGTACGGTGGTATGCCAAAACCAATAAATCCGCACTGGCCTTAGAAGCAGAATAAGGGCTGGATGTATGCAGCGGCGTTGTTTCCGTAAAGAACAAATCCGGCCTGTCCAGCGGCAAATCGCCATAAACTTCATCCGTACTTACCTGGTGATAACGTTTAATACCATATTTGCGGCAGGCATCCATAAGCACACCAGTACCAATAATATTGGTCTTCAAAAACAGCCCCGGCTCTAAAATGCTGCGGTCAACATGGCTCTCCGCCGCAAAGTTTACTACAACGTCAGGCTTTTCTGCTTCAAATAAGCTGTAAACAAAATCGCGATCAGCAATGTCACCATTCACAAACTTAAAGTTAGGCTGCTGTAACGCATCCTTTAAGCTGCTTAAATTACCAGCATACGTCAGCTTATCTAAGCAAATAACTTCGTCCTCCGGATGCTCTCTAAGCTCATAATATATAAAATTACTGCCAATAAAACCGGCCCCGCCGGTGATGATGAGTTTCATATTTTTTTAGTTTTTAATTTAAATTGTTTTTCAATTTTAAATTCTACAAAATTTTCATTATTAAAAGTTTGCCATTTATTTATCTCTTGGTTTAATAATTGTTCAATTTCATTTTCTTCATAAATAGATACTATATTACATAATAAATTATTTTTATTCAATAAATCTAAATTTATTTTATATATTTTTTCTAAATTACCGTTAATTTCAACATTATCATCTGTTATAAGATTATTTGAAATACTATAATTACCAAACTCACTACAATAAACTATACGCCACTCATTTTCGTCTTTAAAGCTTGGATGTTTAATTGATAATATAGCATAAAATATAGCCTGTTTAAATAATTCTTCAACATCTTTTAAATTACAGCTTTCAATTGACTCTTTATTTGTCTCAATAAATTCTATAAAATCATTGAAATGCCTTTTAAACGTACTTCCATCAAAATAAACTACCCTAGTTAAATTTAACATTTCAGTGAACTTATTGTTACAATTACTATTAAAAACAAATATTATGCCTTCATCTTTACAAAAATTCTTAAATAGATTGATGTCAATATTTTTATTACTATATTCTGTCAATGATAGAATATAAGTATTTTGGGCATATTTTTCATAGAAATTATCAATCATATCATCTATTACTAGTTTCCAATATTTAGCATCTTTATGTGCTTTAGCAAGTGCATCTGTCAATCTATTATACAATAAATTGTTATTATCATACAAAAATATTTTAAATAATTCTAATCCCCATTTTACTTCCATGTTGTCACTCATTTTAGTTATGTTACGAAGCCAAATTTCTTTTTTCTTTAAAATTGAATAACCTGACAATATGTTAGTATAATGAGCTAAATTAACATTTTCTCTACGAATTCTATCAAACTCTTTAACATAATATGATAAAAAAACATTAGCTAAATCATGCATCTAAAAATATCACCTCTATTAAAGCTATCTAAAAAACAAAATATATTACAATCTAACATTATCTTTATAACATACCATAATTATATCACTTTTTTAAGTGTAAATGCACTAACAGTCTGTTAAAAGTATATTTGAATCCATGTTCTTTATAACATTTAATACCGCCTCTAATTTTTCTAGGCAGAAAAGTTATCATACGCCCAATTTTAAAAGAACGAGAATTACGCAAAGCATTTAATTCTTTTTGCAAATTTAGTTCCTTATCCCCTTCTGAATGAATATTTTTATAATTAACGCCAATTAATTTTTTTATAGTATCAGAACTCCTAATTTCCGACCATTTTAAATTATTTGTTTTTATGGATTTTGTTTGATTTAAACGAATTAAATTCACATCCTTTTCTGTCAACCGTGGAGCATATTCAGAAACTTCACAAGTAGCACCATCTAAAACAAAAGGTATTCCACCTAAAAAATCTATTAACTTTTCATCTTTCAATGAAGTTTTTAAATATTCTATATAGTTAACTATGTTATCATAATTATATAAATCCCAACAACTATCTTTTTTTATAATATTCATCATTCCCTTAGCATAATCTTCAACACCCTCTATATATTCCATATATCCATATTTAATTAATGCTTTACCTTCGTTTTCATCTAATAAAGGTTCTATCTTCCCATTTTTATCTTCATAACCTAATGTCTGTCCATGAGGAGCGCGAACAAGCAATTCAATACCTGGAGTAAATATATCATTTAAACGTAACATAGAATACTTTTTACTATATTGACTTTCAATATTTCTAGAATGATATAGATAATAAGAACCCATAAAATTATTTTTATTATACCCTATAAAATTCATAACTTTAACTAAACAATCTTGCGTTTCTCCGGTACCTGCATATTCTACAAAAGCAAATTTTTTTGTAAAATCAATATTTTGTTTTAAATATTCTGTTAATATCATTATTTTTTCTTTATCGTTATTTTGTATAGGATCTCTCCACGCTACTCTCGAACCGTAAATATAAGACGTTATAATACTATAATTCCTCTCAGCAATAATTATATCAGCAATTTTTTTCAAAATATAACCATCACGTGCAACAAAATATAAATTTTTAATACCTTTTTTATTTGCTTCTTCTACAATCCAATTAACATAAGGAAACAATATCGGTCCACCAAACGATAAGCCAATATTTTTAATATCCGAATTTTGATTCAAAGTTCTAAGATATTTAGTCAGCCCTATAGTTTTTTGATATTGAATATTATTTTTACTAGAATTTATTAACCAAGTCTCATAAGATGTTAACCTTTCAGCATTATATAATTTAGCTTTAACACCTAATTCTATAGCCTTTTTATAGTCACCATTATAATTATCACCATAATGTAACCAATTTTCAAACTTGATATTTTCTATAGCTTGTACTTTTTTATATAAATCACCTGTATTTTTCTTAGCATTAAATTCGCAAGAAACATATAACGGAAGATTTTCAAAAACACTATCAACGCTACATAACAACTTCCTTATCATATGCTCTTTTAAATACATATCGCTTATTAATATAATTCTTTGATTGTTTTTTACTAAATTTTTTACTATATCTATGTTCTTTTTTATAGGTAAAATATTTTCTTTTTCTGTTTCTAATTCTAAATTTATTAATACTTTTATTTGTTCTTCCGTTAAATCATAATTTAAACCGATCAATTTATAGATTTCATATATATCAATATCCTTTTTCTCATTAGAACAAATTCGCTGATACATAAATTTCTCTGTACTTGATCTAATATCAACGAAATTACTTTTAAGAATAAGCGGTATTTTATAAAAATCTTTTCCCTTTAACTTCTGTTGCATAATCATAAAAATACCTTTAGGTTCTGCAACTCTTCTTGTTATTAAAGTATCAAATATGTCAAATGAAAATAATTTTATATTATTTTCATTATAATAAAAAATATCTTCCACGATATTATCATTAACCATTTCTAAAATATTATTTTCATATATATCATATGTAGATGTTTTTAAATATTGATTGCGAATACATTTACCCATATCTGTAATTTTATCAATATTATTAATAGCATTAATAAATACATTAGTTAGATCATTTATATTTCCAGTTTTAAATGTCCATCCACAATTCTTAGCTAAAACATATTTTGCTCCAATATTTTGGCTAAGAATTAACGGTCTACCTAACATAGCTCCTTCTAATGCTACTAACGAACAAGATTCATCTATTGATGGTACAACAACATAATCACAATCAGAGATTAATGAATGTATTTTTTCCCTCTCTCGGATTTCTCCATGATAAAAAATATTTTTATTTTGATTTACACTTTCCAATATTTTCGGATAAAAATTTTTAGCTCCATCCCATAATCTCCCCGCTATATGTAATTCACAATGCTTTTTCAATTTTTCCGGCAATTCTAAAAATGCATCAATTAATGTATCATAACCTTTTCTTTTTTCTATTGTTCCTAATGCAAGAAATTTAATTTTTGCTTCTTTATCATATTTTTTTAAATATCCACATTCATTGAAAACATCGTCTACAAAATTATGAACAACATGCACATTTTTATTATAATTTTTAATAATAAAATCCTGAGCATACTCACTTACACAATATAATTTATATGCTTTTTTTAAAGCTTCTTCTCTGCCCTTTTTCCAACAAAAATCAGGTAAATTTTCAGCCTCTCGTATATACCAGATAACTGGCACAATATCTTTTGCTAAATCAGCCACTTTAAATGTACAAACAGTATTAGCTATAATAAGATTATATTTTATCGCTTCTTTTTCAATAAAATCTGTATTTATACTATCTTCGTTTACTATCTTAACATTTACACCTATCTTATAAAATTCCTCAATATAAGGACCATCTACATAACTCCACACATCTATTATATAATTGTTATTTTTTAATACTATACATATTCTTCTAAAACTTTGTAAAGCTCCAGTATATTGCAATTCAGGAGTGACCAAAAGAATTCTTTTTTTGTTATTGTTCATTATATTTATCCTTTCACTAATTTTTCTAACACTTTTTTCATGGTATATTTAAATCCATAATTTCGATAAGTATATTTGCATTTATCAATGTAATATCCTATGGATTTCTTTTTGTTGGTATCATCATTTTTCTTGTTATTATTTATTGCATATTTTAATTCTTCAATTTTATAACTAAGCGCAATATTCTGTTTTACAACTTCTTCAAGTGAAATATTTTCATAATTAAATTTATAAATTTGCGTAAAATAGTATTTTTCAGGCTGCTTCATAATGAATCGCAGTTTATCCATTTGCTGTTTATTATATAATTTAGGGTCTAATTCTCCAGCATCTTCAATTTTATTAAAATCCTGACTAAATCTTTTACAAAACTCTAATTTAAATTCATCAGCTATTCTATCAAGAGTAAACAAATAATTACCATATCTAAAATATGCACAAATAGGTGCTAAAATTTTTTCTATCTCTGGTTTGCTTTTCAAAAAGTTTCTAATAAAATCATATTCATCACACATGCAATATACCTTTTCTTTATTTTTTACAGATGAATTAGGGTTATCTCTCCTAACCATATAAAAAGGCTTATTATATAAATAAACCTTTTTTGCTAAAGAAAAAATTTGGAACCATAATCCATTATCCTGAAAAGAAGCTCCCGGCGTTTCATTAAGCTTTATATTATTCTTTCTTATGAATTCCATATTATATATTCCCGGAGTATTAATTCCATACGCTCTGAAGGCTCTCAAATCAATTATTGGATTTATTATCTTATTATATAATTCAGAACTATACAGTAAAGGGCGATAAGTAAACTTTCTTTGCCCTGCTTCTTCATCTACAAAAATATAGAAATCAGATTTGACTGCATCACACTTATATTTATCAGCAATATTATATAATTCTTTATACATTTCTTCTTTTATTACATCATCGCTCTCTACAATTCCAAAATACTCACCTTGTGCATTTTTTAATCCTAAATTTATTTGATAACCATAACTTTTTTTATCAGAATCAATAATTCTAATTCGTTTATCTTTTTCAGCGTACTCATGTAATATTTCTAATGTTCCGTCTGTAGAGCCAGCATCAACACAAATTATTTCTATTTCTTTCAATGTTTGATTAACTACACTATTCATACATTCTTTTAAATAAGTTATAGAATTTAAGAATGGCATAATTACTGATACTTTAATTTTTTGTTCCACAATAATAACCTCACAATATATTTTTAGCTAAATTTAATGCAGACATTATTGTATCCTGCATATCATAATACTTATATTCGCCTAATCTGCCACCAAATACAACATTACTTTCTTTTTTGGCAAGTTTTTTATATTCTTCATATCTTGTCTGATTCTTTTCATCATTAATAGGATAATATGGCTCAATATCTTTGTTCCATTCTAACGGATACTCTTTGGTAATAACAGTTTTAGGCTGTGTACCAAACTCAAAATGCTTATGCTCTATAATGCGGGTATACGGTGTTTCCCTATCTGTATAATTTACTACTGCAACGCCTTGGTAATTTTTACAATCCAAAATTTCGTGTTCAAATTTCAGGCTTCTGTATTCTAAAGCCCCAAAACAATAATTAAAATATGAATCTATCGTTCCAGTATAAATTATATTCTTGGCATTCTTACTTAAAGTTTCTTTATCTGCTATAAAGTCTGTATTTAATTCTATATCACAACCAGCTAACAATTTTTCAAAAATAGCAGTGTAGCCACCAATTGGTATGCCCTGATATCTATCATTAAAATAGTTGTTATTATAAGTAAAACGTACCGGCAATCTTTTAATTATAGATGTCGGTAAATTTTTACAATCACGTCCCCATTGTTTCTCTGTATATCCTTTTACAAGTTTTTCATATACATCTTTACCAACCATTTTTATAACATGTTCTTCTAAATTTTTAGGCGTACCATTAATAGCTTTTCCTTGTTCTTCAATTATCTTTTGCGCTTCTTCCGGTTTACTTATACCCCATAATTTACTAAAAGTATTCATATTGAATGGCATATTATAAATTTCGCCATAAAAATTAGCAATTGGCGTATTTATAAAATTATTAAATTCCGCAAATTGCTGTATGTATTCCCAAATATATTTTTGTGATGTCCTGAAAATATGCGCACCGTATTTATGAACATTTATATCTTCAATTTTTTCTGTATAACAATTACCGGCAATATGATTACGCTTTTCTACGATTAAGCATTTTTTTCCATGTTGTACAGCTTCATGCGCAAAAACAGCCCCAAACAAACCACTGCCAACTATCAAATAATCATACATAATCATCTTCCTCCTAAAATATTTTATATTTTCAACTTGCCATCCAAAAAACTCTGGTAATCGTCGCAAATTTTCTTAACATCACTGCCAAAGGTTATCTGCCTGCCTTTATGCAGCCACAGTATTTTACTGCACATACTACGCACCTGATTTAATGAATGAGATACCAGTATCGTCGTTGCGCCGCCATTGATTATCTCTTTCATCTTTGCTTCGCTCTTTTTACGAAAAGCGCCATCACCAACCGACAATACTTCATCCAGTATCAAAATATCAGGGCGTACCAGTGACGCTATTGAAAACGCCAGGCGTGATTTCATGCCACTGGATAACTGTTTAAATGGCCTGTCCTCAAATTCTTTCAATTCCGCAAAATCTATAATCTCTTCATAGGTTTCATCCATAAACTTGCGGGTATAACCAAGCATTGCCCCGCGCAGATATGCGTTTTCCTTTACCGTTAAATCTCCGTCAAAACCGCTGCCCAGTTCCAATAACGCAGCTATTGTACCATAGCGAACTATCGTTCCTTCAGATGGACGCATTATACCTGATACAGCCTTAAGCAATGTAGATTTACCGGCACCGTTTGTGCCAATTATTCCCAGCATATCCCCTTCTTCTAAATTGAAGGTTATATTACGGTTTGCCCAAAATTCTTTAACGGTATAGTTGCCTTTTAACCTGCGTATTATATATTCTTTTAAACCAATGCTTTTAAAATCACCGGTAATATATTTTATTGATACATTTTCTACTTTTAATATTTCTTTCATCAGCTTACCTTACACATAATACAAAAACTTGTAGTTATACTTTTTATATACCCAGCAGCCAATAGCAAACAGTACTAATGCATAGCCTGCCAAAAGTAAATGTAAACGCAAATCAGGTACAGTATTATGCAAAACAATACTTCTAAAGTATGTTATGCATACAAATATGGGGTTACAATAAAACAAAGCCTGCAAATGCTGCGGCAGAATATCTATATTATAAAAAATAGCAGAGCCATACATTACTATCTGTGTGAACAATCTATATAGGTATTGTATGTCTTTAAAAAATATAAACAACGCCGACAAAATTAAACCAATACCAAGATTAATCAAAATAAGGCATACTATAGGATAAAGCAAAAATAAAAACAGTATTGTAAAATTAATCCCTTCTAACATAACGAAGCCAAAATAGATAAGTAATATAATCCCAAAATTAATTAATGCTGATATGTTTTTAGAAAATAAAAATAAATACTTAGGTACATTAATTTTGCTAAAAATTGATGAATTACTAACCAAAGCCTGCATTCCTTCGTTGGTAGCTTCTGTAAAATAATTAAATACAACCTGTCCACTAAATAAGAAAATTACATAGTGTTCAATATTACGTCCAAAAAAATTGCCAAAAATTACCGCCATTACCGTTAACATTAACAACGGCGAAAGCACACTCCATAGCATCCCAAGTATAGTTCGTTTATATTTTGCTTTAAAATCTCGTTTTATCAACTCTTCAAAAAGAAATTTATATTTTTTTAATCTTTCTATCAACGGTTTTTACACCACCATCGTTTAATCTCTTTCAAATAAATCCCTTGTATAAACTTTCTCTTTTACATCATTCAGCAAATCATCATATCTATTTGCAATTATTACTTTGCTATCATTTTTAAATTTCTCAAAATCATTTACTACTTTGTTACCAAAGAATAAATCTCCGTCCGGCAATGTAGGTTCATAAATTATAAGTTCTACTCCATTTGCCCTTAAACGTTTCATTACGCCCTGGATACTGCTCTGGCGAAAATTATCACTATTGGATTTCATAGTTAAACGATATACGCCAACAGTTATTTTATCTCCACTTTTCTCGCCTTTAAAACCTGCTTTCCTGAGTATCTGGTCAGCAATGAAGGTTTTCCTCGTTCTGTTAGCTTCTACTATTGCACCTATCAGGTTTTCAGGAACGTCTTTATAGTTTGCTAATAATTGCTTGGTATCTTTAGGCAGGCAGTAACCACCATAACCAAATGATGGGTTATTGTAAAAATCGCCTATTCTTGGGTCATAGCCGATGCCTTTAATGATTTCAGCTGTGTCTAATCCACGCATTTCTGCATAGGTATCAAGTTCGTTAAAGTAGCTCACACGTAGTGCTAAATAGGTATTGGCAAAAAGTTTTATGGCTTCGGCTTCTGTCAAGCCTGCAAATAATACGGGTACGTCTTTCTTGATAGCGCCTTCCTGCAAGAACTTGGCAAATGTTTCTGCTTTATCACGCAGCGCTGCATTTCCTTCAGGCACACCTACCACTATACGGCTTGGGTAAAGGTTGTCATATAATGCTTTGCCTTCCCTTAAAAATTCCGGGCTAAATAAAATATTTTCAGTATTATATTTTGCCCTAATTTCTTTGGTATAACCAACAGGCACAGTGCTTTTTATTACCATTACTGCATTAGGGTTTACTTTTAAAACTATTTCTATTACGTTTTCTACGGAAGATGTATCAAAGTAGTTTTTATATGGGTCATAATTGGTCGGCGTTGCAATGATTACAAATTCTGCCTTACTGTATGCTGCTTCGGCATCAGTAGTTGCTGTTAAATTAAGGTCATGACTTGTCAGATATTCTTCTATCTCTTTATCCACAATGGGCGAGTTTTTATTATTAATTTTCTCTACTTTTTCCTTAACTATGTCTACTGCCGTAACTTCATTATGCTGCGCCAATAAAACACTTAAACTTAACCCTACATATCCTGTTCCTGCTACTGCTATTTGCATTGTTATTTTCTCCTTCTATATAATTTATTTATCAAATGTTTTATGGTCAATACAATGCCGAAGTCTAAATAATATTTATAAATTCTCCAATATAAAATACCATTCAGTTTAGCATTATGGCCATTTTTGAGTATTTCCTGATAAATTGCATACTCATTTTTATCATAGTAAAACTCAGATAAATAATTATTGAATTCAAATTCTTTAGAATATTTTTCTTGCAAAGATTCTAATAAGTATTTTTTAGAATTTCCTTTTAACGTGCATGCATTCCATATACAAAAATGTAATGCCCAATTGATATAACTTTGTTTATAAACATCGTATAAACTTTGTTTTATTAATTCTCTCTTTATTGCTGTTATTGCTTTATAACAACAGTCCCATGACTTTTCTCGTGTAACAGAAAGTGATGTATTTGTATTTACTCTATGATAAGCTAATATATCATTTAAAACTGTTATTCTACTTGCTAATACATTAGCCGTAAATACAAAATAAGCATCATTTGTGGTTCTAATTTCTTGAAATCTTAATTTATTCTGTTGAATAAATTCTCTGTCATATAATTTATCCCATGCCCACCCATTGAAAACTTGAAAAATATGCTTTGAAATATCAATAGGGGAAAAAGGAATTTTACGAGGTAAAAAACGTTTTCTTATAGACCACGTCATTAGCAGGAATTTTTTATCTTTATTGTCAAATTCTTTAGACCTGAAAACACATATTTGCGCTTTATCTAATTCGCATTTATCATATGCTTTTTTTAGCATATTCTTTTCAAAAAAATCATCCGCATCTAAAAAAGATAAATATTTACTTTTTGCTATTTTCAAACCAGCATTTCTTGCAGCACCTGCACCTAAATTTCTTTGCTGTAAAATAATAATTCGCCTATCTTTTGCAGCATAACTTTTTAAAATATCTAAAGAATTATCCGTAGAACCATCATCAATACAAATTATCTCTATTTCTTTTAATGTTTGATTTATTATGCTATCAAGACATTCTCTTAAATATTTTTCACTATTATATACAGGTATAATCACAGAAACTTTTATCATAATAAATTAAGCCCTCTCAGACTTTACATATTCGATTTTAGGATTAAACTCAATACCTTTTAGAACAGAGATAAAAACTATTAACATACGTCTTGTTTTATAATTTTTAGCATACTTTATTACTTTTATAATATTCCAAGTGCATTTTGCAAAATAATAACAAATACCTTTCCAGCCTTCTTTTCGATACAAAAATCCTTCATTTCTATAAGCATATTTATATCTTTCAATTCTTTCAGGTATATCCGTAGCTATGTTACTGCCGGTATTTTCTTTCATAGCATGTATTGCTTTACTCTGTCCTGCTATAAAACTGGGAATTTTATTTCTTACCGTGATTCGCCTAGTAAATTCTATGTCATCACCCCATATAAAAAATTCTTTTATTGGTAATCCTACTTGCTTTATCGTTTCCGCTTTTAAAAATAAAGAAACGAATGTTGCCTGTTCTGCCTGTACTATACCATATTGCATATACTCTAAATATTCATAAAAGCTCTTTTTCAGCTTTACTCGGTTCATTTTGCATTCATGCCCATCTTTCCACAATACAACACTTGCAAGCCAACCATAATTTCCTTTTAAAGTTTTATCTGCATTTATTAATTTTTCTAATGCGTCAGTGTAAGGCAAACAATCGTCATCCATTACCCAGACATATTCATAACCTGCTTCAACTGCCCAGCGCATACCAAAATTAAATCCACCGGCGCCGCCTATATTTGCACCAGTATTTCTGTAATGCAGATTATCATAATCTTTTTCAATTTTGTTTATATATTCTTCTGTTCCGTCAGTTGAAGCATTATCTACTATTAAAATATCGCATGGATAAGTCTGCTGCTGTAACGCTTTTATACATTCTTTTAAAAGCTCTATTCTGTTATATGTAACTACTACAGCAGATACTTTATTCATTAACTATCACCTAAATTTTCTTTTTAAAAATTCTGCAATCTTCTTCAGCCAGTTTTGTTTTTCCAAAAACACTACCGGCAGTTCTTTTACTTTTAACTGCTGCTTTTCAAGCCATACATTTAAAAGGCGTTCCGATATAAAACCAAATACTCTTGCTTCGTACTGGTTATAACCGAATATATCTATCCTCTTTTCCAGTTCAAAGAGTATGCTGAAAAGCCAACTACAATATTCATCAAAAAGCTGTTTTTTTATAACAAACATGTTCAAAATATGCAGCTTTGTCCTATCCATTACTTTTGTAAATGCTTCGCTGTATTCCGGATAAAGTTCTGCTATTATTTTTTCAGTTTCATCCAAATCGCGTTTGTTATGTGCATGCTCATATTGGCTGCGTACTGTTTCTATATAATAGTTGCGCTTTACCGGTAGGATTACATCATACTCTTGCAGCAGTTTTTCATAATCCTGCCGTTTTAAGATGGCTGTTTTTTTCTTTTCCACGTCGTTACCATGTATATTTTTATTCGCAAAATACCTGCGGTAATGGCATAACCCTATATAGTCATATTTTAAATTTTTCCATGCCCAGTAAAGACCGGTAAGTTCACAGTAATTGGCGTTTTTTAAAGAGATATTATCTCCGGTGTTGTCACCTAAGTACCCTAAATCTTCTTTACCTTCTCTGCCTACATGTATTGGCAGGTATACATCGTCACTCGGCATCCAGTATTTTTTATGTGCTGCTACAAGTATTTTTATATCCAAATTATTCCTTCAAATCCTTTTATAGAATATTTTTAATATGCCCCTTTGCGCTGTACAACAATTTTCATCGTCCTCCATAACAGCATTAAGTCTAACCATACGCTCCAGTTGCGTACATACCAGCTGTCAAGCTGTACCCTTTCTTTATAACCGGTGTCGCTTCTACCGCTTACCTGCCACATGCCGGTAATGCCCGGTTTTACCATCAGGTAGTCGTTGATGTATTCGCCGTACCTTGCCATTTCGTCCCTTATTATCGGACGCGGGCCTACAAGGCTCATTTCTCCTTTTAGTACGTTGAATATCTGCGGCAGTTCATCTAAGCTTGTTTTACGCAGAAAAGCCCCGCTTTTGGTTATACGCGGATCGTTTTTTAGTTTAAAGTCTTTTTCCCATTCTGCTCTGGTTTGTGGGTCATTCTTTAACAGCTGTTCCAGCTTTTCTTTAGCGTCCACGCACATGCTGCGAAATTTATAGCAGTTAAATTCTTGGCCGTCTCTACCTATGCGCCTATGTTTAAATATTACCGGCCCAGGTGAGTCTTTATATATCCATAGGGCTATTACAAGTAAAATAGGGCTTATAATGATTGTGCCGGTGATAGTTAAAACATAGTCGAAGATTGTTTTTATCCAGCGGTTTACAGGGCGTGCTAAGTTATTGCGTAAGCGCAACAGCATCAGTTTTTCGTTAAACAGGCTTTCTGCTTCTATGCCGCCCATTGGTACGCCTACAAGGTTTGGTATTACGCCCATGCTTTTTACTAAGGGCTGCACTTTGTAGATTAACCTTGTCAATTTTTCCTGTTCCAAACCCGGTGCTGCTATAAAGACATGCTGAATATTGTATTTGGTTATTATTTCTTCTGCCTGGCTGAATTTACCGAGAACAGGGTAGTTTTCAAGAATGCCTTCTTCTACTTTGTTATCTTCAAGTAAGCCGATTATTTTATAGCCCATACCGGCATCGTTTTTTATGCCCTGTACTAAGAGTTCTGCTGTTTTGCCTGCGCCGATAATAAGCACGGGTATTTGTAAAAGCTGGTATTTCTCCAGCACTTTTTTAACAATATAGCGAAAGATTACCAGCAAAATAAAACTTAAGAGCCAGAATACTGCGGTGAACATTCTGCTGGTGGAGCCTGCTATGCGCGCTATATAAAGCAATATGATGATTGCCGTAACGGCGTAGCAGCTTGTAATAAAGAGTTTTTGGATTATCTGCCAGAACTGTGCCCGTCGGTTATAGAGCTGTTCAATGTTTAAAAAAATTAAATACAACGCCGGAAATACTACCCAGAAGTTGAGCCAGGAGATGTGCAGGGTGTTGTTGCCTACATACCAGTTGCGGAAGTTAAAGGCAAGCTGTTCTGCACTTACTATGGCTATGTAGTCTAATATAACGAGCAGCACCGGCAGGATAATGTTGGTATACTTGTTTATTTTTTGAAAACTCTTTGGCAAATCTAAATCTCCAAAATTATTTTAATTGAAATTTATATTATTACTTTATTTCACAGTTATTTATATGTAATTATAGCACTTTTAAAATAAAATTTCTACTGTTTTGGCTCTGATTTAACTTGAAGCGCGCGCAAATTATCCATTGGGGGGGTAGAATAATACTATATTTTGGGTATTCGCAAAAGCAAAAAAAAGACTGCTGCAAACCGTTTTACGGTTTACAACAGTCTTAAACTTTATTATTAAATTTTAAACATTGACATGATTATCTAAGTATGTTAAATTATTGCAGTAACAACCGTGTTGCAGGGTGGGTTGGCCTTCATTCTTTGCGGAATGGAGGTGATGTCTATGAAACGTTTCAGTTTTCAGGATTTAATGTCCTTTGGAATGTTTTTGATAGCGTTGCTGACATTCATCTTTTCGAATTTAAAGTAACCCTATAAAACAGACAACCACCCCCAACTTTGGCGAGGAAAGGGTGGTTATCCATTATTTCTTTGGCCAACCCACCTTGTGGGCGGTTGTTCTTTGTATTTATAATATAACACAAATTAGTGCATATTTCAAACTATTTCTCCCCCGTGCTGCCGAAGCCGCCGCCGCGTACTGCGTCGGCGCTGTCCCCGTCGGCTGTAAGGTATTTGTAGAAGATGCCCTGTGCCACGCGCTCGCCTTTGGGCAGGGTTACGTCGCTGTCTGTCGTGTTAAACAAGCCCAGCATAATGTGCCCTTCGTTATCAGCGTTGTTGTAGTAGTCGGCGTCGATAATGCCCACGTTGTTCACCAGCGCCAGCCCTTTTTTAACAGCAATGCTGCTGCGGATATGCACGCCCAAAAACTCATCGTCCTGCATATAGGCTTTTACGCCGGTCGGCACCATTTGCAGGGTGCGCGCCTTCAGCGTTACGTCCTGCGGCAGACAGATATCGTATCCTGCCGCCATTTTTGTTTTGCGCTCCGGCATCGGGAAGTCTACATCTGCGTAAGCAGAAATTTTTTCAAAACCGCGAATTTTCATCTTGCACCTCGTTATAAAAAATCCCGCCGAAGGTTAATTCAGCGGGATTTAGTTTTTATTAAAATTATTTGCTCAAGCCGCCATTAAGCACAGCTTTGCGGGAAAGGTTAATGCGGCCTTTCTGGTCGATTTCCGTTACTTTAACAACTATTTCGTCGCCAACGGAAACAACGTCCTCAACCTTGTTTACACGCTCGGTGGAAAGCTGGCTGATGTGTACCAGGCCTTCCTTGCCGGGCAGAATTTCAACAAATGCGCCGAAGTTCATCAGGCGGGTTACCTTGCCGGTGTAAATTTTGCCAACCTCAGCTTCGGCAGTAATGCCGTTAATCATGTCGATGGCCTTATTAGCCTGCTCGCTGTTAACAGCGGCAATATATACGCGGCCATCTTCTTCAATATCAATCTTAGCGCCGGTTTCTTCCACAATTTTCTTAATGGTTTTGCCGCCGGGGCCGATGATTTTGCTGATTTTTTCGGTATCAACATGGATGGTAGTAATCTTCGGAGCGTATTTGGAAAGCTCTTTGCGCGGTTCGGAGATGCAGTCCATCATGATGCCCATGATGTGCTCACGGCCGCGTTTAGCCTGTGCCAGCGCCTGCTGAAAGATTTCCTTGTTGATGCCGTCGATTTTAATATCCATCTGGATGGCGGTAATGCCGTTTTTAGTACCGGCAACCTTAAAGTCCATATCGCCGAGGGCGTCTTCAAGGCCCTGAATATCGGTAAGGATGGTGAAGTAATCGCCGTCTTTTACAAGGCCCATAGCTACGCCTGCAACCGGTGCTTTAATAGGCACGCCTGCGTCCATAAGGGAAAGAGTGCTTGCGCACACACTGCCCATGGAGGAAGAACCGTTGGATTCCAGAGTTTCGGAAACCAGGCGGATTGCATACGGGAACTCGTCCTCAGAAGGAATTACCGGAAGTAATGCACGTTCTGCCAGTGCGCCGTGGCCGATTTCGCGGCGGCCCGGGCTGCGCAGCGGTTTGGTTTCGCCAACGCTGTACGGCGGGAAGTTGTAATGGTGGATATAGCGTTTTGTCAGCTCTACGCCAAGCCCGTCAAGGGTTTGTGCTTCGCTGAGCGGAGCCAGTGCCAGTACATTTAAAATCTGGGTCTGGCCGCGGGTAAACAGCGCGCTGCCGTGCGGGCGGGCTAAAAGGCCTACTTCGCAGGTTACAGGGCGCACTTCGTCCAGCGCACGTCCGTCCGGGCGAATTTTATCCACCGAAATGGTGCGGCGTACAATCTTTTTAACCAGTTTTTGGGTAATATAAGCAACATCTTTAGCGTTATCAGGATATTTTTCCATAAACGCGTCGGCAATTTCTGCTTTAATGCGGGCTACGTTTTCTTCGCGTTCCAGCTTGTTAGCGTCCATCAGGGCTGCTTTCAGCTGTTCAGCGCCGTAAGCTTCAATTTCGGCTGCCAGTTCAGCAGGCGGCTCGTAAACAGGCACTTCCATTTTCGGCTTGCCCACTTCTGCCATAATCTGTTCCTGCCATTCAACCAGCTTTTTAATTTCTTCGTGGCCGAACCAGATAGCGTCCAGCATTTCGTCCTCGCTGATTTCCTTAGCACCGGCTTCAACCATCAAAATAGCATCCTTGGTGCCTGCAACGGCAAGGTTCAGGCGGCTTACCTTAGCCTGCTCAATGGTCGGGTTGATAATGTACTGGCCGTCAATCATGCCTACGCGCACACCGGCGATAGGGCCTTCAAACGGAATATCAGAAATGCAAAGCGCACAGGAAGCGCCAATCATAGCCGGAATATCCGGTGCGTTGTCCGGGTCTACGGATACGGCGGTAGCAACAATCTGCACGTCGTTGTGGTAGCCTTCCGGGAACATCGGGCGAATCGGGCGGTCGATAAGGCGGCTGGTTAAAATAGCGGTTTCAGCCGGGCGTCCTTCGCGTTTAATAAAGCCGCCGGGGATTTTACCCACAGCGTACATTTTTTCTTCAAAATCAACGGTCAAAGGGAAAAAGTCTACACCTTCACGCGGTGTTTTGGTACCGGTAGCAGCAACTACTACCGCAGTGTCGCCATAGCGCACCAATACTGCGCCGTTG
>CASEIL010000003.1 GCA_949288065.1 uncultured Phascolarctobacterium sp.
ACCGGCTTCCACGCCGACGACGATGGTCAGCGTCATGCTGAAGCTGAGCGGCACCATATACAGCAGCGAGGTAAAGCTCATCGCCGCCTGATGCGCCGCAATGATAATGGTGCCGAACTTGGCAATAAACACGGCGATAACGCCGAAGATGCTCGCTTCCATAAAAATGGCCATGCCCATCGGCACGCCCAGCGAAAGGTTCTCGCGCAGTTGCGCCCAGTCCAGCTTAAAGCCGTCGGTAAAAATGCGCAGCTGGGCAAACGCTGGCAGCTTGTGCACTACATACACAAAAATAAAAAATTCCAGCCAGTAGGTTATGCCCGTTGCCAGCCCTGCGCCAATGCCGCCCAGGGCGGGAGCGCCGAACTTGCCAAAGATGAAACAATAGTTTAAAAAGGCGTTGACAGGCAGCGCCAACAGATAAATTTTCATAGTGATGCCGGTGTAGCCGCTGGTATCTACCAGCGCGCGCAGCGCCGTTGCTAAAAAGAATGGTAAAATGCCGACGCCCACCGCCGCCATGTACATTTTGGCAATGTAATGCACCTCGGTTTCCAGCCCGAAGGTGCCCAAAAGGCTATCTAAAAATAACACGCCCGCTGCAAGCAGCAGCAGCGAAAACACTACCGCCAAAAGCATGGTATGGCGCACAACTTTGCCGATGTTCTGCCGCTCGCCGCGCCCCAAAAGGTGGGCAATTATCGGCATGCTGCCCAGCAAAATGCCGTTCAGCGACGCCATAATGGGCATCCACAAATTGCCGCCGATGGCAGTGCCAGCCAAATGCACCGCACCGGCGTGCCCGCTCATGGCCGAATCGCAGAAGTTCATCGCCATAATGGCGGTTTGCGTTATTAAAATGGGTATCATTACGTCAAGCAGCCGCCTCAGGCGCACTGCGTTCTTTTTGCCTAACATAAATGCTCCTTTATTTCGCCGCTTCCGCCTCGGCAAGCTCCTCAAGGTACGCCCAGCGGTCGGTTAAATCGCTGATGCGCTGCGTAAGCTCCTGCTGATGCGCGGTCAGTTCCGTCAGCTTCACAAAATCAGTGCCGCAAGCGTTAATCTCCAGTTCCGTCATTTTCAGCTCAGCCTCAGCCTGCGCAATAACCTGCTCAATTTTTTCGTATTCCAGCTTTTCCTTGTAGGTCATTTTGGGCGCGCGCTGTTTTTCCTCGCGCTGCGGCTGGGCTTTGGCGCTTTGCGCACGCTCCGCCTGCCGTGCTGCGGCGTCCGCTTCGGCGCGTGCCTTTTCGTACTGCGTATAGTCGCCAATAAACTGGCGCACCTCGCCCCCGCCCATAAAGGCGAAAATTTTATCGGCAAAGCGGTCTAAAAAGTACCTGTCGTGCGATACAGCAATAACAGCGCCGCTAAAGGTGTCCAAATAATCTTCCAGCACGGAAAGCGTCGGTATGTCCAAATCGTTGGTCGGCTCGTCCAAAATTAAAATATTCGGCGCGCTCATTAAAACGCTCAGCAAATACAAACGCCGCTTTTCGCCGCCGCTTAATTTACTTACCGGCACCCATTGCAGCTCCGGCGGGAACAAAAAGCGTTCCAGCATCTGCGCCGCCGTTATGCGCGTACCGTCCGCCGTTTCAATGTAATCGCTTACGTTTTTAATATATTCCAAAACACGGCAGTCCGCGTCCTTAAACTCGCTGTGCTGCGCAAAATAGCCAATTTTTACGGTTTGCCCCACTTTCAGCGTGCCGCGCGTCGGCGCAAGCCTGCCGGCGATAATATCCATCAAACTGCTTTTGCCGCTGCCGTTAGGCCCCACAATGCCGATGCGGTCGTTGCGCAAAAGCACATAGTTAAAATCGTTAATGTAAGTTTTGCTGCCGTAATCCAGCCCGATGTGTTCCAGCTCGATAACGGTTTTGCCAAGGCGCGTGCCCACGGAAGAAATCTCCAGCTGCGCCTCTTTTTTAATGTTGTTTACTTCTTCTTTAAGGGCGTTAAAACGCTCAATGCGCTCCTTGCTTTTGGTGCGGCGCGCTTCTGCCCCGCGGCTAATCCACGCCAGTTCGCGGCGGTACACATTGCGCAGGCGCTGGGCAGCACCGGCAGCGGCAATGCGGCGTTCCTCGCGCTTTTGTAAAAACAGGCTGTAATTGCCGGTGTAAAGGTAGCCCTCGCCGCCGTCAATTTCCAAAGTGCGGTTCACCACGCGGTCAAAAAAGTAGCGGTCGTGCGTCACCATTAACAGCGCGCCCTTGCGTTTTTGCAGCTCGCCTTCCAGCCACGCCACGGTGTCGTTGTCCATGTGGTTCGTCGGCTCGTCTAAAATAAGTAAATCGCTGGGGCGCACCAAAACGCCTGCCAGTGCCACGCGCTTACGCTGCCCGCCGCTCAGCTCACGCATCGGCTGCTCTAAATCCGTAATGCCCAGCCTGTCCAGCACGGCTTTCGCCTCGCTCTCCAGCTGCCAGGCAAACTTCGCATCCATTTCCTGCTGCAATGCCAAAAGCACCTTCTGCGCGTCAGCGTTATCCGGCCGGGCCGCCGCTTTTTGCACTGCCGCCTCATAACGGCGCACCACGTCCAGCTGGGGCGATTCGCCGCGGAACACCTGCTCCAACACGCTTGCGTCCGGGTCAAACGGCGGGTCCTGCGGCAGGTATTCAATTACGCACGCGCCGTTTTTGGTAATTTTGCCCTCGCCCGGCTCGCCAGTAGCAATATCGCGCAGCAGCGTGCTTTTGCCCGTGCCGTTAACGCCGATAACGCCAATTTTATCGCCGCTTTCTATATTAAAGCTAATATTTTTAAACAAAGTCCTAACGCCATAGCTATGGCCCAAATTTTCAACACTTAAAATCATAACAATACCTCGCAATCTGTTTATATCTTAACACAAATTGCCGCAAAAACAAAATGTCCGCGCCTTACGGCGGATTTACTTGACAAAACGCCTGCGCCTGATATAATGGTTGTATTAAACTACATAGGCGCCGCGGAACTGACGGATATAAGTGGAACTAACCACATGGACCGCGCTGCTGTAAGATTAGCCGGCCGTCTGGGCAGAGAGAAGTGCCCGGACGGCTTTTTGTTTGGCGCAGTTCTCTCCTTATCAGCATAGCAAAGGAGAGATTTTTATGAAAAACAGATGGCTCATCGCCCTTGCGGCAGTCGGCATCCATATTTCCATCGGCAGCGTTTATGCGTGGAGCGTTTTAACCCGCCCCATTATGGCGGAGCTGGGCTTTACCCTGCAAGAAACGACGTGGACCTTTTCCATCGCCATTTTATTTTTGGGTCTTAGCGCCGGCTTTTTGGGCGGCTTTGTAGAGCGGCACGGCCCGCGCAAAAGCGGCTTTACCAGCGCACTGTTTTTTGGCGTGGGCATGCTGGGCACCGCGCTTGCCGTACACCTTAAAAGCCTTGCCCTTTTGTATTTGTTTTACGGTTTTATCGGCGGTATCGGCCTCGGCGTCGGCTACATAACGCCGGTGTCAACCCTTGTTAAATGGTTCCCCAACAACCGCGGCTTTGCTACCGGGCTTGCCATAATGGGCTTCGGCTTTGCAAGTTTAATTGCCGGCCCTTTAATGCAATATTTAGTTGCCAATTACGGGCTGGCGCAGAACTTCGTAATTTTAGGCGCAGCGTACATGGTAATTATGGCGCTTTCCGCCTCGTACTTAGAGCCGCCCAAAACGCAACCCGTACAGCAGCAGGCGGCAAGCAGCGGCTACACCACGCTTTTGCAGCCCAAAAACTACACGGCGGCGCAGGCGCTTAAAACCTGGCAGTTTTATGCACTATGGTGGATATTTTTTACCAACATCACCTGCGGCATTGGCTTACTCGCCGTTGCCTCGCCCATGGCGCAGGAGGTTGTGGGCATGTCGCCAGAAGCAGCGGCTTCCATGGTAGGCATTATCGGGCTGATTAACGGCGGCGGGCGCATTGCCTGGTCAACGGTGTCGGATTACATCGGCCGCCGCAGCGTGTACGTTTTGTTCTTCCTTATTGAAATTGCCGCGTTTTATTTGCTGGCGCAGACAAACGACGCACTGCTGTTCCAGATATTAGTGTTTGTAATCATCTCGTGCTACGGCGGCGGCTTTTCGTGCATGCCGGCCTACTTAAGCGATTTATTCGGCACTAAGGAATTAAGCAGCATCCACGGAAAAATATTAACGGCGTGGGGACTGGCCGGCATTGCCGGGCCGCTGCTGCTCTCCTACATGCGCGAAGCAACCAGCGGCTACACAGCGACCCTGTACGTTTTTGCCGCCGCCTTTGTGTTAAGCCTTATAGTGGCGCTCGTGCTGAAATGGAAAACGTCGGTAGATGCACAAATACAGAAACAATAATTATAAAAACAAAAGCCCTGACAATAAAGTCAGGGCTTTTGCTTTTTACGTTACAGCTTTGTCATTAAGTTATTTGTTTTAATCTACTTTATTGTTTGTTTTGTATACGCCTTTGTATGAAGGCAGTAATTTTTTATTTAAACTTTTTTACTCATCTTCATTCTTTTGACTGAGCAAAAGAACGAAGCAAGAAAACTCCCGCTCCTGCAAAAAATTTAACCGCTCCGTATCAAATAAGTATGCCACTTGCAGCGCCTGCGGAACTCGCTTGCAGCGCAAGCTCAGACAGTCCTCGTCAATGCTGCAAGTGCCATTTGATGTAAAGCCTACGCTGATTTTTTGAAAGTCGCGGCTTCGCTCAAGTTCGTACTTTGACAGCGTTTTATTTTTATAGAATTGTTATCGTACTTTTAAAGGGCAATTTCTAAAGTACGATATACGCTTATCTAAAAATTAAAAGTTGTAAAGTACGACGCTCGGCAACACGCGGCATCGGATTTTAGCAACATTTACTAAAAAGCAACTGCAAAAATCGTGTCTGAACGAAGTGAATCTCGAATTTTTGCTGTTGCGATACTAATAGTTGCGCAGCAAGTCGCGCCAGCGACGCAGCAAAAATCCGACTAGCCGCGGAACTTTCTTGGTTCGTTCTTTGGTTACAAAGAATGAACAATGAGCTATAAAAGTAAATCAAACAGCAATAATGTACATACCAAGCTGAATACAAAATAAACAATGAAGTAAAATAAAAAACCGGGAGCAGCCACTCCCGGTTTTTTGTTTTGCGTGCACCACATGTTAGTGACAACACTCTATCCTTTTGTGCCTTTATTATAGCACAGCAGTCTGTTAAAAGCAAACTATAAAAATATAATATCAAATCCTTACAGACCCGTCCCAATAACCTCCAGCTTATACCCATCTTCATTTTGCACAACGCGCACATAAAGGGATTTATTATAAATCCAGCCGTCTTCCGCAATGTGCCCATTGCCTGCTTTGTAAGCATCGTCGTTGGATTGAATAGAATACACAACGGAGTAAACGCCCGGCGTACTTTCAACCGGCGTAACCTTTTCTATTTGGTAAGCCGTTATTTTGCCGCTGGCAAGCGGGCGTTTTGCCTGCTGCCACTCAAGCTGCGCTTCAAACAGTTTAGCCGCTATTTCGCTGCCGCTTAAATCCGCCGCTGCGTCAAGGCTTATGGTGTTGGGGCAGGGCGCTTCGGGCGGGCGGCTGGCAAAATATAATCCGCCTAAGGCGATTAAAAACACAAGGCCATACAGTTTAAGCCAGCGGTATTTTTTTAATATCAGCGTAAGCGCGGCAATAAAAAGGCTGAACAAAAGTAAGCGCCACAAAATGCTTAGCAGCATGGTATTGGCATTTAAAAGGTTAAAGATAAAGCTGTTCATTATAACGCCTTCTTTAAATTTTTTACGCCTTTATTATAGCACCGCGCGCCTAAAAATACCTTAATTTTACTTGCCAAAGCGCTTTTTTTGAGTGATAATATATTTACTTATGTTTAATTTGCAGAAAGAAGTGTGGCTATGAAGGACAAGCAGGTTAGCTTTTTACACATGTTTAAAGTGTTTTTTAAAATAGGGCTGTTCACCATTGGCGGGGGTTTGGCGATGATTCCCTTAATCCGCGACGAGTTTGTGGAGCGCCAGGGCTGGATTGACGATAAGGATATTACCGACGTGCTGGCGATTGCGCAGTCGCTGCCGGGCGTTATTGCGGTTAACTCCGCCACGTTTTTGGGCTACCGTCTGGCGGGAATTGCCGGTGCGCTGGTGTGCACGGTGGGCGTAGTGCTGCCTTCGTTTTTAATTATTTTTGCCATTGCGATGTTGTTTGCCTCCAGCGGGCTGGACAGCAACGTGTATCTGCTGAAATTTTTTGCCGGCGTTAATGCTGCCATTACGGTGCTTTTGGTGGTTGCCACTAAAAAAATGTTTGCGTCGTCCGTCAGCAACAAACTGGGGTGGGTCATTCTCGCCGCTTCCGTGGCGGAAATTTACGTTTTGGGCTTTGGCATTGCCTCGACGGTTATCGCAGCGGCGCTGTATGCCATTGCCGCATACCGCTTTTTGGGGAGGGCTGAAAAATGATTTACTGGGATTTATTTTTTGTGTTTTTTAAAATAGGCCTGTTCTCCTTCGGCGGCGGGCTGGCGATGGTCAGCGTCATTCAGCAGGAGGTTTTGGCACATGGGTGGATTCCGGCGGCGGAATATGCGCGCATTATCACCATCTCACAGATGACGCCGGGCCCGATTGCCGTTAACACCGCCACTTATGTGGGAGCGCGCGTGTGCGGGCCGGAGTTTGTACCGGCGTTTTTAGGCTCGTTTATAGCGACGCTCGGCGTATCGCTGCCTTCGTTTATCATCGTTTATTTTGTGGCGCGCTCGCTGGAAAAATTCAGCAAATCCACGCTGGTGCAGCAGGCGCTGTGCGGCATCCGCCCCGCGGTTATTGCCTTTATGATTACAGCGGTTATCTTCTTTCTAAACATTACCCTCTGGCCGGAAGAAACCGGCGCATTCAACCCCATCGGCATCCCCGTG
Organism: uncultured Phascolarctobacterium sp.; assembly: GCA_949288065.1. Classification (GTDB taxonomy): domain Bacteria; phylum Bacillota; class Negativicutes; order Acidaminococcales; family Acidaminococcaceae; genus Fusicatenibacter_A. The sequence continues at coordinate 6,907 of CASEIL010000003.1, forward strand.
CTGGCACTGCTGTTTTACCTGCACTACTTCCGCAAAGTGGGCGCCATCAGCTTAATGCTGATTAGCGGGCTGATTGGGATGGTTGTGTATTAAAAATTTATTTTGCATTTGTATTTGTATATACGTTAGTGCCTTTTAATATTTACTTTATTACTTATCCCTACTTCTTTATAACTAAAGAAGTAGCAAGAAAGTTCTGCGGCTAAGCGGATTTTTTGCGCGTCACTAACGTGACTTGCTGCGCAACTATTGGTAGCACAACTGCAAAAATTCGAGATTCACTTCGTTCAGACACGATTTTTGCAGTTGCTTTTTAGTAAATGTTGCTAAAATCCGATGCCGCGTACTGTCGTGCCTCGTACTTTTTTACTTTGGTTTTTTAGTTAGCGCACAACGTACTTTGACAATTATCTTTAAAAGTACGATAACACTTTAATCAAAATAAAATATAACCCAAATACGAATTTGGGCGGAGCCGCGACTTTCAAAAAATCAGCGTAGGCTTTACATCAAAAGGCACTTGCAGCATTGACGAGGACTGTCTGAGCTTGCGCAGCAAGCGAGTTCCGCAGGCGCTGCAAGTGGCATACTTATTTGATACGGAGCGGTTAAATTTTTTGCAGGAGCGGAGAGTTTTTGGACACTTTTTGCTCTATCAAAAAGTGTCATGAATGAGAAAGTAATATTTTAAAAACAGAAAAGTATATTCAAAGGCAAAATCCAAATAAAAATAATTAAAGATAAAATAAAAAAGAGCAACTTTCGTTGCTCTTTTTTTATTCACCAATGGTATTTTTCATTTCTCGAAATTTTAAACGCTCTATAAATTTGTTCTACCAATAACAGCCGTATCATCTGGTGCGTAAAGGTTAGTTTGGAGAAGCTCCAGCGCATATCGGCGCGCTTACGCAAAGCGTCAGTGTAGCCAAACGCGCCGCCGATAACAAAAGCAATATGGCTTTTGCCCGCCAACGCCCAGCCGTCCATCAGCTCCGCCAGCTGCGGCGAAGTTACTTCCTTGCCCTGCAAGTCCAAAAGCACCACATGCGCACTGGCCGGTATTGCGCTTATTAAGCGCTCTGTTTCGCGCGCCAGCACCTGCTCCTTTTCGGCAGGCGAAGGGCTGTCCGGCATTTTTTCTTCGCCGATGGCGATTGTTTCCAGCTTGCAGTACGGCGTAAGGCGCTTGGTAAATTCGGCAATGCCTTCCGTAAGGTACTTTTCCTTAATTTTACCCACGCACACAATGCTGATTTTCATTTCAGCCTTCCTCCGGCATTTCCTGCAAGGTTACCTGCAAGCTGCGCTCAATGCCCGCACGCAGCACCACAATTTCAACCACGTCGCCAACCTTCTTCTCGGCCAGTTTCGCGCGCAGGTCGGGCACGGTTTCCACCTTCGCGCCGTCAAAGGTTAAAATAATGTCGCCGGGGCGCATGCCTGCATTGTAAACAGGGCCGCCGGTTACAATCTTCATTACAAAAATGCCGCCGTGCAAATCAAGGTCAAAGCCGTAGCGGGCGCTGATGTCCTTATCAATCAGGCTGGCGCCGATGTAGGGGCGCGCAATACGTCCGTGGTGTGCCAGCTCGTCAAGGATGGGTTTGGCAGAATTAACCGGGATGGCAAAGCCGATGCCCTCTACGCCGCTGACAGCAACTTTGGCAGAGTTAATGCCCACAACCTCGCCGTCGGCGTTAACCAGCGCGCCGCCGGAGTTACCGGGGTTAATGGCCGCGTCCGTCTGGATAAGGTTAAACTTGCGGTCGCCCAGCTCAATGGAACGGTTCAAAGCACTGATTACGCCCACCGTTACGCTGCCGCGGAACTCCAGCCCCAGCGGGTTGCCGATGGCAATAGCAGGCTCGCCCACCTGCAAGGTAGAAGAATCGCCGAAAGTAGCAACAGGCAAATCGCCGTCCACGTCAATTTTTACAACGGCCAGGTCGGTCGCTGCATCTGCGCCAAGCACCTTGCCCTTAACGCTGCGCCCGTCCGTAAGGCTTACAATAATTTCCTGCGCGCCTTCCACAACATGGTTGTTGGTGGCAATTAAGCCGCTTTTATCGTAAATAACGCCGCTGCCGGTGCCGCGCTCCGTAAGCTGCACGCGGTTAAAAAAGTCGCGCACATAGGCCTTGTTGGTAATGCCAACCACGGCGGGGCCAACCTTTTGCGCCGCCACAACCACCGGCGTGTTGCGCGCGTCCGAAAGCTTAACTTCCTGCGTGGCAGCCGCCTTGGGAGCCTGCTCCTGCTGCTGCGTTCCGGCCGTGTTGCCAATGCCGCAGCCGCCCAACAGCACGGCCGTGCTTAAAATACCGCACATAAATAAATTAAGCGATTTTTTTAAAATTGTCTTTTGCATTTTTTACACCCCTCAATAATTTTTTACTATCTCATCCTGGCTTGCCACATAAATTTGCGTGGCTTCGCCAAGTTCTTTTGCATCTAAAATGCCGCGCACAGTGCCAAGCGCCAGCTGCGACGTGTTGTTTTCCTGGCTAAGGTGCGCCAACACTACTTCGGCAGGCAGGCGCTCCATCTGCGAAAGCAGCCACCCGGCCGCCGCGTTGGAAAGATGCCCGCGCGTGCCCAAAATGCGCTGCTTCAGCGCGTAAGGGTAACTGCCCTTTTTCAGCATTTCCTCGTCGTGGTTCGCTTCCAGCACCAGCGTATCGGCACCGGCAACATTCGTTTTAATCTCTTCCGTAATAAAGCCCACGTCCGTAAGGTACACGCAGCGCGCGCCGGCGTATTCAAACACATAGCCCAATGTACCAGCAGCGTCGTGCGGCACGTTAAAGCTGGTTATTTTCAGCCCGTCCGTTTGCAGGCACTTCGGCAAAAGGCGGCAGCAGGCACGCTCCATCTCGGTGCGCTGCGGCATATTGCGCCACGTCGCCTCGTTGGCAAACACCGGCAAATGCCACTTGCGGCTCAGCACCGGCAGCCCGTTAACATGGTCGCGGTGCTCGTGCGTCAGCAAAACGCCCTCCAAATTTTCGGGCGCCAGCCCCGCTTCCTTCAGCCTCTGCGTAAGCTGGCGGCAGCTAATGCCCGCATCAATTAAAAAACTTTTGCCGCCCGCGGTGATAACCGTGGCGTTGCCCTTACTGCCGCTGGCGAGTACGGAAATTTTAAACTCGCCCGTCATGCTTCACCTGCGGCAATGGCTGCACCTGCGCTGGTGCCAATGCGGTCCGCACCTGCTTCCACCATCGCGCGCGCCGTTTCAGCATCGCGGATGCCGCCCGCAGCCTTAACCTTTAAGCCGTACTTATCGGCTTCCTCGCGCAGCAGCTTAACGTCCTCCACCGTTGCGCCGCACTTGCCAAAACCGGTGCTGGTTTTAACAAACTGCGCGCCCGCGTCCGCAATAATGCGGCAGGCCGTGCGTTTTTCGCGCGCCGTCAGGCAGGCAGCCTCGATTATAACCTTCACCGGGCAGGGCGCTGCCGCCTGCACCACGCGGCGGATGTCCTCCGTAACGGCGGCGTAATCGCCCGTTTTAAAGGCGGAAATATTCATTACCATATCAATCTCGTCGGCGTGTTCCTCCACAGCGGTTTTCGCCTCCAGCGCCTTAACGCAGCTAAAGGTTACGCCCAGCGGAAAGCCCACCACCGTAACAACCTTCACGTTAGTGCCCTGCAAAAGGTGTTTAGCCAGCGGCACATAGCACGGGTTAACGCACACGGCGTACAGCTTGTGCTCTGCCGCCTCGTCGCACAGGCGCATAATGTCCTTCACGGTTGCCTCCGGCTTTAATAATGTATGTTCAATTCTTTGGGCAAGCTCCATTTTATTTCACTCCCGTTGATACTTTTATACCATATAATTATAGCAAAACTTTGGCATTTAGGATTGATAAAAAAGTAAATTTTTATGAAACTTTCACGCAAAAACAAACGGGACCCCAAAGGGTCCCTCGCCTAAATTAATGCTTTTTGCGGCAATCCTCGCACACACCGTAAAAATAAAACTGGTGCCCGCTCAGCTTATAGCCGCTGTGTTTTTCAGCGTCGTGCATAATGCCGCTTGCGTCAACATTAAACAAATCCTCAACTTTGCCGCAACAGGTGCACTGCACATGGTGATGGTCGCTGGTATCCGCGTCATAGCGGAAGCTGTCCTCACCGGTATTAATAATCTGAATAACGTGCAGCCTGTTCAAAATCTCTACGGTTTTATAAACAGTGGCAAAACTCATAGAAGGGTATTTGGGGCGCAGCGTTTTGTACAGCATCTCGGCGCTGGGATGCTCGTGCGTTGCCGCCAGAGTTTCGTACACGGCAAGGCGCTGCGGCGTAACCTTATAGCCATTCTCGCGCAAAATGGCAGTCAGCTCGCTGTTAGTTAACATAGGCTCCTCCTTTCCGCCCCGCCTTACGGCGATGCAGATTAAAGCTGTTTTTTCACAATAATTATATTAAATAGCCTTTTTTCTGTCAATATTAATTATCCGTTGACAAAAATATTTCACATTATATTGTTTCGCTTGCGCGATAAAAATAACCGGTCTTGCGTTTAGTAAGGCCGGTTATTTTTTCCTTCTTTTTATTTTTGTTAGTATCTTTGTATAAAGGATAATGCTTTTTAATTTTTACTATATCATTCATCTTCATTCTTTTGACTGAGCAAAAGAACGAAGCAAGAAAACTCCCGCTCCTGCAAAAAATTTAACCGCTCCGTATCAGATAAGTTTGCCACTTGCAGCGCCTGCGGAACTCGCTTGCTACGCAAGCTCAAACATCCTCGGCAAATGCTGCAAGTGCCTTTTGATGTAAAACCTCCGCTGATTTTTTGAAAGTCGCGGCTCCGCCCAAATTCGTACTTGGATTATATTTTATTTTGGGTAAATTGTTACCATACTTTTAAAAGACAATTTCTAGAGTACGATATGCGTTTATCTAACTTTAAAATTGAAAAGTATGACGCTCGGCAGTACGCGGCATCGGATTTTAGCAACATTTACTAAAAAGCAACTGCAAAAATCGTGTCTGAACGAAGTGAATCTCGAATTTTTGCAGTTGCTTGCAAACATTGTTGCGTTAAAAAATCCGCTTAGCCGCGGAACTTTCTTGGTTCGTTCTTTGGTTACAAAGAATGAACAATAAGCAATAAAATTAAATATAAAAACATTATCCTTCATACAAAGCCGAATACAAAATGAGCAAAAAGTTAATACAAACGCATTTACGTAACTGCAAAGACTAAAACAAAACAAACAAAGCCACAATCAAAATCCGCACAGCGGTAAAATAAAAAATCCCGCCTTTACAGGCAGGATTTTTTATTTCATACTCAACAGCCACGATAGCAGCACCGGCACTATTAAGGTGAGCACTAAACCGTTAATGAAGGAGTACATGCCGACGTGCAGGTTGGTGTATTTTATTACCACCGGCAGGCCGCTGTCCATGGTCGCCGCGCCGCTGGGGGCCAGCGCCAAAAGCTTATGCACGCGCACTAAAAGCGGTATTAAAAAGAAGGCGGAAAGCTCGCGCAGCATATTTGCCAAAAACGACACAGTGCCAATTTCCGTGCTGTACACGGCGCTGATAAGCACCGATGAAAAGCTGTACCACCCCAGCCCGCTGCCGATAAGCACAGCGTCGTAAAAGCTCAGCCCTGCCGCCATGCCCAAAAGCGCCGCCCCGCCGATGCTGCCCGCCGCCACCGCCACAGGCACGCTCAGCGCCAGCACGGCACTGTGCCAGTTGCACACACGCTTTAAAATGTCGCGGTTACTGCCAATTTCAATACCAGCAATAAACACCATAATGTCCAGCGCCGTCATTAAAATAACATCCAGCGTGTCCTTCACGCCCACGTCCAAAAACAAATACCCCGCCGCCATGCCGGAAAGCAGCGCCGCGCCAATCATCATAATCACTGCGCTTCACCGTCCTCTGCCACAACATCCGCCGGGCGGGCAATAAATTTTGTCACCAAAAACAGGCAGGCAATGCTGCCTACAACCGCGCCGCACGCCACTGCGCCCGCCTGCACGCCAAGCGTACCAAGTTTAGCCAAAAGCGCATCGTCGCAGCCAATTTTGGCGCCCAGGCAAAACAGCATTACACCCAGACACGCGGTAGAAAGTTTATTTAAATAAAACTTAACTTTATAGCTTAACAAATTTAAAAGCCCAATGGCGATGCCTGCCGCAATCGCCAGCATAATTTCCTGCATAAGTCCCCTCCAAAATAAAAGGCATGCGGCGTGCATGCCTTAAAGTTTTTATTCAAGCGTTATAATCAGCGGATACAGCGGCTGCGCGCCGTTTAAAACTTGTACCTCTGCCCCGGGGCAGATTTTTTCAAGCTCTGCCGCCGCAAGCTGCGCCTCGCTTTCAGTAATATCGCTGCCGTAGTACAGCGTTAAAAGCTCCCACTCGCCCGCTGCCTGCCCGACGGCTTTGGCGGCTGCCTCGTTTAAGCTGCTGCCGGTGCAGACGATTTTGTTTTCCAGTAAGCCGATATAGCTGCCCTTTTTAATTTCCATGCCGTTCACAACGCTGTCGCGCACTGCTGTGCTTACCGCTGCGCAGTGCGCCGTTTGTGCGGCAAGGGTCATCTCGTCGGTGTTGGTCTGTATATCCGCCTCGGCGTCAAACGCCAAAATGGCGGCAATGCCCTGCGCTAAATTCACCGTTGGCACATAGCTTACGCGGTCCGCGCCTAAAAGTTTCTGCGCCTGCTGCGCCGCCAGCACAATGTTTTTGTTGTTGGGCAAAATAATGTATTTGCTGTACGCGCCGTTTTCAATGGCGTGCACAAACTCCTCCACGGGCGGGTTCATGCTCTGCCCGCCGCTGATAATATCCGTTACGCCCTGCGCCAGCATAATTTTGGCAATGCCGCTGCCTGCCGCCACGCTTACAAGCCCCACGCCGTCCTTTTTGGGCTGCTCGTCCGGCGCGGCGCTGAACACGCGGTGCTCGTGCTGCTCGGCCATGTTGTCAATTTTAATATCGTGCAGTGTGCCCCAGCTTAAGCCCTGCTGCAAAACCGTGCCCGGGTTCGCGGTGTGAATGTGCACCTTCACAATATCGTCCATCGCCGCCACAATCAGCGAGTTGCCCAGCGGCAACAGTGCCGCGCGCACCGTTTTTTCGTCCACGGCAGCGTTTTTAATAATAAACTCCGTGCAGTAGGGGTTGGTTAAATCCACTTCCTCTGCGGGCAGCTCCGCCTGGGCGGATATTGCGCCCGACGGTACGGAAACCTCTTCCGCCGTGCCGGCAAGGCCGTTTAAGCAGCCCTGCAAAAATACGATTAAGCCCTGCCCGCCTGCATCAACCACGCCTGCCGCCTTCAGCGCAGGCAAAAGCTCCGGCGTGCGGGCCAGTTCTGCCTTGCCGCCTGCAATGGCCTCCGTTAAAATTTCGGCAAAATCCTCGCCGCGGCGCACTGCGTGGTACGCCGCCTTGGCAATGCCGCGCGCCACAGTTAAAATGGTGCCCTCCACGGGCTTGGCCACGCTGCGGTAGGCATACAAAATGCCAAACTGAAACGCCTTGCCCAGCTCGTTGCCGGTAATGCGCTCCTTGCCTGCCAGCCCGCGCCCAATGCCGCGCAAAAGCTGCGAAAGTATTACGCCGCTGTTGCCGCGCGCGCCCATAATGGCGCTTTTGGCAGCCGCTGCACCCACCTCCGCTGCCGATGCCGTATCAAGCGGCGTTAAAGCCCGGTGCACAGCCTCCATCGTGCGCATCATGTTCGTGCCCGTGTCGCCGTCCGGCACGGGGAACACGTTTAAATCGTCAATCTGCTTGTAACCCGCCGCAAATGCAGCGTAAGCGCCCAGCAGCATCTTTTTTATGTCGTGGCCGTCAATAACGGCAGTTTGTACTGTCATATTATTCCTCCGCTCTGCGCCGCAGCGCAAAACAATTTATTTTTCGCCTGCCGCAGCAAGCGTTCAATCCCTTTTTATTCCGGCACAGGCGTGCGCGTTAAAATGTGCGCTGCAAACTCCTGCCTTGCCAATTTTCTAAACTCGTCCGTGCTTACTAATTGCAGCTTTTCGCAGCCTGCTGCCGCTGCCAGCTCCAGCAAACGCTTCCGGCCTGCTTCCGCAACAAGCTCCGGTTCAAAAATATCCCAGGCCGCCGTGCATTCCTTCGGCTCCGGCGTGCCCGTTACCGCAAGCGCGTTTTTAATGCGCTGCGCCGTTGTGGGGTGGCTGCCGTATTCCCCGCCGGCTTCTTCTTCCAGCACGTCGTCAAGGCCGGCAGGCGGGTTTAATATCGTCAGCGCGTCAAAGCTCAGCCTGTCGGCAAGCTCAAAATAATCCTCAATTTTTTCGTAGCCTGCCCAGTAATCCTCCGGGCACTTGCCTTCCTCGCGCATAAAATTGCTTACCAGCTGCTCGTATAATTTGTGCCTTTCAGTAAGCCAGTCCAGCTTAAGCTGGGATGATATAAACGCAGCCGTACTAACAGCGCGGCAGGCAATAAGGTCGGCGTCCAGCTCCGTTTGCCGCTGCAAAGCCGTATAACCGCGCTCCACAAAGCCGTACATGGCGGACGTCATACGCTTAACCAGCCCGATAAGAAAGTGCAGCACTTTGCCGTAGCCGCTCCAAAACGCAAAATCCGAATTGCGCCATTTATCAATCAGGCTGTCAAATTTATCGCGGGTGTAAACCAAATCCGCCAAAATGGCCATGGTAACGCCAATGGCAGGGGCCAGCTTCATCGTCCTTTGCGAAAAATGCCCCAGCTCGTGCGCCAGCACCACCCTGAATTCGTCGATATTGGCATCGCGGCACAGCCCCAGCCCAATTTCCATATCCTTGCCCACGGGCAAAAACAAGCGCCAAAAGCCCTTGCTGTAAAAAACGGCGGCGTTAACCTCTTCCGTTAGGTAAACGTGTTTGGGCATGGGCACACCGATGTTTTCAGCCAGCTCGCGCAAATAGTAAAACAACAGCGGGCAGTCCTCTTCCTCAACCTCTATACCCCTGCTTTTAGCGCCGCTGCTGAAGCTGAAAAGCGGCTTAATAAGGTAAAAGCCCAGCGTACCGGCAAACGCCCACAAAGCAGCCAGCCCCAGCACCGCTGCGGCGGCAGTTTTGTAGTGCCGCCCTTCGGCAAAGCCGGTAAGTATAATGCAGCTTACATAATACGCGGCATATAACACGGCCAGCCCCACAGCAATTAAAAGCACATAGTACAGCACAAATACTGCCAGCCTTAGCAGCACGCCAATAGCTGCGCCTGTTAAATTAATGCTTTCCTTACTGCGGCCAGCCTCTGCCATTTTTATGCCCCCAAACTTACTTTACGCGCACAAAAAGCCCTATGCAGCCCGGCCCCAAATGCGAGGCCAGCACCGTACCGATGCCCGTCATCAGCACCGGCACGCCGGGGCAGCGTTTTTCCATCTCGCTGCGCAAAAACTCTGCGTCTTTTTCCGCTTCCTCGTTGGCAATATAAATGCGTTCCACATCGCCGTGGGCGGAGGCAAAATCAAGCATGCTTGCAAGCACCTTGCTGCGGGTGCGGCATTTGGCGGCAACTAAAAGCTTGCCTTCCTTATCTAGCGCCACCACGGGGCGGATGCCCAAAAGGTTGCCCACCAGCGCGCCCACCGCGCCGATACGCCCGCCCTTTTGCAAATATTCCAGCGTGCTTACGGAAAAGCAGGTTTCCGTGCGTGCAATCGCGTCGTTAAGAAACGCTTCCAGCTCGTCCATCGTTGCGCCCTCGTCCGCCTTTTGCAAAACGTCCAGCGCCAAACCGCTGATGGGCGTCGCCGCCGTTAAACTGTCAAAAATGCGGATATCCGCGCCCGGAATTTCCTGCATTACCTGCCGCGCCGCCATACGCGCCGTCTGGCAGGTGCCGCTTAAAACGCCGTCCACAAAAATGCCGATAACCTTTTTGCCCTGCTCTGCAAGGCTCGTAAAAATATCCAGTAAATCGCCCACAGGCGGCTGGGAGGTTTTCGGCAGCTCGCCGCTTTCCTTCACCAGCTTAAACATCTCCGCTGTCGTCTTTTCGCCATCGCGCCATTCAAGGTTGCCGTGGCGCACAATCAGCGGCAAAACATGGCAGCGCGCGTCGGCTGCAAGCGGTGTTTGCCCGGCCGAAGCCGTACTGTCCAAAACTATATGGATGCCATCGTTCAATGTGCCATCCTCCTGTCTATATGTTAATTCCGTTTAGCTAAAGCTTACTTCGTCCTTTAATTTTACCATATAGCCAAAATTTTTTCCAGCTGGCAAAATAAAAAGGCCCCTGCCCAAAAGCAGAGGCCCCAAATTAGCCGTTAATTAAAAGTCGTTTTCCATAAAAGCTTTGTCAACGCGTTTCATTTCGCGGGTTACGCAGCGGCCAAATTCCTCGCTAACCCAATCCCAACGGCTGGTAAGGGTTTCGTCAATTTCTTTGTCCTCATAAATGCGGTGTTCATAGAACTTGCCGTTAACAGCGCTGTAAGCGTAGGTTTTACCGGTAATGTCCAGTTTCAAAATGCGTTCAGCACTCGGGAATACCGGGTTGTCTTCGCAGGTATCAAGCACCATGCCTACAACAAGGTCTGCGCCGCTGGCTTTAGCAATGTTTACCATAGCTTCTTTGGAAGCGCCATCCTTGCCAATGTTGGCAGCAGCAATAGCGTCGTTGGTTACGTCGTTTTCAAGCAGTTCATATTCAGGGTAATCAAACAGCTGGATAGCGCCGCTGATATAAATCTGGCCTGCGGTTTCGCTGCCGGAATTATTAACCAGAGGAAGCACTACAACTTTAGCAGCTTCGGCTTTGCCCATTGCGGGGATAGCAAAGCATACAGCCATCAAGGCTACCATTAATACATTTAAAAATTTTTTCATTCTCTTACCTCCCAAGATAAAATGGCTCTAAATTATTTTAACACAATTCAGATTAAAAATACAGCCTGCCACAAAAATATTCTTAAAAAAATACAGCCCCGCGGTGTGCGGAGCTGCAATTTTTTTAATTAAGCGTTGGCAGATTTGGCGTGCGAGCCCTTTTCGCTGCTGGTTAAAGTTTTTAAGCCGTTGGAGGCAATTAAAAACGCCAGCGTAATCAGCGCAATGGCCACAACAAGCTGCAAACCATCGGTAAGCATGCCAAACGGCGCGCCGGTGATGAGCTTGTTAACAATGCCGTAAATGCTCATTGCAAGGGCGCTCATCGTAGCAAGGAACATAAACGCCATCGGCACATACAGCATCCAGCCCTGGCGGCCGGTAACCTTAAGGAATACCGAAAGGGAGATGAATACCAGCGCTGCGCACAGCTGGTTGGCTGCGCCGAACAGCGGCCATACATTCATATATCCGCCCAGGCAGAGCAAATAGCCAAAGAACAGAGTGATAACCGTTGCAAAATATTTGTTGGTCATCAACTTCTGGAAGCCGCTCATTTCTTCCGGTTTGCCGGAGGTAAACAACTCCTGGAAGCACATACGGCCGATACGGCCAACGGAGTCCAAAGTCGTCAGCGCCAGCGCGGAAACACACATGGTGATAACGCAGGTGGCAACGTGGGCAGAAAGCCCGAACATGCCCATAAAGCCGCCGACAGCGCCTGCGAAAATCTGGAACGGGGTGCCTTTAGGCATTACGCCGCCGGTTGCCGCAGCGCCTACAACGATGAGGGATACAACGGCGAGGATGGATTCAATCAGCATCGAGCCGTAGCCGATAAAGAGCATGTCCTTCTCGTTGGAAACGGTTTTGGAAGAAGTGCCGGAGGATACCAGGCTGTGGAAGCCGGATACCGCGCCGCACGCGATAGTGATAAACAGAATCGGGAACAGCGGCTGCCCGTTAACAACAAAGCCGTTAAACGCAGGCAGCTCAATAGCCGGGTTGGTAAAAATAACGCCCAGCACGCCGCTGGCGATCATGCCCAAAAGCAGGAACACGCTTAAATAATCGCGCGGCTCCATTAACAGCCACATCGGCATAACCGCTGCCATAAACATATAAGCAAAAACTACATAAAGCCAGGTGGTTTTATCAAAATACAGCGGGTATTCAATGCCTGCCCACAGCATGGCAACCATTAAAACAATGGCTACAACCAGCTTCGGCCCTTCAGCCAGCGGGCATTTCTTTAAAAAGTAGCCAAAAGCAATCGCTACAACAATGTACAGCATAGAGATAGAAGCCGCAGCGGCGTTCGGGGTAGCAAGGCCGCCATCGGGCTTAAAGCCGTTAAAAGTGCTGGCAACAATATCCGCAAAAGCGGCGGTTACCAAAAGCGTAAACAGCCACGAGAACAAAAGGAACATTTTTTTGCCCGTTTTGCCAATGTACTGCTCAATGAGCATGCCCATGGATTTGCCCTCGTTTTTAACGGAAGCATACAGCGCGGTAAAATCCTGCACAGCGCCGAAGAAGATGCCGCCTACCATCAGCCACAGCATTACCGGCGCCCAGCCGAACATAGCGGCGATAATCGGGCCGGTTACAGGGCCTGCGCCCGTAATGGAAGAAAACTGGTGCGCAAAAACCGTAAATTTACTGGACGGAACGTAATCGTTGCCGTCTTCGTGCACAAATGCCGGTGTGCGCGCGTTGGGGTCAACGCCCCACAGCCTGACCAGCCAGCGGCCGTAGATAAAATAGCCGCAGGCACACACAACCAATGCGATGCCTAACAACATTAAACCTGTCATTTTTTTGTACCTCTTTCCCTTAAAAATAAAATAATAATATATCCTAAAATTTACTACCAAAAGCCTGTTCTGTCAACAAAAAACGTACTTTTTTGTGAATTTTTGTAAAACGGCGCACAAAGTGTAAAGAATATAATAAAACCGCCAGCCCATTTTGCCAAACCTGTTTGCCGTTTTGCGCCTGCGCTGATAAAAAAGGCCGCCCGCAGGCGGCCGTGGGAAACAAGTTTACTTCCAGATAAGCTGCATCAGCTTTTTGTATTCGCTGTTTAAGTGGCGGATGATAACGTCGAACATCGTGTAGATTAATTCGCCGTCGCTGTCCTCCTTAAACAAAATGCAGCAGTCCAAAACTAAAGAGCCGTTATCATCAAAATAATATTTAAAGGATTTGTAGCTCTTGTTCAAACGGTTCAGCTCTTTTAACAGCTCTGCCTCGTTGTTTTCGTTCAGCACGCGCGGCGCCACCAAAACGCGCACCATGCCGTAAATGCTGCTGTCCAAAACGACAATCGTCGGCAGCTGCTGGCCGTTAATTTCAATATTGCTGCGGAACACCACGCTGTTTAACGCGTCGCCCGCAATTTCATCAATGTTAAAACTTTTAATTTTGTTCTTTTCCAAATAATTTTTAAAGGTTTCCGCTTTTTTGTTCATCAAATAATAACCTCCGCCAATTTTGTAATACCGGGGGCGCGCAGCCCCCGGATATTAATTTGTGTTAAGCCTCCACGGCAATTTCGTCCTCGCCGGCATTTTCTTCGCCCGGCAGTTCGTAATAATCAACAAGCCCAAAGCGCTCGTGCGCCGATACGCCATAGCCGTAAGTCTGCTTCCAGCTTTCATCCGGATAAAGCCCGTGCAGGTAACGCAGGTGGTCTTCCGCCGTGAAGCGCTGGTTGTATACATAATCGTACTGGTCAAGCGTCAGCAAAATGCCGTTGCTTTCCTGAATATGGTCATCGGTAAAGCGCAGGTACATCCAGTCGCCGCTGCCCTTCAGCCACATATCAAGGTTGTCTTCCGGCCTGTTTTCTGCCGTGTTGTTCCAGTAAACGCTGTCGCTGCCGTCACGCAGGGGCGGAACGCCGTAAATGGCTGCCACCATGTCATCGTTGCTAAAGTGCGCCGCGTTTTCTACATACAGCTTGTCAAACCACAGCTGGCCTTCACTGATGTGAATATCCGAATTGTTAACCCACAGGTGGTCGAAGCGGATGCCGCTGCCTGCGTTGGTTGTAATGTTGCCGATGGTAAAGTTGTCAATCGGCTTGCCGTCGGCTGCGCCGTTAGGCGTTACAACCAGCATACCGTCCGCATCCGGGCGCTGGGCAATGTCGTCCAGCGACATATCGCTGCCGCTGAGTACAATCTGCGTACCGGCAGTAATCTTGTCAACATTCATGTCCTTGCCTTCGGTGCGCAGCTGTATTGCTACCAGCTCGCCGTTGATTTCGTGCAGTTTCAGGCTACCCTCAGCAATATCAAGGTGTGCTTTGTTGGTTGCATACAGGTCGTACAAATCAACGTCGCCCTTGCCGCTAAGCTTAATGATAATGTTGCCTGCGGTTTCACTGCCTTCAGGACCGATAGCCGTCAGCGTGTTTTCCATGCCCTCGGCATCCTGCAAATTGCCGCCGCCGGTAATATCAATCGTAATATTGCCGTTTTCAGCATTTTCGCTGCCGGCATTTACATTACCGCCGAAAGTAATATCGCCGGTGTTAACATTAAGGTCAACATTTTCCTTAGCCGTCAAATCGCTGCCGGTAGTAATATCGCCTTCGTTTGTGGTAAAGCCAATGTTCGTGCCGCTTACTGTTGCGTTTTCGCCGGTTGTAATATCGCCTATGCCTTCTACTTCGGCTTTAACATCACCGCTGGCGGATACTTTACCTGCAAAGTTAATGTTACCATCGCCTTTAACAGTTGCCGTTACATTCTGAGTTTCAGATTCCGTATAGCCGCCAACCGTAATATCGCCGCCGTCGCTATCCAGCGTTACATCTTTGTGGCCGCTTACATAACCGCCGGTAGTAATGCTGCCGCTGCCCGTAGTTACGTTTACAAAGCCGCTTTCAGCATCAATATTGCCTTTCAGGTTAACATCGCCTTCACCGCTTTGTACATTTACATCCGTGCCGCCGGTTACATTGCCGGTAGTTGTAATTGCACCGCTGCCAGTGGTTACGTTAACGTTGTTAACCGTTGCCGTTACATTGCCGCCAACTGTTACATTGCCTGCACCGCTGTTAATGGTTACATCAGTGTTGCCTGTTACTTCGCCTTTGGTAGTTACATCGCCGGATTGAGTATCAACATCAACATTGCCTTTTTGTGCATTTACAATGCCGCCCAGTTCAATGTTGCCGGTAGTGCCTGCATCTACATTTACATTAGTGCCGCCGGTTACATTGCCGGTAGTTATAATTGCACCGCTGCCGGTGGTAATGTTTACATCATTATCTGTTGCCGTTACGCTGCCGCCGATATTAATTGCGCCTTCCGTGGTGTTAACGGTTACATTATTCTGCGCAGTTAAAGCGCCTTTGTTGGTAATTGCACCGTCGGCATTCATAACAATGTTTGCCGCACTGTTAACGGTTGTATCGGCAGTAATGCTGCCTTCACTGGTAAAGGTTACATCGCCGGCGTTTTCGCCGGTAGTGGTTACGCTGCCGCCGCTGATGTTGAGGCTGCCTTGTCCATAGTTAGTAACATTTACGCTGCCGTTTGCAGTAATGCCGTTCAAATCTGCCGCAAAGCCTTCTGCCCTGCTGCCTGCAAGGTTAATGCTGCCGTTAATGCTATTATTTTCGCCAAGGCCGTTAACAACAAACTGCCCAACATTATTAGCCTGGCTTGCAAGGTTAATATTATTAGCTGCCGAAGCGTTAACAGTATCGGCATAAATGGTGCTTGCCGCATTCTGCGCAATGCTGCCGCCGGTTGCCGTAAGGTTAAGCGCATTGCCGCTGTTAACATTTGCCGTGCCGTTTACAAGGTTAATATCTTTAGCCGCAGTAATTTCAGCATCGCCGCCGGTCGTGGTAATGCTGCTTTCAACAGCTTCTTCGTCTTCCGCTGCATCTTTGCCAAGGCTTACGCTGCTTACGCTGTCAACATTAAGGCTTGCGCCTTCAATCGTGCCAAGTACCAGTTCACCATTAGAAGCTTCGCCGCTTACGCCGGAAAGATAAATGCCCTGTTCTGCGTCAGCGTTAACAACTGCGCCGTTGTCAAGAATATTCAACCCATTGCCATCAGCACCGATAGCTTCACCGGCAGTGAGTGTTATACTGCCGTTATCGCTTCTAATGTATCCCTGCGAATCTCCGCTGAGACTGATGTCGGAATCGGCAATATTTCCGGTTGCCGCCAATACAACATCCTGCCCTGCGCCGACCGAATCAAGCAGTAAATCGCCGGTCTGGCTAATGTAAATATTTTCGCCTGCCTGTGCCTGCATTGTGCCGCCGAGCTGGGTGGTCATAATAGCATCAGCAGTACCGATTGAGCCGGAGCCTGCCTGAATAAGCAGGTTGTTACCGGTAATTGCTGCACGGTCGCCCGCACTTACATTATAAATACCGTCCTGCCCTTGCAGGCGAACATCGCCAGCAGCAGTAATTTCATTAATGTTAAGCACGTTGTCAGCATCATTATCAGTACGTCCGGAAAGGTAAACGTTGCCATCGGTAACTACGGTTACACCGCCGCCGGTGCTTTGAATGCCTATCGGCAATTTTTCGGTAATAGTTGCCGTGCCGTTCTCCTCATCCCAGATAACATTGGAGGCATCTGCACTGGCAAGCTGTTTCAGCGCCTCAATATCAGTTTTAAGGTCATCAAGCTGAATTACAGTAGTATTATCACTGTTCAGGCCTGCGCTGCCGCCTTTAACATTAACCGTAATATTGTTGCCTTTAACATTCGGGTCTTTAACAACAGTATCTGTTGCACCGCTGTCAGGGTTAATAATTGCATCCGAGATTGCATACAGCAACTGGTCTTTGTCCCAATATTCCCTGCCTTCATTTTTCAGCTCAGCAATTTTAGCCTGTGCCTCTGCACCTGCAAGATAATCGTCGGCGGTTGCATAATCGCCGTAAAGTTCAACAAATTTCTGATAAGCATAATCGCTTTCAGCGCCTTCCGGATGTTCCGTATAATAATCTTTCATTTGCTTATAAGTAGCAAACTCATCTTTAACGCCTGCTTCGTAATCCACAACATCCTGTTCAATCTGTTCAGTGTAAGCACCCTCGCCTTCAATAAGCCCAAGGTCTGTCCATTTTTGAATCAGTTCATCAGTATCGCCGCGGTCCACCGTTTCGCCGGCCGGCAAGGCGTCTACAAGGTCGCCGTCATTAACGGTAATAGTAACATCGCCGTTATCCGAATATACACGGCCAATGCGCATATCGCCGTCATCCTGCGTAAGGTTAATATCCTGTTTGGCCTGTGCGTTAACGCTGGCAGAAAGGCTGTCCAGTGCATCAACAACCTGCTGGCCGCCATGTACAATAATAGCCTGTCCATCCGTGCCTATTGCACCATTAGTGCTTACTAAATCAATACGGTTGCCGCTTACAGAAGTACCGGTGCCGCTTTGCGTAATGTTACCGGAAGCCGTCAGCGCTACATCACCGGCAGGGTTAGCCGCCGTGCCTGCAAACAGATTGCCAATTACAACATTGCCATCCGTGCCGTAAGCCGCGTTAACGTTGATGCCAATATCACCGCTTGTAGTTACCGCATTAAGGTTAACATTATCGCCAATAGAAGTAATATTAACATCGTTAATGCCGGTTGCCGCACTAAGCTTAATATTATCGCCGGTAATGCTGCCGCCAAGCTGGTTAATAGCGCCGCCAGTGCTGGCAATACCAATTACAGAACCGGTGCCGCCGCTGGCGGAAGCAATATCGTTAGTAAGGTTAATATTGCCCTGGGAGTTTACATTAATATTACTGTTGCCGCTTTCGTTGCCGATAAAGCCGATGCTGATAGGCTTATCTGCCTTAACGCTGGCAACATACTGCTGCGTGGTGCCGGTTTTTACAGTCCAGGTATATTTTTCCCACTTAAACCAACCAAGGAAACCGGTGCTCCAGCGTTCAGGCTCGCCCGGACCAACACGGTCCTCATCAAGTTTTGTATTTTCATAAATAACAACAAAGTTATCGCTATTATTTATACCATCAACATCGCCGATATATTCACCGTTAGGCTTGGTTGTTGTTGTTTCTTCAGGCTCTTCAGCGGGTTTATGCTCCTGTTCAAACTTATCAAGCTCTGTTTTATCCATAGTTTCAACAGCGCCCCACAACCCGGCTTTAATGGTATTACTGTATTCTTCCGTAGTAGTTGTTTCCTGACCGGTTGTCCAGTTGTAACGCAAACCACTTTCGGGGTTATATACATTACCTTCGCCGCCTGTCGACAATACTTTATAATCCCCGGTAGCCTCATCAAGTTTAGTCATATCCTTAACAACAGTGCTGCCACGCCTAAACTCTGTAAGCTGTTTCTTGCCGGTATCAGCAATGCTGATAAGACCATCAACATTGTTGCTTACCAGTTTGCCAAGCTGCAAATCGGTGCCGGTCTTATTAGTAACGTTAATGTCGTAAGCACCATCAAGCACTTTAATGGAGCCGCTGCCGGTGCTGCTGATGCGGCCGGTAAGGTAAACCTGCCCGCCGTTAGCGTCAACATCGGGCACAACAATTTGCCCGGTAGAAGGATTATAATATACATCAAGCTGGCGGTAATAACTGCCATCGCTTTGCAATACATCTTTGCCTTCCACAATGCGGTAAGCAGTGCCGGTAGTAACCATAGCGTCCGTTAACGTCTGGCCGCCACTATTTTGCCAGTTATTTTTAATCTGGTCAATCTTGCTTTGCACGCTGTTATCAATATTTACCACATAATCGGCATAACCGCTTTGGATTTTACCGTTAACATTTATATCAGAAGCGCTGATATAAATGTTTTCACCGGCAATCATATTGCCATTAGGTTTATTGCCTTCAGAAGAAGTAACCCAAGTATCTTTTACGCTGTCGTGTTTGAAGCCATAGTTAACATTAAATTCGTCTTTAGCACCTTGATACAGATCTTTATACTGATCCTGTACATTGCCGCCAATGCTGACAATACCTTCCTGGAAGCCCTGGCTTACCGAGCCTTTGCTTGCGCTGAGTTTAACAGTCTGCCCTTTAACGGCCGCACTGTCTTCAGCAGTTTCACCCTGAATAATAATGCTGTTAGCTGCGCTGGTAATTTCAACCGTGCCGCCCTGGCTGTTAACAATGCCGTTAATTTCAATATCGGCACGCGGCGTTGTCTGGATTAACTGCTCTTTGCCATCCACATTAACCTTGGCATATACAGTGCCGCCGCCATAATTACCATTAATTACAAGCCTGCCGCCCGTACCGGATTCAGCATCCGGGGAAACCTCATTAAAGTTAACGCTCATTGTTTTATCAGCATTAAGCTCAGTAATTTTTTCCTGATAATTGCTGCTGGTTAACGAATTATTATTAAAGTTAATTTCACCGCCCGGCTCGCCAACCGTAATGTTGTTAATCTTCATATACAGGTTGGTATTGTTGTTAATAACAACCTCCGGCGCACCCTGTGCTTTTAAGCTACCACTGCCGCTAAGGGTATCGGTTTGAATATTAATATTGCCGCCGCTGGCTACAATATCCGGCAGTTCAATATAATCAACCGTCATACCTTCAATAGCAGCCTGATATTTGTTACCTTTTTCATCCGTTAAGGTTTGTACCAATCCCATCTGGTTCAGCTGGTCAAAAATGCGTTCCCTTTCGGTTTTATAACCAATGTAAGCGGTTGAAGACGGGGCGTCTGCATAACCCTGCATTAATTCTCCCAGTTCATTATAACGTTCAAACAGAGTTGTGCCGTAGTCAAACGTGCCAACTACAATAGCACCGGTGTCTACGCCGCTCGAAGCTTCGATTGTCGGCTTACCAACAGCTACCTGATTGCCATAATTATTAACAGCCTCTAACGTATCCGGGTTAAGGAACACAAGTTCGCCTTCCTTACCGATAGTGATATACTGTTTGTTCTGCACACCGGCAACAAGCTTGCCGTCTGCCTGTACAAAGTTATTGCTGTGTTTGTTTTCCGGCTCTTTGTCGCCAACGGTGGAGCTGGTGTAGTTTTCGCCCTTATCGGAATATACCCAGGTATACATTAAGGTAGTATCGCGGATGGTTTCCTTACCTGCATCGGCATAAAGGTTAATGTTGCGCACGCTGCTTACATCGCTGCCGGGATTAATTACAACCTGATTGTTCTGGTTAATCTGGTCATCAAGTTTCGGGTCAGCAATAGGCAGTGCAGCATAGTTGTAGGTTTCGGATTCCGCCACTAAATCAAGGCTGCCATCTGCACCGTTTTTATCCTTGCCTGCATACAGGTTAACGTCGTTCATAGCATACAAATCGCCGCCGACAGTTATTTTGTTGTTGCGATTCAGCACGCTCTCAACGTCAGAAGATGCACCGCCAATAGCTGCGCCCTGTACATCGGCCTGCCCTCTTACGGTAAGGTCCATATTGTCAACGGCTGCCAGCGTAATATCCGCGCCTTCTTTTTTAGTTTTCAGCGCAGAATCTTCGTCAACCGTTACACTGTTATCAGATGTTACGGTATTATCAATATCTGCCCAGGTAAATGCGCCAAGTCCTGCTGCTTTAATATAGCCGCCTGCATTAATGTTGCCGGTAGTTTTAGCCTCAAACGCCTGTGCGCCATTGGTTGTAATTTTGCTGCCCGTAACATTAACGGCTGCTTTTTTATTAATAATATTATCAAACTCAGCGCCTTGTACATTTACGCCGCCGTAGCCGCTGCCTTCAACGGCATATTGTTCGTTATTGCCAAAGGTTATGGTGTTAGCTGCGTTAACATCCAGCTTACCGCCGCCGGTAATATTTGCGCCGGTAATGTTTGCAGTTGTAGAACCGCCAATATTATTTTCGGCCAGTGTTGCGCTGGCGCCGACAACCGTTGCTTTAAGCGCATCAGCATTGATATTTGCCGTATCGCTCTGCAAGGCGTTAACGGTAACATCGCCCGCTACATTAAAGCTGCCGCTTAAGCTTGCGTTAACCTCTGCCTGAGAATCATTTTTAACCCATGCTGCCAAATCACCGCTTACCAAACCACCGCCGCTGCCGTCAGCTTTAGCAGTATTATCAGTTGCGCCGGAAGCCGTAATGTTAAGGCTCTTAAGCAAGGTTTCTTCGCTGCCGCCGCTTACGCTGACATTAGTGGTAGCTTTATTGGTAGTAAATGCCTGATTGTTGCCGCTTGAGAATATGCCGCCGATAGTAATACCCTTGGCATCGGTAGACGCCTTAGATGTATTACTGCCGCTGATGTTAAGGTCAGTTGCAGCGGTAACTACATCCTTGTAAACTTCCTTTCGTTCACCGGTTGTGCTGCTTTCAACATCTTCATAACCAACAAATACTTTTTCCGTATTTGTTTTGTAGTTAACATCGCCAACATTTACATTAACATGTGTTTCTACATTGGCCACAGCTGCATTATCGGAAACCGTAACATAACCGCTGCCGCTGTTGCCAACAACTTTGGCTTCAGCAGTGTTTTTGCCGTCCTGCGTGCCTGCATCGCCGGTAATATCAACATCTTCCGCGCTAAGTGTGTTGCCGTCGTAAACATTTACGTTTACATTGCCTGTTGCCTCTGCCGTAGCAACCGAAGCGCCCGCCGTGCCAAAAATGCTTACTGCCGCACTATCGGCAACTGCTTTAACAAAAGGCTTGGCTGAAGCCGCAACATTAATTCTGTTTACTTCAAATTCGTTTGCTTTAGCTTTATCGCCTTCTGCGCCAAGCGTTATACTGCTTGCGCCGCTGTCCTTAGCTGTTGCCACAACGCCCTGACCGGCAACTGCGCCGCCAGCGCCACCGATTGCGTGTGCATCAACGGTATTAGCTTTATCGGTAGTAATGCTAATATCGCTCTGTTTATCGGCGTCTTTAGCCTCTGCTTCACTGTTTGTAATTTCAATTTCGGTATTGCCGCTGTTTTCTGCACCGGCAACAATAGCGCCTACGGAAACAGCACCGACAGTGATGCCAAGCGTTTCAACTTTAACTCCGCCATGGTCAGCAGCTGTAATATCAATATCATTGCCTGCAAAAATTACGTCGTCAATATCAACTTTGCTGCTGCCGGTAGTGCTTGCTTCACCAACAGCTGCGTTTACGCCTACAACGCCAGCCGTGCCCTGATATACTTCAAGGTTGGCGCTGCCGGTAATATCCGTGCCAATGTCAATTTTATCTGCGCTGATGCCGCCGCCGGTAATATTTACGCCCACATTGCGGTGTACGTTAAGTACGCCAACACCAGCATTAACAGCTGCTGCACCGGCTGCGCCGCTGCCAAGCGTCATGTTAATGTTGTCGGTTTCTGTCGCTTTGGCAGTTACGTTGTTATCTGCTTCAATATTACTGTTAGTAATATTTACGGTAATCTGCGAATCTTTATTTTCGCCGCCATAGCCTGCGTCAACGTGCGGAATTGCCTTGTCGGAATCAATACCGGCGGTTTCTAAAGCACCTTCTGCACCAGCGAGTAAATCACCGGAATTATCTTCGCCAGTTTCTTTATTTTTGTAAACATCATTGGCTTCGGTTATTTTATCATATGCATTAGAAACAGTTTCGCCATTTTCATCTTTAATATTTTCAACAGCCTGCCCAACATTGGTAACCGCAATGTTAGCGCCAACTGCTACGCCGCCAGCTGCTACGTTGGTAGCAGTTTGCTTAATGGTGCGGGTTTCCTGAGCAGTTAAGGTAATATCTTCAGCTGCGTCAAGCGTGCTGTCAGCAACATTAGTCTGCACAGTGCTGTCGATAGTATTAACGGTTACACCAACGCCAACACCGCCAACGCCGCCTGCCTGCGAACCCATATAAGCATCAACATCAAAATTATTATCCGCTGTGCCACTGATGCTGCCACCGGAAGTAATGCCAACGTCTTTAATATTGGTTTTAACAGTGCTGTTAAGGTTGTTGATGGAGGTTGCACCTGCAACGCCCGCAGCACCGGCACCGGTTGCGGTAATTACCGGTTTTACAACTGCCGTATTAGTAGCTGCAATGGTTACATCGCCGCTGGCAGTAATGGTATCTTCTTTCGCATTATCGCCTGTAACACTTACTTCTGTTGCAGAGTTATCCTTCAGCACGCCTACGGAAAGGCCAGCGCCTGCGCCAATAACACCTACACCTACACCTACATTGCCTGCGTTAACAATGCCGGTATGGTTAGCTTTAATGTTTACTGTATTAGCATTAACTTTGCTGTTGTTAAGCATGGCTTTGGTTGTGTTGTTAAGTTCCGTAACAGTTACAATACCGGCTACACCGCCGCCGATACCGGCTACACCTGCGCCAACACCAAAGCTGGAAATACCCTGTGCAGAATCGGCATCAACTTCAAAGCCTTGTGCTTTAATATCACTATCATCAACTTTTGCGGTTACCTCACGGCTGATAGTATTGGTATCGCTGCCAAGGCCAACGCCTGCGCCAATGCCGCCAACGCCCGCACTGCCAACAAAGCCGGACATATTGCTGTAATCACCGGCGTTAACAAATACGTTGCCTGCACCGGCGGCATTTGCACTGCCGCTGTTAACGGTAGTGTTGGCAATACCAGCAGTAGTTTTACCATCAATCTGGTTTACGTTAACCGTACCGGTTACGCCCGCACCGGTTCCTGCTACACCGGCAGTAATAAGGAAGGATTTTAAGTCGCGCGTTGAAGAAGCATCGACAATTAAGCCGCTACGGGTTTCCTGTCCACGATCTATTGAAGATTCAAGTGCAACTGTTCCATCATCAATTAAAGTATTATGAATATCACTCTTTTCAGAATCATTAATGTCGACATCAATAACTGTATCAGTTGTTAAACTGTTATTGCCCTTAGCTGTAACGCTTGTTGTAGCCTCACCTTCGCCGCCAACGGTTGCGATGGTTGTGCCTGCAATCTGGTTAACGCTTACAGATACGCCAACACCTGCGCCAACGCCGCCCACTGCAAGCTGACCGGCATAGTTGGCAATCTGCTCATCGCTGGTTGCCACAACCCCTACGCTGCCATCGGCAACAATGTTAGCGCCGCTGCCGATATGCGCGCTTACGTCATTTTCAATCATGTTAACGGCAACGCTGCCGCTGATACCTGCACCGGTTCCGGCTATGCCGCCGCCAACACCGATATTTTCGATACGCGGCGTTGCATTGGCATTAACATTAAGGTTGTTAACGTTCATAGTGCCGCCGTTTACCGCTGCGTTGGTCTGCTGGATGATGCGGTTAACGGCAATGCCCGCACCAACACCTGCGCCGCTTCCGGCTACCGCCACAGTTGAAGCCGAGCTGGTAATTTCGCTGGCGTTTTGCGCATCTACGGTTACGTTGGCATTTGTGCTGCCTTGTTTTTCTTCATCAATATCAGTATTTACAATTTCTGCGCTTGTGGTTTTGTTAATAAGCGTTGTTGCCGATGCGCCCTGTACGGCTGCCGTGCCTGCGCCGCCAACGCCAACCGCCACGTTAATAACGCGCGCCGTATCTTTTGCCGTAACATTAACCGTGCTGCCTGCGCCGGCGGTGTTAATAGTGCTGTTATTTTTAATTTCTGCCGTTACATACTGCCCGTCTTCAGTGTCGGTCGATACATCGCCGATTTCCGTATAGGCAACGCCGCCGCCCACTGCTGCCGTACCTGAACCGGCAACGGAACCGATAACGGAAAGAATATTGGTATCATCCAGCGCATTGGCAGTTACAGCTTTGGCATTGTTAATGGTTACCTTATCCATAACAGCACCGGCAGTGCCGTGCGTTTGCGTAACCACAACCGTGCCGCTTACTGCTGCCGCACCTGCCGCGCTTACTCCTGCGCCGATGTTGTAGCTGTCGCTGGTGTTTGTTGCTTCTGCCTTTACGCTTGTGCCATCAGTTTCATCATCGGCACGTTTATCAAAGGTTGTATTTACTATATTAGCTTCAGTGCTGTTATCAAGCCCAACATAGCTCAGCACTGCGCCAACGCCAGCTTTGCCGCCTACGCTGATTTGCCCGCCAACGGAAACTATCTGCGCTGCATTAGCTGCGGTTGCCTTGGTGCTTTGCGCTTTAACAACGGAGTTTTTAATATTTACCTTAGCAGTGTTATCAACGTCGTTCCAGCTTACGCTACCTACGCCGCTGCCTTTGCCGGCCACTGCCACGCCGCCTGCAACGGTAACAATGTTGCTGCTCGAGCCTGCATCGGCTGTTAAGGTTTCGGTTGTAATATCGGCATAATCAATATCTGCCGTGTAGTTGTTTTCAATATCGGTAATGGCAACTGCCGCACCGCCAGAGCCTTTGCCGGTTGTGGCTGCGACGCCGCCTGCAACGGTAATAATGCTGCTGCCGCCGGTTTTATCAAGGCTTACTTCTTCTTTTGTTTCAGTTTCTTCTTTGTTTTTATTCAGCTCGGTTTCGGCTGCGCTTGTATCAATTCCCGCAAGCTCGCTTTGCCCACTAATGTCAAAATCATCGCCCATGCGCTCGGCAATTTCCTTTTTGCCGTCAGCAAGCCCATCAAGAGCCTGTTCATAAATGCTGTTTTCCGAAATGGCTACATCCTGTGCAATTACATCAACTATGCCGCCATCAACGGTAGTAATTACAACTTTATTATCACTGCCGTTGCCTTCAATAAAAGCATTAGTGGTATTATGCACTTCATTGTAAACGCCAGCGCCTTCAACTACTGCGCTATCACCATCACCGCCGGAAGGAACAGTTGCGCCTGCCGCAATGCCAACGGTAATATTTTTAAGTGCGTTCATTGCGTCTACATCAACATTGCCAACATCGGTATAGCTGCCGCCTTTAATGCCTGCACTAATGTTATTATTAAGCTGAGCTACGGCAACTGTCGCCCCTACACCAACCTTTTGCTGCCCGGCGCTTAAAGTACCGCCGCCGGTATTTTCAATATCGCGTGCATAAGCAGCAACATTAATATCATTTGCATCAGTTACAGTATTATTTTCCAACAGAGCTTCTACATCATGGTCTATCAGGTTAACTGAAACCGCCGCATTACCACTGACACCACTGGTGCCATCAGCTTTAACAACTGCCAGCCCAAGACCAAGTGCCAGCTGCTCGCCGCCGCTTAAAGCCATGGTGTCTATCTTACCTGCATTACTGATAGTGCTGTTTTTAATAGTTGCTTTAACAGCGTTATCAATATCATTAACGCCAGCTGCTCCGGAAAAACCAACAGATGTATTATCGGCAGAACCGCCTTTTTTCCACTGCAATGCTGCCGCGCCGCTGTATGCACCGGCATAAAGGGTATCGCGCGCAGTTACGCTGATATCGCCTTTTTTATTGCTTGTAGGCTGCATAGTAATATTAACATTATCAACAATGGCTTCTGTTGCATTATTTAGCGAATTTAAAGATACGCTGCCGCTGCCAGCAATGCTGAACGAAGGCATAAAGCCGCCTTTACCGCTGGTACTGCCTACAAGCTTAATACCACCGCCTGTACCATGAGTTGAAGAACCCTTATTAAACATTTCATCAGCTCCGCCGGAGTCTGAACCGAAAATTTGACCGGTTTTTTCATCAAGTTTGTTGAAAACCTTATTTTCTACATTGGAAAATTTACCTTTTAATTTTCCAAAGAAACTTTCTTTTCCGGTATCATCATTTTTATTAGCTGAAGCTGCTGCGCTTACGCTTTGAATACTGCCATCAGTTGCAGCATCTACGTTAAATCCATAAGCACTGATGCTGCCTTTAGTATCAGAAGAAGCGGTAGAAGCAGTATATGTATTATTTAACTCACCATCCAATTCATCTACTTTACTATTATCAACTGTAACTTTTCCATCATCATCTTTGGATGAATACAGATTTTTAATCTGTCCGGCCACATCGGCAACACCGGCAATATTTTTAACAGCAAAATCGGTATAAGCAAGCCCTACGCCCACAGCGCCGCTGCCGGTACCAAAGTTAAGTCCTGCCGCTACATTAAAAATATTGCTGTTATTATGCCCGGTAATGCTGATATTGCCTTCGGTATATTTTGTAGTTTCTTTATCAGTACCGTTTTCTTCATCTTTAACTGTTTCAGTGTATTCATTTTGGTTTGCCGTTAAGCTTGCTCCGTCATCAACAACGGTTAAAATATCGCTGCTGCCGTTAACAAAGCTAAGCATACCGTTTAAAACAATGCCGCTGCTCTGCGTTTCTCCGCTCGGGCCAACACCTGCACTGCCTGCTACGGAAACATGGTCAATTACGTTGCTGCCGGCTATATTAATATTGCCGCCTGTAATGCTTGCGCCGTTATTTACAGCAACAACCGTATCAGTATTAAAATCGGAATAATTTACAGTTGCACCAATGCTGGCAGTTGTACCACCGCCGGAATTTGTTATAGGCATAGCATTAAGCCCGCCAAGAGTTACATCCTTCATAAAGCTTTCGGCATTAATGTTTACATCGCGGTCACTTGCAATGCCTGTATTACTGCCTATTTCTACCTTGCTTACAGTGTCAACATTATTAACAATAACAGTACCGGCACCGTTAATTGCCGAAGGAATATGCCCACCAACTGTGCTTTGGTTTCCACTGCTGCCTTTGGAAGCACTGGAAGCTGCAAAATTACCATAACTGTTAGGGTCAATAAAAGCAAGCGCACTCGAAAGCAAATCGCTGGCGCCCTGAATGGAGGCCTTAGTTGCATCTGCTACTTCGCTGCCGCTGGTGCTGTCAAGCATAGTATTTAAATTATTTAACGCATTTAAAATGTTATAACCGGCTGTTGCCGCTTCACCAATGGACAACACACCACTATCACTGGTAGCAAGCGTTTCATCAGCAGTTGCAAAAGCACTTTCCCAATTTGAAATTTGTGTTTTAAGGTCTTTTAAGAAATTATCAAAATCTGTTTTAATTGCACCATCAAGGTTTGCAGTTGCTGTTTCTATCTGATTATACGCATCTTCAACGTCCTGAATCATATTTTGAATACGGTTATATTCAAAACGCACGGAAGCGTTAACATCAACACCAGTTTTACCGCTTAACGCAGGCTCAGTACTTGCTGCATCGCGGTCTGCCACTACAACAGAGGAGCTGTTATCCATATTATTTACAAGCACGGATGCATTAAGAGTTGCCCCTGCCGGATAAGCATCGTTATAAGAATACGTTGTCCCCGTTGCAGCAATATGCGCATCTTCAATCAAAGTTTGCGCATTAACGCCGAGCATACCGTTTTGAGCAGTAAGGCTGCCGTTTTTGCCAATATTTACACCGCTTTTATGTTCTTGCCCACTGTAAGTTACGGTTGCACCGGCTTTTAAAATTTCACTAAGCTGAAGCTGAGTTTTAACATCGTCACTTCCACCTGCTTCAAAACCCAGTTTAGTTTTAAGACCATTAATAAAATTTTTAACTTCTGTAATTTTGCCTTCGGCATTAGTTGTAACAACCTGCGTTGCAGCAGAAATATATTTATTGCTGCCTAATTTTGTTTCCGCATTAACATTATCAGAAACAATGGTATTATCGGCCTCAACATTTAAGTTGTTGCCTGCTGTTAAATCAGTATCTACATTTACATTTGCATTACTGTTAAAATCCGTTACGTTAACAGCAACAGTTATAGCCGAAGCCTCCGGTGCTTTAATAGAAGTACTGGAGGTAAAATCGCTGTCTGCTTTGGCGTTTACGCTTAAATCATTACCAGCGCTTACTTTATTACCGCTACCTTTAATATCTACAGATGCACTGTTTTCAGCACCTGCAACAGTTACACCAACAACAAACTGGTTGGCCATCTTACCCTTCAAACTCATTTTGTTATCAGCTTCAACCTTCATATCGGCATCGGCATCAATGCTAATATCTTTGCCTGCTTTAATGTCGCCTTCAACAGTAACATTGGCCTTATTGTCAACACCTGTATATACAACCGCTGTTGCCGGAACATTAGCACCAGTTAATCCGCCGGCCGCTTTAAATTTTAAACCTGTAGTGGAAGCAGCAGAAGCAGCAAGAGTTTCTGCCTTGGCATCAATATCAACGCTGCCATTTTCACTTGCAACATTTGCGCCAGAAGCTACATTAACATTGGCTTCAGTATCTAAAACAGAATATGCCACATCGCCAGTAAGCGGAGTTCCAGAGCTTATACCAACACTTAAAGCTTTCGCAAAACCACCAGTATTATCAACATAACGGTTAACAGCTTCTGCCTTAATATTTACATCGTCAGCAGCTTTTACCGCACCACCGATATTAACATCTGCTTTAACGGTTGCCAACTGTGCAACATCATTATTGTTAGCTTTGTAATCATTTAACGTTTCATCAAAATCTGCATTGCTGTTAATTGCAGTTGCACTAATATCAGCTTTGCCTGTTGCATTAACTTCACCATAAATATCTACAGTAGCAGCAAATTCCTGTTCTGTAAAAGTATTTTCTACCGATTCAGCTGTAGTACCAAGTGTTGTTCCACCAATAACCGGCAATTTTTCTATTTCATTTTTATCATTAGAAGCATCAACATATGCCTCAAGTACAATATCGCCGCTGCCGGTTTTGGTTGCGGTTAAATTTTTGCCAAGACCTGCATCAACAATTACTTTGCCGCTTGCGTCCTTAATATTTACAATATCACTAAAATTGGCAACGCCTGTTTCAATGTGTGCGTTTTCTGCTGCTATTTTACCGCTAGCAACATTATCGACAGCAGAATCATCAACGTTTTTGCCTACGCCAATTTTAGCCGCACGCATTTGCACTTCGTTGGTAGCGTTTACCTGGCCGAGTACAGTGATGGTGCCGCTGGTGTTAACAGGAATTATCTCCCAAGCATTAGCTTTAGTGGGGTCTGTAATATTAGTAATATAGCCAAGGTATTTATTCGCATCTTCAGCCGGAGCCTCAGTACCAACAGTTTGGACAGCTTCCATAAAGTCAGGCGTCGGCGTCATTACATACAGCGAACCGGTGTTGATAACGCCGGATTTGCCGACCGCCATACCTTCCTTACTTAAGAAGAACAGATTGCCGCCGATTTGGCTGTTTTGTACAGCGTTAACAGTACCATTAATATCAATGCGGCTATTCACAAAGTTAACGAGATTATCAGCGCCATGACTTGATGGGCTTTGACCAAAATACATATTGGCAATTTCATTGGCATTTAATCCAAATGTATCAAACTTGTTAATAGCAGTATTGCCAACAACCTTACCTGCCCAAATATCCGTAACTTTACCATTAGTTTCTACTTTAGTTCCAAAGTCATTACTTGCAACAATATTATGCGCAAAGCCTGCTATCGGCTGCATAATAAAGCCCGCCGCCGTTACGGCAGAGATGATTTTCTGGCTTAAGGTATATTTACTTTTGCGGTTAAATTTTCTCTTGCTGCTCATAAGCCCGTCCTCCCGTTAAAACTGACCGTTAAGCATAAAGTGTATGCGGGTTTTATCAACTTCTTCGCCGTTAATATCACGCATCAGCGGTATGCCGAGCGTTAAACTTGTATATATTTTGCGGTCGATTGTGCTTTTAATGCCTATGCCGGTACCTGCCAGCACATGGTCGTCAAAAGCGCTGTCGCCGTAAACTGCACCGTAGTCAAAAAAGCAAAATGCCGATGTTGTTTTGGCTTTGTCAAGCGGTACGCTGTATTCCAGGCTGGCGCTGTAACCGCTGTCGCCGCCGAGATAGCTTTCTTCATATCCGCGTACGCTGTACATGCCGCCGATATAAAACTGTTCGGCGCTTGTAAGGTAATCGTCCGGGCTCCACTGTGCATCAAGCCTTGCGCTTAACATTTGCCCGGCGCTGTACGCTTTTTGCCAGAAGCCGTTAAAAAAATATTTGGAAAAGTTTTCGTTTTCACCGGCAATATCTTCGCTGTCGCCGATACGGAAGTTATGCTTTTGGTAAATGATGCTGCTTGCACCGTAGTTAGTCATGCTGAAGCCTGCGGTGTAAGATTTTACAGTATCATCAACCCAGTGTATGCCCAAAAAGTCGGTTTGCGAATTTTGGTAGCCGTAATCCAAAGTTGCTTCCGTACGCAGGGTATCCGTAACCACCAGCGGTTGAATGAGCGAAACGCCGTATGCGTTGGAATGGCCTTTAATGTCCAAATCTTCCAGTTCGCCATCCGTAATTTTTACGCTGTTGGTGCTGTAAGTAAGGCCCAGTTTGGTTCCGCTGCGTCCTAACGGCACTGTGTACATGGCGCTGAACGATTTGGTGCCGTCGCTGCGCATGCCGCTCATTGTCAGCATATCGCGGCTGCCTGTTAAGCTGCGGTCCGTCCAGAACAGGCCTTCGCGCCATTCGCCACTCGATTCGCTGCCGGCGTTGTCGACATATACATTTATATAATTTTTCTGCGGCTCATAAGCCGATATTACATAGTCCGTAGTTCCGGGTTCTGCGCCTGCGTGCATGGTAATGCGTAGCTGCACATCGTTGGTAGCATTAAAACGCAGAAGGTCATCGTTCAACTCGTTGATATTGCTGATGCTGCCGCGGTCAAGCCCGATGCGCCCGGCAATATAACCGTCATTTGTGCTTTCATTGCCGCTGATATGCACGTTGCCGGTTTTGCCTTCAATAATTTTAATTTCCACCACGCCGTTTTTAATGGTTTGCGGCGGCAGATAAGCCCGGCAGGTTAAATAACCTTTTTCGCTGTACAGTTCGTTAATGCTGTTTACAATGTCATACAGGCTTTGCAGTGTAACTTCCTGACCAATGTATTTGCCGGTAATTTCTTTAATTTCCATTTCAGAAAGTACTTCGCTCTTATCTATTTTTACATCGTTCAATACAAATTTAACAGCATTTTCCGGTGCCTGCTGCTGTTCCTGCCCGCTGCCTTCAACCTCGGCGCGCTGTTTGGCACGGTCTTCGGCAATCTGGCGTGCCACGCGCTGGCGTTCCATATATTCGCGCGTGCGGTTAAGCTGTACACCCGGGTCGTTATAAGCTGCGCCTGTCTGTCCCCAATTTGTACTGCCATCAGGCAGTGGAGCTGCATACACAGATGCGTTAACCGCGCCCACTAAAATAAGTGCTGTTAAAATCTTTGTAATTTGTTTTGCCATGACAATTCCTCTCTCTTATATTACGTTTTTTATTTCATTTTATTTCGCATTGAACTGTATATATACACATTTATATTCATTTTAATTTTATCATAATTTCATTTTCCAAAGTGCAAATGTTTTCTTTGCACTTTGGCAGCGTAATACTTGTTTACAAAGCAAAGCCCAATGTATTAAACTATATATAGTAATGCAAATCAATTTATAATTTTGGGGACTTAGCCTTGCAAACTGTTATTGCCTTAACCGATAACAACAAAATATTCAGCGAGTTATTTTATTACAGCACGCTGTACGGCTACCGCTTTGCCATTACCGGCAGTGCGGAAGAAGCGCTGGCGCTTTTTGCACAGTACCGCCCGGCCATGCTTGTGGCTGATTGCAGCGATAAGGAGCAGCACTTTTTAAAATTTGCCCGGCAGCTTTCGCCAGGTCTCGCCGTTATAGCTATTTGTGATGGGGGGGCGGACGAAGATGTGGTTGTTGAGGCGTACAAAAACGGGGCCGACAGTGTTTTGCGTTTGCCCTGCGGCAGCCGCGAATTTTATTACCGCCTTACCAACCTTATCCGCCTGCTGAACCTGGGGACAGGGCAGGACAAGGTGCAGGTTATCACGCTGGGCGGGCTAAAAATTTACCCGCAGAACAATCAGGTAATGCTGGGCGGCGAGTTTATCCCGCTGACGGGCACGGAGTTTAAGCTGCTGCTGCTTTTTGTGCAGCGCATTAACCGCCTGGTTACGCTGGACGAGCTGCACCGCTTAATGTACGAAACCGAAGAGCTGCAATACACCAGCCGCGCGCTGAGCGTGCACATCAGCAAGCTGCGGCACAAGCTTAAGCTGGCCGACATACCCGAGCTTGAGCTGAAAAATATTCACGGCAAGGGCTATCGCCTTATTTATACGGGCAGCAGCCGGAACGGAGAAAATTATGAGTAACAGGGATTTTTGCCGCAAGGCGGAACAAAACGCAATAGCCTGCTTAAAAACCTATTTTACCGAAGGCAATATGGAAAAGGTGCTGGGGTATTTTTCCAGAGACTGCTCCAGCTGGATTGGCTGGGGCGCCAACGAGCTGTATTTAAATTATTCGGAT
Organism: uncultured Phascolarctobacterium sp.; assembly: GCA_949288065.1. GTDB lineage: Bacteria > Bacillota > Negativicutes > Acidaminococcales > Acidaminococcaceae > Fusicatenibacter_A. The sequence goes on from CASEIL010000003.1 coordinate 39,934, forward strand.
GTGTTTAACACCTTTATCCGCCGTACGGGCGATATTTACCCGCATGTTATGCAAAACATAAAATCGGCCGTTTTGTTTGACGGCGGCGATGTTTGCAACGTGCTTGTTACCTGCACGCTTTCGCCCGCACCGCAAACCGGCACTTATTTTAAGGAAAAGGGCCGCTTTACCTTTACCTTCCGCAGCGAAAACGGCGAGCCGAAAATTGTACAGCTGCACAGCTCCGCCCCGTGGCGGAATTTAAAGGACGGCGAGGTTTACCCGCTTGCGCACAGCGGCAAGGTATTTTACGAGCACGAACAGCAGCTTAACAGCAGCAGTTTGCCCGCCTTTGCCGCAGCAAGCACCCCCAACGGCTTAAAATGCTGCCTTGTGGAAAAGGGCTTCCCCACCGTTTACATTAACAAGGCGCTGTATAAGCTGGCGGGCTACAACAGCATGACGGAGATGCTGAACGCCACGCGCGGCGAGCTGCAAAACATGGTGTACAGCGCCGATTTGCCCAAGCTGAAAAAAATTATGGCCGCCCATTGCAGCGACGGGCCCTACACCGTTAACTACCGCCTGCTGCGCAAGGACGGCACCGCCATCTGGGTGCTGGAGCGCGGGCAGTTTACGCCCACCGATGGCGATACGGATTACTTTGTATGTTCCATTGCACCGCTGATTGAGGAGCAAAGCAGCTTTAACTACGGCACGCTTGTAAACTACGAGGACATTAAAACCGCGCAGATACCGATGGATTTATATTTTAAAGCCGCGCTGGATATTATAGAGCAGAACAGTAAGGAAGAGGCTCTGGTTAAGCTTTTAAGGCTGTGCTGCTCCATGGCGCAGATTAGCGGCGCGTTTGTAAAGGACATCCGCCAGAGCGGGGAATATATGCCCGTGGTTGCCAAATATTTTAACGGCAGCGACGAGTTTACCAGGCTGTTAAAATGCACGCCTGAGGACATTGTTAACCGCTTTAACAGCCACGGCTTAAACCAGTGCAGCAACACCGGGCTTTTGCCAAAGGTGTATAAGGATAAGCTGGACGCGCTGGATGTTAAGGCGTACTTAAGCAAAACCATTGCCGCAAGCGGCAGGGATGCCTACGTTTTAACCTTTGTGGCGCTGGGTACGCCCCACAGCTGGACGGAATACGAAAAAGATTTAATTACGCAAACGGCGCGCCTTGCCGCACTGCTATTAAACAAACAGGCGTAAATACAAAAATCCCACGGAAATTTTCCGTGGGATTTTTTATGCCGTTATGCAGTTGTTAAGCCGTTATTAAAAGGCCGGTACAACAGCGCCCTTGTAGGTTTCTTCAATGAATTTTTTAACTTCGGGGCTGGTGAGGGCTTTAGCCAGTTTTTGCAGTTCGGGGCGGTTTTCATCGCCTTTGCGGATGGCTACAACATTAGAATACGGAGATTCTTTCGGTTCCATAAAGAGTGCGTCTTTAACCGGGTTCAGTTTGGCTTCCATTGCAAAGTTGGAGTTGATTACGGAATAATCAACGTCGTTCATGGAACGCGGCAAAAGTGCTGCTTCGATTTCAACAATTTCAACATTTTTCGGGTTGTCAACAATGTCGGCCGGGGTTGCGGTAATGGTTACGCCGTCTTTCAGTTTCAAAACGCCTGCGCTCTGAAGGAGCATTAATGCGCGGCCGCCGTTGGTCGGGTCGTTCGGGATGGCTACTTTAGCGCCAGCCGGAAGCTCGTCAAGGGATTTATATTTTGCAGAATAAATGCCCATCGGCTCGATGTGTACTTTGGTTAAGGTAACAAGCGGCATGTTGCGTTCTTTGGCAAACTCTTCAAGGTAAGGAATGTGCTGGAAGAAGTTAGCGTCAATTTCCTTGTCGTTCAGGGCAAGGTTCGGTTTTACATAATCGCTGAACTCAATAATTTGCAGCTCAACGCCTTCTTTGGCAAGCTGCGGTTTAACAAAGTTTAACAGTTCGGCATGGGGCACCGGGGTTGCGCCAACCTTCAGCACGGTTTTGCCGTCAGCGGCCTTTTGTTCGCTGCCGCCGCAGCCGGCGATGAGGAGTGCCAAAGTAAGCACTGCGCACAGTACAAGCAAGATTTTTTTCATGTTTACATCTCTCCTTTTGTTTTTTACACACTACACAATAACGAAAGCAATAAAAAAGCTCTTTCACGAGGAAAGAGCGTATACTTTACTTTCCTCTCATCTATCAAGAATTTTCTTGCAGGATTTAGCACCATGGCACTGCCTGGTTGCCGGGCTTCACTGGGCCTGTCCCTCCGCCGCTCTCGATAAGAGTGTGTTTATTAAGATGAAATTATAATACAGCATGTACATCTTCTTGTCAACAAAAATTTACAATTTTTGCGTTTTTTATTTGCATTAGGCACCGTTGGCACGCCAAAACTAATAAAAGTGTGATTTGCACCACACTTTTATTAAGAATTTTGTGTTTACTCTTTGCTGTATTTGGCGATGCCTTCTTTATAAAAATCGTTGCCTTCGGCGTCGATGCACACGATGGCAGGGAAATCCTCCACTTCGTAGCGGCGGATGGCTTCCGGCCCCAAATCTTCGTAGGCAATCATTTCTTCTCCCTTAATGGATTGCGAAATTACTGCCGCCGCGCCGCCGACTGCTACAAAATACACGGCGCCGTATTTAACGCAGGCTTCGATTACTTCTTTGCTGCGCAGTCCTTTGCCAATCATGCCGCGCATGCCCTCGGCAATCAGCGTCGGCGTGTATTTATCCATACGCCCGCTGGTGGTAGGCCCGGCGCTGCCAACAACTTCGCCCGGCTTAGTAGGCGAAGGCCCAACGTAATACACAACCTGCCCTTTAATATCAAACGGCAGCGGTTTGCCCTCAGCCAGCGCTTCCGTCATGCGTTTGTGCGCAGCGTCGCGCGCCGTGTAAACAGGGCCCGTAATGCGCACCACGTCGCCCGCGTGCAGGGTTTTAATTACATCCGCCGTAAGCGGGGTGGTAATGTGTTTAATTTGTGTTTCGCTCATATTGCCCCTCCTTACAGCACGGTGCTGGCGCGGCGTGCGGCGTGGCAGTTAAGGTTTACCGCCACAGGCAGCGCGCCGATATGCGTCGGTGCGTATTCAATATTTACGGCAGCGGCGGTAGTGGTGCCGCCCAGCCCAGCAGGGCCGATGCCGGTTTTGTTAATGCGTTCCAAAAGCTCCGCCTCTAATTTAGCGTAGCGCTCGTCGCTGTTGTGCTCGCCAATCGGGCGGGTCAGCGAATATTTAGCAAGTTCGGCGCAGCGCTCCATATTGCCGCCAATGCCCACGCCAACCGTTACCGGCGGGCAGGGATTCGGGCCGGCACTACGCACGGTATCAAGCACAAACTTAATTACGCCATCCACACCGTCGGCAGGTTTTAACATTTTCATGGCGCCCATGTTTTCGCTGCCGCAGCCCTTGGGGGCGATGGTAATTTTAACCTTATCGCCCGGCACAATGCGGGTGTGGATAATGGCAGGCGTGTTGTCCTGCGTGTTTTTGCGGTCAAACAGCGGGTCGTCCACAGATGACTTGCGCAGATAGCCTTTAACGTAGCCTTCCGCCACACCGGCGTGGATGGCTTCTTCCAGCGCGCCGCCGGTAAGGTGCACCTCCTGTCCCAGCTCAATAAACACCACGGCAAGCCCGGTATCCTGGCACAGCGGCACGTTTTTGGCTTTGGCAAGCTCCGCGTTTTCAATAATCGTGCCCAAAATTTCCTGCCCCAGCGGGGATTCTTCCGTTTGTAAGCAGTTTTTAAAATGCTCCAGCAAATCCTGCGGCAGGTAATAGCAGGCGTCGCAGCACAATTTAGCAACGGCTGCGGTAATTTCTTTAACGTCCAGTTCGCGCATAGCCGCTCCTTATCTGCCCACACGCTTCAGCGTATTGGCGCGTACAACCTCGGGGTCAACCTCAACGCGCGCCACGCCGCTTTCAATGGCGGCTTTGGCAACAGCGGCAGCAACCGCCGGTGCAACGCGCGGGTCAAAAGCGTCCGGCACAACGTAATCGGCGCGCAGGTCTTTTTCATCAATTAAGTTGGCAATGGCGTAAACCGCCGCTACCTTCATTTCTTCGTTAATCGCGCGGGCGCGCACATCAATCGCACCACGGAACACGCCCGGGAACACCGTTACATTATTAACCTGGTTCGGGCTGTCGCTGCGGCCGGTGCCCGCAACTGCTGCACCTGCGGCAATAGCGTCGTCGTAGCTGGTTTCCGGCACGGGGTTAGCCAGGCCAAAAACAATGGCTTTATCCGCCATGCTGGCGATAATTTCTTTGGTAAACAGGTTCGGGCCACTTACGCCGACGAGGATGTCCGCGCCTTTGGCAACGTCTGCCAGCGTGCCTTTTTCCATGTTCGGGTTGGTAACCTCGGAAAGGTGCAGCTGCATTTTGTCCAGCGGTGCGTCGATGCCCTTATACAAAGCGCCCACACGCTCTACCATAATTACGTTGGTAAAGCCCATGCTTACAAACAGCCTGCCAATGGCAGAACCAGCAGCGCCGCAGCCGTTAACTACAACCTTAACGTCCTTAATATCCTTTTTAACATAACGCAGCGCTCCCACAACGGCAGAAAGGCAGGCAATGGCGGTGCCGTGCTGGTCGTCGTGGAACACAGGGATATCGCAAATCTCTTTTAAGCGGTCCTCAATCTCATAGCATTTCGGCGAGGAAAAATCCTCAAGGTTAATGCCTGCAAAGCTCGGCTGCAAACGGCGCACCGTTTCAATAATTTCTTCGGTGTCTTTGGTGTCAATGCAAATAGGTATTGCGTCTACATCGCCAAAGGTTTTAAACAGCACGGCCTTACCTTCCATAACAGGCATGGCGGCCTCAGGGCCGATATCTCCCAAACCCAAAACGCGCGTGCCGTCGCTGACGATGGCAACCGTGTTGCCGCGGCAGGTGTATTCAAACGAAAGTTCCTTATTTTCCTTAATAGCCTTGCACGGTTCGGCAACGCCCGGCGTATAAGCCAGCGACAAATCCTCGCGGTTACGCAGCGGCACCTTGCTTGCAACGGCAAGCATACCGTTCTTTTCGGCATGGAATTTAATAGCGTCTTCAACAAATGACATAGTATAGCCCCCTCTTTGTTTCATTTAGTATACACTGTATATTTTATATTATACTCTTTATTTTGGCAAGGTCAAGCCAGCTTAATAATCTCTGCCGCCGGGCGCTCGCCTTCTTTTAAGGTCAGCACGGCAAAGGTCGGGCCTTCCGCGCTGCGCGGCTTGGCAGGGCTGCCCGGGTTAATTACCAGCACATCGCCAAACCATTTCACCATCGGCACATGGGTGTGGCCAAACACCACAATGTCCGCCTCCAGGCGGTGCGCCCACCACACCAGCTCCTGCGGGCTGCCGCCGTGCACATAGCGATGCCCATGGAGCAGCCAGATATTAAAACCTTCCAATGTAATAAATTCGTCCGGGTTTACGCTTTCGTCGCCCACATCGCAGTTGCCTGCCACCGCCGTTACGTCAAGCCCCGTCTGCGCCTTAAGGTACAGCGCGTCGCGCCCGTAATCGCCCGTGTGCAGCCAGCGCTCCACCGGCGGCGTGGCGTTAATTACGCGGCGCATGGCCTGCGTGCTGCCGTGGGTATCTCCCGTTATGCCTATCTTCATTTTACTTTCTTCCAGTTGGCAATTAATTTTTTAACGGCCTTGCCGCGGTGGCTGATTTTGTTTTTCTCCTCCGGCGTTGCCTCGCCGAGGCCCATGTGCAGCTCGGTAGACCAGAACAGCGGGTCGTACCCGAAGCCGTTATTGCCCAGCGGCTCGTGCAGCAGCATGCCCTCGCAAATGCCGTCGGTTTCCACCTGCACTTTGCCGTCGGCGCCAGCCACGCACAAAGCGCAGCGGAAGCGGCAGGTGCGTTTAACCTGCAACTTCATGTTGGCAAGCAGCAAATCGTTGTTTTCCTTATCGGTGGCCTTTTCACCGGCATAGCGCGCGCTGCGCACGCCCGGCGCACCGTCTAAAGCCTGCACCTCCAGCCCGCTGTCGTCGGCAATGCAGGTCATGCCCGTTTTTTTGGCGTAATACGTTGCCTTTAAGCGCGCGTTGGCGGCAAAGGTGCGCCCGTTTTCCTCCGGCGCTTCCAGCTCCGGCCATTCGGCAAGGTAATGCAGCTCCACCTCCATGTCCTTCAGCATTTCCTTAAACTCCTCCAGCTTGCCGGGGTTGCTTGTTGCTATTACAATTTCCTTCACTTTTTATGCTCCAATCTTCATTATATTGTTTCTACAACACCGGTGTTTTGGTGCTGCACTAAAATGTATTTATATTCGCAGCTCTGTTTGGCGCGCAGTGCGTCGTCGTAAGCTGCCTTTTGGCAGGCTGCGCAGGTATCGCGACGCAGGCTTACAACGTAAGCGCTCTGGTCGCCATAGCGGGTGCCGCGCGCTTCGGTAGCAATACTCAGCCAGCCGCTGCACTCGTGGCAGTAATGTGCCGTTTCCAGCTGCTCCTCGCGGATGCCTTCTTCATCATAATAAATGCCTTTTTTGCGCTGCCATTTGCTGCCGCATTTATCCAGCAGCATTTTGCCAACCTCGCGTCGCGTGCGCCAGATATTGCCCACCTGCTCAATCAGCTGCTCCACGCGCGTCATGCAGCGCGGGTCCGGCGTGCGCAGGGCGCGGATGTCCGGCTCGATAACTTTGCTGTAATCCATTTCCGCCATAGCGAGAATGATGCCGGTGTTAACGTAGGGCAGCGCCGCCTCGATGGAGTAGCCGCCTTCCAGCACCGCAATATCCGCCTTTAATTTATCGGCCAGCGCCGCATAGCCGTGCGCCGTAACGCTCATGCTGGCCAGCGGGTCGCTGAAGTGGTTATCCTGCCCGGCAGAATTAATTACCAGCTCCGGCTCAAAATCGTCCAGCACCGGCTTAATCAGCCCGTCGAACAGGCGGTGGATTTCCTTATCCCCGCTGCCGGGAAGCAAAGGCAGGTTTAAGTTGCAGCCCCACGCCGCAGGGCTGCCAGCCTCATCGGGAAAGCCCGTGCCCGGATACAGCGTGCGCCCGTCCTGATGGAATGAGATGTACAGCACATTGGGGTCGTGGTAAAACACGTCCTGGCTGCCGTCGCCGTGGTGCACGTCCGTATCGACCACCGCAATTTTTTTAACGCCGTAGCGGCTGCGCAGGTATTCCACCATTACCGCTTCAATATTAATAGTGCAAAAGCCGCGTATGCCGTGCACAATACGCATGGCATGGTGCCCCGGCGGGCGCACAAGTGCAAAAGCGCGTTTAACTTCGCCGCTCATTACAGCGTCGGCCGCCGTTAAGCAGCCACCGGCAGATGCCAGATGCGCCGGCGTAATGAGTTTGGCTATTGATGGCACGCCGACGTGGGCGCGCTGCAAATCGTTAATTTCTGCCATGCGCAGGCGGTATTCGCGTATCTCGGGGCGGTCAAACAGCCCTTCTTCCGTCAGCTGGTCGCGCGTGTATAAAAGCCGCTCCTGCCGCTCGGGGTGACCCGGGCTAATCATCCAGTCAAAAGCGGGAAAGAACACCAAACCTAAATTTGCCTGTTTCAAAACGCCACCTCCCTGCCGGTAATTTTATATAAAATGCCGGGCTTAAGCTGCATGCGCAGGTAAATAATCTCGCCCGTGTCGTAATAGCCGTGCACCGTGCGGAAGTATTCGCGGCTGATGACCTCTGTTTCGCTGCTTTCCATCTGCCAGCTGCCCGCTTTATGGTGCAGCCAGGCGCTTAAAAGCTCTTCTGCCGTTTGCATGTTAAAGCGTTTGGGCAGCCGCTCGCGCTTGCCGCTTTCGGGTATCAGGTAGTAGCCCTCGGTAGTATCGGCACGCAGGCTTGCCGCCACAGTTGGGCGTGCCAAAGCAGCGCCAATGGCGTTAGCCACCATGCCGCCGGGCGGGATAACCACCGGCAGCCCCATGCGTTTGCCCAGCGCGTGGATAAGCCCCGGCGCGCCGCCGCCCACGCCGACTAACTGCTGCGGCTCAAACCCGCTGCCGCTTAAAACGTCGCTCACCGTATAGACGGGCTGAATGCTCCACTCGTGCAGCATCTCTTTAATAGCATTTTCGATAACGTCCAGCGCCGCATCCAAAATGCTCTGCGCCGCCTGCTGCGTCTTTTCGCCCTCGTGGCACAGCGTGCCGATGGCGTTTTTGGCAGCTTCCTTATCGCCAAAATTTACTAAATTTAAAACTATAAGTGCGTCGGCCAAGGTAGGTTCCGTTCCGCCCAAAGCGGCCGCCCGCCCGGCACGCTCCGGCCCAACCTTAAAGCCCTGCGGCAGTTTTGTTATGGCGCTGTCGCCGCCAATGCCCACGCTGCGCATGTGGAAGGAACGCACCGCCGTTGGGTATTTGCCAATCATAGCGCCTTTTTTGGCTAACAGCGGCTCGCCGTTATCCCAAAAGGCAATGTCCGTCGTGGTGCCGCCCACATCAAGCGAGATGCTTTTGCCCTGCGGCGCGCCCAGTGCCTCAATGCCCAGTACGCTCGCGGCAGGGCCGGTAAACACCGCCTCCACCGGCTGCTGCAAGGCTTCTTCCAGCGGCAGAGTGCCGCCGTCCGCCTTTAAAATCTGCACCGGCGCGGTAATACTGCGCTCTTTCAGCGCCCATTCCACCTGTTTGCCAAAGGCAGCAAAGGTTTTATCCACCGCCGCCGCAAAATAAGCGCTGTTTGTCCGGCGGATGAAGTTTAACTCGCCCGAAAGCTCCGAGCCCAAAAATACTTTTTTATAGCCGCTCTTTTTCAGCTCGTGCGCCAAAACATATTCGTTTTCTGGGTTGCGCACTGCAAATTTGCCGCTGACTGCCGCCACCGTTACGCCGTCCGGCCTGTCCAATAAACCGTAATGCTTGCTAAAATCCGTGCGCGCCGCAATTTTGCCGCGGTGGTCAACATAGCCGCTTACAAGGTACGGCTCCACCGGAAAGCACCCTTTTACGTTCATGCCCGGGCCCGTCATTACAGCTAAAAACACGGGCTGCGTTTTGCCCTCCGTCAGCGCGTTGGTAACAATCGTGCTGCTGATAACCACGCGCTCAATCTGCGCCGCGTCCGCGCCATCAAGCACTGCGTCCAGCGCCGCCAAAATGCCGCGCAAAACCTCGCCGTGCGTCGTCGGGCGCTTGGCCTGCGCATAAACAGCGCCGTTATCTATTAAAACAGCGTCGGTAAACGTACCGCCAACATCTATACCTAAAAGCATAACTTCACCCCTTCCGTTAAACTGCAATAGTGTAATATTCCATGCCCGCGCAAAAAATACCTGCAAAAAAATAAAAAACGCCGCTTAAAAGCGGCAGGTAAATTTTTATAAAATTTTAAGCTTTTACAAAAGTTATTTTTATGGTATACTACTTTTTATGATATAGCCTGACGGCGTTGGCCACTCCACTCTGTAAAGGGCGGAGGTGATTACTATGACAGTTTTTGAGGCACTTTCTTTAATGATTGGTTTTGCCACTCTCGTAGTTTTCATCATTTCACTTTTTATTAAAAAGTAAAATGAAAAACGGCCCAACGTGGTAAACGCGGCCGTTTTTTCAAATCAACACATTTGGGAGATGTGCCAACGATTCCACCCGTCGGGCTATCTCTATAATTATTATAAACTCTATTTTGTTTATTGTCAAAACAACGAGTTTTGTTTTTTACTAAATTACGTTGCGGCTTTGTATATACGTTAGTACATTTAAATCCTACTTTTTCATTCATCCCTTCTTTAATAGCTAAAAAAATTAAGGTAGCGTAAATTTTGCTCATTATTCAATCGCAAAAACCGACGAAAAAATCCGCTTAGCCGCGGATTTTTCTTGCTTCTTCTTTAGTTATAAAGAAGAAGGGATGAATGACAAAGTATGACTTAAAAACACTAACGCACATACAAAGACGAAAAGTTATAAAAAGTAAAAATGAATTGCAAAGAAAACATTTGCAATTACCAAACTTTAATTATGTTATAATAAAGGCTAAACCAAAAAAGTCCGCGCGAGGGGGGGAATTGCGTACACCAATTTTCCCTTTTAAATCTCCTCCCGTAATTTTTATTATGGGAGGTTTTTTATGCGTAAAAATTTGCAAACTAAAATTTTAGCTTCTGTTTTGGCACTGGGAGCTTTCAGCTGTGCTCTGCCGGGCAACGCACTGGCAGATGATTTTAACGCCCCTGATGACGGCACAATCGTCAACGATGATTATGATTACGTTTATGGCAACGGAACATCCATTACCATTGAAAAAGGGACTATCACAAATGTTTTCGGCATCGGCAGCGACAGTGAACAAAATGAAGCAACCGGCGGCAATGTAACTATCAAAGACGGTACTATTGGTGCTGTTTTCGGCGGAACTTCAATAGGCAGCACTGCTTACTCCAACACTGTTAACATAAACGGCGGTGAGATTACAACTGTTTACGGTGCTGCTTCAGAAGCCAACGCTGTTTACAAAAACACCGTTAACATCAATGGCGGTGTTACGCAACTTATTGCCGGTGGATATTCAGGAACCGGCGATGCTTATAACAACACTATTAATATCAGTGCTAACACTGATAACGGATCGGCAGGCGCCGGATATGTTTTCGGCGGAGTTTCAGAAAGTGGCAATGTTACTAATAACATCGTCAACATTACCAGCAGCCCTATACCAGATAATCCAGATGAAGTTACTGAAGACGGCGGCTATGTAGTATCAGCCATGGTTTTCGGTGGTTTCTCAGCCAATGGCGATACTAATAATAATATCATCAACATCAGCGGCGGTTATATGCAAGGTGTTATGGGCGGAGCTTCAGGATTAGACATTTTCGGCAGCGGTACCGAAGGTTCCGGCGGCAACGCTAATGGCAATACTATCAACATCAGCAATGGCGCTATTATTGAAACTGTTGTAGGCGGTGGTGCAGAAAACGGCACTGCTAATGGCAATATTCTTAATATTAGCGGCGGGACTATTTCCGAGATGGTTGTAGGCGGAGTTTCAAATAACGATGATGCTAATGGAAATATTCTTAACATTAGCGGCGGGACTATTTCCGGAAATGTTGGTGCCGGGGTTTCAACCAACGGCGATGCTAAAGATAATTTTATCAACATCAGCGGCAGCGCGAATATTGAAAATGCCAATTTATACGGTGGAGATTCAGAAACCGGTATTGTCAGCGGCAACACGCTTACCCTTGACGCGTGGAGCGGCGAGGTAAATTCCGTTAATGCTTTTGAGAGCCTTAATTTTAACAATATCGACTGGAGCAGGGATAAAAACGAAGCAGTGCTTGTTATAAACAATAATGATAATCAAACTTCTGACCTTTCCAATACATCGGTTGGTGAAATCAGCTTTACCGGCGGCGGGCATATCCGCCCGGGCGATAAGTATACTTTAATTGAAAATAAGAACAATGGTGGCTATATTCCCGATAACTTAACCAGTAATTACATCGCCGGTGCAGCGCTTGAAGGAACAGCTTCTGCTGAAAATGATGTTAATGGCAACCTTGTTTATAAAATAAATAGCGTCAGAACCAGCAGGCAATCTGATTTGGTAACGCAGTCGCGCGCTGTTTCGGCAGCCTTTATCAATCAGGGCACGGATTTAATCAGCGATACCCTTGATACTTTAAGCCGCGATGATAACTACGGCGTTAAAACCTTTGCCGCTATGCACGGCAACCGCAGCAAGTATGACGTGAACAACGATTTAAAAATTAACGGCTGGAGCACGATTGTAGGTGTTGGCAATGCCACTGAATTTACGGGCGGCGATGAGTTTAGCTGGGGCATTTTTTACGAAAACGGCAGCGGCAATTACAGAACCTATAACGAGTTTAACAATGAGTTCTTCCGCGGCGATGGCAGCCTTGTTTATAACGGCGGCGGCATTGCTGCACGTTACGAGAACGCAAACGGCGTTTATACGGAAGGCAGCCTCCGCGCAGGTATGCTGAAGAACGATATGGACAATGTTTTGCAGAACACCAATCACGTTGGGCACGGCTATGAAACCGAAAGTGCTTACTACGGAGCTCACATCGGCGTTGGTAAAATCATCAGCTTAAGCAAGAGCAGCGATTTGGACGTGTATGGCAAATTCTTCCACACCTACACCGAAGGCGACAGCTTTACCGTGGCAAATGATAAGTTTGAGCTGGACAGCATTACCAGCGACCGCCTGCGTTTGGGCGCAAGGGTAACCACTAATAAGGAAAATGCGTTCAGCACTTACTACGGCTTGGCGTATGAGTATGAATTTAACGGCGACGCCGATATGCGTGCGCAGGGCGTGGCAGCGCCGCAAGAAAGTTTGCAGGGCAGCAGCTGCATGGCAGAGCTTGGCTTTAACTACCAGCCTACGCCGGACAGCCCGTGGAGCTTTGACCTGAATCTGCGCGGCTACGCCGGTGAGCGCGAAGGCGGCAGCTTTAACGTGCAGGCAACGTATACTTTCTAACTTTTTTAAAACATAATTTAAAGGCATAACCTGCGTTCCCTTTGGGCTGCGGGCTATGCCTTTTATTTTGCGCATTGGCAGAAAATTTCTTTTCTATTTTAATTTTCTCATCACTTTTTAATAAAATTTTGTTAAAATTATATTAAATAAACCTCGTCCGCAGGCGGAAAGGAGTGGCAGTATGGCTTATTTAACACAGCTTGATGCGCAGCTTTTGCTTTTATTGCACGATGCGCTGCACCATGAGCCGCTGCACACCTTTTGGCGCGGCATCAGCCTGTTGGGCGATTTGGGCTGGTTTTGGGCCTTTACCGCCGTGCTTTTGGCGCTGAACCCCAAAACACGCAGCGTGGGGCTTGCCGCCATTGCTGCGCTGGCGTTGAGCACATTTATCAGCAATGTAATACTGAAAAACGCCGTTATGCGCCCCCGCCCGTTTGAGGCTTTGGCGCAGCTTGTACCGCTGGCAGAGGCAAGCGGGTATTCCTTCCCCAGCGGGCACACTACGGCGGCATTTGCCTGCGCCTTTGTGTACTGGCGGCTGCTGCCCAAATGGTTTGGCAGTATGGCGGTGCTTTTGGCCGTGCTGATTGCCTTTTCGCGCCTGTACCTTGGCGTGCACTACCCGCTGGACGTTTTGGGCGGCATTGCCACGGCTTACATTGGCAGCACGCTGGTACTTAAAACCCTGCCGCGTTTTAGCCATAGCTAAAATTTAACCTGCGTTTTACCTCCGTATGTTACAATATACAAAAACATGCGGAGGTTTTTATGTTTAGAAAAAGCACTGCAGCGGACTGCCGCGCCGTTTATGATTTAATTTGCGATATGGAAAGCACCGCTCTGCCTTACGATAAATTTGCCGCCATTTATATGGAACAGCAAAAAAACAGCAGTTACTACTGCCTTATTTACGAGGCCGACGGCAAAGTTTGCGGCGCACTGAACCTGCGCTTTGAAGAACAGCTGCACCACGCAGCCCACATCGCCGAAATTATGGAGTTTGCCGTTGCGCCCGGCTTCCGCTCGCGCGGAATTGGCAAAGCCATGCTGGCAAAGGCGATTGAGGTTGCCAAAACGCACGGCTGCGTGCAGTTAGAAGTTGCCTGCAACCGACTGCGGCACGACACCCACCGTTTTTACCAGCGCGAAGGCATGCACAACTTCCACTTTAAATTCTCCCTACCGCTTAATGGGGAAAGCAGCGCCGAAAACAGGTTGGGAAGGTAATTAGTCAAAACCTCCCCACTCCCCTCCTCAAGCAAAAATATTGTATACAATTTTGTATTTTATGAAATTTTTGATATAATACAAAATTGTGATAATATTTCATTTTACACTTTGAGGAGGCTTTATAATGAAACTGTCAACAAAAATTATGGCAGCTCTGGTTATCGGCGTTGTTGCCGGCCTTATTTTGGGCGAAAGCGGCGCAGAGTTTGCCAAAACCTGGATTGCACCCTTCGGCGCCATTTTTATGAACATGATTAAAATGACGATTGTGCCGATGGTATTTGCATCCCTTGTTATGGGCATGTGCAGTCTGGGCGATATTAAAAAAATCCGCCGCATCGGTATGAAAACCGTAATTTACTACCTCGCCACCACGGCGTTTGCCATTGTGCTGGGCCTTATCTTAGGCAGCATCATCCAGCCCGGCAGCAGCATGAACCTGCCTGCCGAAGGCCTTGTAACCAGCGCCAAGGACGCACCGCCCTTAATGCAGGTTATCGTCAACATCTTCCCCACCAACCCGGTGGAATCCATGCTGAAGGCAGATATGCTGCAAATCATCGTGTTTGCCCTGTTCCTCGGCCTTGGCATTTCCATGGTGGGCGAGCCTGCCGACCAGTTTAAAGGCACTATCAACGGCCTGGCAGAGGTTTCCTACAAAATTGTAGGCATTATTATGGAGTTCGCCCCCATCGGCGTATTCGGCTTAATTACTCCGGTTGTAGCTTCTAACGGCCCTGCCGTGCTGCTGCCGCTGTTAAAAGTTATCGTTGCCGTATATCTGGGCTGCCTGCTGCACGCCGTGTTTGTTTACGGCGGCATGCTGCAAATCATCGGCAAGTTCAGCCCGCTTAAATTCTTTAAAGGCCTTGCGCCCGCGCAGATTTTGGCTTTTACCAGCTGCTCCTCCAACGGCACGCTGCCGGTAAACCTGGCCTGCGTGCAAAAGATGGGCGTTTCCAAAGAGGTTTCCAGCTTTGTACTGCCTTTGGGCGCCACCATTAACATGGACGGCACTGCCGTTTATCAGGGCGTTTGCGCACTGTTTGTAGCGCAGCTTTACGGCGTGGACCTTAACTCCGCGCAGATGCTCACCATCGTGCTCACCGGCACGCTGGCCTCTATCGGCACTGCGGGCGTACCGGGTGCAGGCTTTATCATGCTGACCATGATTTTAACCGCAGTTGGGCTGCCGCTGGAAGGCTCTGCCCTTATTGCCGGCATCGACCGTATTCTTGATATGCCGCGTACCTGCGTTAACATCACCGGCGACGCCGTTGTTGCTTACCTCGTCGATAAGGGCGAAAAAGACCGCGAAGCCGCTACCGGCGTAAGGCTGGAACACTAATCTAAAAAAACTTAAGGCATGGATTTTGCGTCCATGCCTTTTTTATCTGCCGGCAGGCTTTTTTATTTTATTGGCGAAATAATAACACGATAAAATTTTTAACGATTGCGGGGTGTTATTTATGAAACAAGGTTACTTTAACACGGCGGACAGCGCCCATTTGTATTACGAGGTGCGCGGCACAGGCAGGCCGCTGGTTTTGGTACACGGCGTAATGTGCTCGCACAAGTTTTGGCAGCGCAATGTGAACGAGCTGGCGAAAGATTTTACTGTTGTTACGCTTGATTTGCGCGGACACGGCAACTCCTCCAAAGGCCTGCACGGGCTTACCATTAAGCAGTTTGCATGCGACGTGTACGATTTAATTAACTACCTTGATTTGAAGGACGCCGTTGTTATGGGCTGGTCCATGGGTGGGCCGGTGCTGCTTTCGTACTTTAACCAGTTTGGGCAGGAGCAGATTAAAGGCCTTGGCCTGATTGACATGACGCCCTTCCCCTTCAGCCCGGAACCGTGGAACACGCAAGGGCTGCACGGCTACAACATGGACGGCTTTAACGCCATTGTGCAGACGGTTGCCAGCGACCGCGAAGCTTATTTAAACGCTTTTGCCAATAATATTTTTAAAGACGGCAAACGCCCGGCAGGCACCGACTGGGTACTGGAAGAGTTCCGCAAGCTGCCGGCGTGGATTTTTACCGCCATTTATTCGGATTACCTCAGCAGCGATTTTACCGGCGTGCTGGGTACTATCGACGTGCCGGTGCTGGTTTGCAATGCTGATGGCCCCGTGTTCAGCGCCGGCATTAAACAAGGCGAATACATCGCCTCGCAGATACCCGACGGCGAGTTTGTGCCCTTTACCGAGAGCGGGCACATGCTGTTTTACGAAGAGGCAGACAAGTTTAACAGCATAGTACGCAATTTTGTTAATAAATGCAACGCATAAGGAGGTTACAGGCTGCACCGCGCAGCCAAAGTTACAATGAAATTAGTTTTGCAGCTAGTTACCGAAGGCAGCGTTACCATAGCAGGCAGCGTTAAAGGCAGCATTAGCCAGGGCTTTGTGGCACTGGTGGGCTTTGGGCCCGATGATAGTGAAGCCGTGCTGGCGCCCATGGCGGATAAAATGCTGAACCTGCGCGTATTTGAGGACGATAACGGCAAAATGAATTTAAGCCTGCTTGATGTTGGCGGCAGCGTGCTTTCCATATCGCAGTTTACGCTGTATGCCAATTGCAGACACGGACGCCGCCCCAGCTTCAGCGGCGCGGCAAAGCCCGATATAGCAGCGCACTTGTATGACGAGTTTAACACCATTATCGCCGCTAAAGGCGTGAACGTTGAGACCGGCGAATTCGGCGCTGAAATGCACGTTAAAATTTACAACGACGGTCCGGTAACGATTATCTTAGACAGCGACGAAGTGCTGGCGAAGGGCAAGTAAAGCCTTTCAACTATCCGCACATTGTTTTGCGGCCAGCCACAGCAAAAGCCCAAAGCATTACGCTTTGGGCTTTTTTATTACACTACAATTTTTATTAAACAGCACTATTTAACAATTACAACAGGTACCTTGGCATAGTGCACAACGTGGTTGCTGACGCTGCCCAACAGCAGCTCTTTAATGCCGGACAGGCCGCGCGAGCCCATTACAATGGTATCAGCGCCATTTTTCTCGGCAGCCTGCAAAATCATCTCCGGCGGATAACCAACCTGATATTCAAATTCTGCGTTTACTGCAGCAGGCAGTCGGTTTTTCGCCTCACTTAAAAGTTTTTCGCCTAAATCGTCCATGCCGGAAACTTCCGTAGCCAGCATCGGGTCGTCCATATCATACATTGCCAAAAGCGCGCCGCTGTCGCTGGGTTTTAAAACCGTGTAAACAAACAGCTCCGCCTTCATACCAACAGCAAGTTCCGCTGCATAATCAAGGGCTTTCCAGCCGTGCTCACTGCCGTCAACTGCAACAAAAATCTTCTTCATAACAAACGCCTCCTTTATTAGCGAAGCAACAATCCCCAAACCGGCATTCCGGTTTTCACCTATAATGTAGCACTTTTTCACAGTTTTGTCAAAAATTTAAAAAGCTTAAGCTTGACGCTAAACCGGCATTCGTATTACAATGTATTACAAAGAAAGGAGTGATTTTTATGGCAGTATCTGTACGCCTTTCACAAGAGGAAGATTCCATCATCAGAAACTATGCACGTTTAAACAAAATCAGCGTATCCGAGCTTTTCCGCCGCGCAGTGCTGGAAAAAATTGAGGATGAAATTGATTTAAAAGCCTATGAAAAAGCCATGGAAGAATATAAAAAGAACCCTGTAACTTATACCCACGAAGAAGTTGCAAAAATGCTTGGCATTGAATAACTACCGGGTAATCTACACCAATAAAGCAATTAAACAGCTGCAAAAGCTTGATAAATTTACAAGCAAGACAATCTATGCGTGGATAGATAAAAATTTGCAGAACTGTTTAAATCCACGCCAACACGGTAAGGCACTCACTGCTAACCATAGCGGCGAGTGGCGCTACCGCGTCGGCGATTACCGCATTATTGCAGAAATTCAGGACGATAAAATTATAATTTTAGTGCTCACTATTGGGCACAGGCGTGAGGTTTATTAATTAAAGTATCCGTTGCTCCCACGTTGCTCCCAGTTGACCATCTCATTCTGAAAAAACAAAAAATAAAAAAGGCGTGGAACCCGCTCCACGCCTGTATTTTTTATTGGAGCCACAAACAGGACTCGAACCTGCGACCCTCTCATTACGAATGAGATGCTCTACCAACTGAGCTATTGTGGCTTAACGGCAATATTATAATATTTGTATTATTCGGCAGCTTTTTCTGCTTCTGCCAGTTTTTTGGGTTTGCGGCCGCGGCGTTTAGGTTCGCCGGCATAGCCGTTCTTTTTAACTACTTTAATAAGCTCGGTAATAAAATGCAGCTCCTGGGCGCTGCAATCCTGCAACAGCTCAGCCAGCTCGTTCTGGAAGATTTTTTCGCTGCGTTTAATGTTATCGCACAAAAGCTCATCCACAGATACATCAAGCACATTTGCCAAATGGATAATGGTCGGTAAACCTAATTTGGTATTGCCGGTTTCGATGTTGCTGATATGAGGGGTGGAAAGACCGATGAGATTGGCGATATAGCCCTGGGTTACGCCCTTACGTGCACGTGCAGCTTTAATTCTTACTCCAATCGCTTTATAGTTAATATCCATAGTCCCAACTCCTTTATTATTTAATTCCGACACGTACCTTTTGTATTTAGGATAAACATGTGGTTTAAAATTAAATAAAACACTAATTTTTAAAGCTTATTATATTATACCCTAATATTTGCTGTTAGGCAATGCTTAAATTAATAAATTTAAAAATTTGTTATCAAAATTATTTTTTCGGCAGCGAAAGCAGCACCACGGTTATAATAATGCACGCCATGCCGGTTAAATCCACAAAAGTCAGCGGCGTTTTCAACCACAGCACAACTGCTATGATGGAAGCCAGCGGCTCCGCGCAGCTGATAAGGCTGGCCTTGGTTGCACCCACAACCTTCAGCCCCACCAAAAACAGCGAATACGGCACCACCGTCGCGCCGATAACAAGGTACGCCATCGCCGCCAGCGCGCCCGCGTCCCAATGCCCGGTCGGCTCAAACGGGTTAACAAAAATACACAAAAACAGGCCAGATAAAAGCTGCCCCCAGCCTACCACCAGCGTGGTGCTGAACTTTTTTAACAAACGCATCGGCTGCACGGTGTAAAACGCCAGCGAGAGAGCCGATATCAGCCCCATGCCCAGCGCCTCGGGCGAAAGCACCACGTTGTTTATATTCCCATGGGTGGAGATTAAAAACACGCCCACCAGCGCAAACACAATGCCTAAAAGCTCGCGCCCCTCCGGCAGACGGCGGCTTTTAAAGCTCATCCACAGCATTACAAACACGGGCGAGGTATATTGCAGCACCGTCGCCGTAGCCGCGTTGCACAGCGAAATCGTATAATAAAAGCCAAACTGCGCACCCAAAAGCCCTAAATAGGTAAACGCCAGTTGGTCTAAAGCATCGCGCCTTTGGGCGAACACGCCAAAAATATTTTGCCCGCGCAAAAGCAGATACCCCAAAAAGATAAGGCCTGCCAGCACCTGCCGCACCGCAATCAGCCACGGGGCTGTAACCGCATGGAACTGGTACAGATACTGCCCGCACACTCCGCCCAGCCCCCACGCTGCCGCGGACGCCAAAATTAAAAGAACACCGCTTTTAAAAGACACTTTTTACTCCTTAGGTTTTACTAATTACATTATAAAACAAAATTTACCCAAACGCAAAAACTGCACTGCAAAAGTTATAAATTTTACCTTTGCAATGCAGTTTGTTATTTTGTTTTTAAGCCGCTTTTACAAAAGATACAGCCAGGTTAACAGCAGGAAGGTAGGGATTAAAATGCAGCCCGACCACAACAGGTAGCCGAAGAAGGTAGGCATTTTTAAACCGCGCTCCTGCACGATGGAAAGCACCATAAAGTTAGGCGCATTGCCGATGTAGCTGTTGGCGCCCATAAATACTGCGCCCATGGAGATGGCCATAAGCGTTTTGGCGCCCTCGCCCATCAGAACCTGAGCCTCGCCGCCGGCAAGGTTAAAGAAGGCCAGATAGGTCGGTGCGTTATCAAGGAAGCTCGACAGCGCGCCCGTCATCCAGAAATACATGGCGTTGTTAGCGCTGCCATCGGGGTTAGTAACCAGCGCAACCACCGGCGCAAAAGCACCGTCCATGCCTGCACGCAGCATTTCCAGCACCGGCACAATGGTTACAAAAATGCCGAAGAACAGTTTGCCTACTTCCAAAATCGGGTCCCAGCCAAACTGGTTTGCCTCGCGCACCTCTTTGCTCGTCAGCTTCAGCGAAAGCCCTGCGGCGATTAAGAAAATAACGTCGCGCAGCACGCCCTCGCCCGCTAAATGCACGCCGAGGATTTCAAACGATACGCCGCTTTGCCATACGCCTGCCATTAAAACAGCGCCGACGATAACTGCGAGCAGCAAAAAGTTAACTTTGCCGTCGATGCCGAACGGTTCTTTAGGGTAGTGCGATTCTTTTTCAAGGAACTCGTCCTTTTCTTTATTGAAGAGAATGGTATCGGTAATGAAATAAATTAACAGCAAAAGCCCAACGGCGGTCGCCATCGGCACAATTAAATGCTCGGTCGTCCAAAAGAACTCAACCCCGCGCAAAAAGCCCAAAAACAGCGGCGGGTCGCCCAAAGGCGTAAGGCTGCCTGCAATGTTTGCCACAATAAAAATGAAGAACACAAAGGTGTGCATATCGTAACGCCTGTGCGCGTTGGCGGCAATCAGCGGGCGGATGAGCAGCATCGCCGCGCCGGTGGTGCCCATAATGTTGGCGCACACTGCGCCCAAAGCCAAAAACGCCGTGTTTACGGCCGGGCGGCCGATAAAGCTTGAGCGGATGTGAATACCGCCGGCAACCGTATACAGCGAGCCGACGAAGATAATAAACGGAATGTAATCGGCAATCAGCGCGTGCGCGATGGAATTAACAGCCACGCCCCCGCCATGCACCACAACCATCGGTATGGCAACGGCCAGAGCCCAAAAAACGGCAACCTTGCCAAAATGATGGTGCCAGAATTCCGGCACAGCCAGCGGGCAGATTGCTATGCACAGCAAAACGCCGATAAACGGAATTGCCCAGTAAAACGACAGCTCGCCGCCGCTTAAGCCCGCAGCGTACGCAGGCTGAGGCAGCAGCATTACGCAAAGCGCTGCCAGCACCCCTAAAATATTGCGGTTAAACATTTAAACCACTCCCCATAAACTATAAATCGTTAAACGTGTAATATATTTATAATTAGGCAAAAATTTATAAATTCCTGCCATATAAAAATGTATACATTATTTAAGGCTTACCTCTTTAAAGCTGCACCGCTCCGTATCCAGCATGTGCTGCGCAATCGCCCTGCCGCGCGCCGCATCCGCCGTAAAGCAAACCTCGGCGTGCCCGGTGCCCTGCATTTTCAACAGCCCCGCGCGCTCTAAATAAAGCCTTGCCTGCAAGGCAGTAGCCTCGGCCGGGTCTAAAACTGTAACGCCTTCGCCAAATTCAGCCTCTACCGCCGGGCGGATAAACGGAAAATGCGTGCAGGATAACAGTACCACATCGACGCCCGCAGCCTTCAGCGGCGCAGCGTATTCCGCAACGGCGCTTTGAACAGCCTCGCCCTCAAACACGCCGCTTTCAATCAGCGGCACAAATTTGGGGCAGCCCTGCGCAAAAACCTCGGCAGAAGCATCCAACGCCTGCACGGCAGCCTTGTGCGCACCGCTTGCCACCGTAAACGGCGTGGCCATAACGCCGATTTTTTTATTTTTGGTAGTGCTCAGCGCCAGCTCCGCGCCCTTGCTCATGCCGATAACGTCAAACGCATAGCCGTTTTTTATGCTCTCTGTGCCTAAAACAGTTATCGTGTTGCAGGCAACCACCAGCTGCTTAACGCCCTTAGCGTCCAGCCAGTCCGTCATCTCGCGCACCATCGCGCGTATCTCCGCCTCCGTGCGCTGTCCGTAAGGCGTGCGCGCCGTATCGCCAATGTATAAAAAATCCTCGTGCGGCAGCGCTTTTTGCAAAACCTTCAGTACGCTTAAGCCGCCCACACCGGAATCCATTACCCCAATGGGCAAATTTTTATCCACTATATCTCCCCCCAAAAAGTAAAATCATATCCATATTATAGCCCTTTTGCCTGTAAATTTATACAAAATTTTTATGTAGCAGTAATATTTTTAAAGCAGCGGCTATTTTTGTTAAGTTTTTAACAGAATAGGCGTTGTAAATGCAGCACATTTCCCTCAGGCAAACAGATAAGTTTTAAACCCCCGCCTACTTATGCTATAATAAACTCACTACTATATTATTGGAGGCGTTAGTACGCAAAACCAATCCCGCACCTACGAGCTGCTTTTAATAGCCGTCATCGCCGCACGCGCCACCAGCTTTATTTTTAACAAAATGTTGCTGGAAGGCATGGCGCCCTTCAACCTTTTGGCGGTGCGTTTTATCATAGCTTTCGCGCTTTTGGCGCTTGTTTTTAACAAATCCCTGCGCACGCTGGATATGCGCAGCCTTATGGCTGGCTTTGCCATCGGCACGGCGTTTTTTATTACTATGGCGTGCGAGATGCTGGCCCTTACGCAGGCCGCATCGTCGCTGGTATCGCTTTTGGAAAACTGTGCCATCATCTTTGTGCCGCTGCTGGAGCTTATTCTGTTTAAAATTTACCCCGGCAAAACCACGATTATCAGCACGGGGCTTGCCATGCTGGGAGTTATACTTTTGGCACTCAGCGCCGGCGGGCTTAGCGGTGGCTTTAGTTTGGGGCTGCTTTCCGGCGTTTGCTATGCCGCCGCCATCATCATTACGCAGCGGCTAACGCAAAACAGCACTAACACGCTCGGCATCGGCATTGTGCAGGTCGGCACCATGGGCGCGCTCGCACTTGCCGCCACGCTGCTGTTAGAGGCACCTTCCCTGCCAGCCACTTCCGCCGAATGGCTGATGCTGGCATTGCTTGTTGTAGTTTGCACAGGTTTTGGCTTTACCCTGCAGCCCGTGGCGCAAAGCCGTGTTTCCGCCGCCAGGGCGGGATTGTTCTGCGCCGTCAGCCCCGCCATTGCCGTACTTTTAGGCGTAACGGTACTGGGCGAGCCCTTTGGCATACTGAACCTTTTGGGGCTGCTATTGATACTTACCAGCATCATCCTGCCATATATTAAAAAGTGAGGATAACATGCACATCACCAAAATTACCAACAACAAAAAGCGCTACCTGCCGCTGCTGCTTTTGGCAGATGAAGAAGAAGCCATGCTTGACCGCTATTTAGAGCGCGGCACCATGTATGTGCTGGACGACGGCAGCGTGAAGGCTGAATGTATCGTAACGGATGAAGGCGGTGGCATTTTAGAGCTTAAAAATCTTGCCACGCAGCCGCAGTTTCAGCGCCGCGGCTATGCCAAAGCACTGGTGCGGTTTATTGAAGCTGAATACAAAAACCGCTTCAAAACCTTGCAGGTTGGCACTGGCGACAGCCCAGCTACCCTGCCGTTTTACCAAAAGCTCGGCTTTACGCGCTCGCACGTCATCAAAAACTTTTTTACCGATAATTACAGCCACCCCATCTACGACGGCGGCGTGCTGCTGAAAGATATGGTTTATCTGCGCAAGCAATTATAAAAGGAGCAAACCCATGAAGCTTTACGAACTTGTTAACAAATACCACGTTGACACGGATTTAAGCTGCGCCGAGGCGATGTTTAAGGCCTGCAACGAATATTACCACCTGAACCTGCCGGAGGAGACGCGCAAAATGTTTGCCATTATGGGCATCGGCATGCAAACGCAGCTTTCGTGCTGCGGCGCGTTCACCGTCGCTGTGGGCATTATCGGCCTTGTTACCACGCAGGACGGCCAGCAGGATAGCGAAAACTTTCACGGTTACAGCCTGGTGTGCGAGCTGACGGATTTCGTTATCGAAAAATTCGGCACGCTGCAATGCACCAGCCTGCACCAGTTGGAAATACCCGGCTATGACAACCCCTGCCACTTAATTGTGGAGGAAATTGCCAAAAAGCTGGAGGAACTTTTAAGCAAGGAAACCCTGCACGCGCCGTTTAACAGCAATTTGCAATAAATCCGCCCCGGCGGGATAAGGGAGTAATAAAATGGACAAAAACGAAATTTACGATTTATTAAACGCACAAGGCATTAAATATGAACTGGTGAACCACAAGGCTGTGTACAACATGGCGGAGATGAGCGAGGTGGAACTGCCGCACCCCGAAGCCGACGCCAAAAATTTGTTTGTGCGCGACGACAAAAAGCGCAATTATTACCTGATTACCGTTAGAGGCAGCAAGCGCGTGGATTTAAACGAGTTCCGCCAAAACTACGGCACGCGACGTTTAAGCTTTGCCAGCGACGTTGATTTGCTGGCGTATTTGGGCTTAACGCCCGGCTCCGTAACGCCGCTGGGGCTTTTAAACGACGCTGAATGCAAGGTACAGCTTTTTATTGACGAGGAGCTTTTAGCGCCGGACGCCCTTATCGGCGTGCACCCTAACGATAACACCGCCACCATCTTTTTAAAAACGGCGGATTTATTAAAACTCATCGCCGCCCACGGCAACAAAGTACAACCTGTAAAAATTTAACCATATACGCAAAAAGCGCTGCCAAACGGCAACGCTTTTATTTTGCTCTGTTTTTGGTGCCCCATTCGCACATGGCTTCCATTATTGGCAGCAGCGAGCGCCCTTTCTCTGAAAGACTGTATTCCACCTTGGGTGGGATTTGCGGATATTCGCGGCGCACAATCAGCCCGTCGCGTTCCATTTCCTTCAGCTGTGTGCTGAGCGTTTTGTAGGTTATGGTGCCGATTTTACGCTGCAATTCGTTAAAACGGATGCAGTCATATTCCACCAGCCAGTACAAAATAACCAGCCGCCATTTGCCGCCCAGCATTGAAAGCGTATAACCAAAGGGTGTATCCTGCAAGGATTTAATGCGGTTTTCGTAGGTTGCCATGCTCATAATATCACTTTCCTTAAAGATAGTATATGTTTAAAAAGTGCGTACTTACTATAATTTTAGTTTAATTATATAATAGTGGTAACAAAAGCGCAACAAAGGAGTGTGGCAGCCATGATGAAAAAATGTAAGCTGACCGTTTTAAAAACCACCTTGCAGGAGGATTTAGCCAAAGAATATGGCATACCCGGCTTTGGCCCGTGCCCGCTGATGAAGGAGGGGCAGGTATTTTATGCCGATTACGCCAAGCCTGAGGGCTTTTGCGACGAAGCGTGGAAGGCAATTTACCAGTACGTTTTTGCACTGGCGAACGGCGCAGAAGGCTGGTATTTTGACGACTGGATTGACCCGAAGCACAAGGGCGTGGCGATATGCTCCTGCAACGACGGCCTGCGCCCGGTAATTATTAAAGTTGAAAGAATGGAAGAATAACACAAAAAGCGCTGCCCGTATGAGCAGCGCTTAATTTTTGTTTTAAATTAAATACAGCCAGGTCAGCAAAAGGAAGATAGGGATTAAAATGCCCACGCTCCACAACAGATAGCCGAAGAAGGATGGCATTTTCAGCCCGCGGTTCTGCACAATGGCCACTACCATAAAGTTCGGCGCATTGCCGATATAGCTGTTGGCGCCCATAAACACCGAGCCCATGGAAATTGCCGTCAGCGTCAGCGCGCCCTCTGTCATCAGCGCAGCAGCGTCGCCGCCCGCCATGTTAAAGAACGCCAGATACGTCGGCGCGTTATCTAAAAAGCCCGAAAGCGCGCCTGTCATCCAAAAATACATGGCGTTGTTGGCAGTGCCGTCGGCGTTGGTAACCATGGCCACTACCGGCGCAAACGCACCTGCCATGCCAGCCTTCAGCATCTCCAGCACCGGCACAATGGTAACAAAAATACCAAAGAACAGCTTGCCAACCTCCATCACCGGCTCCCAGGTAAACTGGTTAGCTGTGCGCACAGCCTTAGGCGTAAGTGCCAGGGATGCACCTGCCGCCGCAAGGAAAATAGCGTCGCGCAAAAGCCCCTGCCCGGTTAAATGCACGCCCAAAAGCGTAAGCTCCACGCCGCTGTCCCACACGCCTGCCATTAAAACGGCAGCAATAATTACGCCCAGCAGCAAAAAGTTTACCTTACCCTCCACGCCGAAGGGCTCTTTCGTGCGGCTGCTTTCTGCCTGCAAAAACTCAGCCTTTTCCTTGTTAAATAGTACCGTATCGGCAACAAAGTACAGCGCCAGCAGCGTGCCCACCGCCGTCAGCATCGGCAGCAGCAGGTGCTCCGTCGTCCAAAAAAACTCTACTCCGCGCAAAAAGCCCAAAAACAGCGGCGGGTCGCCCAAGGGCGTAAGCGAGCCTGCAATGTTTGCCACGATGAAAATAAAAAACACAAAGGTGTGCATTACATAGCGGCGGCGCTCGTTAGCCGCAATCAGCGGACGGATGAGCAGCATTGCCGCCCCAGTCGTGCCCATAATGTTAGCCAAAACCGCGCCCAGCGCCAAAAAGCCGGTATTTGTAAGCGGCGTGCCGGTAAAACTGCTGCGGATGTGAATGCCGCCCGCCACCGTGTACAGCGCGCCCACAAAAATAATAAACGGAATGTAATCGCCAATCAGCGCGTGCGCCACGCTGCCCGCCGCCACACTGCCGCCGTACAGCACAAACAGCGGCACCGCGGTTGCCAGCGCCCAAAACACTGCTACCTTGCCATAGTTGCCGTGCCAAAAATGCGGCACCGCCAAGGGGCAAATGGCAATGCACAGCAAAATGCCCGCAAACGGCAGCACCCAGCCAATAGAAAGCTCCGCGCCGTTAAGCCCGACTGCAAACACCGGCAGCGGCAGTGCCCAAGCCAGCACAAAAGCCCATAAAGATAATAATTTTTTCGTCATAGCGTACCCTCCCATACTAAGGCTGCGCCTTAAATTAATAATGTTTAACTAAAACTTAATCTTAAATAAACCTCAGCACCATTATTTTACTGGCTAATTCCTACTAAGTCAATAATATTTCAGCAAATTTTCAGAAAAATTTTTTCTGGTGCAACTTCCTTCCTATATATAATATACAAAATAAAAATTACCGCCGCACACAGGCGAACGGTAATTAATTTTAAAAACACTGTTTATTTTTTATTACAAAACATTTGCTCCGCTAAAGCAATGAATTTCTTTACCGGCTCTTTAGCATTTGCCTTATAACCAAGTCCGATATCTATCGGGAAATCAACCTCAAGCGGTATTGTTATAAGCGGCTCAAAGCTTTGGTAATACATGGAATAGTACACCAAAACACTGCCGTCCAGCTCGCACTTCATCGGCAAAGAACTGCTGTATTCTGTGATATTCACAAGGCGCGCTCTTTTTAAATTGCTTAAAAGATGATCATGCAGTAAATCATCTGCATGCGTAATTCCCTTGGCATATAAAATTATGCGCTCGCCTTCCAAATCATGTACAGACAGCCTTTTTTTGCCTGCTAACCGGTGCGTTGCCGCAACGCCGCAGCAATGCCTGTCCTGCGTCAGCTTTACAAAATTATAATCCGGCCCGTCAAAAACATAACCACTCATATATTCCGTAGTTATATCAAAGTGCCCTGTCATAAAATTTTTAAAATATTTTTCCAAAGAATACTCTGCAAACTGTATCCTTATATCAGGATACAATTCCATAAAACAGCGGCACATTTTTGGCAATACCACCGGTTTAAAATTAGGCAGCGTGCCGATTTTTATAGTATTATTGGCATTCTTTTCAATACTGCGGCACTTTTCCAAAACCTGGCTGCTTGTTTTTATCAGCCTTTTGGCTTCACCATATAAATACTGCCCGGCTTCTGTAATTTCCACGCCTCTGTTAGTACGTTTAAAAACACAAAAGCCCAATTCTTTTTCCAATAAATTTATTTGCTGTATCAGCGCTGTGCGCGACCTGTACGTTTTTTCTGCCGCTGCAGAAAAGCTGCCCGCCTCTACTACATCAATAAAAGTGTCAAGATGTTTATTATACAAAATTGCCGCCCTCCTGTCTGCTTTGATGTAAGTTTATCCTTAACACGATGTATTTGCTATCCGTTTTTTGAACTTCTCTGCTGTATTCTTTTGTGTTATCATTATTATAAAGAATAAATTATTTAACAATTTAAGTTAATATTTGCGTTATTTTTGGGTATTATTTACTTTTTTATATTATTCTTTTACCATATTTATTCTTTCATGTCAAATTTTTCATAGCTATGATTTAAAACTACATTTCCGGAAATTTTTATATCTTGATGATTGTCACCCGCAATTTTAAGGAGGTATTTATCATGCAGAAAACCGGAAAAATTAAACTGCCAGCAGGGAAAAAAGTAGCAGTTAACCTTGGCTGCGATTTTGATGCACAGAGCATTTGGGACGGTTCCTTTAACCTTCTTTCCCCCGCTTATATGAGCCGCGGCGAATTCGGTGCAGAAGTTGGCGCACCGCGTTTGCTGGAATTATTTAAAAAGTACAATGTTAAAACAAGCTGGTTTATTCCCGGACATACAGCCGATACCTTCCCCGATATTTGCAAGGAAGTTATCGCCGCAGGGCATGAAGTAGGCTGCCACGGCTATGTGCACGAAAACCCTACCAACAGCACTTATGAGCAGGAAACAAAAGTTATGCAGATGGCGCTGGAATCGCTGGCTAAAATCGGCGCGCCGAAGCCCGTTACTTACCGCTCGCCTTATTGGGATTTCAGCCCTAATACGATGAAAATTCTGGAAGAAAACGGCTTTTTATATGACAGCAGCCTGATGGGCAATGACCTGCACCCGTACTATCCGCGCCCGGTAATTCCTCATTCCGACCGCGCGAATGAATTCGGCGAACCTTCTAAAATTTTAGAATTGCCTGTATCATGGTTCCTTGATGATTTCCCACAAACGGAATATTTAACCGGCGGGCAGGAAGGCCAGCGCCCCGCGCAAGATATTTTCGACCGTTGGGCTTCCATCTTCGATTATGCCTGCCAGCTTGAAGGCGCGTGCTACATTTTAACCACGCATCCGCAAACAATCGGGCGTGCACACATGATTCAGATGTACGAAAAACTGATTAACTATATGGCAGAACGTGGAGCCTGGTTTGCTACCGCCGCCGAAATCGGCGCAGCCTTTCTGCCCGACGATAAATAATTGCATTAACACGGGATTCGCCGCTTTTGGCGGGTCCCGTCCTTTATAAGCGAGGTGAACAAAATGCGCAAAAAAGAACTTTTCCCTGTAATTAAAGCCAGCGGCACGCCGTATGAAATAGGATATACGCACGGCAGCCAGGCTAAAGAACAAATTGACGTCAGCATCACTACCTATAAGGCAATGTTTTGGGATTATTCCGGCATCAGCTGGGACGCTGCCTGCCGTTACGCGCTGACTTTTATCCCCACTATCGACGAATACGACCCCGACTATACGGAAGAAATACGCGGTATTGCCGAAGGCAGCGGCTACAAGCTGGAAGAAATTTTGGCATTGAATGTACGCAGCGAAATTGTTTTGCAGGGCTCGCAGGTAGAAAGCAGCATTGACGGCGGCTGCACCGCTTTTGTATTTACGCCGGAAATGACCGCCACCGGCACCACCCTGCTGGGGCAAAACTGGGACTGGAAGATGACCGAACAGGAAGGCTGTATTATTTTATATATTGACCAAAAAGACAAACCCGATATTACCATGGTTACGGAAGCAGGCATTATCGGCAAAATCGGCTACAATACGGCTGGGTTAGGAGTTGCACTTAACGCACTGGCATCTGATAAAAAGGTGGAAGGCAAGGTGCTGCCCCTGCACATCGCCATGCGCGGAATGCTGGACAGCTGGACGCTTTCCGACATGATTCGTGCCACTACCTGCATGAATCTGTCGTGCTGCGCACACTTTATGATTGCCAGCCATAAAGGCGAAGGCGTAAGCCTTGAAATTGGCCCCGCGGATTTTGACGCATTATACGCCGAGGACGGCTGGCTGGTACATACCAACCATTTTATCGCCCCAAGGCTGGATTATGTTAAAGACACTACCCGCATTGCCCTGCCGGACAGCTTTTTACGCTACGGCAGAATGCGCAAGATGATTAAGGATTTGAACGGGCAAAAGATAAAAATTTCTGATATTAAAACCATGCTGGCAGACCACACCAGTTACCCCGACAGCATTTGCCGCCATGAGGATATGCTGGAACCGGAAGGCAAACGCCTTGGCACGATTTTCAGTATTATTATGGATTTGGAACGCGGCGAAATGTTTTTTGCACCCGGCAACCCCTGCAATACAGAATACCGTCTGTACCGCAGTGTATTTGGTTATTAAAACATCTTGAACAAAAGCAATTACTGTCTTTATGATAGTAATTGCTTTTTATTTTACCACGCCTTAGCGGCGATATTGACAGATGCCCAAAGCAGTGCTATGCTGAAATTTATAAGCAGTAAAACTACACTAACGATAAATTACGGCGGCAGACTGCCGCTGCGGGAGGGCACAGCAATGACACAAAACTGCTCGCATAACTGCGAAAGCTGCACCGAAAATTGCAGCGAAAGAACGAAAGAAAGCTTTTTGGAAAAACCAAACGAGATGAGCCATATTAAAAAGGTTATCGGCGTTGTCAGCGGCAAAGGCGGCGTCGGTAAATCGCTCATCACTTCGCTTTTGGCGGTATCCGCCCAGCGCAAGGGCTATAAAACTGCCATTTTGGACGCCGATATTACCGGCCCATCCATACCAAAAGCCTTTGGGCTGCACGGCCACGCCGAAGCCAGCGAATGGGGCTTGTTCCCTGTTAAAACGGCAAACGGCATTGAGGTAATGTCCCTTAACCTGTTGATGAAAAACGAAACTGACCCGGTTGTATGGCGCGGCCCGCTGATTTCCGGCGCGGTTAAACAGTTCTGGACGGACGTTATCTGGGGCGACGTTGATTATATGTTCATCGATATGCCGCCCGGCACCGGCGACGTGGCGCTGACGGTGTTCCAGTCCATCCCGGTGGACGGCATCGTTATTGTTGCATCCCCGCAGGAACTGGTAGGCATGATTGTAGAAAAAGCCGTTAACATGGCGAAAATGATGGACGTGCCCGTGCTAGCGCTGGTTGAGAACATGAGCTACATTACCTGCCCCGATTGCGGCAAAGAAATACGCGTGTTCGGCGAAAGCCATATTGATGAAATTGCCCAAAAACACGGCGTAGCTACCGTTGCCAAACTGCCGATTGACCCGCAGCTTGCAGCCGCCTGCGATAAGGGCACCATTGAAGCCTTTAGCGGCGAATGGCTGGACGGCGTACTGGCAAAAATTACTGAAACAAATAACTAACTCAAACTAAAAAAGCAATTACTGTCCATTTTTAAGGATAGTAATTGCTTTTTTGATGTGGTGTGTTATAATAGTTACTGCAAAAAGAGAGATTTCTGATGGTCGGTTCCTCCATTTCGGAGGTGATAGACTGACGGGCAAACATCAGTAAATCTCTCTTTTTGCATTATACAACACTTTTAGTTTTTTTGCAAATGCAGTTTTAATTTTGCTCTCGGCGCATGTATAACAAGGGGTAAGGCTGCCCCTGCTCGTCAAGCGGCGTGCGTTTATATACCTTAAAGCCCATACGCTCATAAAAACCGTGCGCCTGCGGGTTCTGCTCGTTTACACAAACCTCGGTCACGTTAAACTTTGCAAAGGCATATTCTGCAAGCTGCCTGCCCAAACCCTTGCCGCGCTCCTCCGGCGCGATAAACAGCATTTCAATTTTATTTTCTTCAATGCCCATAAAGGCAACGGATTTGCCGTTCAGCTCACCCACCATTAAGTGCGCCACGCCGCCCAAAGCCTGCGGCACATAGGTTTTAATCTGCGCAATTTCTGCCTCGCTTAAAAATAAATGCGTCGCCTTAACGGAACGCTCCCACACATCTACCAGTTCTGCTACCAGTTTTTCGTTTCTGTCCTTAATTTCGGTAATAATCATACAGGTTGTTACCTCCACAAAATTAATTAAAAATTCCAAATGCCTGCGCGCCAATGCCCAGCACCACCAAAACGCCCGTAAGGATCCTGATAATGCTTATCAGGTTTTTACCGGCGTTTTTATTTATTTCCACTGCATAATAAGTAAACAAATGCCAGTTAAACAGCCATAAAATGCAGGCAGGCAAAATTAAGCCGTGGTTTTTAAAAATGCCATAAGCAATTAGCGCCACGCTGATAATGTTCAGGCAGTTGCTGAACACAAACAAATAATATTTTAACACATTAGCAAACATTGTGCTATTATATTTTTTCAACTGCTTTACCGAGCGGTAAGCCTGGTCAAGGCAAATTACCGCTGCCAAAACATATCCTAAAGTCATCGTTTTACTCCAAAATTAAATTTGTTTTCACTTTGCCGTTAAGCCGCCGTCAACGGCGATAATGCTGCCTGTCATAAAGCTGTTGGCTGGCGAAAGCAGCGAGCAGATAACGTGCGCCACTTCTTCTGCCGTGCCGATGCGCCCCATGGGGTACGCTTCCGCCACGTCAGCCAGCGTATAGCTGCCGTTTGCCGCTGCCAGCTGCTTTTCAAGCAGCGGCGTTGCAATATCCGCCGGGCACACGCAGTTCACCCGCAGGCGCGGCGCTGTGTCCAGCGCCAGGGCGCGGGTAAACGCCACCACGGCACCCTTGCTGGCGCAGTAAGCAGCGCAGCCATAGTTGCCGCTAATACCTGCGTCCGAGGCGACGTTTACCACCGCGCCCGCTGCCGCAAAATGCGGCAGCAGCGCCTGCGTTAAAAACACCGTACCCTTTATGTTCACGTTAAATATTTCGTCAAACTCCGCTTCCGTCAGCATTTCCACGCTCTGCTCACTGTAAATACCGGCACTGTTTACTAAAAAATCGATGCTGCCGTGCTTTTTTATCTCTGCCGCCGCAGCCTTACAGTCACTTACCTTTGCCACATTGCAGGCAATAAAGTGTACTTTATCCGCATAAGCGTTTTGCAGCTTTGCCATAAGCTCCGGGCGTTCGTGCCGCGCCAAAAGCCACACCTCTGCGCCGTCCGCCAAAAGCGTTTTGGCAACGGCCAGCCCTATGCCGCTGGTGCCGCCGCTGATGACGGCACGCTTACCCTCACATCCGTACTTCATTTTCCGCATCCTTTCTTTCCGGCGGCAAAACCATAATCACCGTCGTTTCGTCGTCCGGCACGCTTTCCATGCTCACCTTAATATCGTGGCGCAGGGCAATTTCCCGGGCAATAGCCAGCCCCAACCCGCTGCCGTTTTTGTTTGCCTCGCCGCGCGTTTTATAAAAGCGCTCAAACACATAGGGCAAATCCTCCTGCTTTACGCCGCGGCCGTGGTCCGTCACCGTCAGGCGGTCGCCGCGCAGACACAGCTCCACCTCGCCGCCCGACTGGCTGAACTTAATGCTGTTGTCCAAAAATATCATCAGCATCTGGCGCAGGCGTCCATAGTCGCCCTCCAGCAAATACAGGTTTTTATCCAGCTTAACGCTCACATGCACGTCCTTTTTCTGCCCCAGCTGCTTGCTGGCGCGCGCTGCGTCCTGCACCACGTCGCACAAATTAATCATTTCCTTTTCAATGGGGAAGTCCGTATTCTGCAAGCGCGACAAATCCAGCAAATCGTTAATCAGCCGCTGCAAAAACAGGCTTTCCTTCAGCATTTGCTGGTAATACTGCTCAACCTCGTCCTTTTCGGTTACCACCTTATCGTTTAAAGCCTCCAGGCTGCCGCGGATAACCGTTACCGGCGTGCGCAGCTCGTGCGATATGTTAGCAATAAAGCTGCGGCGCAGTTTTTCCAGCTTGCGCCCGGCTTCGTCGGCGTCGAGCAGGCGGTTGCCCAGTTCGTCCAGCGTATCCGCCAAAGCGCCGATTTCATCCTTCTGTTTAATGTTACAGCGCTCGGTGTAATCGTGTTCCGCCATTTTTTGTGCTACTGCCTTCATGCGGTTTAAGGGTTTGGTAAACTTCCAGCTGAACAGCACGCTTAAAAACGATACCAGTAAAAGCGCAATCGCGCAGGAAAGGAGCAGTATTTTTACGCCCTCCCACGTTGCGGACTGCAAGCCCTGCACGGGGTAGTGCAAAAGTACAACGGCGCTGATGCTGCCGTTTTCATCGTACACCGGCGCGGCAGCGCACAGCATAATCTCCTCGCGCACGGGGTTAAAATCCTCGGCAACCGATACTTTGCCGCCAAAAGCGCTTTCCACGCAGCCTTTTGTCGTTTCCGGCAGCTCGTTAAAGCTGATGCTGCGCCTCGGCGGCTCCGGCTGCGGCGGCAGTTCCGTCATCTGGCTTTGCATCATGCGGCGGCGGTGCCCCATGTGGTGGTTCATCCGCTGCGGCAGCTTCAGCTCGCGCGCGCTGTCAACAACCCACACGTCCTCCATTGTAATGTTGTTAATGTAGCCGATAAAGCGCGTATTGGCAATGCCGCCGCGGCTTTCCAGCCAACGGGCGTTTTCACTCAGCACCTCGGCAATGCGCACGGCACGCTGCTCAAGCTCCGTCTGCTTCATTTCAATGGTATGAGCGCGGAAAAAATGCGCAAAACTGCCGCCCACCACCAGCGCAAACACCAAAAGCACGGCGGCAAAATATAAAGTAAGCTTTAAAGCAATTTTGTTATGCATGGGCTTTCTCCTCAAATCTGTACCCTACGCCCCAAATAGTTTTAATTTCCCAGCCCGGGTGGCTCAGCTTATCCAGCTTGGCGCGCATACGCTTAATGTGCGAATCTACCGTGCGGCTGTCGCCGTAATAATCATAGCCCCATAAGCTGTCCAAAAGGTTGTCGCGCGAGAACACCTTGCTGCTGTTTTTAGCAAGCGTCCACAAAAGCTCCACCTCTTTTTTCGTCAGCGGCACCTCCTCGCCGCCCACCGTTACGGCATATTTGTCCAAATCAATCAGCAAATTATCATAGCTGTAAGTGTTGCGGGCCGTTTTTTCCTCACGCGGCTGCATGCGGCGCAAAATCGCGCGCACACGCGCCATAACTTCGCCCGCGCTGAACGGCTTAATAATGTAATCGTCAGCACCGATATCCAGCCCCATAATCTTTTCAAAATCCTCGCCGCGCGCGGTAACCATAATTACCGGCACCAGCGATTTCGCCCGCAAACGGCGGCACACCTCAAAGCCGTCCACCTTCGGCATCATCACGTCCAAAAGCACCATGGCAATATCCGGCTCGTTAGCGTCAAACAGGCGCAGCGCCTCCTCTCCGTCCAGCGCCACCACCGGCTCAAAGCCCTCCTTGCGGGCATAACCGGCCAAAATCGAGGTAATCTGTTTATTGTCATCAGCAATCAGCATTTTTGCCACTGCCATCATCCTTTCCCAAAAGAGCTACCTATATTATACAACTAAAGCAGCCCTTTTTAAAAGCCTTGCGGCTGATGGCGCGGCATCCGCTTTTGCGTTATAATAATAACAAACAAATGCAAAAAATTTATGGCAAAACTGCCCGAAAATAAAATTTTTTTGCCATATTTTTGCCATAACCTTCCTGTACAATAAAACCAAGCTAAAAGATAACAACAAGCATAAATAAAAGGAGTGACGACAAATGTTGAAAAGCAAATTATTCAAAACTTTAGTAGTAGCAGGTTTAATCACCGCCATCAGCGTGCCGGTTTTTGCAGCAGGGCAAACCGAAGCCGCACAGCCGACCATGCGTGAGAAGGTAGAAAAAATTTTAAGCGAGGACGACACCGCCCGCCGCCCGATGCCTTTCCGCAGCCCCCAGTTAACCGAAGAGCAGCGCCTTGAACGCGCAGCCGCCCGCATTGCGTGGAGGGAAATGACCCCGCAGCAAAAATTTGAACAGCGCCAGCAAATGCGCGAAGAGTTTTTAGCGCAGCTGCCCGCTGAAAAACGCGAGGCTATTGAAAAACGCGAAGCCGAAGCCAAGGCTAAATGGGCCAGCATGACGGAAGAACAAAAACAGGCGGCATTGAAAGATATGTTCCGCGGACACCGCGGTTTTGGCCTGCACTGTGGCTACGGCCCCGGCAGACACCACGGCGGCCCCCGTTTTGACCGCGACCGCCACTACGACCGTTACCACCACGACGGCCACTGCGACTGGGGCGACCGCTGCCCGTTCTATGAAGACGACAACAGCAGCAGCAAATAATTGCTAAAACGCAGTTTTAACAAATCAACAAACACCTCCCCAACAAAATATAAACTTCAAAACAAACCAAATTTAAAATTCACTTAAACCTTTTCCAAAATAAAAACCTTTCCCCAAATTTTTAAGCTGAATATCCATAACTTTCCTCTCCAAAACAAAAACCTCACGGCAGAAAATTCTGACGTGAGGTTTTTAATTATTGAGTTTTACAGTACTTTTAATAATTACTATATTTTACGCCTAACTTGCTGTCAATATCACAGGCACCTTACATAATGCGCATAACAGTTACAGTATATTCTTCATTATCGGGAATATAAAATACCAGATAATTATCAACTAGCATTATGCGGAGATTGCGGCTAAGCCACGGTTCTTTTTCGTAAACTCTGTATCTTTCCGGAAGTTGTCCAAGTGAATTTACCGCTTTTTCAAGGCGTTCAAGCTGTCCGGCTGCTGCTATTACAGATTGTAAATTAACTGCAATATATTTAAAAATACTGCGGAGATCCGCTTCTGCTTCAGCGGTCATTTTTATTTTATAATTCATACGCCAAAATCCTTACGGATATCTGCAAAAACATCCGCTGCCGGACGTACCCGTCCTTCATTTATATCCGCATAACCTTTTTCAAGCTCTGCATTAAGCTGCTCCGGCGTCATCGCATTAACATCCAAAAAAGGTTTCGGCAGCTTCACTTCAAAAGGCAACCCGCCGGTAAGTATAATTTGTTTATAAAAAATGGAAATTGCATTAGAAGCTGAAATGCCGAGCATATTTAAAATAGCTTCAGCCTGCTCTTTAACATCAGGTTCAATGCGGGCATACAAATTTGCAGTTTTAGCCATTTTAAACCCTCCCTCTAAAAATAAATTTTATTCCGTGCTTATATTATATATAAACGTGCTTACAATCGCAATACAATATTGCAAAAAAACAACCTGCCGTTTTAACAGCAGGTTGTTTTAATTATTTGCTCAATACCCAAAAACTTTTTTAGCTTCTTGCATGTTTTCTACGGCATTTACCTTAAACGGGCAGCGTTTGTTGCAGGCGCCGCAGGCAATGCAATCGCCCGCGTGGGCAGTAAGCGCTGCGTAATGCTCGTGCACGGTTTCCGGCACTTCGCCCTGCGCTTTGGCAAGGTTCAAAAATTTGGTTACGGTTGCCACGTCGATGCCTTTAGGGCACGGCGCACAGTGCCCGCAATACATGCAGTGCCCTTCCCAGCTAATTTTGGGGAAGCTTGCAAAAACCTCTGCATAATCCTTTTCGGCATCCGTTGCCTTTTCGTAATCCAGCGAGGCTTTCAGCTCTGCCATTGTACGCGCGCCGCTCATTACCGCCGCCACAGCCGGACGCGTCAGCGCATAATGCAGACACTGCACCGCCGTCAGCGCCTTGCCCGCAGGGCTGAACTCGCTCAGCAAATCACCGCCGCCAAACGCCTTCATAACGGTAATGCCCACGCCCAACCGTTGGCAGGTTTCGTAAAGCTCCGCGCGCTTCGGGTCAAGGTTCAGCAAATTGTTTTTGTAGCTTTCCTCAGCCCACAGCTGCTCCACATCCTCCGTGCCGGGCAGCAAATCGTAGCACGGGTTCACGCTGAACATCAGCACCTCTACCTTGCCACTGCTTACAGCTTCCAGCGCCGCCAGCGGGTTGTGGCTGCTTACGCCGATGTGCTTAATTTTGCCCTGCGCTTTCAGTTCCAGCGCATAATCTAAAATGCCGCCCGTTTCAATTTCGCGCCACAGCGCAGGCGAATCCACATAGTGAATCATGCCAATATCAACGTAATCCGTGTTTAAATTTTGCAGCATCAGCTCAAACGCTGCCTTAACCTCATCCAGCCTGCGCGTTGCCTTATACTGCCCATCCTGCCACACAGTGCATAAATGCGCCTGGTAAACAAAATTTCCGCGGTGCGCGCCCACAGCCGCAGCCACGTTTTGGTGCAGCTCCGGGTTCGGGCTGTACAAATCCATGCAGTTTACACCGGCAGCCAGCGCCAGCTTAAACAGTTCCTGCGTTTCTTCGCGGCTTTTGCCGATAAAGCCCTCGCAGCCCAGCCCGATTTCGCTTACCTTTAAGCCTGTTTTGCCAAGTTCACGGTATTTCATAGCCATGCCTCCTTCTTTTCCATAATATAATTGTAGTTAAAAATTTTTAAACTTGCAAGTTAAAGCGCACTCCCGCCTGCTACTCCATACCCAAAACGCATAGCTGCGGATAACATTTAAGTATTGGACGGCGCGCCGCCTGCTTTTTATAATTAAATTAACAAAAGGATTTGGAGGGATAGCCATGAAGAAAATATTGCTGCTTTTAGGCCTTGCCGCTGCGCTGGGGCTTACTGCCTGCGGCGGCACGCAGGATACGCAGGCCGCACCGGCACAGCCAAACGCCGCACAATACAAGGCCGTGCTGAACGTAGCCGGGCACAAACTGCCGGTGACGCTGCGCAGCGAGCCGAGCGCCGCCGATTTATACAGCCGCCTGCCCGTAACGCTGGAGTTTGAAGATTTTGCCAATATGGAAAAGATTGCTTACCTTGACAATCGTCTTAACGAAAATGGCCAGCACGTTGGCTGCCACCCGCTGGCAGGCGATTTATGCGTGTATCAGCCGTGGGGCAATTTAAGCATTTTTTACAAGGATTTTAAAGACGACCCCAACCTCATCCCCATCGGCAGGCTGGAAAGCGGGCTGGAAATTATTAAAGCCCAAAGCGGCAATTTTACCGCAACCTTAGAGAAGGCTGAATAAAGGAGGCACCAATGAAAAACTTCTTTTTAACCGCCCTGCTGTTAATTTTGGGCTTGCAGGCGCTGCCAGCGCACGCCGCAGAAGCGCAGCCCTTTGTGCGCTGGTCTGTTTACGCTGCGGAAGCAGAAAACACGCCCGCACTTTTTAAAGCCGTAACCGCCTACAACGCCGCTTTGCAGCAAAGCGAGAGCGTGCTTGCCGTATACGGCGGTGAGGACGAAAACGGCGTTATGCGCTATTTGGAAATTTATAAAGACGAAGCCGCCTGCACCGAATTGCAAAACAGCGGCAAAATAAAATCCGCCCGGGCAGAAATTAAACAGCTTGCCGCTAAAACCGGCATTTTAAACACCGAAGCCTTTTTGCTGCAAAGCAAAATTAGCGGCACTGCCGATAAACCCCGCATGGCAAGGCTTGTTATCGACCCGGCGCAGCTGGACGACTACAAAAAGGTGCTGGCTAAGGAAATGCACGCTTCCGTAGCTAACGAGCCCGGCGTGCTGGCGCTTTTGGCAACTACCGAAGCTGATAACCCCAACGTCTTTCACCTGCTGGAGCTGTACGCCGACGACGCTGCCTACAAAGCGCACATTGCAGGCCCATACTTTCAGGAATACAACAACGCCGTGCAAAGCATGGTAACGGGCAAAACCCTCATCGTCAACAAGCCGCAGGATATCGCTCTCAGCGGCGCCAAATTTTAACAGGCAGGTGATTTTATGAAAAAACTTCTTGCTTTCCTGCTCGTTTTATTTAACTTCACTGCCACGGCGCTGGCGGCGGATATACCCTATCTTGACCGCGTGCACCCGGATTACCGCGCGGCAGCGCAGGGCTTTATTTTTAACTACACCAGCGACGCCGGCCTTGCTAACGCAACCGCCATGCAAGAGACCACAGCGCAGGGGCGCGAAACTGTTATTGTCCCCGCCCAGGGCGGCGAACCTGCCGTAACGCTGTATGTTTACCGACCGGCGGGCAGTGCTGATAAACCGTTGCCGGTGGTGTACTACTCCCACGGCGGCGGCTACCTGTTCCGCAAAGCGCTGGATTACACCGCACGCTTTCAAAACCTTGCCGATAACACCGACGCAGCCGTGATTACTGTTGATTACCGCCTTTCCACCGAAGCACCCTTCCCCGCAGCGCTTACAGATGCTTATAACGGCCTTTTATACATTAAGCAAAACGCCCACAGCCTCGGGCTTGACGGCGATAACATCATCCTCATGGGCGACAGTGCAGGCGGCGGGCTTTCGGCAAGCCTTGCGCTTTACAACCGCGATAACGCCAACATCCTCCTGAAGGGGCAGGTTTTAATTTACCCGATGCTGGATTACCGCACCGGCACGGCGGAATCGCCTTACAGCGATGAATACACCGGGCATATTTGCTGGCCGCGCGCCACCAATGCCTTTGCGTGGCAAAAGCTGCGCGGCGATGCTGAAATTACCGGCAAAATGCTGCCGTATTTTAGCCCCGCCATGGAGGAGGATTTATCCAACCTGCCGCCCGCGCTGATTTATGTGGGCAGCCTTGATTTGTTTGCCAACGAGGACCTTGCCTACGCCAACAAGCTAGTGGAGGACGGCAACGCTGCCACGCTGTACCTTGTGCCCGGCCTGTACCACGCCTTTGAGCTGGCCAACCCCAACGCCCGGCCCACGCACGACTTTTGGCAGCGAATTTACAGCTACACCAAAGCACAGCTGGCGGAGTAAAACGAAATAGCGAAAACCAAAAAAGCAGGCCCATAAAGGTCTGCTTTTTTATATTGTAAAAAATTGTAAATTGCCTGCCATAGTGCTAAACTTAAGGTAACTACAAACAACCCATAAACGAGGGGGCGAAAATATGGGACGTTTTTTTAGTGACAAAGTAGAACAGGCTTTGCAGTGCATTTATTATAACCTCGCCGCCGGGCGCGGGCAGGAGGGCTTTAAGCTGCTAAAAGAAGCCTGCGCCGAGGACGACGCCGATGCTTACTGCCTGCTTGCGCGCTGCCTGTATGGTTCGCAATACACCTGGGTTGGGCACGGCTTCCCTGTTGACGAGGAGGAAGGCGACCGCCTGATGCGCGCGGCTGTACTGCACGGCAGCGCCATCGGCATGCTTATTGCCATGCGCTGCGGCGTGATGGATGACGAACTTAAAGAGGCTATGCCCTTTGAAAGCCTTGAGGATGCCTTTGAGCTTGTGCTGGCAGAAGCCAAGCGCGGCGACGCTTTTTGCCAGATGCTTATCGGCAACGTATATTACTGGTGCGATTTTCTTGACATAAAAGAATTAGACAGTGACAATTTTGAAAGCGACGACGAATTCCGCGCTTATGCGCGCGAAAATATTTTAAAATGCGAAGACTGGTATACCAAAGCGCTCGACGGCGGCGTGGCAACCGCAGGCGCTAACCTTTACCTGCTGTATCGGGACGGCAAATATGATTTAATTGCGCCGCAGCCGGAAAAAGCCCGCGAGCTGAACCGCCGCTATGCCGCCAGGGGCTACCCCAACTACCAATACCTGTACGCCTGCGATTTATACGACGACGGTAAACTGGACGAAGCCTTTGAGCTGTTCCGCAAGGCGGCTGCCGCCGGAGAACCGCGCGCCTACTTTTTTGCAGGCTGGTCGTACGAACTGGGCAACGGCGTAAAGCAGGATTACGCCCGCGCCGCTGAATTTTATAAAAAAGGCATCGCCGCCAACCTTGAAAGGAAAGAAGGCCTGTACAACCAGCTCGGCGCGCTGTATTTTAACGGCAACGGTGTGGAACAGGATTACAACGAAGCCTTTCGGCTGATTAAAATGGCGGACGACTGCGGCACCACCGGCAACTGGGGCGCTTATTACCTTGGCTACTGCTATGCCTACGGGCGCGGCACCGAAACAGATTTTACCATGGCGCGCAAATATCTGGAAAGCATCGACTGGGACTGCCCCGACGCCTTTTTCCTGTTAGGCTGGCTGTACTGTAACGGCGAAGGCGGCCCGGAGGATATTGAAAAGGGCATTGAATATCTGCACAAAGCAGGCGATTGCCCCGAGGTGCGCGAGGAATTAAGCCACTATAAAAAGAACCTGTTTGGCAAATGGGTGCGCCGCGACGCCTTCGGCAGTTCGTTTAAGGGCATGTTCTCGTTTCTGTCGGCTAAAAAACCGGAGGCGCCCAGGCTGCCGCAGCCCCATGCGGACTGGCACTGGACGCTGAAAACCGGCGATACGGTAATCCCCAATCCAACCCCGCGGCAAATTAAAGATATTCTCTACGCCCTTACGCCAAACCCGGACAGCTTTGTTATTTTAGAGCAGCTGAACCCCGTGAATAAAAATGACTATTGGTTTCTTCAGTGCGCTATTGCCATCAAGGGCGAGCTTAAAGGGCAGTATGTGGCTGAAATAGGTTTTACAAAGTCCGACTACACGCCGCAGCTGTGGCAGCGCGCCTTTAAAGACGTACAAAGCGTTGCCGAATATTTTTACGCCGCCTACCACCGCCGCAAACCGCTTGATTTTACAGGCTTTACCGAAGCCGAGCTATAAAAAAGCACTTAACCTTACGGAAAAGTGCCATAAAAATAAATATTCTTTTAAACTTTCTGCCGTCCCATGCAGCGGGCGGCTTTTTTATTGCCAAAATGCAGGCGCAGCTTTAAACCTGTATAACCCGCTATATTTCATCTCCGGCCATGCCTGCGGCGTATGCCCGCACGTCTTTAATAAACTCCTCCACCGCCGGCGTCAGCCGCTGGCTCTTTTTCCACGCCAGCACGGTGCCGGTTTTCAGCGGCGGCGCAAACGGCACAAAGCGCAAATCGTCAAAAATACGGCTTTCAATGTCAAAGCTCAGCGCCGCACCAACCCCGCTGCGCACCATAATGGCGGCGTTTAAAATCAGCGTGTAAACGGCGGCAATTTCCATTTTGTCGTAATAGCTGCCAAACCAGTTCACCAGCTCGTTCTGCACCTGCTCGCGCTTAACGGTTAATAGCGGCACGCCCACCAAATCCTGCGGGCGCACGGCAGCCTTAGCCGCCAGCGGCGAATCCTCCCGCACCAGCACGCCCCACTCCTCACGCTTCGGCATACGGATAAATTCGTATTTGGCAATGTCCACCGGCTCGGTTAACAGCCCCATATCCAACAGCCCGTTTTCAATGCGGTCTTTAATGTCATCCGCAATGGCGGTATAAACATTAAACCGCACCAGCGGATATTTTTTACGGAACGCCGCCATAACCTCCGCCAGCACCGACATATTCTGCGTTTCGCCGCAGCCGACGGCAATTTCGCCCATCAGGCTGCCCTCGCGGCGCGATACCTCACGCTCGGTGCGCTCGGCAAGCTCGGTTATTTCCTGCGCGCGGCGCTTTAAAAGCAGGCCCTCGTCCGTTAAGCTGATGCGGTGGCTGGTGCGGTAAAACAGTTTTACGCCCAGCTCTTCTTCCAGCTGCATCAGCTGACGGCTTAATGTTGGCTGCGTAACGTGCAGCAAATTGGCGGCCCGCGTAATGTTTTCCTCGCGTGCTACCATTAAAAAGTATTTTAAAATGCGTAATTCCACCTGCCCCACCTGCCTTTGCCATACTTATACTTTTATTGTAAATAAATCCGCGCCCGCGCGCAAGGCTAAAACTACTCCAACGTAAATAAAAAATCAGCCTCAAGGCCAAAGCCCCGGGGCTGATAAATTTTTACATTAACGCCGGTACATATTCCTGCCAGAAGGGGTAACTGCTAAGCACAACCACTGCCAGCAAAACTACATAATCCGCCAGAGCAAGCTTTTGCTGCGGCATGTTTTTGTAGGTGTTAGCGCCGAAGCCTTTCAGCTCCATGCTCAGCGCCAGCGTTTCGCTTTTGGCTACCGCGCGCATAACCAGCGGACGGATAACCACAACGTAGGACATAAGCCTTTTTATCGCATTGCCGCGGTTGGAATAGCCACGGCAGCTTTGCGCATCAAGCGTAATCGTGCTGTCCGCCAAAAAGTTCGGCACAAAGCGCAGCGCCGTTGTCAGCATAAAGGCATATTCGCACGGCAGGTGGAATTTTGTTACCAAAGCCTGCGCAATGTCCTGTATGC
The DNA here is from genome assembly GCA_949288065.1 of uncultured Phascolarctobacterium sp. GTDB lineage: Bacteria > Bacillota > Negativicutes > Acidaminococcales > Acidaminococcaceae > Fusicatenibacter_A. The sequence goes on from CASEIL010000003.1 coordinate 83,645, forward strand.
GCGTCGCTGCCAGCATGCACAAAAACGCCATCGTCATCACCAGCATGCGCAGGCCTCCCACCAGTGCAATTTCCAGCGGAGAACCAAAGAGCAGCTGCAATAAAACCATCATGCCCGTAAACACCGCCAGCCCGCCGATAGCCGCCATCGTCATACGGTCGTGCTTAATGGAAAGGAGCAGCGCCAGCTCCAGCACCAAAATGGTGGCCACAGCCATTACCGGCAAAATAAACACCCACGCCGTTACGGCAATGGTTACAATTATCTGTGTAAAAGCCGAAATCCTCATTCCTGCTGCGCCCCTTTCAGTGTAATTTTATTGCAAAAATCCTCCGGGCTCAGCGCCGTAAAGCCCAGCGCGTTGCCCAGCGCCGACGCCGTCGGGTAACGCAGCCCCCAGCGCTCCACGTTCAGGCTGCCGTCAAACAATTTGGCAGGCGTGCCGTCAAACACCAAATTGCCGTTGTGCAGCACAATGCAGCGTTTGGCATAGCGGCGCACCGTGTCCATATCGTGCGAGATTAAAACTACCGTAATGCCGTTTTCCTCGTTCAGCGCCTTCAAATAACTCATCATGCGCTCTTTTTCCACCGCGTCCTGTCCGTTAGTTATCTCGTCCAAAATCAGCGTGCGCGGGTTCAGCGCCAGCGCCGCCGCCACGCCCAAACGGCGCTTCTGCCCAAACGATAGCAAACGCGGGTAAGCGCCTGCCAGTTCCGTCAGCCCCGTGGCTGCCAGCGCCTGCTCAACCTGCTCTTTAATTTTAGCCTCGCTCAGCTTTTTGGCGCGCGGCCCATAAGCCACCTCGTCAAAAACCGTGTCCTCCAAAATCTGCAAATCCGGGTTTTGGAACACATAGCCAATCTTATCCGCCAAATCGGCAGGCTCCAGCTTTTCAATGTCCGTGCCGTCCACCAGCACCTTGCCGCTGCGCGGGTGAATCAGCGCCATAAACAGGCGGCTCAGCGTTGTTTTGCCGCTGCCGTTGTGACCCAAAAGCGCCACAAACTCGCCGCTTTCAATCGTCACATCAATATCGTTCAGCACCGGCTGCCCGCGCAAATACGCAAAGTTAACCTCTTTTGCCTCCAGCATTACGCCTCACCCCCTGTAAAACCCTTCGCCTGTAATTCTGCCGCCGCCTCTTTTTCGGTGCGCCATGCGCCCAGGCGGATGTTAAACTTCTCCTCAAGCCCCAGCTTGATGCGCCACAACGCAGGCACAAACTGGCGCAGAATCTCGTCCTTATACATTACCTCGGCCGCTTTTTCAAACTTATCCGCCGTTACAAGGCGTCCTTTTTTTAGGACAATTAAATCCGTCATATACGGCAGCAAATAGTCGATGCGGTGTTCAACCACCACTATCGTCGTTCCGTATTCCTTATGTATTTTGTAAAGCAGCTCGTACAGCGAATTAGCGCCGTCCGGGTCCATCGCTGAAACAGGCTCATCCAACACAATAATTTCCGGGTGTACGGCCAGCACCGAGGCCAGCAGCAAACGCTGGCGCTGCCCGCCGCTAAGCTCGTCCAGCTGGTAGCTTTCGCGCCCCGGCAAACCTACATCCTCCAGCGCCTTACGCGTGCGCTCTGCAACTTCCTCCGGCTTAAAGCCGTGGTTTAAAAGGCTAAAGGCAACCTCCTCGCCCGCGGTGAGCGAAACAAGCTGGCTTTCGTAATCCTCCAGCATCAACCCCAGGCGCATGGCAATGTCCGATACTTTTTTGCCATTGGTGCTTTCGCCCAGCACAACCACGTCGCCGCTGTACGCGCCGCCCATGTAAAACGGCACAATGCCTGCCATCGCCTTGCACAGCGTTGTTTTGCCGCTGCCGCTGGGGCCTGCAATAACGGTAAAACTGCCCTTTTCAATTTTAAAATCAATATCATGCAGCACAAGCTCTTTCTTTTTATAAGCAAAATAAAAGTTTTTTAACTCTACCACGGTCTCCATCAGTTATCTTCCTCCTGCACAAAAAACAGCCTGCGCACCGGCCCGTACAGCAAAAACGTAATGCTGCCGTTTAACACGCCGATAACCGCCACCACCGGCAGCATGGCATACATCCACACGCTTAAGGGCAGCCCCATCACAATCTTTAAAATAAAAGTAAACACGCCGCCGCTCATCAGCGTCGCCGCAAGGCCCGTAATAAAGGGGCGCAGCTTCCAGTTTTCCAGCTTCACGGCAAGCATGGCCTTAACCAGAAGGCAGCACACAATCGCACCGCACACTTCGCTGGCAAGGTTGCCTAAGGGAAAGGCCGATTTGGACGACGGCACCAGCGTCAGGCCCGATATAAAGCCAATGCCCAGCGCCTGCGGCAGCGAAGGGTTGGTTAAATTAATAACGATGGAATACATTGCAATCGTCCAGTTCGGCGTAACTCCGCCCACGTTAGGGCTAACTGTATGTAAAATTATGCCAATCGCCAAAAGCATCGCCGTAATGGCCACCCAGCGGTAGCCCTCCTGCGTCGGCTTAACCACTGTAAGCGTAACTATTTTTTTGCCGTTCTTCAAATCCTCCATGCCAATCACTCCTTGCAAGTAAATAAAAAAGCCTTCCATCCCCTTGTAGGGACGAAAGGCTGTAAACCTTCGCGGTGCCACCCTGCTTGACTTGTAAAGTCCAACTTTTAGATACGGGCCTTAGCCGATATCCGCTTTTTGGGTAACGGGCAAAGCACTCCCGGCACTGCTACCCCTCGCGGCTCGCAGCGCGCCTCCGGGGCCCATTCGTTTTAATGCACACCGCCGGGCTTGCACCGCCCCCGGCTCGCTATCGGCTGCGTTTTAAAAGTACTCTTCCCCATCACAGGCTAAATTTTTGTAATTACTAAAAGTGTACCATTAGCACGGGGAGTTGTCAATAAAAACCGTATGTGTAATTCTTAATCGACTTTTTATCACTCAATTTCTACCTCGCTGTCGTCAGGATTTACTTTATCAATACCAAATTTTTTCATTACTTCTTCTTCGCTGTATAGCTTTTGGTAAATTGTTTCACGTTTTAAAATTTCTTTATATAATTTCATTTCTTCGTTGTCATCTGCTTTTAAATCTTCCATTAAATCTTTTACACTTTTAAATTTACGGCTGAGATTCTTTTCTTCCTCAATATTTTTAATTGTTTGCAAAGTTTCATCATTAAATTTTCTGTTTTTATCTTTCATTAAAACACTATTCATAAATTTACACCTACCTTTACTTATATTTTAAAACAAATTAGTCAAAAACGCACCCAACTTCAAAAGCTGAGTGCGTTAGTTTTATTTCAATATTATTTCCCTGGCTCAAATAAGCCTTCGTTGTCGTCCCACAGGATGATTTTATCTTCTTTTAAGGTGTCCTGCAGGCGGATTACGCGCTGGTTGCTGCTGCCGCGGAAGCGCAGGTTCGGGTCCTTTTTGGCTTCCACAAATTCGCCGTCTACCAAAATGTCGATGCAGTCCAGTAAGCCCTTCGTCGTTTCATAATCGCACAGGCGCCCGGTTAACAAATCCTTTTCAAGGTCGTAGCCGGTATAGCACCACACGGTTTTATCGGGGTACATCGCGCGCAAGCGCTGCATAAAGGGCAGCAGCGCTTTTTGGTTGGCAGGCTCAAAGGGTTCGCCGCCCAAAAGGCTAAAACCTTTAATATAGGCAGGCTTTAGGGCGTTTAAAATTTCTTCCTCCGCCGCTGCGTCAAACGGCTGGCCAAAGTCAAAATCCCACGCCTCATGGTTAAAGCAGCCCTTACAGTAGTGCGTGCAGCCGCTTACAAACAGCGATACGCGCACGCCCGGGCCGTTAGCCACGTCAAATTTTTTTATTGCCGCGTAGTTCATGGCTTGCCTCCGTTACAGGTGCAGCACGCGGGCTTTAATTTCTTTGGTTTTGCCCACGTTCCAGAAGTTTTCGCCCAAATAACCGCAGGTGCGGCGGGTTACGTTCATCAGGTTATGGTCTTTGTTGCCGCAGTTGGGGCATTCCCATTCCAAATCGTCGTTGATGATAATTTCGCCGTCGAAGCCGCATACATGGCAGTAATCGCTCTTAGTGTTGAACTCGGCGTACTGAATGTTGTCGTAAATAAAGCGCACCACGTCCTCCAGCGCTTCGGTGTTGTGGCGCATATTCGGAATTTCTACATAGCTGATAGCACCGCCGCTGGAGATTTTCTGGAACTGGCTTTCAAAGGCAAATTTGCTGAAAGCGTCGATGTTTTCACGCACGTCGACGTGGTAGGAGTTTGTGTAGTAGCCCTTATCGGTAACGTCCTCAATCGTGCCGAAGCGTTCCTTATCAATGCGGGCAAAACGGTAGCACAGGCTTTCGGCAGGCGTGCCGTACAGCGCAAAGCCGATGCCGGTCTGCTGTTTCCATTTATCGCATTTAGCGCGCAGGTAACGCATTACGCGCAGCGCAAACTCTTCGCCCACGGGGGTGGTATGGCTTACGCCCTTCATCAGCTTGGTCATTTCGTATACGCCAATGTAGCCCAGCGAAATGCTGCTGTAACCGCCAACAAGGTATTTATCAATCGTTTCGCCTTTTTTAAGGCGGGCAATAGCGCCGTACTGCCAGTGCACGGGGCTTACGTCGCTCTTAACACCCATCAGCGCGTTGTGGCGACACATCAAAGCCTTGTAGCACAAATCCAGGCGTTCATCCAAAAGTTTCCAGAACTTCTGCTCGTCGCCTTTGGCGATAATAGCCACCTGCGGCAGGTTGATGGAAACGACGCCCTGATTAAAGCGGCCTTCAAATTTATATTTGCCGTTTTCGTCCTTCCACGGAGCAAGGAAGCTGCGGCAGCCCATCGGTGAGAACACATTGCCTTCGTAGTTCTCGCGCATTTTCTTGGCAGAGATGTAATCCGGATACAGGCGTTTGGCACTGCATTTAACTGCCAGCTTGGTAATATAATCGTACTTACCGCCTTTTAAGCAGTTGTGCTCGTCCAAAACGTAAACCAGTTTTGGGAAGGCCGGCGTTACATAAACGCCCTTATCATTCTTTATGCCCTGCAAACGCTGGCGCAGAATTTCTTCCACAATCATAGCGTTTTCTTTTAAATATTCGTCATCCTCCTGCAAGTTGAGGAAAATGGTTACAAACGGGGATTGGCCGTTCGTGGTCATCAAAGTGTTAATCTGGTACTGAATGGTCTGCACGCCGCTTTGCAGCTCACTCTTTAAACGTGCCTGCACCAGACGTTCAACCGTTTCGGCAGGCAGGCTGTCGCCCACTTCATCAAGCACGGCTTTTTTAAATTTATTATAGCTGCGGCGCAGATATTTGCCCAAATGGCGGATATCCACCGACTGGCCGCCGTACTGGCTGCTGGCCACGGAAGCGATAATCTGCGTCATAACCGTGCAGGCAACCTGGAAGCTCTTCGGGCTTTCAATCAGCTTGCCGTTCATAACCGTGCCGTTATCCAGCATATCGCCAATATTAATCAGGCAGCAGTTAAAAATCGGCTGGATGAAATAATCCGCGTCGTGGAAATGGATTGCGCCCTCGTCGTGCGCTTTGGAAATTTCCTCCGGCAGAATAATGCGGCGGGTTAAATCCTTGGAAACCTCGCCGGCAATCAAATCGCGCTGAGTGGAAGCCATAACGGCGTTTTTGTTGCTGTTTTCTTCCATAACATCCTTGTTACTGTTGCGGATTAACGAAAGAATGCTTTCATCGGTAGTATTGGCCTTGCGCACCAGCGCACGGGTGTAGCGGTAAATAATGTAAGCCTTGGCAAGGTCAAACTTGCCCTCCTGCATCAGCTGATGCTCTACCATATCCTGAATATCCTCAACAAGGAGGCGCATACGGTTGCGGCCTTCTACATATTGTGCTATGTTTTCAATGCGGTCTTCAGCAATGCGCTCGCTCTCTTCAACCGCGCTATTAGCCTTCTGAATGGCGACAACGATTTTGCTGCGGTCAAAATCAACCGTTGTGCCGTCGCGTTTGATTACCTTCATCTTCAGTCCCTGCCTTCTTTCAAAATTTTTTATGTTATGCCAATCAATCTTTGGCGTAATGAGCCTTTACAATAATACCACATTTTTGTTAGTAAGTAAAGGTCAGGCACCACTATATATTGTTTTTAGTTTGCGGTTATCAACAATATTTTGTATTTTACGCTTTTTGTTGCATTTGTTTACGCAAAGGCAAATTTTGTTTTTGTCAACCTTTGGCAGGCCGCTTATACATTTTAATTTGCGCTTTTTGCTGTGTTTTACTTTGCCTTGCGCCGTTTTTTGGCTTACGCCGATAAATTTTAAAAACTTTTCTCCGCCGCTGTCTTTATAAACAAAAGTATGTATTTTTTAAACAGGTATTGTAAAATATACAAAATGCGCCTATAATATAAAAGTCTGACAAGGTTTTTACAACCACAAAATGTAGACATCTGTTACTTTACCCGCAGGAGGCTAAAATATGGAAATGACAACCATTCATCTTGACATGGTGCAGTCCGTCGCGCTCGCCATCGTCAGCTACTACATCGGCACCTGGATTAAAGGCCACAGTGCCCTGCTGCAAAGGTTCAGCATACCGGCGCCTGTTATCGGTGGTTTGCCGTTCGCCTTTATCTTTTCGTGCTTAACAATATCCGGCATTGCCGATTTTACCTTTGACGACACGCTGCAAAAAGTAGCGCTGCTGTGCTTTTTTACCACCATCGGCATGATGGCGAGCTTAAAACTTGTTAAAAAGGGCGGCATGCTGCTCGTCGGCTTCTGGCTTACCTCCACCGTGCTGGGCATTTTACAGAACGCCGTGGGCATGGGCGTATGCAGCCTGATGGGCATTGATAAATTTTACGGCATCCTTGCCGGTGCGGTTGCCTTAATGGGCGGCCTTGGCACCAGCGCGGCCTTCGGCCCGTTTTTTGAACAGAACTACGGCTTAACCGGCGCCACTACGGTTGCCATTACCGCCGCTACCTTCGGCATGGCCGTGGCGCTCATTATCGGCGGCCCGTTTGGCGAGCGCTTAATTAAAACATACAAAATTAAAACCCCAAAAGCCGCTAAAGAGGACGCACCGCTAGAGGAAATTGACGAAACCGAAACCACCGTTACCGGCGAAAACCTCATTCCGGCGCCTGCCGCTGCCGCGGAAATTTTAAAGGCGCTTGGCTTTGTTGCTATTGCCATGGGCCTGGGCAGCATTTTAAGCAGCTTTTTGGGCGAATTTATTACACTGCCGGTGTACATTGGCAGTATGCTGGTGGCGGCGTTAATCCGCAACATCGGCGACTTCAGCAAAATGTACAAAATCGAAGGCGTTGGCATGGACTGCATCGCCGATATTTCGCTGGTTTTATATGTAACCATGGCCATCAACAGCCTTAAACTGTACGAGCTGATTAACCTGGCGCTGCCGCTGATTATCATTCTCGTCATCCAGACGCTTTTAATGATACTGTTTGCGTTGGGCGTGTACTTTTTAATGTTCGGCAAGGATTACGATTCTGTAATGCTCGCCGTCGGCGGCATCGGCTTTGCCATGGGCGCAACTGCCAACGGTCTTGCCAATATGCAGTCTCTTTCCGATAAATACGGTTTTTCCGCCAAGGCGTGGATGATTGTTTCCCTCGTCGGCGCCTTCCTCATCGACTTTACCAACGCCATCATCATAACGTGGATGATCGGGTGGTAATTTTATAAAGCTTATATAAAATTAAAAAATATCACTAAAATAACAAAACTCCCTTTAAAATAATAAAGGGAGTTTTGTTATTTTAATTTTAACTTACTTTACACAATCTTTTCGCCGTGGTATTCTTCGCCGCCGCCATCGGGAAGCTCGTTGTAACGGCGGGTCCACAGGTTTTCGTATTTAACTGCCTGGGCGTGGGTAGCGTCGGTATTTTCCGGCAGCTGTTTAATAATTTTGGCAGGCACACCGGCAACAAGGCTGAACGGCGGCACAATGGTGTTTTTGGTTACAACCGCACCGGCTGCTACGATGGAGCCGCGGCCGATAACAGCGCCGTCAAGCACGGTGCTGTGCATGCCGATAAGGCAATGGTCTTCAACCGTGCAGGCATGCAGAAGCGCGCAGTGCCCAACAGTTACATAATCGCCCACAATGCAGGCATGGGTATCGGAAACATGCAGCACGCTGTTATCCTGCACGTTGGTGTATTTGCCGATTTCAATACGGTTAACATCGCCGCGCACGGTTACGCCGTACCATACGCTGCTGAATTCTTTCATTTCAACCTTGCCGATAACGGCAGCGGTTTCGGCTACAAAAGCCTTCGGGTCAATCTTAGGCGTTTCGCCTTCAAATTTTTTAATAAGCATTGTTAAGATTCCTCCTTTATGCTGCTTACAGCTTTATTGTATATTGTATACAAAATTTGTCAAGGGCAACTAAAGGTTTTGCCCCGCAAAAAGCAAAACCTTTTACAAATTGTTAACTTTTTAACAGCCCTGCGCCAAATTAATTACGCTTTCGCCAGCGGGCGCACCTTGGTTAAATAGGTATAAACACCGGCGCACACCAAAATAAATCCGGTTAAAACAAGTATCAGCCGCGTCGGCATAAAGCCGCCCAAAAATCCGCCCAAAAGCGGGCCAACTACGCCGCCAAACTGCTGCGCGCTGGTCACCAGCCCAAACGCCTTGCCGCGCACGGAAGGGTCGGTAACCTCTACCAGACGGGCGTTAATGTTAGGTACCGCCCCCGCCAAAAACAGGCCGTAAATAAACGTAACTGCTGCGTACTGCCAAATGTTGCCCACAAAAAACTGGCACATATTAACCGCGCCCGCGCAGATAAACACCAAAAACAGCGTTTTGGTATAGCCGCGCTTTTGCCCGCGGCTGCCCCAGTACGGCCCGGCGATGATGCCCGCAATGCCTGCCAGCGAGAAGATAATGCCCGCCGTTTTAACAACGTCCTCGTTAACAACGCCGCCCAAAAGATACGAAACGTACATGGTAATCAGCGGCTGCACAATCATTACGCAAACCTGAACGAGGAAGAACATGCTCATAACAAACAGCAGCCCCTTATTGTTCAGCGAGGCGCGTAAATCTGCCCAGACGTGAATAACCTTGCCCTCGGTTTTTTCGTGCTCCACATCGCGCACAAACGCAATAACCAAAACCGTGGCAATAAACAGCGCCCCGGCCGCGATGAAAAACGAGGTGCGCATGCCGAACCACGCACTGACATAGCCGCCCAGCATCGGCCCTAAAATACTGCCCGAAGCAACCGCCGTCTGCATCAGCCCCATGCCCCAGCCCATTTTAACCGCAGGCAGGGTAGATGATACCAGCGACAGCGCCGCCGGTACAAAGCCGCTGACAAGTCCCGCCAGCAGGCGCACGCCGAAAAGCTGCTCCGGCGTCTGGCACATACCCATCAGCATATATGTTAACGAAAGCCCCACGCCGGCGCGGATGGCCATTAAGCGCTGGCCGATTCTGTCCGCGTGAGCGCCCCAGTAAGGCGCCATAATGGCCGCCGTAAAAAAGGTAATGCTGTAAATAAGGCCCGTCCATTCGTTAACGTCGCTTTGCACAACGCCAAGATGCTGCAAAAGGTACACCGGCAAAAACGGCACGCACATGGTGTAGCTGGCGCAGCAAAAAAATACGCATCCCCATAAAACGTATAAATTAAGCTTCCAGTGCAGCTTGCCGCCGCCGCGGTCTTCAAAAATATTCATATTATCATCTCCGCACGATTATATCCTATATTAACATTTTAACATATTTTAAATAAAGAGTGTGACATTTGTGCAAACTCATCCGCGCAAAGCGCTGTTGCGGCGCAGCGGCGGATATTGTATAATTAATTCATTACATTATTATAAGGATGTGTAACCGTGAAAGGATTTAAAAAGCAGGAACTGGAAGAACAGGGCTTTATGGGCAGGCTGTTTGGCTCTAAGCCCCAGCAGAACGCCTTTGCCGAAATAAACAATATTTTAACGGACGCCAAAAGCGCGCAGGAGCTGACGCAGGACGCCGCAGGCGCGATTTTTAAAAAATGGGGCTGCAAGTTCAGCGACGCCAATATGGACCAGCGCAGCGCCATCTACCGTAAGGTTGCCGATAACGCCTTTACCTATGCCATGGGCAAGGATGACGCGCTGCTTGCCGACCGCGCCCACATGGCAGCTATTTTGCAAATGCCCGATAACCTGTGCCGCCTGGCGGATAACGGCGCTAAAAAATCGGCCTATTTTGCCCGCTGCCATAACATTGTTACCGGTGAAGAAAAGCTGGACATTAACGCCATTAACGAACTGTTCGGCTACGACTATGAGGACGGCTTCGACTTCCGCAAGCAGGTTTTTAACGATTACTTTAACGGCGAGTTTGACCGCATTGCCGAAGCCAAACGCTTTACGCCGGAGGATGAGCAGCGCCTGCGCGATATGTGCGCCAGGCTGGATATTCCGTATGAGTTTAAGGCTAACATTGACAACGCACTGACCAAATACCGCTATTTGTGGAACGCTGAAAACGCGCCGCTGGGCAATGTTAAGGTAGATTTTCCGCTGGAGGATGGCGAAAAATGCCACGCGGCAGGGCAGGCGTATTTGTGCGAGGTTAAAACCGTTGCCAAAGAGGACAACTACTACCAGCTGACCCGCAAGCTGCGCATCGACGAAACCATTTCCTTTAAGGGCGAGCACATTGAGCACCCACAGATTATGGAAGAAACCGCCGTTATTACCGACAGCGGCTACCTGTTTTTAACCAACCTGCGCGTTATTTATTTAAGCAAAAAAATGGCTAAGCAAATCCGCCTGGATAATTTAAAAACCGCAGACCTTTCTACCAACATCATTTATGTACACGCCAACGAAGGTGAAAGCCTGTCGTTTAAAATGCAGGACGACGCTGCCGAAGTTATGTTTGCCATTCTGCGCCGCATTTTGGCAGAGCGTGCAGGCAATAAAAAATGAAGAACTTAATCCGTTTTGCCACAGCCGCTGACGCGGAACGCATTTTAGAGATTTACGCACCGTATATTACGGATACCGTTATATCGTTTGAATACGAGGTGCCGGCGCCTGCGGAATTTTCCGCGCGCGTGGAAGAAATACGCAACCGCTACCCGTATCTGGTATACGAACGTGACGGGCTTGTGGCGGGCTATGCTTACGCATCGGCATATAGCAGCCGCGCGGCGTATGATTACACTGTTGACCTGTCCGTTTATGTGGACGCCGCTTATTGCGGGCAGAACATCGGCGAATGCCTGTATGCCGCCATGTTTGATATTTTAACAAAGCAGGGCTTTTACAGCGCCTACGCCTGCATTACCGCTACTAACCAAAACAGCCTTAACTTCCATAAACGCATGGGCTTTGAAGATGCAGGCACGCACCCGGTTGCAGGTTTTAAGCACGGCCAGTGGCTTGATGTTTGCTGGTACGCTAAACACCTGCGCCCCCATACAGATACCCCGCAGCCGCTGAAACCAATCGCAGATTTTACCGATAACGATTTGCTTCAGCCACACGAAACGTATAGAAAATAAAATTGTGATAACAAAACCCCGGGCTTTTAAGCTCGGGGTTTTTGCTGTGAATAAATTGTTTAACTATTTAGTTTTAACGAAAGGCTTTGTAGTTTTTCTATATTTTTGTTTAAATCAAATTCACTGTCTTCTGTGTAGTCTTCTTTAAAATAGTTTTGGTGTTCATTTCTATGGTTTTCAGCTAAAAATTTGCGTAAAGCGAGTAAATCTTTTAATACAGTGGTATTATTTGCAAAATAAAATTCAATAGCATCACAATAGGTATAGCATAACCGGTAACAGGAAAGAAGGTTAACGCAGTTTTGCATTTCAATAAAAGTTTGATTTATAATTGCCATTCGGTTAGCATCATAATATTTTAAAAGTGTTTTTACAGGCATTGTAAGCATATAGCATGAGCATTGCAGTATATGCTGGGTTTTCCATTCGTCCGGCATGGGTGCTTGGGCAAGCAGGGAGAATATATTATAAACTGCGTTAGCAAAATTATCTAACTTATCATCTAAATCGCTAAAATCTGCCAGTTCGGTTTTTGCATAATAAGTATAAAATTTGGCTTCCCAGTCATTGGGATTATTTATTAAAATAGTTCTATAAAATTCAATGGCGTCGATATATTCTTCGTCATATATCGCGCGCCGCGCAAGAATATAATAATTAGTTAAATCTGCTGCCATGTTAAAAACCTCTTTTACAAATTTGCTATTTTTATTATAATAAAACCCAATTTAACGGTCAACGCCGTGCGGATATTTTACGCGCTGTATAGTTAAGTGTGCTATACTTATAATATACACCACTACAAAGGAGCGTTTTTTGATGAAACAGGTAATTTTATCGTGCCCGACGCTGAAAAAGGAAATCCAGCATTTGCTGGCAGAATATAAACTTGATACGCCGGTATATTTTTTGCCGAAGCGTTTGCACAGCGACCCGAAGGAGCTGGCGGAGTATTTGCAAAACACTATCGACAGCTTTTATAATGTAGACAGAATTTTAATCTGCGTAAGCGGCTGCGGCGGCGGAACGGCGAAGCTGAAAGCCACGACTGCCGAGCTTGTAGTGCCCAAAACGCGCGACTGCGTGGATATTTTGCTGAGTAAGACCGACCGTGCGAGCATTGACCGCGCCCATAACGGCATTTTTATGACAGAAAGCTGGCTTGATTTTATGCAGAGCGGTGAGCTGAACCTTGAGCGGCAGATTGCCGAAAAGGGCGAGGAAGAGGGCAAGGCGTGGCTGCGCAAAATGTTTAAGGGCTTTGAGCATTTTTACGTTGTCGATACCGGCACTTATGACACGCAGGTTGTTATCGACGCCTTAAAGCCTTTGGTGGAGGTGCTGGACGGCACGATTGAAACGGTTCCCGGCGGTTATAACATTCTGCGCAAGCTGGTAACGGGCGATATTGACGATGATTTCCGCGTTATCCCCAAAGAGGGCTGAAAAGCGCGCTAAAGCGGGCATTTTGTTTGCTTTTTTACACTTATTATTGTAAAATTAAAGGATAAAGAAACGTAAAATTTTTTACAGGAGGTTGTAAGCCGTATGAAAACCGAAAACCAGGAAATGATTTTAGTAATTGACTTCGGCGGGCAGTATAACCAGCTGATTGCGCGGCGCGTGAGGGAAAGCGGCGTTTACTGCGAAATTGTGTCTTATAAACAGAGCCTTGATAAAATAAAAGCCAAAAACCCTAAGGGCATTATTTTTACGGGCGGCCCCAACAGCGCTTATCTGGAGGATTCCCCAACTATCAGCGCGGAAATTTATGAGCTGGGCGTGCCTGTTTTGGGCATTTGCTATGGCAGCCAGCTGATGATGCACATGCTGGGCGGCCATGTTTGCAAAGCGCCGGAGCGCGAATACGGCAAAACGCTGGTTGATTTTGATACGGAAAGCCTGCTGTTTAAGGGCATCCCCGAGCAGAATGTATGCTGGATGAGCCACAACGATTACATTGAAACGGCGGCGCCGGGCTTTAAAATTACGGCGCATACCCCCAACTGCCCGGTAGCGGCGGCAGAGGACGCAAGCCGCGGCCTGTACTGCGTGCAGTTCCACCCCGAGGTGCTGCACACCGACAATGGCACCAAAATGCTGAGCAACTTTGTTTATAATGTGTGCGGCTGTGCCGGAACGTGGAAAATGGACAGCTTTGTTGAAGAAACCGTGCAGGAACTGAAGGCTAAAATTGGCGATGGCAAGGTGCTGTGCGCTTTAAGCGGCGGCGTGGACAGCAGTGTTTGCGCGGCTATGTTGGCGAAGGCTATCGGCAAGCAGCTGACCTGCGTATTTGTAGACCACGGCCTCTTGCGCAAAAACGAGCGCGAGGAAGTTTGCAGCGTGTTCGGCGAAGGCGGACAGTTTGATATTAACTTTATCTGCGTGGACGCACGCGAGCGTTTTTACAGCAAGCTGGCAGGCGTAACCGCGCCGGAAGGCAAGCGTAAAATTATTGGCGAAGAGTTCATCCGCGTGTTTGAAGAGGTGGCGCAGCAAATCGGTGCTGTTGATTATTTAGCGCAGGGCACTATTTACCCGGACGTTGTGGAAAGCGGCCTTGGCGGCGAATCGGCAACGATTAAGAGCCACCACAATGTTGGCGGCCTGCCTGATTTTGTAGATTTTAAAGAAATTGTTGAGCCTTTGCGTGACCTGTTTAAGGACGAGGTACGCCAGGCAGGGCGCGAGCTTGGTTTGCCGGAATATCTGGTAACCCGCCAGCCGTTCCCGGGACCGGGGCTTGCTATCAGGATTATCGGCGACGTAACGCCGGAGAAGGTTGCCATTGTGCAGGACGCTGATTACATTTACCGCGAGGAAGTGGACAAACTGCCGCTGGCGCAGCGCCCCAGCCAGTATTTTGCAGCGCTGACCAACATGCGCAGCGTAGGCGTAATGGGCGACGAGCGCACTTACGATTACGCCATTGCCCTGCGTGCCGTAACCACCACCGACTTTATGACGGCCGAAGTAACCATGCTGCCGCCGGAAACCATCACCACCGCAGCCAACAGAATAGTAAACGAAGTAAAACATATCAACCGCGTGCTGTTTGACTACACAACCAAACCGCCCGCGACGATTGAGTTTGAGTGAGGAAATATAAATATAAATATAAATATAGCAGACGCTGAACTGTCTGCTATATTTATATTTTGTAAATTTTTGAAAGGGTATATAAATATGATTTATTCACCTTTACGTTATCCTGGCGGAAAAGCTAAATTAGCACCTTTAATGGAAATATTAATAAAACGTACGAATCGGGTAGGTGGAACTTATATTGAACCATTTGCTGGTGGTGCTGCTATCGCTTTAGAATTATTAGAAAAGGGTATTGTAAATGAAATTGTGATTAATGATTACGATAAAAGAATATATTCTTTTTGGAAAGCTATTTTTAAAGAAACTGATAGATTTTTAGAAAGAATTTATGATGTGCCTTTAACAATTAGTGAATGGAAAAGACAAAGAGAAATTATAAACTCAAAATGTAATAGATATAGCTTTGAATTGGGATTTGCTACTTTTTATATGAACAGAACTAATGTTTCTGGTATAATCAAAGGTGGCGTAATTGGTGGATACGCACAAGATAGTAAATGGAATATGGATGCTAGATTCAATAGAGTAAGTTTAATAAAAAGAATTTATAATATTTCTAGTAAAAAAGATTCTATTCATGTATATAACAAGGATGTTTCATCGTTTATAAAAAATTATTTAAAGTATTATAGCGATAGTTTTATTTATTTTGATCCTCCATATTATTCTAAAGGAAGGCAATTATATTTAAATTTTTTTTCGTTAGAAGATCATATAAGAATTGCAGAACTTGTTAGAAACATAAAATCTTGTGATTGGGTTATTACATATGATGATACACCTGAAATTATGAAAATTTATAGAGATTATATTTGCAAAAAAATAGATTTAAAATATAGTGCAGGTAGAAAAAGAAAAGCTAGTGAAATAATTATCTTTAAAAATGAAACGATGATACCGTTAAATGAAAGTTTGTTAAATAATAATATTTATATTAATTTAAGATAGTTATTAAAGGTGTACAATATGATAAATAGAATAAGACCATTTAATTTTATTATAGAAAGTTTTAGAAGATTTAAAAATATTAATTTTGAATTAGGTAATAAAATTACGGTAATAAGTGGACAAAATGGTGTAGGAAAATCAAATTTAATCTCACTGATAGCTTCGTGTTCTGGAATAAGCAGAAAATCTGTATTAGGAAGCAATTTTCAACCGGAATTTTATGATTTTTTTAATATTGATAAGGATGAAAATTATGAAAACTATAAATTATATCTAAGTTATATTGATAGTAATAAGCAAATTGGAGTCACTAAGCGATTAGCTTTTAAAAATGATACTAAAACTGGCAGAGGTATAAGAATAATACCTCGTACTACTAATAAATTTTCACCTAAAAAAACTATAAAAGAAGTTGAATGTGAAGCAAAAGAACATTATAATGTTGGTGGAGCAGCTAGGGTAAATATACCAACAATATATTTAAGTTTATCTAGGTTATATCCACTTGGTGAGAGAAAAGAAACTGTAACAATTACAGTTGTAAATAGAAAAAATCAGTTTTATCAGAAAAAAGCTAATGAAAAATATAAAGAATGGTATAATTTTGTGATACCTAATTCTGTAAGAGAAGAAACTTCTTTATTAATCATAAATAAAAAAATGTGTGCAAGACCGGCTTTACATATGAATATAATTGATACGCCTGCATTATCGCAATCTATAGGACAAGATAATATAGGAAATATTATAAGTGCTTTAGTAGATATTTACATGTTATCACTTGAAAAAGATTATAGTGGAGCATTACTATGCATAGATGAGATAGAAGTTTCGTTGCATCCGGATACACAAGTTAGGTTATTTAATTTGTTCGATAAATTGGCTGATGAATTGTCAATACAATTTGTACTAAGTTCTCATTCTTTAACTATCTTAAAAGAAATATTGAAAAAAGAAAAACGTGATAATGAAAATTTTAAAATAGTATATTTAAAAAATCCATCGGCACCTTATGTTGCTGAGAAAAAAAGTTATGAGTTACTTAAAGCTGATATGTTTGGAGAGCTAACTTTTGAAAAGACAAAGGTAAAAATTTATTTTGAAGATACAGTTGGAGAAAAAACTTTTTATTTATTATTAAAAGCGTTTAAAAATATATACATTAAAATAAAAAATAATTTAGAGTATCCATTTTTAAGAAATTCTGAGAATGTTAATGATTACAAAGCTATTAATAAAAGAATAATGGATTGTGAGTCTATAATAAATATAGAAGATAATTTAGAAAAAATAGTTTCGGAGCTTGGGTGTGAAGAACTTATAAAAATAAGCACAATAGATACCTATTTCAAACAGATAATATTTCTTTTGGATGGCGATGCAAGATATAAAGATACAAGACAAAGACCATTGATAAGAAATTTTTTAAATAAAAAATATGATTCTCAAAAAGAAAGGTTAAATGATAGAAGTCATACTGATAATATTTGTTTTTTACCTGATTATTTTGCGCCAGAGTCTTTTTTATTTTATATTGTTAATAATATAGTGAAGAATGAGTTTAATCACTTTTCGTTTTGGAGAGGACTTGAAAGTGATGAAAGTACAGCACTATATACACCAGATAAAATAAAATTATTATTTAATAATTTGAATAATGATTTTACAAATGATGATTTAAAAAATATTTTTAAAAACTTCGAAACTAGTAAAATTTGGCAATTTATTCTTAAGTCAGATATAGTAACATATTATTATTCTGATTATTGTAATATTAATGAATTATTATTATTTATTGAAAAATTAAATAAAGCTTATGAAATGACTTATAAAATTGTTTTGGCGAAGAAATTTTCATGATTTTTAGTGGAAGTTGTTGCTATGGAAATAAAAAAAATATTTTATAAAACTTCATACATCAACAATCGCAGATACTTGGGTAATAAGTATAAATTGTTACCTTTTATTAAGCGCGTCGTAAATGCAGAGTGTAAAGAAATTGAATCTGTAGCAGATATTTTTGCGGGTACTGGTGCAGTATCATCTGCTTTTGTAGATGATAAAATAATTATTACTAATGATTTAATGTATAGTAACTATATTTGCAACTATGCTTGGTTTTCAAGTCAAACATATAATCCTCAGGTAATTATCGATTATGTTGTTAAATATAATAATATTGAAAAACTTGAAGATAATTATATGACTAAAAATTTTAGTGATACATATTTTAGTCGTGATGATTGTTCTAAAATTGGTATTATCAGAGAAGATATAGAAGATAGTTTTATTAATAGAAAGATTAATGAACGTGAAAGAGCTTTATTAATAACTTCGCTTCTTTATGCTATGGATAAAATTGCCAATACTTGCGGACATTATGATGCTTACAGAAAAAATGCTAAATTTGAAAGGCATTTAGAATTATTTGTACCTTTGGCAAAAGTGCATAATAATGAAAAAAATCGTTGTTTTAACGAAGATGCTAATGATTTAGTAAAAAATATTTATGCTGATTTAGTTTATATTGACCCTCCATATAATTCGCGTCAATATTGTGATGCATATCATTTATTAGAAAATGTTGCTTTGTGGCAAAAGCCGGAAGTACATGGTGTCGCAAGAAAAATGGACAGAAAAAATATGAAAAGTCAATATTGCACTAAGAGTGCTACACAAGTATTTGAGCAGCTCATAAAAGATATAAATTCTAAATACATTTTGTTTTCTTACAATAACATGGAAACTAAAGGCAATGATCGTTCAAATGCTAAAATTACCGATGAAGATATAATGCGAATATTAACAAATAAAGGTACGGTTAAAGTTTTTGAGGAAGATTATAAGGCTTTTACTACAGGCAAGTCTGATATAAGCGGAAATAAAGAACGATTATTTTTATGTAAATGTCAATTGAAGGAGTAATTTAATGATTCAATCACCATTAAATTATACTGGCGGCAAATACAGATTATTACCACAAATTTTACCTAACTTTCCTGAAAAGGTAGGTGTTTTTGTTGATTTGTTTTGTGGTGGCTGCAACGTAGGTATCAATATAGAAGCTGACAAAGTTATTTATAACGATTTAAATAGGAATTTGTTATATTTGTATAATACTTTCAGAAACTTAGATAAAGATACAACTTTTTATTGGATTTATCATATTATAAAAGAATATAATTTATCATTAGTAAGTGAACATGGCTATGATTTTTATAATTGTGACAGCAGTAAAGGCTTAGGCAATTATAATAGAGAAGGTTTTTTGAAGCTTCGTTCTGATTTTAATAATAAAACATTATCGCATAATGAAGACTATTATTACTATATAATGCTGTATGTAATAATAGTATATGCTTTTAATAATCAAATCAGGTTTAATAGTAATGGTGAATTTAATCTGCCTGTAGGAAAAAGAGATTTTAATAATAAAATTCAGGATAAATTATCAAAATTTATTGATCGGTTGAAAACGCAGAATAGTATATTTACCTGTCAGGATTTTAGAAATTTTGATATTAACACATTAACTGAAAATGATTTTGTTTATGCTGACCCTCCGTATTTGATTACTTGTGCAACATATAATGAACAGGGTGGATGGACAGCAAATGATGAAAGGGATTTGCTGATTTTTTTAGATAATTTAAATGAGAATAAAATAAAATTTGCTTTATCTAATGTTCTGCAAAGTAAGGGGAAAGAAAATAAAATATTGCAGGCTTGGTTAGAAAAAAATGTTAATCATTATAGGACGATTCATTTAAATTACAGCTACTCAAATTCTAATTATCAAACTAAAGATAAAACGAAAAGTTCGGATGAGGTTTTAATAATCAATTATTAAGGAGCAACTGATATGAGTAAAATTCCTTATAAACAATATTGCTGGAGTTTGGGAACAACAAGTTTCAGAACTAAAAATTTTAATAAAACTATTGAAGAACAGTTAATGCTTTTAGATGACTTTTGGAAATTGCCAGAAAATAGAAATGAAAATTGGGCAAGTAATGATAAATTACAATCAAATTATTATGATTTTATGCATAAAAGTGAGTTTATAACGGGTAGTGCTGGTAATAAACCTAAAGATGCCAGAGAAAAAACTTCTGGCTTAGTTGATATTGGCTTAATTGATGAAGGGAGAAGATTAACTGAAGCTGGTTTGGCACTGCTTTCTATTAGTAAAAAAGCTGATTTTGAGAGCGATAATTTTTTACAGATAGATAAAGATAGTTTTGTATATTTAAAACAGTTATTAAAAACATCAAATAATATTAATGGCGACACTGTGCGCCCTTTTATTGTTTTATTATATTTGCTTTCGAATTTTGATGAATTAACTTTAGATGAATATGCTTATTTATTGCCTTTGTGTACAAATGCAGATTATACAAAAGAAATAATTGAAGCAATAAAAGATTATCGTGCAGGCAAAACAACAATAGATGAAATTATTATATTCAGATTGATGAAAATGGATAATTATCAATCTGCTCTTAAAAAATTTTTAGAAGATGAAGTTACAGAAGATTTGCTGTGTGAAGTTGGACTAAATAGAAAAAGTCGAAGCTATGATAAAACCTATTTTGGTTTATATAAAAATTTATATGATGTATACGTTAATAATAAATTGACAAAGTTGATAGATGTATATAATGCGACACAAAAAGTAAGAATAGGTATATGGTGGCGTAATTATTTATTTAATACGACATCTGCAAAAGCTATCAGTAAATATCCAGAGAGATGTAAAAATAAAACTGTATTTGAGAAAATAAAAACAGAAGAAGATTTTAAAACAGAATTTTTCAAAATAATGCATTTATTCAAAGCGAAATCTACTTTGTCAGACTATTTGGATTTAAATCGCAGATATATAAAAGTTACTGATATAATTTTGTTTGAAGATAATGTGGTAAAACTTGATAATATACCTAAATACTTTTTTAAACCAGTAATTGATGAATTATATAAAGAAGCGTATAATTCTTCTGATTTTCTATTTAAAGATGTTGAATTAACTGATATATGTAAAGCATTGGTATTTAATGAAAAATCTATAGTAAGTGGTGTAAATAAAGAATTTGCTATTAATTTAAAAACATTAAATGAAGTTCAGAATGTTGTAGATAAAAAACGCTATGACAGGTTAAATGTATTAATTGATAATAAATTCAATGATAATAATTTGCTGAATTTGTTGGACTATTTTAAGGAACGTAAAGATAAAGAAATTTATCAAATGGTAACTGATAGTGCAGATATACCAACAATATTTGAATATGTATTAGGCATTATCTGGTACAAAATAAGTGATAGAAAAGGCAAAATTCTTGACTATATGAAATTATCGCTTGATGCTGATTTATTGCCTAAAACGCATGCAGCAGGCGGTGAAGCGGATATAGTATATGAATATGAAAAAACACAATATTATCCTAAACATTCATTGCTATTAGAAGCAACCTTAGCAGATAATACCAATCAACGCCGAATGGAAATGGAGCCTGTTTCCAGACATTTGGGACAGCATTTATTGAATAAAGGCAATTTAAAATCATATTGTGTTTTTGCTACTACTTTTCTTCATATCAATGTTGTATCTGACTTTAGAATGAGAAAAGACAATTATTATTATGATTCAAAAGATGAAAGCAAATTTATTAAAGGAATGAAGATTATACCTTTAGAAACAAATGATTTAAAAAATATTATTTTGAAAAAGAAAAAATATAAAGATTTGTATAGTGTATTTGATAATATGCATAACCAGCAATTAGCGCCATATGAATGGCGACAAAAATTGTCTAATGTTATTGCAAATTAAGTAGTAAGAAAATTGCAAAAGGAGGTCTTCCCATGATTGTTACAACTACACAAACTGTTGAAGGCAGGCAGATTGCTGAGTATAAGGGCATTGTTTTTGGTGAAGTAGTGTCCGGCGTAAATTTTGTTAAGGATTTATTTTCCGGCATTACGGATATTTTTGGCGGGCGCAGCAGCACTTACGAAAATGAGCTTGAAGAAGCGCGCGAAAAGGCGATTGAGGAAATGTGCGAGCGTGCTGCTAAACGTGGTGCTAATGCCGTTGTCGGTGTCGATGTTGACTACGAAGTTTTAGGCAAGGAAAACGGTATGCTGATGGTCAGCGTAAGCGGCACGGCAGTAAAGTTAAAATAAAAGATATAAAACCCAAGATTTTAATATAGAAAAGGTAATATGATTATCATGGGAGATTTTAATATACAAAAAATAGTTAAAGATATTTATGAAAATATTTTTTGCTATATAAATCAGGAATATATTATAGTATTTTTATGCGGTGGAATAAGTACTAAAATAAAAAAATCGCTGAGGGATAAAATTCGTATATTAATTGAAGGAGAAAAAATTAAATTTTATGGTTCTTTACCTATAAAAATATTTTATCCTGAAGATTTGTTAATGGATTTATTAAATAAGAATAAAAAGGATGATTTGCTTAGTTACGAACAATTTTTAGCTGATAATTCTAATATTATTGTGATTATTTGTGAAAGTCCTGGTGCATTGGTTGAATTGGGTGCATTTACAAATAACAAATATACAGTTAATAAGGTGATAGCAGCTGTTGATAAAAAATATATTAAGGATAAAAGTTTTATAATGCTAGGACCTATAAAATTTTTGAAAAAAATAAGTAAATTAAATTTTATTAGCTATTCTTCTGATGAAACTGATTTTGCCAAACATTTAATGAAAAATATAAAAGAAAAACATTCAAAAAATTATGTAGACAATGGAGTTAAATTAAATACTATAATTGGTTTATATTATTTTATTCAACTTTTGTTGTATTATTTTAAGGAATTAGATTTTAAAAGACTAATTACTATGATTAGTTTTTTGATAACAGAGGAAAATATTAAGTTAAAAGATCTTAATATAATGATTAATACATCTTTAAAATTATTATTTACAGATAAAAGAATTTTTAAAACTACAAATTTACAAAATCCGGCATATAGATTAACTATAGAAGGATTTTATTCTATTGAAAAAATAATTTCAAACTGTACAAGCAGTAAAATATGTGATAAAATACGGTTAAGGGTAATGTATAATAGTTATTATAAATAACACCCCGTTCTTAGAATTGTTGTCTATATGCATTAATTGACAACTGGGGGTTGATTCGGCCTCACAAGAGTAATAATTACACGAAATTAGCCAAAGCAACGTAAGACTTAGATAATATCTTAACTCTTACGTTGCTTTACCCAAAAGTATATTGAGTAAGAATGGGGTGTTTGATATGGATAATAATACTATTTTAAATACTTTAAATGTGCCTGTTATAAATAATTTTGAACATTTTGCGGAGCAACTTTCTTTAACAAAGAGGTTGCTTTATTTTTTAATATTTAAAAGTGAAAAATGTTATAAATTAAAAACTATACCTAAGAAGAATGGTAAAAATAGAACTTTGCATATTCCTCAATTTGCTTTAAAAGTTGTGCAGAGGTGGATATTAAAAGAAATTTTGGAAAAAATACGTGTATCTAATCAATCTATGGCTTTTGTTCCAAAGAAAAATGGATTATTAACTAACGCTCAAAGTCATAAAGATAATGTTTTTATTTTAGAAATGGATCTGCATAATTTTTTTGAAAGTATAGATAAAAAACGGGTTTTTAATTTGTTTTATGCAATAGGATATAATAAAAAAGTTTCTGCTATGTTAACTAATTTGTGTACGTATAATAATGTATTGCCACAAGGTGCTGTTACTTCTCCATATATAGCAAATTTAATTGCTTTTCATTTAGATAAGAGATTGAATGGATTATGCAGTAGAAGAGATATTGTTTATACGAGATATGCTGATGATTTAAGTTTTTCATCAAATAATAGAAGTAATTTAAATTCTATAGAGAAGTTAGTTAAGAAAATAATATCAGATGAAGGCTTTGAGATTAATTCTCAAAAAACAAGATATTTATCTAACGATGTAAAAAAGACAGTTACAGGCATTACGATTAATAATTATGCTGTGCATGCAGATAAGAAACTAAAGAAAAAGATAAGGGCAATGATATTCTATTCAATAACAAATCAAGATTATAGTATGAATGAGAATATAAAAGGTAGTATTGCATTTGTCAATTCAATCGAAAAAGTATATAAAGAAAAAATAATCAAATATATCATTAATATTACTAAGAAAGATTATTTGAAAAGTAATGTTTATATTGTGAATAAATATAATGAAAACAAACTTTTTGAAAATCTGCCAAATATGAAATATGAAGTTTAAAAAAATAGAATTTTTTCATTATATTATTATATATGGTGGTGAAAAAAAGATTGGACGATGAGAAAAACCGAGAAGAAATATAGTGATTATCATAAAGTTTCAGAATATGATAAAAGTGATTACAGAAGTTTTTTGTACAAAGGAGATTGGGTAAAACATCAAATTGATGAGATTGTAAAAGAAGCACTTAATAATAAAAACAGTATTTTTAAAACTATATTTCAAAAAGAGTTTTTGCATAAAGAACATTTACCACAAAAATTATATAAATTTTATCCTTTTACTCAAAATTCTTTAAAGTGTATTGAAAATGATAGTATATATTTAAATGAATCTTCTAATTTTAATGATCCTTTTGATTCTTTAATACAAACAAATAAACAAGAGTTTTTAAAGCGATATATTTTAGGAAAAATTGAAGAAACCAATTTACTAAAAAGAAACATTATAACTGAAACGGAATATTATACTTTAGTACATTCCGTTTGTGATAATAGTTATAATGAAAATTATAATTTGTATGGTAAAAGATTTTTTGACGTGTTTCTAAAATTAAGCAATGAAAAAGAATTTGTGAGTGACTGGTATGTATATGCTAATAGACTTTTTGACCAGACTATGGTAGAAATTAAAAGAAGAAGTATGAGAATATGCTGTTTTTCTTCTTTAAATGATGATGAATTAAGTAAATATATGGAAATGTGGGGACATTATACTGATAGTCATAAAGGATTTTGTGTTGAATATGATTTTTCAAATTATTTGATTAGATTAAAAGAAAATAATATTAATAAACTTGAAACTGCTATTTTGAATTGTATATTCCCGTGTTTATATAAAAGTGTTCCTGTTTTTCTTTCACCTTTAATTTTTTATAAAATTGCGTTAAAAAAGCATTTAACCAATCATCAAACAGTTTTATTAGAAAAAAGTATTCTTAATTCGCATATATATAAATCCAATTCATGGAGTTATGAAAAGGAATGGCGAATTATTATGCCTGATGAAATTAGTTCTATATGGAATTATTTATTGCCATTCCCATATATAAAAAGTATTTATTTGGGAGTAAACATGAAAAAAGATGATAAGGAATACTTGTATAAAATTGGCAAACGAAAAAATATAGAAGTTTATGATGCGAAATTAAATGAATATAATTATAAGTTAGATTTTTACAAACTAAATACAGAAAGATATTTTAAAGAGCAAAATGAAGATAGAGTTATTGCTCTAAATAATAAATTGAATTTTTATTATAATACAAAATAAAAAGATTAGGCGCTGACACCGTTGTCGGTGTCGATGTTGATTACGAAGTTTTGGGCAAGGAAAACGGCATGCTGATGGTCAGCGTAAGCGGCACGGCAGTAAAGTTAAAATAAGTAAGTTTTACAGGCAGCCTTAGGGCTGTCTTTTTTATAATATTTTAAAAACTATAATATGCTAAATAAGTAATATTAAAACAAAAAGCCTGCAAAATCTGCAGGCTTTTGTAAAATGCCATATCTTTTTACTTCTTCTTCCCTGCCGAGGCGATTACAGCTTCGGCGAGTTCTTTTAAGGTTATGCGGCGGTTCATACTGTACTGGCGCATTTTGTTGTAGGCATCTTCTTCGGTAAAGCCGTGCGCCGCCATTAAAATCCCCTTGGCGCGGTCCAGCAGCTTGCGGGTTTCCAAACTTTCGCGCAGGTTTGCCAGCTCGCTGTCCATTTTCTGGTACTCTTTAAAGCGGGCAATCGCCACCTGCATGCTGGCAAAAAGCTGCTCCTCGCGCACAGGCTTAACCAGGTATGCCATTACGCCGCTGCTGTTGGCCTGCTCCACAATATCCGTCTGGCTGTACGCCGTCAACAAAAGCACCGGCGCCAGCTGCCGCTCCGTAATAATGCCCGCCGCCGTAATGCCGTCCATCTTCGGCATCTTCACGTCCATAATCACCAAATCCGGCTTTAGCCGCTGCGCCAGCTCCACCGCTTCCTCGCCGTCGGCAGCCTCGCCCAGCACGGTGTGCCCGGCTTCCGTCAGCATCTCGCGTAAATCCAGGCGGATTAACGCTTCATCATCAGCAATCACAATTTTTAACCCTTCCATTGTTATCCCCCCAAAGGCATTGTAACCTCGGCACAGGTGCCGCCCTGCGCCCTGTTTTCTATCTTAAAAGTGCCGTGCAAATCGGCCTCCGCCATTGTTTTTATAATGCGCAAACCCAAACTTCCCTGCGGCACGCCGTTAAAGCCCGGCGGCAAGCCCACGCCGTCGTCCATCACCGTCAGGCGGCAGCCCGTTTCCGTCCGCGCAAGCGTTACGCTGATTGCGCCCTGCGTGCGCCCTTCAAAAGCGTGGTCAAAGCAGTTTTGCAGCATTTCGTTCAGCACCAGCGCAATGCCGGTCGCCTTTTCCGAAGGCACCAGCACGTTATCGGCGTTGAACTCGGTTTTCAGCCGCAGTTCCGGCGCCGCCATGCCGCTTAAAATGGCCTTGTAAATGCCCTGCGCCACTACGGACATATCCACCTCGCCGCTGCCCTCCTGCGACAAAAATTCATGCACCACGGCAATGCTGTTTACGCGGCTGATGCAGTCGCGCAGCACGGTTTTGGTTTCTTCCGCCTTGGCGCGGCGCATTTGTAGGCGCAGCAGGCTGGCAATGGTTTGCAGGTTGTTTTTTACGCGGTGGTGTATCTCTTTAATTACCGCCGCTTTTACCAACAGCTCCTCGTCGCGCTTTTTCAGCTCGGTAATGTCGCGCAAAATTACAATGGCGCAGTCTGCCTCCGCCGTGCCGCCCACGGGCACTACACGCATTTCTAAAAGCATCCCGCGCAGGCGGATTTCCTTGCCCTCCGCCGTGCCGGTTTTAAGCACCATGCCGACAAGCGGCCAGTTAATTTGCACGCTATTGGTGCGCAGCCCGATGAGGTTGTTGACCCCCACGACCTGAAAAATGTGCCGCGCAGTGGAGTTGGCAGCGACGACCCTTTTATCCGCACCGACGAGCATAATACCGTCGCCGGGCGCCAGCCGCCGGTAAAAGCTGCTGTCCTGCTCCTGCCTCATGGGGCTTTTTAAAAATTCAAACGCCGCGTTAATAAACGCATCATCCACGCCGCTTAAATCAAACGCCAGCGCTGCAAAGCACTTGCCGCGCCTATCCTGCACGGGGTACACACGCACAGCGGCAAACTTGCCCAGGCTCAGCTCGCGCTTGCCCTCCAGCGGCACGTTGCGCTGCAAACAGCGGGATATCAGCGGCTCCTCGCCGGTACGCACCTCACGCCCGGGCGCCAGCTCGGCCTGCTGCATAAACTGCGTGGTGGGCATCGACTGGTGGTAAACGCGCAAAAAGCGTTTGTCATCCCCTGTTATGTACACCGTAATGCAGGCATGCGCAATATCGGCAGCAAAATCCATGCCCTGACGGATGGAAGCCAGTATATTTTTCTGTTCACTGTTAAGATTTTTTAACATTGTGTTAATCCCAAGTTTTCAAAAAATTTACAACATTGTAGTTTTACACCGTAATTCACAATGTTATCCACATTATGCACAGAGTTTTCCGCATTTAAAAGTTCTGTTTTTATGCTTTTTCACAGACTTTTGCACGTTATCCACAGTTTTGCATTGTTGTTATAGACAGTGTTTATCCCAATTTTAAAGATGGAACTGCGTTCAGGCTAAGCGGACTTTCCGCGCCGTTAATGTACATAAAGTAGCCGCGGCAGGCAATCATTACAGCATTGTCCGTGCAAAGTATCGGCGTTGGGTGAACCAGCCGCGCACCGGCGCGCTCTGCTGCCTGCGCCAGCGTGGTTTGCAGCGTTTTGTTGGCCGATACGCCGCCAGCCAGCACAATTTCCTTTAAGCCGGTTTGTTTAAGGGCGTGCACGCTTTTTTGCACCAGCGCGTCCACAATAGCGTGCTGGAACGACGCTGCCACATCGGCGCGGTTAACCTCCTGCCCCGCTTGCTGTTTGTTGTGCAGATAGTTGATAACGGCGGACTTTAACCCGCTGAAGCTGAATTCAAAATTATCGCCCAGTTTGGCACGCGGGAAGTCAATCGCAAGCGGGTTGCCCTCCAGCGCCAGCTTTTCCACCTCCGGCCCGCCCGGGTACGGCAAACCAAGCACGCGCGCTACCTTGTCAAACGCTTCACCGGCAGCGTCGTCGCGCGTCTGCCCCAAAAGCTCAAAGCTGTTGTAGTCCTTAACCACCAAAAGCGCCGTGTGCCCGCCGCTTACAACGAGCGCCAAAAACGGCGGCTTTAAGTCCGCGTCGTTTAAAAAGTTGGCAAACACATGCCCTTCCAAATGGTTCACGCCAATCAGCGGCTTGCCTGCTGCCCACGCCAGCGCCTTGGCGGCGGATAAACCAACAAGCAGCGCCCCCACCAGCCCCGGGCCATAGGTTACGGCAACGGCGTCGATTTGTTCCAGCGGCACATTAGCTTTCGCCAGCGCTTCATCTATTACCGGCAGCACGTTGCGGATATGGTTGCGCGAGGCAATTTCCGGCACTACGCCGCCGTATTTACGGTGGATTGGCACCTGTGAGGCGATGATGTTGCTCAGCACCTCGCGCCCGTTTTTAACAACGGCGGCTGCGGTTTCGTCGCAGCTCGATTCGATGCCGAGTATGTAAATATCCTTATTCATGCGTTTCTGCCTCCCTGTACAGCCACATAATTACCGCGTCCTCGTGGTTATCGGCGTAATAGTTGGGGCGCACGCCCTCGGCGCGGAAGCCGCAGGTTAAGTACATTTTCTGCGCTGCGGCGTTGCCCTGGCGCACCTCCAGCGTTACAGCGTCGGCGCCTGCCTCCCACGCGCGGTTAATCAGCGCGGCGGTAAGCAGTGTGCCCAGACCGCGTTCACGCTCCTCCGGCGCAATGGCTACGCGTGTAATCTGCGCCTCGCCCGCCACCAGCCAGTAACCGGCGTAGCCGATAACCCTGCCGCCTTCTTCCATAGCGATGTAAGTGGTAAGGGTGTTGTTTAATTCGTCCAGCCACATGCTTTCGTTCCAGGCGTCAAAAAAGGTGCTGTTTTCTATTTTCGTCACGTCGATAATATCGCCGAAGCCCATTTCGCGGATTACTGTTTGCCGTACTTCTGTTCCCATAGCTCCTCCGCCTCCGATTTTCTGATATAATAGGGCTCCAGCCCGAAGATTTCTTTTTCCGCGTTGGGGTCATACGCCTTTAATGCGGCCAGCGCCGTGCCGGCAGCCTGCGGCAGACGCAGGTAATCCGGCGCAAGGCGGCACCAGTCCGGTAAAGCAGCTGCGTCGATTTTAGCGCACTCGCCCAGGATAACGGCCGGTTTGCCCTGTAAGGCAAGGTTTTCCAGCATTTGCTCTTTATTAACCACCTGCACGCTTTGCAGCTCTTTTACTTCGCCGTTTTGCCATTCGTACAATGCCTGGTAGTAGTTGCCCTTTTGCGCATCCAAAACCGGCGAAAGCACTATGCCCTCCACCGGCAGGTTATAGGCCAGCGCCAGCGGTGTTGCCACGCCCTGCAAGGGTTTGTGCCACGCGTAGGCAATTGCCTCTGCCGTGGCAAGGCCAATGCGCAGCCCGGTAAAGCTGCCCGGCCCCATGCTGACGGCAATTAAGTCAATATCGTCCTTAGTTGTGCCGGTGCGCGTTAAAAGCTGCTCCAGCTGGGGCATTAAGCCCTCGGAATGGGTCATGCCCATGTTGATTTTATATTCTGCCAAAATTTGCCCGTCGCGGCATAAGCCGACGGCGCAGGCTTTGGTTGCCGTATCAATCGCAAGTACCAGCATGCTTTTTCACATCCCCGCAAAGTTTTTCGTAGCGCGCGCCGTGCGGCGTAAGGTTTACGCTGCGCCCCGCGCCCGCCAGTTCTATCGTAATCTGCAAATATTCTTCCGGCAGCTCG
The DNA here is from genome assembly GCA_949288065.1 of uncultured Phascolarctobacterium sp. Classification (GTDB taxonomy): domain Bacteria; phylum Bacillota; class Negativicutes; order Acidaminococcales; family Acidaminococcaceae; genus Fusicatenibacter_A. Next base: position 113,421 of record CASEIL010000003.1, read on the forward strand.
TTTAAAAACAGCTCGCCCCATTCCACAACGGTTACGCCGCCAGTGCCGCAGTATTCGCCAAAGCCGGTGTTGTACAGCTCGTCCTCGTCCTTAATGCGGTACAAATCAAAATGGCGCATTTCAAGGCGTCCGCTGTACACATTCATAATGGCAAAGGTTGGGCTGTTTACTTCTGCCACGTCCGCACCAAGCCCGGCAGCAATGCCGCGGCTGAGCGTTGTTTTGCCCGCGCCCAAATCCCCCGTCAGGCAGTACACGTCGCCGTCTGCCGCAAGGCTGCCAATTAAGCTTCCCAGCGCTTCCGTAGCGGCGTTATCCTTACAATAAATTTCCATATTTACATCCTTTCCGCAAATTCATCTGTAATGCCAAAAAGCAGTACCGGTACGCGCCGGTACTGCTGCTGTTATTTTGCTATAATTTCCGTGTTGCGCTCAAAGGAGTCCAGTAAATCAATATGCCCTTTAATGCTGGCTTTCTTTTCGCCTTCAATTAAAAAGTCAACCTCTTTAATGTTGCTGAACTCGGTCAGCGTATCGGTAATGGCCGCCGTCAGCATCATCTCGGTGTAGGAACCCGCTTCAATGTTGTAAATTTCCTTGCTTAAATTTACTACGGCCACGCCCTTATCAATGGTCAAGCCCAAAACCTTTAACCCTTCGGGGAAGCCGTTCATCAGCTTTTCATCCTGCGGCTGGGTGCTTATTAAAGCGTTCAGCGCCAAAAGCGGCAGCTCATCCTTATCGCCTTCAACGGTTACCTTTTCGGCATACAGCTTTTCAGCGCCGTCTTTCGGCAGGCGGTAAACTGTTACGGTTTGTTTTTCTGCCTTAACGGCAGCGCCTTCGGGTGCTTTATCCTGCGTGCAGGCCGCCGCAAACAGGCTCATCAGTACCACGCAGAGTACAGCAATCAGTTTTTTCAGCATGTCAGTACCCTCCGTTATTCAAAATAATCTTCAATGCCGTCGGCAATAGATTTGGCAAGTTTGTTGATGTACCAGTTGCTGCCCATCAGCTTTTCTTCTTTCGGGTTGGAGATAAACGCCAGCTCCAGCAGCGTGGAAGGCATGCTGCAGCGTTTGTTTACATAAAAATTCGCCTGGCGGATGCCCAAATCGTCCAGCCCAAAGTTTTTCACCAGGCGGTCCTGAATGGACTGCGCTAATTTAGCGTCGTTACTGGTTTTGGGGTAGTAATACGAGGAGAAGCCGCCCACGTTTTTATTGGTAGAGGAGTTGATGTGGATGCTGATGAAAGCATCGGCGTCGTTGTCCTCAGCCACGTCCACACGCGCCTGCAATTCCTGTGCGTCGCTGGCGCCCGGCCCGTATACGTCCTTATCGCCAGTGCGGGTCATGCTAACCTTGGCGCCTTCTTTTTTCAGCAGCTCCTGCACTTTTTTCGTAATCTTTAAGGTTACGTTTTTTTCCATCGTGCCGTTAGCGCCGATAGCGCCCGGGTCGCTGCCGCCGTGACCGGCATCAAGCGTTATTTTTTTGCCTTTCAGCCCGCCGCCGGTTTTATAACCGGATTTGGACTTGGATTCTTTTTTTTCGTCTTTTTTCACTGCTGTTTTTTTAGGAATGGTTACCCTGGCCGTTGTTTTGGGAGTAGTAACGGCAGGTTTGGTTTCAGTCGGTTTGGCCGCTTCGGTTTTAACCGTACCGGCAGTTGTTGTTTTAGGTATAAACACGCTCGGCTGAGCGGTTTTATCGGCGGTAATATCCACAACCAGGCGGTTAGGGCGTTTGGTTACCGGGTCGTTCTTTAAGGTAAAAGCGTTGTAGTCCTGCGCGCCGATAGCCTTGCTTAAAGGCAGCTTCAGCACCGTTTTGCCGCTGCTTCCTTCCACCGTCATCGTTGGCGCAAGCGTACTGCGCATTTTAAAGCTGCGCGTAACCTTGCTGCCCAAATCGGCATTAACGGTTACCAGCATGGTGTTGCCCTGAAAGCTGATATTATAGCCCGGCGGCGCATCCAGATCGACGACGAGGCGCAGCACATTAAACCTGTCCACACCCCAGCGCACATCCGTTACCTCGGCGGCATAGCCGGTAATGCAGGCAAGCATACTTATTACAAACAAAAGGCAGCATATTAGTTTTTTGTGCAAACCCGTCACCCCTTTTTACAATACTTCGGTTAAATAATTCTATCATTTTCGTTCGCATATGTAAACTAATTGCAGGCTGCTGCGCTGCAAAATTCACTTAAATTTCGCCTTTTTCCACTAAACGGCGCGCCTCGGGCAGAAAAGCGGCAATTTCTCCGGCCGCAAGGCCGATGCTTTCCGCTGCGGCAAGTTCGCCCGCCAGCCCGTGCAGATACACCCCGCAAACAGCAGCGGCTTCTGCTTCCACGCCCTGCGCGCACAAGCCTGCGATAATGCCCGTCAGCACATCGCCGCAGCCGCCCGTTGCCATGGCGCTGCAACCGGTAGTGTTAACATAAACCGTGCCGTCCGGGCAGCCAATAACCGTCGGTGCGCCCTTCAGCACCAGCACACAGTTCCAGTCCTTTGCATACTGCGCAGCCAGTTCCACGCGGCGTGCGTCAACCTCCGCCGCGGTTAAGTCGCACAGGCGTGCCATTTCGCCCGGGTGGGGCGTTAAAATTTTAGTGCATTTCAGCTGCGGCAAAAGCTCCGGCTTGCGGCTCAGTGCCGTTAACGCGTCGGCGTCGATAACAGCCGTGCCTTCGTAACCTTCCAAAATATTGGTAATAACGTCGCCTGTTGCCTCGCTGGTGCCCAGCCCCGGGCCGATGGCGAGTACGTCCGCCTTGTTTGCAGCGTCCAGCACTTCGCTGACAGCGCCGCCGCCCAAAACGCCCGGCATCCGCTCGATAAGCCCTTTAACCATCACTTCCGTCAGCTTCACGGCCAGCATCTCGCGCGAGCACAGCGGCGTATACAGGCTGACAAGCCCCGCGCCAGCCTTAACTGCTGCCTGCGCGCACAGCGCCGCCGCACCGGTGTAGCCCGGCGAGCCTGCCGCAACCGTTACGCGCCCGGCTTCTCCCTTATGGCAGTTGCCGCTGCGCAAAGGCAAAAAGTCGCGCACCATGCTGCTGTCCACAAGGTATTTGCTGCCCTCTGCCTGGCTTGTCAATGCTTCCGGCATGCCAATGGGCACGGTAATAATTTTGCCCGCCAATTCTGCCGTGGGGTATAAATATAAACCCACCTTCGGCAGCTGCATGGTTACGGTCGCCGCTGCCTGCACAGCGTTTTCATCCGCCGCGCCGGTGTCTGCTTCCGTGCCGCTCGGCACATCCACCGCCAACACCTGCGCCCGTACGCTGTTTATCAGCTTGCACGCACGTTCATACGCGCCTTTCAGTTCGCCCTTAAAGCCGGTGCCCAAAAGCGCGTCGATAATTACATCCGCATGGGCGGCGGCAATTTCCGCCACGTCCCAGTCGCTTTCTTCTGCCAGCACCGTTATGCCAAGCCCGCTTTTAGCGCAGGTTTTAAGCTGTACGCCCGCAGCGCCGCTAAAATCGCCCGCTGGGGCAGCTAAAAATATTTTTACTTTAGCGCCCGCAGCGCTCAGCCAGCGTGCTGCAACTAAGCCGTCGCCGCCGTTGTTGCCCTTGCCCGCAAACACGGCAATGCTTTTGGCGTACACATCGCCGCCCAAAAGCTCCGCCGCAGCTTCTGCTACGGCGCGCCCGGCGTTTTCCATCAGCACGGCGGTCGGCAGGTAAAATTCCTCCGCCGCTTTTTTATCCAGTGCGCCCATCTCGTGCGCGTAAACCAGTTTCATTTTTATCCCTCCAAAATAACCTGCGCCATCGCCAAATCGGCCGTATGGCTTAATGTAAGGTGCAGCCGCTCTGCCCCAAGTCCTGCGGCGTATTCTTTAAAATAACCGTGCAGCACCAGCTGCGGCCTGCCCAGGCTGTCGTTTACCACTTCAATCTCCGTCAGCCGGCCGCCGCGCAGCCCCGTGCCCAGCGCTTTTACAAAGGCCTCCTTCGCTGCAAAGCGGGCAGCATAGCTCTGGGGAGCCTGCACGCCGCGCGCATTGCAGTAAGCCTGCTCGCGCTCCGTAAACACGCGCCCGGCAAAGCCCTTAAAGCCCAGCGCCCTTTTTATCCGCTTCACCTCTGCCAAATCGCAGCCAATGCCAATAATCATACAAGCTCCTTCTGCGCTCTTTGGCGCAAACTAATCCATATTATTTTTATTTCCGTGTTTGCCTTTAAAATCCTGCCCCTAAAAGTGAACTTTATGCAAAAATAACGCGCCCGCGCGGATATACTTGGCGCACGGCGTATTTTGCGGTATAATCATAACGCAGTAAATTTTAAGGAGGAGTTTATTTTGTTATATAAAACCCGCGGCACCTGCTCTGCCGCTATTGATGTGGAAGTTGAAAACGGCATTATTAAACACGCCGATTTTATCGGCGGCTGCCCCGGCAACACCAAAGGCATTTCCATGCTGCTTCAGGGCATGAGCGCCACCGAAGCCATTAAACGCTTAAAGGGCATTACCTGCGGCACCAAACCCACCAGCTGCCCCGACCAGCTTGCCCACGCTCTGGAAGAAGCAATAAAAAACAACTAAGCCACAAAGCACAACACCCGCCGCAGCACTAACGCCGCAGCGGGTGTTTTTATTTTAAAAATATTTGGCTATGTCTGCCGCGTGGGGCAGAATGATATCCGGATGGATGTTTTCCTTTTCCACATCCTCCAGCGTGGCTTCGCCGGTTAAAACAAGCACGGATAAAATGCCGTTGTTCAGCCCAAAGGCAATATCGGTACTCAAACGGTCGCCCACCATGGCAATCTCATCTTTCTTGTAGCCGGTGCGCTCCATAACAACATCTACCATATAATGGTAGGGCTTGCCGGTAATAGCCAGCGGCTTTTTGCCGGTTGCCGTTTCAATCAGCTTCAGCATCGCGCCGCAGTCGGGGATGAACTCGCCGCCTTCAATCGGACAGCGCACATCGGGGTGCGTGGCAACATAAGGTACGCCGCGGTCAATCAAACGGCAGGCAATCGCCAGCTTCTCGTAGTTCAGCGACATATCAAAGCCCACCACAACGTAATCCGTCTTTTCCTCCAGCAGCGTCGTCAGCTTAAAGCCGCCCTTAATAATCGTTTCCTTCAATAAATCCGTGCCCAGCACGTAAAGGCTGGCACCCGGCTTAACCTGCTGCATGTAATATACAAAGGCATCGCTGCTAATCAGCACGTTTTTGCGCGTCACCTCAATGCCCAGGCGGCGCATTTTTTCCACATAGTGGCTGTGCCCCTTCGAAGAATTATTCGTCACCAGGTAAAAATCCCTGCCGTAGGAGCGCAGCTTTTTAAAAAACGCGTCCATGCCCGGAATGAGCGTATTGCCAAGGTTAATGGTGCCGTCCATATCAAACAAAAAGCATTTTATGTCTTTAAGCCTTTCCAGTTCAGCCATCAGTATCTCCTCAGCCCAAAAGCAGCCTGTCGCTGTCAAGCGTGTTGCCAGCAGCTTTTTCAAACATTTGCAAAAGGTCCTGCGTCGTCAGGTTTTTCTTTTCTTCACCGGCAACGTCAACCAAAATGCGACCGTTGTACATCATAATCAGCCTGTTGCCATAGCGCAGCGCGTCGCGCATGTTGTGCGTAATCATCAGCGTCGTCAGCTTGTCGCGGTCAACAATGCGTTCCGTCAGCGCCAGCACCTTGGCTGCGGTTTTCGGGTCTAATGCCGCCGTATGTTCGTCCAGCAAAAGCAGCTTCGGGCGTTTAATCGTCGCCATTAAAAGCGTCAGCGCCTGCCTCTGCCCGCCGGAAAGCAGCCCAACGCGCGCCGTCATGCGGTTTTCCAGTCCTAAATCCAGTTCTTTTAACATCTCCACAAACCAGTCGTGGTCTTTTTCGTTCAGGCTCCACTTTAAGCCCGGGGTTTGCCCGCGCCTTGCGGCGATAGCCAGGTTTTCCTCTATCATCATGCCGGCAGCGGTGCCCATCATCGGGTCCTGAAACACCCTGCCGATGTATTTGGCACGCTTGTGCTCCGGCGTTTTGGTAATATCCACGCCGTCGATAGTGATTTTGCCGCTGTCGATGCTGAACACGCCCGCAATGGAGTTCAGCATGGTAGATTTGCCCGCGCCATTGCCGCCGATAACGGTAACAAAATCGCCGGGCGCCAGATGCAGCGATAAATCCTGCAAGGCCACCTTTTCGTTAATGGTGCCCGCAAAAAATGTTTTATGTACATGTTCAACGTGCAGCATTATTTCACCGCCTTTCTTACGCCAACCTTGTCTTTAACAAGCGGCAGCGAAAGCGCAAAGGCAACCAGAAGTGCAGTAAACAGTTTCAAATCGTTAGGCGGCATGCCCATCTGCAAAACCGCCGCAATAACAATACGGTAAACCACACTGCCCAGCACTACGCTGATAAGGCAGTTTTTAAAGCTGCGCGTGCCAAACAGCACCTCGCCGATAATTACGGAAGCAAGACCGATAACGATGGTGCCCGTGCCCATGCCGACGTCGGCAAAACCGTTGTTCTGGGCAATCAGCGCGCCGCTTAAGGCAACCAGCGCGTTGCTTATAAGTAAGCCCAAAATAATGGTAATGCGCGTATCCACGCCCTGCGCGCGAATCATCTGCTGGTTAAAGCCGGTAGCACGGATGGCAGCGCCAATTTCCGTACCGAAGAACCAGTAAATAAATACTACGCTTAAAACAGCGGCAATAGCGCCCACCGCCAGAACGGTATAAACATTGTCAAGGCCGGTCCAGGCCTGCATTTCGGTAAAAATTGTATCAATACGCAAAAGCGACAGGTTGGCTTTGCCCATAACGCGCAGGTTTACGGAATAGAGCGCAATCATGGTTAAAATACCTGCCAGCAGCGCCGGTATTTTCAGTTTAGTATGCAAAACGCCGGTAGCAACGCCCGCCAGCATCCCGGCAACGGCAGCGCAGGCAAATGCCACGGCAACGGAGTGTCCCTCCGAAAGCATGGCGGCAGCCACAGCCGCACCAAGGGGGAAGCTGCCTTCCACCGTCAAATCAGCAATATCCAGAACGCGGAACGTAATATACACGCCCAGCGCCATAATAGCCCACAACAACCCCTGCGCTATTGTCGGCATTAAAATGTCTATCATCTAATCTCCTCCAAGGTATGCAGTAAAAGCGGGCTTCCGCAAGGGAAACCCGCAGCACTTTTATTTAGCTTCCGCTTCTTTTAAAACTTCTTCCGGAACGGTAAACCCAAGCCGTTCAGCCACCTGTTTGTTAATGGTTACTTTAAATTTCTTCTGGCTTTCAATAGCCATATCGGCGGGTTTAGCCTCGCCCTTTAAAATTTTGGCAGCCATTTCGCCGGTTTGTTTGCCAAGCTCATAGTAATCAATGCCGATAACAGCCACGCTGCCCTCGGTATCCGGCCAGCCGCAGGTCATAATCAGTTTTTCCGGCTCGGTAACGCTAATCAAAGTCGGCACTGCCGATGCCATAACATTATCGGTCGGCAGGTACAGGCAGTCAATTTCGCCCATCAGGCTTTGAGCCGCCTGCTGAATGTCGTTAACGCTGGAAACGGTTGCTTCCTTAACCTCAACGCCGCGTTCAGCCGCGTGCTTTTTCAAAATTTCAACCTGAGTCTGCGAATTAACCTCGCTGGAAGAATAAATTGTGCCAACCACTTTGGCATCAGGCACTAACTGCAAAAGCAGGTCCAGCTGCTTGTCAATCGGGTTCATATCGCAGGTGCCGGTTACGTTGCCGCCCGGTTTTTCATTGCTGGCAACCAGTTTAGCCGCTTCGTAATCCGTAACGGCGGTTGCCACAATGGGTATCTCCTTCGTGGCATTAGCCACAGTCTGCGCAGCAGGAGTTGCAATGGCGCAGATTAAATCTACTTTATTGCTTACAAAACGGTGGGCAATGTTCTGCAAATTGGATTGGTCTGCCTGTGCGTTCTGGCGGTCGAAGGTGATGTTTTCGCCTTCCTTAAAGCCGTTGGCAGCAAGCCCGTCCACGAAGCCTTTGTTTGCAGCGTCAAGCGAAGCATGCTCTACCAGTTGCACAATGCCTACGTTAACAGTTTTTTTAGCAGCAGTTTCTTTCGTATCGCCGCCGCAGCCGCCCAAAACGCCCGCAGCTAAGGTTAAAGCAAGTGCCGCAGCCAGGGCACGCGCTTTTTTGGATAACTTCATAGATTCTTCATTCCTTCCCTAAGGTAAACTTTTTTGCATTTAACGCGGTTATTTTACAACCTCCGCGTTTTGCAGCACGTCCTGCGGGATAGTAATGCCTAAGCGCTTAGCGCTCTCTTCATTAACGACGGTTTTAAATTCCTTCTGGGTCTGAATTGCCATCTCTGCCGGTTTTGCCTCACCCTTTAAGATTTTGGCTGCCATCTCGCCGGTTTCCTTACCAAGCTGGTAGTAATCAATACCCAGCGTTGCAAGACCGCCGCCTCTTACCAGTGCTTCCTCGCCGCAGATAACCGCAAGCCCTGCGCTATCTGTTACAGAAACCAAAGTCGGCATGCTCGATGCAATTACATTGTCAGTCGGCACATAAACCGCGTCAACCTTCCCTACAAGGCTCTGTGCTGCCTGCTGAATATCGTTTACCGTAGAAACCGTTGCTTCCACAACATTGACGCCCCGTTCAGCAGCCGCTTTTTTCATTAAATCAATTTGAATCTGAGAATTTACTTCGCTGGAGCAGTAAACCGTCCCGATGGTTTTCGCGTCAGGCACAATCTTTAACAGCAAATCAACCTGTTCCTTAATCGGGTTCATATCGCTGGTGCCGGTTACGTTGCCGCCCGGTTTGTCGTTAGACGCAACAAGTTTGGCTGCCTCATAATCCGTAACGGCGGTTGCCACAATTGGTATGTCCTTCGTGGCGTTAGCCATAACCTGCGCCGCAGGAGTTGCAATGGCGCAAATTAAGTCAACCTTGTTGTTGACAAAACGGTGGGCAATGTTCTGTAAGTTGCTCTGGTCTGCCTGTGCGTTCTGCCTGTCGATAGCAATATTCTCATTTTCCTTGAAGCCTTTTTCCGCCAGGCCATCTACAAAGCCTTTGTTAGCGGCGTCAAGCGCGCTGTGTTCTACCAGTTGTACAATACCTACGTTTAACTGCGCCTTGCCGGCTTCCTTTTTTTCGCCGCCGCAACCCGCCAGAAGCCCCAATGCCAAAAGCAAGGCTGCGCCTGCAGCTAATTTTTTAAGTCCTCTTTTTTTCATAATATCCATCCTTCCATTCTGCAAAATGACCCCTCAAAACAACAATACTACTATTTTATCATCTATTTTACCATTTATCCGTGTAAAAAACAAACTCCCTTAACAAAAATTTTAAAATTTTCTGCCAATTAATGGGCGAATGTATATGTTTTGAGGACAAAGTGGTAAAAAGCAAAAATTATTTGCGGCAGTTTTTGCACTTTTCCAGGTATTCGCCAACAATTTTTACTGCGCAGTAATCACCGCACATGGAGCACGCTTCGTCGTCCTCTTTATTCTTTTTGCTGCGGTAGGCCTGTGCTTTTACCGGGTCAATCGCAAGTTCAATTTGTTTTTTCCAGTCCAGATTTTTGCGTGCCTTTGCCATTTCCAAATCCCACGCCAGCGCTTTAGGCAGACCTTTGGCAATATCGGCCGCGTGGCCGGCAATGCGTGCGGCAATTACGCCCTCGCGAACGTCGTCGATGTCGGGCAGCCCCAAATGCTCAGCCGGCGTTACATAGCACAAAAAGTCTGCGCCGCTGACAGCCGCCAGCGTGCCGCCGATAGCAGAAGTAATATGGTCGTAGCCCGGAGCAACGTCCGTAACCAAAGGCCCCAGCACATAAAACGGCGCGCCGTGGCAAATACGTTTTTGCAGCTGCATGTTGGCGGCAATCTGATTGTAAGGCACATGGCCGGGCCCTTCTACCATTACCTGCACGCCCTTAGCCCACGCGCGCTGCGTCAGCTCGCCAAGGTTTAACAGCTCCTGCAACTGCGCGCGGTCGCTGGCATCAGCAAGGCAGCCGGGGCGCAAACCGTCGCCAAGGCTGATTGTCACGTCGTATTCTGCGCAAATGTCCAATATTTCGTCATAGTATTCGTACAGTGGGTTTTCCTTGCCGTTGTGCAGCATCCAGCCGGTAATAAAGCTGCCGCCGCGGCTCACCACGTCCATCACGCGCCCTTCTCCGGTCAGCATATCCAGCACGTTTTTGGTAATGCCGCAGTGAATCGTCATAAAATCAGCGCCATCTGCTGCCTGCTGGCGGATAACGTCAAACAAATCTTCTTTCGTCATCTCCACCACAGCGCCGCGTTTTTTAATGGTTTCCACCGTTGCCTGATAAATCGGCACCGTGCCCACCATTACCGTGCTGGCATTAATAATCGCCCTGCGCGAAGCGTCGATATTATCACCTGTGGATAAATCCATCACGCTGTCAGCGCCCGCTGCAATCGCTGCCGCCAGCTTTTTAAGCTCAGGCTCCGGGTCGGGGTAGCTGCTGGAGGTGCCGATGTTGGCGTTAACCTTTACGCTCAGCCCCTGCCCTACGCCGCGCGGCGTTACGTTTTTGTGGTTTATGTTAAGCGGAATGGCAATAGTGCCTGCGGCAACGCCCTCGCGGATAAACTCCTCCGTTACGCCCTCGTAGGCTGCCACCTGTTTCATAGCTTCGGTAATAATGCCCTCGCGGGCAAGCTGCATTTGTGTTGCCAAAAAATCACTTCCTTTATTATTAATGCCTTTATTATAACCTAAAACCGTCAAACTCTCCACCGCTTTTGCGGATTTTCTAAAATTAGTTTTTACAAGTATTTAATAATTATTATTGATTTTTTACGGATTAGTGCTATAATGAAAGCAAATGAACAAACAGGAGGCGATTACATGTCACGCTTTACTTTACCACGCGATATTTACTACGGGCCGGGTGCCCTTGAGGAATTGAAGGTTTTACAGGGGCACAAAAAAGCCATGATTTTTACAGGCGGCAGTTCTATGAAAAGGGGCGGCTTTTTGCAGAAAACCGAAGAGGTTTTGAAAGCGGCAGGACTGGAAACCGCTTTATTTGAAGGCATCGAACCTGATCCTTCCATAGAGACCGTTATGAAAGGCGCACAGGCCATGCGCGAATTTGAGCCGGACGTTATCGTCGCTATCGGCGGCGGCTCCCCTATCGACGCAGCCAAAGCCATGTGGATATTTTACGAATACCCAGAAAAAACCTTTGAAGATATTAAAACGCCTTTCACTATGCCCAAGCTGCGCAACAAGGCAATTTTCGTAGCCATCCCGTCCACCAGCGGTACGGCTTCGGAGGTTACCGCCTTTTCGGTTATCACCGATTACAGCAGCGGCATTAAATATCCGCTGGCCGATTTTGAAATTACGCCGGACATTGCCGTACTCGATACCGACATTCCGCTGACCATGCCGCCCAAGCTGACGGCGCACACCGGCATCGACGCTTTGACGCACGCCATTGAGGCTTATGTTGCCACTGCGCGCAGCGATTTTTCGGATGCGCTGGCCTTAAAAGCCATCGGCGATATTTTTGACAATTTGGTTGACAGCTACCACGGCGATAAGGAAGCCCGCGGCAAAATGCACATCGCCCAGTGCCTCGCAGGCATGGCCTTCAGCAACGCGCTTTTAGGCATTGCCCACAGCCTCGCACACAAAACCGGCGCAGTGTTCCACATTCCGCACGGCTGCTGCAACGCCATTTTGCTGCCGTACGTTATTCAGTACAACTCCCGCGTTTGCATGGCACGCTATGCGGCTATCGCCAGATACCTGGGCCTGCCCGGCGGCACCGACAAGCAGCTGACCGACTCGCTTGTTAAAGCTATTTGCGGTTTGAACAAAGAGCTGAACATTGAACAGACCTACGCAGCTAACGGCGTAAGCGAAGAGCTTTACAAGGAACACGCCGACGCTATTGCCCACAACGCAGTGCTTGACCCTTGCACCCTTGCCAACCCGCGCCCCATTGACGACGCAGCCATGAAGGAAGTGCTAGCCTGCGCTTACTACGGCAAACGCGTAACCTTCTAAATTAAATACTTCTAAACTTTTACCACGGCATCACTTAAAGGTGCTGTGGTTTTATTTATAATTGTTATTTATAAGCAGCGCTTATAAATCTTTGCTGCGCAAACCATTATTCCCTCACAGCCTACATAACAGCAAAAATGCCTTTTCTAACATAAAAATCTGTTAAGTTAGCAAGATTTCACAATTTTTTATGCCTCTAACGGTTGTTTTTTACCCTGTTTTGTGAGAAAATATAATAGTATTGTAATGTGAGAGAAAGTTTCAGCAGTTAGGAGTTTTTACATGGAACCGTTAAAACGACAGCAGCGCAAGGTCGATAACGAATATACAATTATGTTTATCCCGCACCGCGGCAAGGAGCCGAAAAGCTTCAGCTTCCGCGCCAGCCTTCTGAAAAAAATCGGCATTGTGTGCGGCATTATGCTTTTAATTGGCATCGGCATTGCGGCAAAATCTTCGATGGTAGTATACCAGGCCCACCAGGAACAGAACGAGCTTATTGCTTACCGCAATGATAAAGCGGCACAGGAACAGAAACTGGCCGATTTGCAGAAGGAAAACGAAAAAATGCAGCAGGAAATGGCAGAGCTTTCCGCACTGGAAAATGAAGTGCGCAAGGCGCTGGGCACTTCCGCACAGCCTTCCCGCGGCAGCATTGACCGCAGCCAGTACATGGGCCAGGGCGGCCCGGCAGGCGCAGCCAAAATTGAAATGATGGACGTTTACGCAGCGCAGGCTAAAAATTTGCAAAGCGAAATGCAGCAGAAAAAAGAAAGCCTTAACGTGCTTTTGCAGCAGCTTAACGAGCGCAACGCCCGCTTAAACGCTACCCCGGATATCTGGCCGACAGCAGGCGGCACCATTACCAGCCGTTTCGGCGGCAGGACCAACCCCTTCAGCGGCACCGGCTACGATTACCACCCGGGCATTGATATTGGCAACGATTACGGCGCACCGGTTTATGCCGGCGCAGACGGTTATGTAGAATACGCCGGCTGGTACAGCGGCTACGGCAGATATGTAAAAATTGAACACGGCTACGGCTACGAAACTGCTTACGGCCACATGTCCTCCATCGCTGTCAGCGACGGACAGTATGTTAAAAAAGGCGAAATTATCGGCTATGTAGGCAGCAGCGGTTACAGCACCGGCCCGCACCTGCATTACGAGGTTATCATCAACGGGCAGGATTCCGACCCGCTGGAACTGATGAGATAGTTTAAAGGAGTATTATAATGTTTGGTTCTTCCAGTAATAACAGCAATAAAACCGGCACTGCGCTGCCCAAGGTAGCAGTAGATAATTTTGAGGTTTACATCGGCAAAACCACGCAGATTACCGGCAACATTTCGGCACAGGGTTCTGTACGCATCGACGGCAGCTTCAGCGGCATTGTGTTCTCTGAAGGCGACGTTGTGGTTGGCGAAACCGGCAGCATTAAAGCCAATATTTTTGGTGCTAACGTAGATATTGCCGGCAAGGTTGAAGGTAACATTGTTGCCAAAGGCACGCTGGAGCTTTTGGCAAGCAGCGTTGTTACCGGCGATGTACGCTGCGAAAAGCTGACCGTGGAAAACGGCGCGCTGCTGCGCGGCAACGTCGGCGGTTTGGAAGGCGCTGAAACGCCCCAGCTTGAAAATAAAGAATAACAAAAAGCAAATCAATAAAAGTAAAAAGCTTAAAGCGCAATTATAAAGCGCTTTAAGCTTTTTTTATATTACTCATTTTATTTTTAGCTAAATTTAAAAACTCACGTGCTAAATATGACAAATTGTCTTTATTTTTATAGCCAATAATAATCCCCATATTACTTACCGGGTCATCAATTAAGCAATTATAAGTTTCTCCGTTTTTCATCAGCCTGTTAATATGGTATTCAGATAAAAATGTTATGCCATAATCCATCGCTGCTAGCCTGTATGATGCTTCTAAATTTTTAGTTTCAAGTATTATTTTTGGTTTTATACCTGCATTTTTCAAAATTATTCGTTCCAACTGCCCTGAATGCTGCCAGTTGCGGTGTAAAATAAAAGGTGCCTCCTGTAAATAATTAATATCTATATAAGGCTGATTATTATCGTTATATTCTATATACTTTACCCATTTAGAAGCTTTAGCTATAACTAAAAGCATTTTTTCATAGCCCAAAATTTCATAATCAATATGCAGCGGAAAACTTGGTTCATTAATAATTACTAAATCGCTCAAACCTTTTTCTACACAATTTACAAGTTCAATTGATGAACCTTCTATTAAGCGAACCTCTGCAAGCGGAAATTTAGACTGAAAATCAGGAAGCATTTCTGATAATATATGGCTTCCACGCCCTAAAGGCAAAGCAAGCTTCAGTATACCTCTGCCAGATTTAGCAATTTGATTCAGGTCATTAATTAAATTATCTCTTTCCATTAAGAGCTGCCGTCCTCTTTCATAAAACAACGCGCCTTCTTCTGTTAAGATAATTTCTTTACCATCCATGCGGAAAATTTTAACGCCAAGACGTTTATGCATATTTTTAATATATTGGCTTAATGTAGGCTGAGTAATAAATAAAGTTTGTGCTGCTTTAGTAAATGATTTATTTTCTACTATTGCACACGCATATTCAATATCTTTAAATTCAATTTTATTCATAAACTCACCTCTTATAATTATAACGAATACTGTATACCAAAAATAATAGGTTTAACCTATTATTTAAATTATAAATGCCTATTTGAATATAAGCAAGACTACATATAAAATATAATTAAGAAAGCATCAGTTTTCTACCCTTCGGCCGCAGGGAAACACATTTTACTAATTGGCATCCGCCAATTCTTCTCTGGGAGGGATTACTATGCTCTGGATCGGATTAATTATTATTTTAATCACAATTTACTGTTTAATGAAGCAATACGAAACAAGGCTTGTATTGTTTGTTTCGGGCGTCATCATGGCTTTAATTTCCGGAAACCTTATGGTAGCCTTTGATGCCTTCAGTAAATCTATGAAGAATGCAAACCTAATTGAACCCATTATTGCTGCTATGGGGTTTGCCATGGTTTTGCAAATCACTAAATGCGACCAGCACTTAATTTATCTCTTAGCCAAAAGCTTAAAGAACCTTGGTCCTGCGCTTGTCCCTGGTGCTGTTTTGGCTACGGCGCTGGTTAACACATCAATAACAAGTGCCGGAGGCTGCTCCGCTGCTGTTGGCGCAATTTTAATACCGGTACTAATTGGTTCAGGTGTACATCCGGCTATGGCCGCAGCTGCTGTTTTTGCCGGAACTTACGGCTCGCCAATGCTTAACCCCGGCTTTGGGCAAATTGCCATAGTTGCAGATGTTGCGCACAGCACACCTATTGATGTTATTAGCAATCATTATCATGTTGTTTTAATTTTAGGCTTACTTACAGCAATTTCTTTAACCATTGTCGCTTTTATTAAAGGTGAACATAAAGGATATCATTCAGAAGCACTTGATAATGTAAATGATTTTAAAATTAACTATATTATGGCTTTAGTACCTATGCTACCGCTGATTATTTTAATTTTAGGCAGTACCGGAGTTGTTCCTTTATTTAAAAAATTTGCTATTTCACACGCTATGTTAATTGGTTGCTTTGCAGCATTTTTAGCAACGCGCAAAAATCCTGCAGAAATTTCTAAAGCCTTCTTTAAAGGTGCAGGTGATGGTTTTGCAACCGTTTTTGGCATCATTACAATGGCATTGGTATTTGTATCCGGTGTCCAAGCATTGGGTATTATAGATTGGATGATTCAGGAAATGATTAATACCCCTGCTATCGCCAAAGTCAGCGCTACTGTTGGCCCGTTTTTACTTGGCGTTATCAGCGGCAGTGGCGAAGCAGCAAGTATAGCTTTTAACCAGTCTGTTACAATTCACGCCGATACTTTAGGTTTAAATGCCTTAAATCTTGGTAGTCTGGCAGCGATTAGCGGTGCTTTAGGCCGTACTATGTCACCTATTGCAGGTTGTGCAATTATCTGCGCTGGCTTTGCGCATGTTAATCCGTTGGAACTTGTTAAGCGAACAGCTTTGGGCGCAATTATCTGTGTTATTATTACTATGATTCTTTTGATGTATCTTTAATGGAGAAATGCTATGGCTATTTTATTAAAAGAAATTGGCAGTTTTTATACAGGCGGCCATCAGGTAACTATATCAGGAAAACCTGTTTATAAACGGCAATTTGTAAAAGGCGGCCCGTTGCGTGAAGTTGACCCTAATGGGGATTTTGAAACCGGGCAGATGTATGTGCAATATTTTAAGCTTGCTAACCCTCAAAAGCCTTATCAAGTTTTATTAATGCACGGCGGCGGTGTTTGCGGTTCTGTTTGGGAAGAAAATTTTACAGGCGGCAAAAACTGGCTGCAATTGTTTTTGGAAAGCGGCTATGATACATACGTAGTTGACGCAATGGAACGTGGCCGCAGCGGTTTTTCTCAATACCCAGATATTTATGAATCTGAACCTGTTTTTAGAAGCAAAAATGAAGCCTGGAGTAATTTCCGTATCGGCGATATTTACGATTCAGACCCATCTAAACGAATTGCCTTTGTCGATACTCAATTCCCCATTGAACATTTTGATGATTTTATGCGCATGAATGTGCCAAGATGGACAACAAATAATGCAGGCATTTTAGCTGCTTACCATAGCCTTTTAGAGCGTATGGATGATTGTATTTTAATAATTCACAGCCAGGCAAGTGAATTTGCCGGTGCCTTGCTTAAAGAATTCAGCAATAAAATAAAAGGAGCTGTTATTCTTGAAGGTTCAAGCGCGCCAACAGACGAAAATTTATGCTGCACTATACCAACACTTTATATTTGGGGCAGCCATATTGCCAAAGGCAGCAACTGGGAAATTTACAGAGGAAATATGCTTAAATACTACGAAAAGCAAAAAGCCTTGCAGGCACCTGTAACATGGATAAATTTACCTGAAATAGGCATTAACGGCAACAGCCATTTTATGATGCTTGATAAAAACAGTACAGAAATTTTTATGCTTATCAATTCATGGCTGGAAAAATTATAAGCATAGAAAGGAAGAATAAATTATGTCTAAAATAATTATGCAAACGCCGCTTGTTGAAATGGACGGCGATGAAATGACACGTATTATCTGGCAGCAAATAAAAGAAGAAGTTATTTTGCCATTTGTAGATTTAAAAACAGAATACTATGATTTAGGGCTGCCTAACCGTGAAGCTACTGCTGATGCTGTAACTATTGCCGCTGCAGAAGCTAATAAAAAATATGGTGTTTCTGTAAAATGCGCTACCATTACTGCGAATGAACAACGTGTTGAAGAATATCATCTTTCCAAAATGTGGCCAAGCCCAAACGCTACAATTCGTGCAATTTTAGATGGCACCGTATTCCGTACGCCAATTGTAGTCAATGGTATATCGCCTGCTGTTAAATCCTGGCAATTACCAATTACCGTTGCAAGGCATGCCTACGGCGATGTTTATAAAGCGACAGAGTATAGAATTCCCGGACCTGGTAAAGCTGAGCTTGTTTTTGTAGGCGATGATGGAACAAAATGGTGTGAAACAATTTATGATTTTGAAGATGCTGGTGTATTACAGGCGCAGTACAATAAAGATTCTTCAATAAAATCCTTTGCCCGCTGCTGCTTTGAATATGCTTTGGAAACAAAACGTGATTTGTGGTTTGCCAGCAAGGATACTATTTCTAAAATTTATGACCAAAGCTTTAAAAATATTTTTCAGCATATTTACGATAACGAATACAAAAATAAGTTTAATGAATTAGGCATTGAGTATTTTTATACGCTCATTGATGATGCAGTCGCCAGAGTAATACGCTCTAAAGGCGGATTTATCTGGGCCTGCAAAAATTATGACGGCGATGTTATGAGCGATATGGTTTCCACTGCTTTTGGCTCGCTTGCAATGATGACTTCCGTACTGGTTTCGCCCCAAGGCGTATACGAATATGAAGCGGCGCATGGAACAGTAACACAGCACTATTACCGTTACTTAAAAGACGAAGAAACTTCAACCAACCCCATGGCCACCTTATTTGCATGGACCGGTGCCTTAAATAAGCGTGGCGAGTTTGATAATAACAAAGAACTTATAAAATTTGCAAAAACACTTGAAGAAACTGCCGTTGCCACTATTGAAGAAGGCACTATGACAGGAGATTTAATTAATATGTGGGAAGGGAAAATAATTCCGCATAAAGTAAGCTCGTTAGAATTCTTACAAGCTATCCGCCAAAAATTAGAAAAAATTTATAGCTGAAAATAACCCGGAGTTTTTTCTCCGGGTTATTTTTGTTAACTGCGTTACATTTTGGCGCGCTTTTATTTTTAATTTTACTTTTTGCGGCAATTTTATTGACAACCACTGCAAAACTGCTATAATAGCCCTATAAATTACATAGCACAATGCGATGATGGAGAAACAGCAGCGATAAGCTTTCAGAAAGCCGCCGGTTGATGCGAGGCGGCAGCAAGGCGCAGCAGGTTCCGCTCCGGAGATGCAGGCGATGAACCTGCCGGGTAACGCCCGATACAGCGTACTAAAGATGGCCGATTGGCAATTTGGGTGGCAACGCGGGTAGCTCTCGTCCCATGGGGATGAGGGTTTTATTTTTTATCTGCGCGGGCGCACATGCCGCGGCTGAATTTGGGTGGCACCACGAGAAAGAGAAGCTCGTCCCAAGGACAGCTTCTCTATTTTTATTGCAGGAGGAAGATTATGGACAGGGTTTATAATTTTAACGCAGGGCCTTCCGCACTGCCGCTGGAGGTTTTACAGGAGGCGCAGGCCGAATTTTTAAATTACAAGGGCACGGGCATGAGCATTATTGAAATGAGCCACCGCAGCCCGGAATATGCCGCCATGCACGCCGAAACCAAGGCGCTTTTGCGCGAGCTGATGGGAGTGCCGGAAGATTACGAAATTTTGTTTATCCAGGGCGGCGGCAGTTTGCAGTTTTTGATGACGGCTGACAACTTTTTAAACGGCAAGGCCGCTTACGTTAACACCGGCGTGTGGGCTAAAAAGGCGATGGCAGAAGCCAAACGCTTCGGCGAAGCCTATGAAGCAGCCTCAAGCGCCGATAAAAACCATAGCTATATTCCTACGGATTTACAAATTCAGCCGGGCACGGCTTACCTGCACCTTACCAGCAACAACACCATTTACGGTACGGAGTGGCAGGACTTCCCGGAAGTTGACGTGCCAATTATATGCGATATGTCGAGTGATATTCTCTCGCGCCCGGTGGATGTTACAAAGTTCAGCCTGATTTACGCCGGTGCGCAAAAGAATTTAGGCCCAGCAGGCGTGGTTATTGTAATTGTTAAAAAGGCGTTTTTAGAAACCGCGCGCCAGGATTTGCCGCCGATGCTGAGCTACCAGAACTACGCCGCTAACGATTCGCTGTACAATACGCCGCCGGTATTTGCCATTTACATGGTGAACAAAACGCTGCACTGGATTAAGCGTCAGGGCGGAGTTGCCGCCATCGCCGCGCACAACAAGGAAAAGGCACAGCTTATTTATGACGTTATCGATGCTAGCTGTGGCTTTTACCGCGGCCACGCGGAGCCAGCCAGCCGCAGTTTGATGAACATTACGTTTAATCTGCCCACGGCGGAACTGGAAAAGGATTTTATTGCCGAAGGCAAAAAACGCGGTTTTGTGGGCATTGGCGGGCACCGCTTAGTTGGCGGGTGCAGGGTTTCTGCCTACAACGCCGTTACGGTTGAGGCCTGCCGCGCACTGGCAGATTTTATGAAGGAATACCAGAATAAACACGCATAAATGGAGGAACGAAAAATGACGATGAAAATACTTGTAAGCGACGATGTTAGCGAAAAAGGCGTGGCGCTGCTGCGCGAGCATTTTGATGTGGACGTTAAAACCAACCTGCCGACGGAGGAACTTTTAAAAATTATTGGCGAATATGACGGACTGGTAACCCGCAGCCAGACGCAGGTGACGAAGCAGGTTATCGACGCCGCCACGAATTTAAAGGTTATCGGCCGTGCTGGCGTCGGCGTGGATAATATCGACATCCCCGCCGCAACAGCACGCGGCATTGTGGTGCTGAACGCGCCGGAAGGCAACACCATTGCCGCTACCGAACACACCGTAGCCATGATGATGGCGATGACGCGCCATATTCCGCAGGCGCACGCTTCCATTCAGGCCGGTAAATGGGACAGAAAGAGTTTTGACGGTATTCAGGTGCAAGGCAAAACGCTGGGCATTATCGGCGTAGGCCGCATTGGCAGCCGCGTGGCACTGCGCATGCAGGCTATGGAAATGACCACCATCGGCTACGACCCCTATATTACCGAGGAGCGCGCCAATCAAGTCGGCGTGGAGCTGGTATCGTTTGAAGAGCTGCTGGCTAAATCCGACTACATCACCATCCACACACCGCTGACGAAGGAAACGCACAATATTATCGACGCCGAAGCGATTAGCAAAATGAAGGACGGCGTGCGCATTGTAAACTGCGCCCGCGGCGGCTGCGTGGATACCAACGCCCTTGCCGAAGCCTTAAAGAGCGGCAAGGTGGCAGGCGCCGCTATCGACGTTTACCCCGAAGAGCCGCTGACGCCGGAGAACAATCCCTTTATTGGCATGCCGCAGGTTGTGCAAACACCGCACCTTGGCGCCAGCACTATTGAAGCGCAAATCGGCGTTGCCGTGGACGTTGCTTACGGCGTTATCGACGCGCTGGAGGGCAAACCCGTTATGACCGCCGTTAACATGGCGCCCATCCCCAAAAGCGTTGCCAGCGTTATCGCGCCCTACTTTAAACTGGCAGAGCGCATGGGTACCATCGGCATTTATCTGGCCGAAGGGCCTGTTAAAGCCATTGAAATTGAATACACCGGCGAGCTTGCCCAAACCGATACGCAGGCGCTGACCACCGCCTTTTTAAAAGGCCTTTTGAACCCGATTTTGCAGGACAGCGTTAACTTTGTTAACGCGCCGGGCATTGCCAAAAAACGCCATTTGCAGGTGCGCGATATAAAATCTCACCGCACAGGCTATTTTTCTACCGCAATTAATGTTAAAATAATAACTGAAAAGAGTGAGCACACGCTGACCGGCACGCTGTTTGACGGCAAGGAAGCCAAAATTGTGCAGATTGACCGCTTCCGCCTTGACTTTAAGCCCGAAGGCTACCTGCTGCTTGCTCCCCACCTCGATAAGCCCAACATGATTGGCCAGATTGCCACCATCCTTGGCAGCGCCGGCATTAACATCAACGGCATGCAGGTTGGCAGCACCGCCATTGAAGGCACAAACCTGATGGCCATTGCCACCGGCGGCGACATCCCCAACGACATTATGCTTAAGCTGCGCGGCATCGAAGGCATTATCGACGTGAAACTGATTAACTGCGAGGGATAATATGGTACGCATTATTTTAATCCGCCACGGCGAAACCAACTGGAACATACAAGGGCGCTACCAGGGGCAGGAGGACACCCGCCTGAGCGAGCGCGGCTTTGCGCAGGCAGGCATGCTGGCGCAGGGGCTGAAGGATGTGCATATCGACGTTTGTCTTTCCAGCCCGTTAAAACGCTCGTTTTTAACCTGCAAGGCTTGCGCCGATTTACACCACCTGCCGGTGCATGCAGATGCGCGCCTGACAGAGATTAACCACGGCGAGTGGGAGGGCGAGCTGGCGTGCGAAATTGAAGCGCGCTACCCAGAAGAATTTAAGCTGTGGCATATGCAACCGCAACTGGTACAAATGCCCGGCGGCGAAAATTTGGAGGACGTGCGCAAACGCGCCCGCGCAGCTTTTGACGAATACGCCGCTAAATACGACGGCAAAACGCTGCTGGTTGCTGCGCACGATGCTGTGAATAAAGCCATCATCTGCGATTTACTAGGGCTTGATATGAGCCACTTTTGGCATATTAAGCAGGACAACGCCTGCATTAACGTGCTGGAATGCACCGACGGCATGTGGCGCCTTGTACTTTTAAACAGCACCACACATTTAGGCTATCTCTTCAGCGGCATCGAACAGGCTGGGCTGTAACTGAAAATATTATAATAAACAAAAACTCCACGGAAAATTTCCGTGGAGTTTTTGTTTATTACCATCTTATTAAATTACTTATGCACGTCAACAGCCAGGCTAAAGCAACTATGCTAAAAATTATTTTCCATATTAGCCCAATTTGCGATACAAAAATAAAAGTATATAACGCAAATAAGCTGATAATGATGCCGGTAATATTGATAATCCTCTTTTTATTCATAACATACTTACCAAAAATATCACTTTTATTAAAGATATTAATCTGCTATAATAGTTAACGCTGCGACTCTTTCCAGCAGGAAGGAGGTGAACGCATGGAAAAACCATTAACTGCTTTTTTGGTAGCCGTTGCGGCAGCTGTAACAGCGTATTACATCTGCAAATGGTTGGACGGCTTACTCTAAGCTCGCAGCCAGCCTAAATTAAAAAACCGGGAGTAGCCGCTCCCGGTTTTTTTGTTGCGTGCCCACATGGAACACCATCAACTGCTTTTGTAAGTAAAGCATAACACCATTTTTATAAACCGTCAAGTAAAAGAAGTTTAAAATAATTAGACTTATTTTGTGGTGCAGAAGATATTTTTATTGCGCTTCACCACTTACCGCTATGAATCCTGTCCTTAACGCCGATAACCTTCTGCGTCGGTATAAAAGCGTCCGGTGCAGGGTAGCCGATTGCCAAAAAGCAGGTCAGTTCGTAATCAGCCGGTGCGCCCACAAGCGCTTTTACATACGCGCTTTCGTTGTGGATTGGTATGCGGAAGGCGCATGCCAGCCCTTCTGCCGCCGCTGCCAAAAAGATGTTTTCCATAGCAGCCCATGCCGAAGCAAAATAGTTCAGCCCGCTTTGTTCACCGGGCTGCAGCAAAGGGCAACCCAGCTGGCGGTAAAACGGCAAAACCAGGCAGTTACTTTCAGCCAGCATTTTTTGCTGCTTCGGCAATGCGTCCACAAACATTTCGCACTCGTCGGCATCCATTGTTGCGCGCCCTGCCTCCAGCCCTGCCTGCTGAATATTCTGCGTGTTTTCCGTCACCGGCGCGATGATTTGCATAATGTTTTCCAGCCCGCGCACCACCACAAACTCAAGCTGGTGCAGGTGGTCGTTGGTCGGCGCTTTGTACGCCGCGCCCAAAATCCTCTGCAAAACCTCGTCCGTGACTTCCCTGTCCGTAAAATCGCGTATCGTCCTGCGTTTAGCCAGCACCTCGTAAAAATCCATAACCGTCCCTCCTGTTTTACGCTTCACTAAACCTGTCTGCCATTTGGGCAGAAAATTTTTCCGTCAGCCGCACAAGCTCTGCAATTTCTGCGCCGTCCAGCGCTGCCATAGCGTCAATTTCGGCGTCAGCCGCAGGCTGAATTACCTGCCGCGCATACTTTAGCCCTTCCGCCGTAAGGCGGATTATTTTTTGCCGCCTGTCACCCGCTGCCTCTGCCAGCGTTACATAGCCCAGCTGTAAAAACTTTTTGATAATGGCGCTGATGGTCTGCTTGGTTGCCGACATGCGCGTGCAGATTTCTGCCTGCGTGCAGCCCTGCGGTGCAAAGTAAATAATATCCAGCACAAACAGCTCGTTGGTTGTAAGGTTAAAACGCCGCGCGTAATTGGTGTAAGCGGCGTACTGCACGTCGCGCAGGTGGCAATACACATTTACAAATTTGCGTACTTCTTCACGTTCCATAGCATCACCATAGTAAAATTTTAGACAGTCTGTTATTTGACTATATTTTAGCATTAACGCCTTCTGCCGTCAAGCGCTGTTAAGCACCGCAAATTTGTGGTATAATATAATTTAGTTAAATCTCCGCTAAGGCGGATTGCACGATATTTTTTGAAACGAGGTAAGAAAATGCAGAAAATTATTTTAACGGGCGACCGCCCGACCGGCAAGCTGCACGTTGGGCATTACGCCGGTTCTTTAAAAGAGCGCGTAGAGCTGCAAAACAGCGGCGAATATGACAAGGTGTTCATTATGATTGCCGACGCACAGGCGCTGACTGACAACGCCGAACACCCCGAAAAGGTACGCGAAAATGTCTTGGAGGTTGCGCTTGACTATCTTGCCTGCGGCATTGACCCGAAAAAATCAACCATCTTCATTCAGTCCGCCGTGCCGCAGCTGACCGAGCTGACCGCCTACTATATGAACCTTGTCACCGTATCGCGCGTGCAGCGCAACCCGACCGTGAAAACGGAAATTAAAATGCGCAATTTTGAAGCAAGCATTCCCGTAGGCTTTTTTGTGTACCCCATCAGCCAGGCGGCCGATATTACCGCTTTCCGCGCGACGGCAGTGCCCGTTGGCGAAGACCAGCTGCCGATGCTGGAGCAGTGCAAGGAAATTGTTAACAAGTTTAACGCCGTGTACGGCGAAACGCTGACCGAGCCGGAAATCATCCTGCCGAGCAACAAAGCCTGCCTGCGCCTGCCCGGTTTGGACGGCAAAGCCAAAATGAGCAAATCGCTTGGCAACTGCATTTATTTAAGTGATGAACCAGACGTGATTAAGCAAAAAATTATGTCGATGTATACCGACCCTGACCACATCCGCGTACAGGACCCCGGTAAGGTAGAAGGCAACCCAGTATTCGTTTACCTCGACGCCTTCAGCCGCCCCGAACATTTTGCCGAATTCCTGCCGGAATATGAAAACTTGGACGCCTTAAAAGCGCACTACCAGCGCGGCGGTTTGGGCGACGTTAAGGTTAAAAAGTTCCTGAACAATGTTATGCAGGCTGAACTTGCCCCCATCCGCGAACGCCGCCACATGTGGGAGCAGCGCCTGGACGACGTTAAGCAAATCCTTAAACAGGGCAGCGCCACCGCCCGCGAGGCAGCCGCAGCCACCCTGCACGATGTACGCGCCGCCATGCAGATTAACTACTTTGAAAACTGGCACATTTAATTTTACGCATAAAAAAATCCCGCTTAAAGCGGGATTTTTTGTTTTATATTAAGTTACAGCGTTTGTCCGTAAGCGTCGGCGTCAAGAATTGCCTGTTTGAATTTCTCGCGGGTCATTTCATACGGAACCTTAGTCCATTCAAGAATTGCCGGTGCGCGGTCAAGGATTTTTTCAAGACCTGCTTCGTCAACTTCCAGTTCTTTTAAGGTTACAGGCAGACCAAGTTCTTTGTTGAATTTAGCCATCTTGTTGCGCAGTTCAAGCTGACCGTCGCAGGTCAAAAGAACAATTACGCCGAAGGAAACTACTTCGCCGTGCATGTGGCGTTCTGCGCAGGCAAGCCCGGTGTAAGCGTTGTAGAAGCAGTGGCCGAGCGAAGAATTGTAATAATAATCATTTTCGGTAGTGGTAAGGTTGGAAACAATGCCGGTGCTCATAATGATGTCCAGCGCAACTTCCTGAATCGCTTCGGAAACCACGTTGTTGCGGCAATCTTCCAAAGCCTGTTTGCCATATTCAAACAGCGGCGAAGTGCAGGCGCCGGCGCAAGCACGTCCCAGCAGCGGGGTGTTCAAAAGTTTTTTGCCTTCGGTAGCAATCAAAACTTCGCACTCTTTGCTCAAAGCATCGCCAATGCCTGCCCACAGCAGTTTTTCCGGTGCTTCGGCAATAATTTTGGTGTTAATAAAGGTATGCTCAGCGCAATGCTGCGGATAATAATAACCTGCCAGGCTGCCATCCAGCTTGTACATTACGCAAATAGCGGTGCACGCAGCGCAGTTAGAAGCAATGGTCGGGAAGGTGAAAACCGGTTTGCCGATTTTATCTGCCATCGTTTTGCAGCAATCCACAGCGCGGCCGCCGCCGACAGCAAATACCATGTCAGCATCCTGAACCTCTTTGGAGTTCATCAGCATATCAACATTTTCATAAGTAGCGTTGCCGCCGTACCAAAGCACGCCGGTAACCTCAAGATGGCCTTTAACGGCCTCCAAAATAGCGTCCTGCGCTTTGCTCAGCGCGGTTTTGCCGCCGATAACAACAACCTTTTTGCCATATCTTGCCGTAACGGCGGGGATTTCTTTATAGCAGTCCGGGCCGACACTGTAATTGGGTAAATAAACACTGTACGTACTCACTTTAAACAACACCTTTCATCTATTTTCATCTGTTATGATACTAATTATAAACATTTTGCACTCTTTCGTCAATATAGTGTAACATCAAAGCGAACTTAAAAAAGTAACTTTACTTTAAAAAACTTACAATGGCGTACCACACAGGCGGCACAACAAGCGCAGGCAGCATGTTTAAGGTTTTACAATCGCGCAGCTGCAAAATGCCCACGCCGCTGCTCATTAAAAAAATGCCGCCCAAAAGCGAAATCTCTGTCATCATGCCCGGCGTAAGGTAAGGCTCAATAATGCCAGCAAACAGGTAAATGCTGCCCTGCCAGCAAAACAGCACCAGCGCCGCCAGCGCGATGCCGAAGCCATAGGCAGATGAAAGTATCGTCGATGCCACCAAATCCATCGTCGCATTGGTAAAAAGATAAGTGTTATTGCCGTTTAAGCGGCTCTCAATCGGCCCTAAAATAGAAAGCGTGCCGATACAAAAGAGCAGTATTGCGGTGCTAAGCCCTTCTGCCAGCTTGCTGCCGCCCTTTGCCTTCGCCAAAAGCGCATTAAAATGCCCGGCAATATCCAGCCGCGTGCCAATAACCGTGCCAATGGCAAGGCTTGCAATAAACAGCACCGGGTATTCGCTTTTAGGCAGGTTGTGCACAACGGCGTTGGCGCCCAGCCCCACCGTCGCCAGCCCCAGCGCGTCAAACAGCGCCGTTTTATATTTTTCACTGATTCCGCGGCTTAAAAAGCTGCCCACAAAACTGCCGGTTAAAATAGTACAGGTATTAACAATCGTGCCTAACATAATCTTTCCCCCATCTAAAAATAAACGGATACTTTTATTATAAAACTGTTGCCGCCAAATGTAAAATGGCATAAAAAAACATCCTGCCAAAGCAGGACGTAATTTACTGGTGCGGATGACAGGAGTCGAACCTGCACGCCGAAGGCGCCAGATCCTAAGTCTGGTGCGTCTGCCAGTTCCGCCACATCCGCATATTAAACTGACTTAATTATTATATCTCACTAACAGCAATGCGTCAACATATACTCATCATTATACATATCAACAAACACATACTTTTGCTAATCTTATTTGCTTTACGTATTATTACGTGTTATACTATAAATACAGGAGGTATAAATGAAAACATCCGAACTTTTAAAAATTCTTAAACAATATGGTGTTTATAAAATCCGCGAAGGCGGCAACCATACACAGTACAAAAGCCCAATTACAGGCAAAACCTTTTCACTAAGCCGCCACGCTAAAGAAATACCTACCGGCACTGCAAATAAAATTTTAAAAGATGCCGGTATCAAATAATTACCGACAGAAAGGAGCAACAAAATATGAAATATGTTTATCCAGCCGTTTTTACCTTTGATAAAACTGATGAAAACTTTCCTGACGGCGTTTATTTAGTAGAATTTCCTGATTTGGAAGGCTGCTATACTTTTGGCGAAACACTTGAAAAAGCCTATGAAATGGCAGAAGATGTTTTAAATTTAACCCTGTGGGATTTGGAAGAAGAAAAAGCAGAAATTCCTGTTCCGCGCAATTTAAAAGATATAAAATGTGATGAAAATTCTTTCACCTCTCTGGTAAGCGCCGATACCCTTGCCTACCGTAAACTGCATGATACCAAAGCTATAAAGAAAACCTTAAGCATCCCCCGCTGGCTTGATACTATAGCGCAGGAACGCGGAGTAAATTTTTCTAATATACTGCAACAGGCGTTGATGAAAGAATTAAACGTAACGGCGCCAAAACACGCCTGAAAAACTTTTAGCCGCTGCTTTTGCAGCGGCTTTTTTTAGGTTCTTTATCAAATCTTGGGCTTTGCTGAAAAACTTTTTAAGCACAAACAAAAAGCACCGTAACTTTAAGTTACAGTGCAAAGTGCCATAAAATAAAAATGGTGATCCACCCGAGACTCGAACTCGGGACACCCTGATTAAAAGTCAGGTGCTCTACCGACTGAGCTAGTGGATCACTTTGTTTGGCTGGGGCGGCTGGACTCGAACCAACGCATGCGGGAGTCAAAGTCCCGTGCCTTACCGACTTGGCTACGCCCCAAAAATATGGGGTGACTGGAGGTCACCACAGCCACCATGTTGTCAGGCATACGCCCGGCGACGAATGTTATTCTATCATAGCACGCCGCTTATGTCAATAGCTTTTGCAAAATTTCTTGGCAGCAATGCTTGTATTTTCATAAATTTGTTATTCGCGGGCAAAATAAGCCTTCGCCCATGCCAGTGCTGACGGTGTTTGCGCCAGCCCGCCGCCTGCCGTTTCACGCAGTGCGCAGGGCATGCTGTCGCCCACCCACTTCATAGCGTCAATGGCTTCATCCGCAGGGATAAAGCTGCCCACGCCTGCCAGTGCCAGCTGCGCCGCCAAAAGCGCCTGCACCGCCGCGCCGCCGTTACGTTTAATGCAGGGCACTTCCACAAGGCCTGCCACCGGGTCGCACACAAGGCCGAGCATATTTTTAAACACAATGCTCACAGCGTCGCCCACCTGCTTTGGCGTGCCGCCCAGAGCGTCTACCGCTGCGCCTGCCGCCATGGCCGCCGCACTGCCGCATTCTGCCTGGCAGCCGCCCACAGCGCCCGCCAGCGAGGCACGGCTGGCAATTACAAGGCCGATGCCGCCTGCCACAACCAGCGCGCGGCTAAGGGCATCCTCGCTTAAATTACAATGCTTTTTCAGCGCCAGCAGCACGCCCGGAAGCACGCCCGCTGCGCCTGCCGTCGGTGCAGCCACAATCCTGCCCATAGCAGCATTACATTCGCTTACTGCCAGCGCGTAGGTTACAGCGTCGGTAGCAAGTTCGCCCAATAATTTGCAGCCCGGCTGAGCCTGCGCCAGCTTTTGCGCACTGCCGCCCGTTAAGCCGCTGTGCGAGCGCACGCCCGTCAGCCCGAAGGCTGCCGATTCTTCCATTACTTTCAGCATTTCTGCCATTTTATTAAGCAGCTCTGCTTCGGTAATTTCCAAATCTGCCGCGCTTTGCGGCACCAAAATGGCGTTTAAACTTTTATTTTCAGCTTCCGCCTCGTTAATTAAGGCGTTTAAGGATATTTTATCGTTAGCCATGCTTCACCTCAAAGTACGCTGTCCACAAAACGGACGGAATCAACCGGCGGCAGCGACGCTATCAGCTGCACCAGCGCAGGCTGCACCTTCTGGTCGCACTCCAGCACCATGGTGGCAAACCCGCCCTTATCCGCGCGGAACACGCGCATAGTGGCAATATTAATGCTGGCGCTGGCAAGCGTGGTGCTTACAAGGGCAATTACGCCCGGCTTATCCGTATGCGTAACTAACAGCGCCGGCAGCTTGCCGTTAAGCTCCACTTCGTAGCCGTCGATGGCAGACACCTTTACCTGCCCGCCGCCGATGGATGAGCCTATAACCTCACAGCGGCTGCCCGCAGCGTCCTCCAGCGTAAAACGCACCGTGTTGGGATGCGTTAAATCGCCCAAATTAACCTTATTAAACTGGTAGCTAATGCCCGCTTCGTCTGCAAACTTACGCGCCTGCGGAATGCGCGCGTCGTCCGGCAGCCAGCCCATCAGCCCTGCCAACAACGCCACATCCGTGCCGTGCCCGCGGTAGGTCTGCGCAAAGCTGCCGTGCAAATCAATCTGCGCCTTTACAGGCGATGCGCCCAAAATGCTCGCCGCCAAAAGCCCCAGCCTTACGGCGCCCGCCGTGTGCGAGCTGGAAGGGCCAATCATTACCGGCCCGATAATATCAATAATGTTCATATATTTTTATTCCTCACTTGCCAGCGAGCGGTGCCCCAGAGCCACGCAAAGCTCGTCTAAATTCAGCACGCCCACCGCCATATAAATTGCCACGCATAAATGCTCGCCGCTGCGGGCGATGCCAATTTTGCCGCCCACATTAAAGCCTGCCGCGCGCGTTACCAGCTGCTCCAGCGCAGCGTGTGCCGCGCCTGCTACTGCGCCTGCGCCGACGTGGGTTTCTGTAACAATGCCCTGCCTTTGCGCCGCCACCACGGCACGCTCTACAATTTTAACAATGCTCGGCATAAATTCGCCGCCAAAATCCACCGCCGTACTGCGGATGCCCTGCGCCGCCAGCGTTTCCTTAACGCGCTGCTCCTCGGTGCGGTTTTCCGTAACGGCAATGCGCAGCGCCGCACGCCCGATAGCAATGCTTGTTAACTTCTGTTCTGCCATGCTTTAATCCTCCTCAACCATTTCCGGCTGTTTAATCGGCGTTTTGTCAACAACCGATACAATTAAGAACACTGCAATGCACAGCAGCCATTCAAAATAAATTACGTGCTGCAAAACGTGCAGCGCCGGCACAAACTCCCACACCACAAGGCCCAAAAGCCCAAACAGCGTAGTCCAAAACGCGCTGCTGCGGCGGCACAAGCCGGGCGCAAACACCGTAAACAAAAATACGCAGGTCAGCGCCGTCGTCATCGAAAGCCCCGCCACCATGGTTTTTAAAATACCCGCAGCGTTAAAGGCAAACCACAGCGTCACAAGGCCCACCGCAAAAATCGTCAGGCGGTTAATTTTAACAAAATGCTCGTCCGTAACGGAAGGGTTAATAAAACGTTTGTAAATATCCTGGCTGAACAGTGTGCCAGCCCCCAGCAAAATCGTGCAGGCGGTAGAAACATCCGCCGCCCACAGCGCAGCAAGCGTCGTGCCGCTGGCAATCGGGTCCAGCGCCATAACAACCTTCGGCAGCGCCAGCGTTGCGCTGATATCCGGGAACTGCACCTTGCCGATAATACCCAAAAGCGCGCACAAAAAGCCTACCGGAAAAATCAAAATGCCGCCCAGGATAAAGCCCGTGCGCGCCGCCTTCTCATCGCGCGCGCCGCAGGCAATAGGCACAGGGCCGCTGGTTATAGCCTGCGTAATCATAACAATAAACCAGCCAATAATAACCGCCAGCGGAATCCCTGCAAACGGGTCAAACCAGTCAAAACCGGCAGGCAGCTGTGCTGCGATATTTTCAATGCCGCCGGTGTGGTCAACCGCCGCCACGCAGGAATACAAGATGCCCGCGTAAATTAAAACAACGCTGACGATGTTAGAAAAGCCGCTCGACCACAACCCGCCAATCAGCGTAATGCCGATAAATACAACGGCGCTTACAATCATGCCGCCGCGGAAGCTGAAATAATCAGGCAAAAGCGAAGCTAAAATCGCGCCGCCGGCGAGATACTGCAAAGCCGTAATAACGGACATGATGATAATAAGCCCTACTGCGCTGATAACGCGCCCTTTGGTGTCGTAATACTTCTCAAAAAACTCCGGGATGGTAGTAACCTTCATCTTGCGCAGCTTGCCCGCAGCTACAAGGCCCATAATAATCGCGCCCGCGCTCCACGCCGCGTTATACCAGCCGGCCGCCATGCCAACCTTATAAGCGTTTTCTGCAACGCCAACGGTAGAAGCCGCACCAACCGCAAGGCCCGTAACATTAACGGCAATCAGCATCGGCCCCAGCTTGCGCCCTGCCAGCAAATACTCCGCCGAGCCCTTATCCGCCCTTTTTTTAACGTAAAAACTTATTGCGAACAAAAGCGCAATATACAAAACAACAATAATTAACTGAATACTCATCCTTCTGCACTACCTTTCTACAAAAAATCCGCTCTAAACTACAAAACTACCCTCCTACTCATAAAATTAGTTATATTATACCAAGCTTTTGTATTAAAAGAAAGTAAAACATCTGCGCAGGCAGTTTAAAAATGTGTAAAAATTTTAACTAAAACTACCCTTTAACAAGGATTTTAGCTTTTTGTGCCGAATAAATTATAAGTTACAGATTGAACGTAACCATTAAGAAAGGAGGGACTGCCAATGTACAGAATTATGAAAAGCACTGCAAACGGCATCGACGAACTGGAGCTAGACAGCCTGGAAAAGGGCTGCTGGATTGACATCGTCAGTCCCTCGCCCGAAGAACTGCACGAGGTTGCGGACGCCACCGGCATTCAGATGGACTTTTTAAGCGCCGCGCTTGACGATGAGGAAAAATCGCGTATCGAAACCGAGGACGACCAGATACTGACCCTTATCGACATCCCTGTGCTGCGCAGCAACAAGGATTACGACACGCTGCCTTTGGGCATCATCATCTCGGCAGATTACATTGTTACCGTTTGCCTGGAACCCAACGCCGTTATTGCTGATTTTTCGGCCTACAACTCCAAAATGTTCAGCACCTTTAAAAAGACGCGCTTTTTGTTCCAGATACTTTATAAATCGGCAACATTATACCTGAAATACATCCGCATTATTATTAAACGCACCGACGAACTGGAGCAGCACCTGCGCAAATCTATGGAAAACAGCGAGCTGTTTAACATGCTCGACCTACAAAAATCCTTAACCTACTTTACAACATCGTTGCGCAGCAATTATATTGTGACGGAAAAGCTGCTGCGCCTGCGCAGCACCAACCAGAGTGCGCACCTTATAAAGCTGTACGAGGAAGACGAGGATTTATTAGAGGACGTTATCATCGAATACAAGCAGGCTATTGAAATGGTTGAAATGTACAGCCACATTTTAAACAGCATGATGGAAGTGTTCGCCTCCATCATCAGCAACAACCTGAACCTTGTAATGAAGTTTTTGGCTTCCGTAACGATTATTCTGGC
>CASEIL010000004.1 GCA_949288065.1 uncultured Phascolarctobacterium sp.
GCATCCCTTTCGGAATGTTGTCCCCGTCTAAAGGGCAGGTTGCCTACGCGTTACTCACCCGTTCGCCACTAAGAATTGAACCGAAGCTCAATTCTCCGTTCGACTTGCATGTGTTAGGCACGCCGCCAGCGTTCGTCCTGAGCCAGGATCAAACTCTCCAATATACTCATTGAAGAACCGATTGGCTCTTAATTATTTAATCTAGAATTTTGTTTGTTTGGCTCGTTCCCTCTTTCGAGGAAACTCGCCCGCACATTCGCTTTTACTTGGTTCTTGTTCAGTTTTCAAGGTGCTGCTGATGTTTGACAGCTTTTGTAGTTTACAACGTTTTTAACTTTTTGTCAACTACTTTTTTGAAATTCTTTTTTGAATTTCTTCATTTGGAATTTCAGTACCGCATCACAGCGTGTTATTATTATATTAAATCTATGCGCTAAACGCAAACACAAATTTTTCACAAATTACGCCAGTATTTTCTTAAATTTACCTAAAATTTACTTTTTGCGCTTTCAATCTCATTTTTATTTTGTTTTACTTCGTTTTGCGTAAAATTCATTTTTAAGTCCTCTTTAAAAATCGTAACGGCGCGCCGCTCCTGCCTGCCATCTGCCGTAAGGCAATAAAAATTTCGCATGCCACTGGGGTAATTTGGGGCAATCTGCACCTCGCCGCTGCTTTCCGCCTGCCTGGCAATATGTTCGGAAATAAGCGCGCATCCCAGATTATTTTTCACAGCTTCTTTCACCGCAAAATTAGTGTTAAAAATTACCGGCTTCTGTTTAAGCATTATATTGTTGTTTTTTATAAAAGCCTCCCACTGGCTGCGGGATGCAGAGCCTTCCTCCCTCGTTATCCAGCGCAGGCTGCCGCTTGTGCCGACGGGCGTTATCACCACCAGCCTGTCGCTGTAAAACGCTTCTGCCTTAATACCTGAGGCGGTAATTTCGCCCTCCACCAGTGCCACGTCGATGCTGCCTTCCAGCAGCAGCTTAACAATTTGCTGCGTGTTAGCAATAATAATTTCCGGCTCCAACTTGTTATAACTGCGGCTGAAGCGCCCCAAATATTCCGGCAAAAAATATTCGCCAATCGTCTGGCTGGCGCCGATGCGCAGCGTGCCCTCAATTTTGCCCTGCAAATCGCCGATAGCGGCTTTGGCGTATTCCATTTCGCCGCAGATGGTTTTAGCGCTTTGCAGCAGGATTTTGCCCGCCGCCGTCAGCGCAATGCTTTTGTGCCGCGCCGTGCGTTCTATTAAATAAGTTCCAAAATAATCCTCCAGCTTTTTAATTTGCACGCTCACCGTGGGCTGCGACAGGTTACGCTTTTGCGCCGCTTTAGTAAAATTGCGGCATTCCGCCACTGTCAAAAAGGTTTCCAGTTCTTCCAGCATAACTACCTCATTAAAATTTATAATCGTTTTAATTAAAATAATTCATTTTACTAATCATTGTAAACGGTTTATACTATGTTTGCAACTTTTAGTAACGTAATTTTTTATGAAAGGATGTTTTATTATATGGATTTTTTAACTAAAAATTTCCGCGGCGTGCTGCTGTGCTTTGCGCTGGCACTGCCCGCAAGCTATTTTGGCAAAATGTTCCCCGTTGTCGGTGCGCCGGTATTTGCCATTTTGTTCGGCCTTTTATTTGCGTTTTGGAACAGGCCGGCCTTTTTCCAGCCCGGCATTCAGTTCACAGCCAAAAAAGTGCTGCAATATTCCATTATTTTGCTGGGCTTCGGCATGAACCTGTTCGAAATTCTCGCCGTCGGCTCGCAATCGCTGCTGATAATTATTTCCACAATCAGCACGGCGCTGATTGTAGCGTATGTAATGAGCAAAATTATGAACATCGACCGCGATATTGCCACGCTCGTCGGTGTTGGCTCCTCTATTTGCGGCGGCAGCGCCATTGCAGCGGCAGCGCCTGTTATTAAGGCTTCCGATAAGGACATTGCCCAGTCCATTTCCGTTATCTTTCTTTTTAATGTAGTAGCAGCCTTTTTGTTCCCCGCGCTGGGCGATATGCTGGGCTTTACCGATACCGGCTTTGGCATGTGGGCAGGCACCGCTATTAACGATACCAGCTCCGTCGTTGCGGCAGGGCAAACCTGGGCCAGCGCCCACGGCAGCGATACCGCGCTAAACTACGCTACCATCGTTAAATTAACACGCACGCTTGCCATAATCCCCATCTGCCTTGGGCTGGCTTACATTACCGGTAAAGCCAAAAATACGGAAACTAATGTAAAAATCACATCCATCTTCCCCATGTTCATTTTGTACTTTGTGCTGGCAGCCGTGTTCAACACCCTTGCGGGCGATAGCGTTCCCGTGCTGGCACAGCTTCCTTCCATCGGTAAATTTATGATTGCCATGGCGATGGCAGCCATCGGACTGAACACCAACCTTGTTACCTTAGTAAAAAGCGGCGGCAAACCGATTCTGCTCGGCCTTATCTGCTGGATTTGCATTGCGCTGGTCAGCATCGGCATGCAGCACGTTTTGGGCATCTGGTAAAATTTTACAAAAACAACAAACAGCACCCGCAGATTTCACCGAAAATCTACACAGCCGGGTGCTGTTTTCTATTGCAATCGGTACATTTTTGTTTTGAATTGTGGTATAATGATTGAGAATGTTTAATTACTACATTATAGAACCGAGGTTACTTTATGGGAAACTTTTTTAAAACAGTTATTTGCGTGCTTGTGGCGCTGTTTGTGCTGGCAGGCGCTGCTTTTTGGGGGCTGGCAGGCTTAATGCCGGCCGTGGATATTGAAGATTCGCTGCGTCCGGATGCTGCCTCGCAATATTTTGACGATAAGGGCGAACTGCTTTACACCACCGCGTCCGAAGAGCGCCGCATCCCCGTCAGCCTTGACAAAATGCCGAAGCATTTACAGGAAGCCTTTATCTCTATCGAGGACGCCCGCTTTTATGAGCACGGCGGCATTGATATCCGCGGCACCGCGCGCGCACTTTTTGTAACGCTTACCGGCGGCGACGTGCAGGGCGGCAGCACCATTACCCAGCAGCTTGCTAAAAACGCTTTTTTAACCAACGAGCGCACCATTACCCGCAAAATTAAAGAAGCCTTTATTGCCCGCCAGCTGGAAGAACGCTACACCAAGGACGAAATTTTAAACATGTACCTCAACCGCATTTATTTTGGGCAGGGCACCTATGGCGTTGAAACCGCCTCCCTGTACTATTTTGGCAAACACGTTGAGGACATCGACCTTGCCGAAGCAGCGACGCTGGCAGCCATCCCAAAAAGCCCTAACTACTATAACCCGCTGGAAAACCCCAAGGCCAGCAAGGAACGTCAGGAGCTTGTTCTGGACCAGATGGTAAAATACGGCTACATCACTCAGGCCGAGGCCGATACAGCCAAGGCTGAAAAAATTGCCGTACACGTTACCGAAATTCAGGATAAAAAGGAATACCTTTCCTACTTTTTCGATTACTGCAACCAGTTTATTATTGATAAATTCGGCGCCGACGCCCTTTACAAAGGCGGGCTGAAAATTTACACCACCATTAACAGCGATATGCAGCAGGCAGCTGTTGACGCTTTGCAGTACCTGCCTAATTACTACACAGACGACAGCAAACTGACACAACCGCAGGTTGCGCTGGTATCCTTAGACCCGCAGACCGGCTACATTAAAGCCATGATTGGCGGCCGCGCCGAGGATAAATTTAACCGCGCCATTATGGCAGTGCGCCAGCCGGGTTCTTCCTTTAAACCGTTTGTTTACCTTACAGCAATGGAAAACGGCTTTACCCCTGCCAGCGTGGTTGAAGATAAGGAAACCGAATTTGCGCAGGGCTGGACCCCGCAGAACAGCGACCTGAAATGGCACGGCAAGGTAAGCCTGCGCACCGCGCTTACCCGCTCCATGAACGTACCGACCGTACTTGTAGCTCAGCAGGTAGGCGTCGATAAAATTTTAGACACCGCCAAAGCCCTTGGCATCACCACTTTGGTAGATGAAGGCGCTTACAGCGACGCTAACCTGGCGATGGCGCTGGGCGGCTTAAGTAAGGGCGTTATTCCTATCGAGATGGCATCCGCCTACGGCGCTATTGCCAACAGCGGCGTGTATGTTAAACCGATTGGCATTTTAAAAATTGAGGACCGCAACGGCCGCGTAATTTTTGAAAACAAAACCGAACGCCACGAAGCTGTTGACCCGCGTGCCGCCTACCTTACGGTGGATATGATGAAGGGCGTGTTTGTTAACGGCACCGCCGCAGGCGCAGGGCTTGGGCGCCCGGCAGCAGGCAAAACCGGCACTACGGATGACTTTAAGGACGCCTGGTTTGTAGGCTTTACGCCGAACCTTTCCACCGCTGTGTGGATTGGCGACGACAACGGCCGCGCCCTTGAATATATGTACGGCTCCATGCAGCCGCTGAGCATTTGGCGCAGCTACATGCTGAACGCCGTGCAGAACCTGCCCGCAGTTGACTTTGTACGCCCGGCAGGGCTGGAAATTCCGCCTGAACCGAAGATTGTGAACGACAAGGACAAAGAGGACAAGGATAAAAAAGACAGCAAAGACGCTAAAAAGGAAGCTGCCAAAGAAACCAATGCCGCCAAAAAAGCTGCTGAAGAAGCAGCCGGCGCAGCACAGCCTGCCAAGCCCAGCATGCGCGACCGCGTGCGCGAGATTTTGGAAGGCAACGCCGCAGCCAATAACACCAAGCCTGTTGTCAGCAACCAGCCGACACCGGCCAATTAAACAGCAAAACCTGCTTTGCAATGCAGAGCAGGTTTTTTTATGCCAATTTTTAGTTATAACGCCTCTTTAAAAATAGAGCCGCCGATAAATTCACGCAAAATGGAATTGGTCGGTATCGCCTCGTCGTCCATGCCGCGCACATGGCTCAATAAATCCAGCAGGCGCTGCGCGCGTGTGTACACCGCCTCGTCCGGCGTAATGCGCTGCAACAGCGGCTCGGCATACTTTTTAAGCACGGCAAATTCATACACCAGCGAAGTATTAAACATAATGTCTGCCCCATCCTGAAACGGGAAAATATACTCCTCCTCGCCGCGGCGCACATCGTCCCACAGCTTCAGCGTCATCAGTGCGTCATGCGAACGGAACTGCGAATCGCGCACAATGCGGCGCAACAGACGCATATCCGTCGTGTGGATGCGGTTGTACGAATCGAGCTGCATCGGCGTTAAAGCACTGATGTAAATTTTCATTTTATTCGCGGCAGGCACCGCTGCGGAAATACGCTCGTTCAAAGCGTGGATGCCCTCCACCACCAGCACATCCTTCTCGCCCAGCTTAATCTCACGCCCGCGGTATTCCCTCATGCCGCTGCTAAAATTATACTTGGGTATCTTTACGCACTCACCTGCCAGCAGGCGTTTTAAATGGTCGTTAAACAGCTCTAAATCAATCGCTTCCACATTTTCAAAATCAAAGCTGCCGTCCGCTTTGCGCGGAGTATCGTGGCGGTCTTTAAAATAATCGTCCATCGAAATCGGCACCGGACGGATGCCGTTAACAACCATCTGAATGCTTAAACGCTGGGCAAAGGTAGTTTTGCCCGACGACGACGGCCCGGCAATCAGCACCAGCCGCACATGTTTGTTGCTTTCGGCAATTTTATCGGCAATGCCGGCAATTTTCTTTTCGTGCAGCGCCTCCGCCACCTGAATAATGCCGTTGGCATACCCGCAGGAGATAATGCGGTTGAGCTTGGCCACCGTGTTGCAGTTAATTTTTGCCGACCAGTCCTGCAATTCGTGGAACATGCCGTTTAAAGCAGCGCTCGGCTCAAACTTATCCAGCCTGTCCATGCTGCCGCGTTCCGGGTAGTTAATGATAATGCCGCTTTCATAATTAATCAGCTCAAACAATTTTAAATAGCTGCAATTTGGCATCATCGCGCCAAAAAAGTATTCGGCGTAATCGCGCAAATAGTAAACGGTCAGCGTCTGCGCGTCGGGCGAGTTGTTTAAAAGCTCCAGTCGGTCATCTTCCTCGCGCTCCACTAAAATTTTTTCTGCCTCAGCCCGGTTGATAGTACCGTAAACTATTGGCTCTTCGGCGGCAATCAGCTTGCGCATGAATAAATCAATGTCGCGCAAATCGTACTTGCTTAAAACAATGCCGTTGGTAATATCGCAGTACAGCGCGCTGCCGATGGAGTTGCAGACCTCCAGCTTAACCTCCGGGCGCAGCGTACGCATGGCGTACAAAAACAGAAAGAGCAGGCTGCGCACATAAACGCGGCGGCCTTCCTCCGTGCCCCAGGTTATAAAATCAACCGTGCCGTCCGTGTGCAGCGGCTTTTGCAAATCCGTGCCGCAGCCGTTAAAAACGCCCTCCACGATAGGCTCGTTATAAAAATCTTTAAAATCGCGGCTAACCTCTAAAAGCGTAACGCCGTCCGGATACTCTTTTACTGTTCCGTCAGGCAAAGTAAATTTCAGCATAATAATCCCCCTTCAGCAAGCAGGTTATATTATCATTATACCCCATAAGTAAGTTTTTGCCAAAAAAGAAGTGTTTGAGTAACATTATAAATTTATAAACAACAAACCCCGACCATACCTGCTATGCAGGTATGGTCGGGGTTTAAATTTAAAACATTATTTTATTACACCAAATTACTTCACCGCTTCGGCGCAGCGTGCGCACAGGGTTGGGTGTTCTGCGTCCTGGCCTACGGTGTCGCTGTAAATCCAGCAGCGTTCGCACTTATGGCCTTCGGCAGCTTTAACGGCAACCTTCAAGTCCTCGCGGGTGGTTGTGTCGCCTTCTGCGCCTACGCCTTCGTGCAGCACTGCCTGCGATACGATTAACAGCGTCGGCAGGTCTTTTTCAACAGATTGCAGCACTTTCAGCGCTTCGCCTTCGGCATACAGTTCAACCTTAGCGTCAAGGGAATGGCCGATAGTTTTAGCCTTACGCGCAACTTCCAGCACTCTGGTAATTTCGCTGCGGATGCCGATAAAGTCTTCCCATTTCTTTTCGAGTACCGGGTCGATGTATTCTTCCTTCGGTTCGGGCCAAGGCATCATCAGTACGGATTCCGGCATGGTAGAAGTTTTCTTCATAAACTGCCATACCTCTTCCATGGTAAAGCTCAGCACCGGCGCCAGCATTACAACCAGGTCAACCATAATTTCATACATGGCAGTCTGGGCGCTGCGGCGTTCAAGGCTGTCTGCCTTGTAGGCATACAGGCGGTCTTTTAAAATATCCAGATAGTAGCTGCTCATTTCCACCGTGCAGAAGTTATGGATGGCATGGTACAGCACATGGAAATCGTAATCCTCGTAAGCCTGTTTAACCTCTTTTTTAAGCAGCTGCATGTGCATTAATGCCCAGCGGTCAAGCTCCAGCATCTGGTCAAACGGAACTTTGTCTTTTTCATAGTCAAAGTCATTGGTGTTGCCCAAAATGTAACGGATGGTGTTGCGGATTTTACGGTAAACTTCAGAGAGCTGTTTCAAAATCTCTTTGGAGATGCGGATATCAGCCTTGTAATCGCTGGAAGCAGCCCACAGGCGGATAATATCCGCGCCGTATTGTTTAATAACGTCCTGCGGGGCAACGGTGTTGCCTACGGATTTGGACATTTTACGCCCTTCGCCGTCAACAACATAGCC
The DNA here is from genome assembly GCA_949288065.1 of uncultured Phascolarctobacterium sp. Lineage (GTDB taxonomy): Bacteria > Bacillota > Negativicutes > Acidaminococcales > Acidaminococcaceae > Fusicatenibacter_A. The sequence continues at coordinate 7,647 of CASEIL010000004.1, forward strand.
GTGGGTTAAAACGGATTTATACGGTGCATGGCCGGTGGTGGCAACGCTGGTAAGCAAGGAAGACTGGAACCAGCCGCGGTGCTGGTCGCTGCCTTCAAGGTACATATCAACAGGCCATGCCAGTTCCGGGCGAACCTTGGCAACAGCTGCGTGCGAAGAACCGCTGTCGAACCAAACGTCCATAATGTCGCTTTCTTTGGTAAAATGCTTGCCGCCGCAGTGCGGGCAGGTGGTGCCTTCCGGCAGAATTTCTTCGGCTTCGTATTTCCACCACGCGTCGGAGCCTTCTTTTTTGAACAAATCAGCTACGGCGTTGATGGTTTCATCAGTAATTAAATGCTGGCCGCATTCCGTGCAGTAGAACGCCGGAATAGGCACGCCCCAAACGCGCTGACGCGAAATGCACCAGTCGTTGCGGTCGGCAACCATGTTGTGAATACGGCTTTCGCCCCAGGACGGAATCCATTTAACTTCGTTGGCAATGGCTGCGAGAGCTTCGTCACGGAAGCCGTCAACAGATGCGAACCACTGCTCGGTTGCGCGGTAAATAATGGGGTTTTTGCAGCGCCAGCAGTGTGCGTACTGATGGCGGATGTTTTCTTTGCCCAGCAGCATACCAAGCTCGGACAGGTATTTTAAAATAGGAATGTTGGCGTCGAATACGAACATGCCTTCAAACTGTTTTGCTTCTTTGGTGAACTTACCGGATTTATCAACCGGGCAGATAATCGGCAGATGGTATTTAATGCCGGTTTCAAAGTCGACGTCGCCGTGGCCAGGAGCGGTATGTACGCAGCCGGTACCGGCGTCAAGCGTTACATAATCTGCCAGCACAATCGGGGATTTGCGGTCGATAGTATCAAACGGATGACGGCATTCGGCAAATTCCATATCCTTGCCTTTGCAGGTGCCAAGCACGTTGCTCAAATCTTTTTTGCAAACCTTGCCAACCTGTTCCAGCAAATCTTTGGCAAGGAACAGCACTTCGCCTTCACATTCAACCCAGGCGTATTCAATATCCGGGTGCAGGGCAATGGCCACGTTGGCAGGCATGGTCCACGGCGTGGTCGTCCAGATTACTACATAAGCCGGTTTGCCTTTGGCAGCCTTCGGCAGCAGGCCGTTATCCTTAACCAGCGGCATTTTTACATAAATAGCCGGAGTTTTCTGTTCTGCGTATTCAATTTCTGCTTCCGCAAGAGCGGTTTCGCAGCAGGGGCACCAGTAAACGGATTTTTGCCCTTTGTAGATATAACCTTTTTTAGCCATTTCGCCGAAAACATGGATTTGTACGGCTTCATAATCAGGCACGAGGGTTACATAGGGGTGTTCCCAATCGCCCAGTACGCCGAGGCGTTTAAAATCGTTGCGCTGCACGTCAATCCACTGCAAAGCGTAGTTTTTACATTCGTTGCGCAGCACCAGCGGGTCAAGCTCGTTGCGGTTCAAACCAAGGTTTTTAATAGCGGCGTGCTCAATCGGCATGCCGTGGGTGTCCCAGCCCGGAACGTACGGGGTATCGTAACCCTGGGTGTATTTATATTTCATGATAATGTCTTTTAAAATTTTGTTGAGCGCGGTGCCCATGTGAATTTGCCCGTTAGCATACGGAGGGCCGTCGTGCAGGACGAATTTTTTGTGCCCTGCGTGCAGTTTTTGTTTTTTACCATAAATGTCGTTGTCATACCAGTATTTTAAAATTTCCGGTTCGCGTTCCGGCAGCCCGGCACGCATCGGAAACTCGGTTTCCGGTAAGTTAAGCGTCTTGCTGTAATCCAATTTTTTACACCTCCAAAAAAATAAAGCCTCATCCCAAAGGGACGAGACTTGTATAACCCGTGGTACCACCCTAATGACGCTGTGCGCCACTCTCAGCGCTAATAACGTGCGCTACTCCGTCCGTGCTTACTAAGTTTCAGCACGGAAGCTCCAAAGTGATTTTCACCGGCGTTCCAACCTGTTCCGGCTTGCACTCTCCCGGACTCGCTGCACTGTTTCCTGCCGGCTACTGTCTTTATCATAGCCTGTAATAATATTTAAAAACAAAATTATTATACAACACGGCTGCAAAACCGTCAATGCCTTTTGTAATATTTAAAGTTAAAAATTCCGTAACCATCCGCATTATGTAAATGCGATGTATCATTTAACAAAAATATGCCGTGCTCCAGCCATTTGTTAATGCCCAGCACAGTTAAGCTGGAGGGCAGGATATCTACCGAGAAATTGTATTTGTTAACTTCTTCAATATCAAAGCCCAGCCAGTAAAAGATGATGTTTTGAATTGTGCCCTTGTGCGCAACGATAATGAGGTTTTCCTTTTCCATATCGGCAGCAGCGCGAATGCCTTCAGCGCAGCGGTCATAAAACTCCTTGCGTGTTTCGCCGCCGGGGTAGTTGCGGTGGTGCAGCTCCTTTAAGGTCGCCGCCGGGCGGTAAATGGCCTTGGCGTCGCTTTCCTTCATGCCGGCTGCCAGCCCGTTGTTTTTTTCGCGCAAAAAGGCGTGCTTTTCCACCTTGCCTTCCATGCCCAGCTTAGCAGCAATAATGGCTGCGCTTTCGGCTGCGCGTTTTAAATCGCTCGTTAAAATGCGAAAGCACTCTTCCCTGCCCTTAAAATCAAGCGCCAGCTTCTCCGCAAGCGCGGTTATCTGCCTGCGCCCTGCGTCCGTAAGGTCAGAATCCGTCCAGCCGCCGGTTAAATGCTCTGTATGGTGTGTCGCCTCTCCGTGCCTCACAAGGATAATCATATCACATCGCCCTACTCTTCCGTGTTTTTGTTAAAGCTTTTCAGCAGCTCAAGCTGCGATTCCAGCAGGTTTATCATGTGCTGGCGGTGTACATTGGCTTTTTTAACCTGGTCTTCAAACATATTTTTGGCAAGCCCTGCTTTGTTTTCAGCGTCGAAAATCATTTTGCGTGCGCGTGCGTCGGCGTCGCTGACGGTTTTCTGCGCCTGCGTGCGGGCTTTGGCAAGGGTTTCCACTGCTTCCTCGCGTGCCCTGTCCAGCGTGTTTTTGCAGGCTTCCTCGCTTTTTACCTTCAGCTGCGCCACTTCAACCTCTGCGGCTACGCGCATTTTGTTTACAAACTGCTGCGTATCGCTTTTCAGCTTGTTCATTTCGGCTTCGGTGTCGTTGCACAGCTTGTCGCGCTCTGCCTCGGCATCGTTGCGCACTTTGGCGGCGTAAGCATCGGCATCGCTGCGTACCTGTGCCGCTGCGGCTTTTGCCTCGTTTTGCAGGCGGTCCGCCTCGTTCTGCGCGTCTGCCTTTAAGCTGTCGCACTTGGCGGCAGTTTCATCCAGCATAAGCTGGGCTTTCTTTTCGCTGGTCTTTTTTACTTCGTCTGCCGTTTCCTGCGCTACCACCAGCGTGTTCTGCATGGTGGCTTCCATCTGCTGGTAGTATTCCAGCTTGGCGCTGACGCGTTCCACCGTTTCCTTCAGTTCAATATTATCCTGATACAGGCGTTCAAAATCCTTAACCACCTGTGCAAAAAACTTGTCAACCTCTTCCGTTTCATAGCCACGGAAGCCTTTGGTAAAGGTTTTATTTTTTAAATCAAGAGGTGCAAACATCTCTTTCCTCCAACATTAAATATAACGCTTTAAGGTAATGCTTAAGCGCCCTTTTTTGGTTGTGCCGCGTATTTCGGCAACCTCCACGCGCCCCCTGCTGCGGAAGCTGATAACGTCGCCCTCGTTTACGCTTTGCGAGGGCTTTTTGGCTTCCTTCCAGTTTACGCGCACGTTAAGGCTTTTAATCTCCTCCGCCATGCGCGAGCGCGATACGCCGTAGCCTGCGGCAGCCACAGCGTCAAGGCGCAAATCCGCCACCGTGGCGCTGATGATTTTAACCTTTTCTTCACGCTGCGCCAGATTTTCTCGCGGTATTTCCGTAATCATTACCGGCGCGCTGCCAATTTGCGTAAGGTTGCTTTCAATGTAGTTGGCAAAGCTTTTATCGGCGGCAAAATGCGCGCCTTCCGGCGTGATGACAATATCGCCCAGAATTTCGCGCTTGCAGCCCATGCCCATAAACGCGCCCAGCACGTCGCGGTGCCCGATGGTATAAAAGCGTTTATCCCATTTCACTTCAAAAAAGCTGATGGCGTAATCGGGCGTGCCCATAAAGTTTTCGTCGATAAACGCAGCCTTTACGCGCTCGGCGTTGTTAAAGCCGCCGTCGGCTTCAATTTTAATATTATCGTAGTTAGCGGCGATAATTTCCGCCACGTTATAACTGTGCGGGTCTAAAAAATCAGTAACGCGGTATTTACGGCTTTTGCGCGCCGCTTCGGCAGCGTCTAAAAGGCGCGCCGCCAGTTCTTCATCGCCGCCTGCTTTAAAATAACGCAGTATTTTTTCTCTGTCTGCCATTTACTTACCCTGCAATTCTGCGCTGCGCTCCAGCACTGCCATTACTGCTTCGTACATAGCAGCACGCACGCCGCGGTTTTCCAGCGCGTAAATACCGGCAATCGTGGTGCCGCCGGGGCTTGTTACCTGGTCGCGCAGCACCGCCGGGTGCAGCCCTGTTTCCAGCACCATTCTGCCGCTGCCCGCAAAGGTCTGCGCCGCCAGCTTAATCGCCATAGCGCGCGGCAGGCCTGCCTTAACACCGGCGTCCGCCAAAGCGTCAATCATCATAAACACATAGCCCGGCCCGCAGCCGCTAATAGCCGTAATGGCTTCAATAGCGCTTTCGCTGATAATTTCAATCTCGCCGCAGCTGCCGAAAATGGCCTTGGCTGCGTCAAGCATTTCTGCGCTTACGTTTTCGTCCGGAGCGATAGCCGTCATGCCCGCACCAACTGCCAGCGGCGTGTTGGGCATAACGCGGATTACCGCATGCCCCGGTACCAGCTTGTGCAGCTTCTCTAAATTTACGCTGCCCATAATAGAAAGCACCGTCGTCTGCTGCGGAATGGCTGCTGCCACCTCCGCCGTAACGGCGGCGTCCGCCACCTGCGGCTTAACCGCCAGAATTACAAGGCCTGCGGTTGTAACGGCTTCTACATTGCAGCCCGTTGTATTTACTTTGTAATTTGCTTCTAAATAAGCGCGGCGTTCAGCCGAAGGGTCGCTGATGGTAATCAGCTCCGGCGCGGCAATTTCTGCGTGCAGCATGCCCTTTAAAATGGCTTCTGCCATCATGCCGCCGCCAATAAAGGCAATGCGCCCGGTTTTAGCGGTTATTTTTTCCACGGCTGCTCACCTCTTTTGTCGTAAATGTTATCGTCGGCGTTAATATCCACGTTTTTAGGCGCGCACACCAAAATATTGTGCCCAATTTTTTTCATGCTGCCGCCCAGCGCATACACCACGCCGCTGATAAAATCCGTCATACGTTTCATTACCACCTTGTCGGTAGCTTCAAAATTAACAACTACCGGCTGGCTGCCGTTAAGGTAATCGGCAATTTTTTGCGAATCGTCAAACGAAACCGGCTCCAGCACTACAACCTTAACCTGCTTTTCCGCCATCGGTATCGAGATGGTTTTAGAGGCAGGCATCGGCACCGTTTTAGGTTTAAACAAAGGCTTGCGTTCCGGCTCCGGCGCGCTTACCTGCTGTACGGGCGCGGGCTGCTCTTCCTTTTTGCCGCCAAACCAGCTTCTTTTGGCAGGCTTTTCCTTTTCTTCCTCCTGCGGCACTTCGTCTAAAAGTTCGTCCTCTTCCTCGTATAAGCCAAGCGCTTCGGAAATACGGTCTAAAAACTTCATAAAGTTATTCTCTCCTCAAGTTAAAATTTTAAACTGTAATCACGCTGCCCAAAAAGCGCCGTGCCAATGCGCACCATGTTGGCGCCTTCTTCAATGGCAACTTCGTAATCGTGCGTCATCCCCATCGAAAGCGTGTCTATATCGGGGCGCTGCTCCTTTAAGGCGCAGTACAGCTTGTAGCCTTCGGCAAACACCCAGCGTATGTCGTCCGGGTTATCCGCCGCGGGCGCGATAACCATTAAACCGCGCACCCTAAGGTTTTTAAAGCTGTCCAGCTCCGGCACAATAGCCGCGTAGTCCTCCGGGCTGAAGCCGGTTTTCTGCTCCTCGCGGGCGATGTTAACCTGCAAAAGAATGTCCTGCACCTTGCCTGCTTTGGCGGCTTCCTCGTCCAGCTTCTGCATTAAATGGCGGCTGTCTGCCGATTCAATCATATCAAAAAGAGCAACGGCCTGTTTGGCTTTGTTAGTTTGCAAATGGCCGATTAAGTGCCACCTGCCCACAGCGCCGATGCTTTCGCGTTTGGCTTTGGCCTCCTGCACGCGGTTTTCGCCAATTACCTTTACGCCCAAATTAAAAGCGTCGGTAATAACCTGCGCCGGGTGGTTTTTGGTTACTGCCACCAGCGTTACGCTGCTGCCGGTAATTTTGGCTTCCGTGCGCCTTGCCAGCGCCGCATTTATTTTAGCTTGTACTATTTTTAAATTATCCTGTAACAATATAAAGACCCCCTAAAGGTTTTATATTCTCCGTTTTTATAATATATCCTTTTTAGTTTTTCCAAATTGTTACGCCCATGCGCCCCGTTTTGCCTGCCTCAGCCCTGTGGCTGAAAAACAGCTCCTTATTGCACTGCGTGCAGACGCCTGCGTTATAAATATTTTGCGGCAGCAAGCCTGCTTCCAACAGCGAAAGCGTATTCCAGCCCGGCAAATCGGCCATGTATTTGCCGTTTGCTTTGGGCGCAAAGCACTGCGTGTGCTTTTTACCGGCGGTGTAAACAACGTCGTCCACCTCGTAGCAGCACTGGCTGATGCAGGGGCCGATGCCTGCAATAATATTTTGCGGCTGTGCGCCAAAGGCGGATTGCATTTTCTGTACAGTTTTCAGTGCAATATCCAGCACTGTGCCGTGCCATCCTGCGTGCGCAACGCCGATGCTGCCCGTAACCGGGTCTGCCAGAATAATGGGCACGCAGTCGGCATAAAACAGCAGCAACGGCACGTTAGGCAAATTTGTTACCAAAGCGTCGGTTGCTTTAATAGCGTTGGCAAAAGCTACTGCGCCTTTACCAACCAGCGCTTCATCAACAACGGCCACATTATCGCCGTGCACCTGCTCGCAGCAGGTAAATTTTGCGGCTTGCACGCCCAAAGCAGCGGCGTATTTTTGGCGGTTATTAAGCACCATACCGGCGTCATCATTAACGTGCAGCGCTAAATTTAAACTGCCCGGCACAAGGCTGCTTTCGCCATGCAGGCGGCAACTAAAGGCGTTGCCAAAGCCAAGGCGTTCAAACACTTCAAAACTGCCGTACCAAATGTTATTTTTGCTTTTTAATGTAAAACCACTCATTTTAATCCCTGCACACGCCGCAGCGCTTGCAGCCTTCAAAGCACATCGGCGTAAAACGCTGTGCTTTGGCGTTCTCCCATTCTTTTATTAAATAAGCTTCATTAAAGCCCATATCCAGATGCTTCCACGGCAGCGGCGCGCCGGGTTCATATTCGGCAGCGGCCAAAGCCTCAATATCAAGGCGGTCATTTTTTAGTGCCTGCTTTAAGGTAATACCTTCTGCAAACGCCTGCAATAAATAGCGGCCGGTGTTCCTGTCGCCGCGCGCCAAAGCTGCCTGCAAAACGGTTTCCTTTAAGGATTCCGTTAAAAGCTTAATATGTTTGCTCTTTTTAAAAGCATCCTCCAGCATTTTAAAGCGCTTTTTAAGCACTTTGGTATTGCACAGCGGCGACCACTGAAACGACGTAAACGGCTTGGGCACAAAGGCGTTTACAGATATTATCAAATCGCCCTTGTTGCCCACCTCGTCCATTTTCCGGCGGATGCGATGCACCATGGCAATCATTTCTTCAATATCGGCGTCGTCTTCCTGCGGCAGGCCAATCATGTAATACAGCTTCACGTTTTTCATGCCGCTCGCCGCCGCCAGCGTTACGGCTTTATAAATATCGTCCTCCGTAATGCCCTTGTTAATAATGTTGCGCATTTTTTTGCTGCCGGCTTCCGGCGCTACCGTCATAGTTTGCTGGCCGCTGTTAGCCAGTGCGTCCGCCAAAAGCGCGTCAAGCGTATCTGCGCGCAGCGAGGCCACCGTAAACGATATTTTATTTTCAATCAGCGCCGAGGTCAGCTCGTGTATCTGCGGGTAATCCGAAACAGCTGCGCCCATTAAACCAACCTTGGCGGAAACTTCTGGGCGATTTAAGATTTTTTGCAGCAGCAAATCATAATTGCGCGCACGGGGCTTGCGGAAGCAGTAGCCCGCCATGCAAAAACGGCAATGCCTGCCGCAGCCGCGGGCAACTTCGGCAATAAACATATTTTGAAACTCTGTTTCCGAAGTCAGTATCGCCGATGTATTGGGGTATTTATCCAAATCGCGCACCCAGCGGCGCTTAATGCTTGCCGGTACGCGCTCATCGTGCTGCATGGCAATAAAGCTGCCGTCATCATCGTACTGCGGCGTGTAAAAACGCGGCACATACAGCCCTTCAATCTGCGCCAGGCGCACAAGCATTGCTTCTTTCGTAAGGCCTTCCGCCTTAGCGGCATAAACAGCGTCCAAAAGGTCGTTAATAACCTCTTCGCCCTCGCCGATAACAAACACGTCGGCAACCTCTGCCAAAGGCTCCGGGTTAAAGGTGGCGCAGGGACCGCCGATAACCACCAGCGGCTCCTTGTCATTGCGGTCTGCCGCGCGCAGCTTAATGTTGCTCATTTGCAGCATGGCCAGCAAATTGGTGTAGTCCATTTCAAAGGACATCATCACGCCGATAATTTCAAAATCGTTCAGCTGGCGCTGTGTTTCCATGCTCATCAGCGGCGTTCTGGTGCGTTTATATTCTGCCAGCAGTTTGTTATCCGGCAAAAAAAAGCGTTCGCAGGCAGTATCGCCGCGCCCGTTAATAATCTGGTACAAAATGTGCATGCCCAGGTTAGACATGCCCACCTTATAGCTGTTGGGGTACAAAAAAGCAAAGGCGCGCCTTGCCCCCGGTGCAAAGCACTGCGCGCCTGTTTCCTTAGCCAATGTTTCTAAAATTTTATTTTTTAATTCCCAAGTCAAACGTATAACCTCTTATTTTATAGCTTTTTCTATGGCTTCAATAACCGTTTTTAAAACCTTAATCCTGGCGTAGTATTTGGAATTGCCCTCTACCACAGTCCACGGCGCATAGTCCGTGCTGGTGCGGATAAGCATTTCGTTAACAGCCGCTTCGTAAACGTCCCATTTTTCGCGGTTGCGCCAGTCCTCGTCGGTAATTTTCCATTCCTTATCGGGGTCGTTTTCGCGCTCTTTAAAACGCCTGTACTGCTCGTCCTTATCAATTTGCAGCCAGAACTTGCACATAATAATGCCGTGTTCCGTCCACTGCGCTTCCGTTTCGTTAATCTCGCCGTAAGCGCGCTGCCATTCGGCGTCGGTGGCAAAATGCTCAATGCGCTCCACCATTACGCGCCCGTACCAGGTTCTGTCAAAAATGGCAATTTCACCGGCGCGCGGCATCTTCACCCAAAAACGCCACATGTAGTGGAACTGCTTTTCTACCGGGTTCGGCGCTGCATACGGGTTAACGGCGTAGCCCAGCGGGTCAAGCGACCTTGCCAGGCGTTTTATCGCACCGCCCTTGCCGCCTGCGTCCCAGCCTTCAAACGCCACAATCAGCGAGCGCTGCGCCTCGTACAAATCTAATTGCAGCTGTTTTAACTTTTCGCGGCATTTGGCAAATTCAGCCTTGTATTCTTCCTTAGTCAGCGATTTACTCAGGTCAACCTTGTCCAGCACATTGTTCAGCGCTACATGGCGCGGAGGCAAAATGACGTTGCGGTTCTGCGCGCGGATTTCTGCCGCTGCCAGCGCATTCTGCAAGGTTTTAACAATGCTTTCGATAATCTGAATGGTAGCATAACGCTCATCGTCGCCCGCAATTAAATGCCACGGCGCGTTTTCTGTATCCGTTTCAGCAAACATTTCCTCGTAGGCGTTGATGAATTTATCGTAATCGTTCTCGTCGTGCTCCTCAACGTCCAGCTTCTTCCAGTTTTTACCGTAAATCTTGTTCAGCTTCTCCATGTTTTCCTTCTGCTGCTTTTTAGAAACATGCACAAAGAATTTCAAAAGCACATAGCCGTCATCGGTAAGCTGCTTTTCAAACGCGCGGATATGCGAATAGGACGTATTCAGCCAGTGCGCAACCTGGCTTTTATCGGCAACAACGTGCTCGTTTTTCAAAAAGTACCAGCTACGGTGGTAAACAACAATGTTGCCATAGCACGGCAGCTGCTTCCAGAAGCTGGTAAAAAACGGCTGTTTGCGCTGCTCCTCCGTCATTTTAGAAGCCGAAAATACTCTGAACCCGCGGGAGTCCATGCGCTGCATCATTTCATTGATAATATCCGTGCGCATCGCTCCGCGCCAGCCTTCAACCAAAATAATTACCGGTATTTTGGCGTTGCGGCATTCGCGCTGCAATTTACCCAGCAAATCGCCGTAATAATCCAGCTTTTTATCGTACTCGTCCTTCTTCATTTTTTGCTTCAAATCAATTTTTTCCAGCATAGTATCGCCTCTATTCAGTTTTTATATTAATGCTCAATAAGGGTCGCTATAAGGCTTTAAAGCGCGCGGCTTACCCAAAATCTGCGCCATAATAATACCGTCGCGCACTCTTTTCCTGCTCAGCCTGCCGTCAAACAGCGGCTTTTTGGGTTTGGCGGGCGCTGCGGCAAACGCCGGGCGTGCGCTCTTTGCAGGCACAGTAAACACCGGCGGCTTAAACAGCGCAGGGCTCGGCTCTTTTTTAACAGGTTCCTGGTAAACGCGCCTGTTTTCCTTCCTGTCCTCTGGGAACTCAACATACCAGGGCTTTTCCTCGTCCTTTTTCACCGCTTCGCCAAAAACAACCTTCTGTTTTTCCTTGCGCTCCGGCGCGACGACAACTTCCTCCTCGCGCTCACGCGGCTTGTCCTCTATATCCGGCAGGGGCGGAAAATGCCCGCGTTTGGCTTTGCGCTTGCGGCGCGAGGATTTATCAATAACAATAGTTATGATAAACACCAAAAGCGGGAATAACCCCATAAAATCTTCTAACCAGTCCATAATAATCCCTCATTTATTTTTGAACGGGATTTTTATCTACTTCCATATCCTGTTCAGTACCGGCAATCATTTTGCGCATATCCGTATCGGCGTTGATGTTGTTCATACGGTAGTAATCCATCACGCCAAGGCGGCCTTTTTCCAGTGCTTCCGCAAGGGCGGCAGGCACTTTGGCTTCGGCTTCCACAACCTTGGCCTGCATTTCCTGCGTGTAGGCCTTCATTTCCTGCTCTTTGGCAACTGCCATAGCACGGCGTTCTTCGGCACGGGCCTGCGCAATGCGCTTATCGGCTTCCGCCTGGTCAGTTTGCAGGGCTGCGCCAATGTTGCGTCCTACATCGACGTCCGCAATATCAATCGAAAGAATTTCAAACGCAGTGCCGGCGTCCAAACCCTTGGCAAGCACGGTGCGAGAGATATAATCCGGGTTTTCCAAAACGTCCGTATGGCTGGCGGCAGAACCTACGTTGGTTACAATGCCCTCGCCTACACGGGCGATGATAGTTGCCTCGCCTGCGCCGCCGACGAGCCTGTCAATATTGGCGCGCACGGTAACGCGGGCTTTAACCTTCAGCTCAATGCCGTTTTTGGCAACGGCCGATACCACCGGGGTTTCGATAACCTCAGGGTTAACGCTCATCTGCACGGCCTCCAGCACGTTGCGGCCTGCCAAATCAATAGCGCAGGAGCGTTCAAACGTCAGCGGAATCTGTGCACGGTGCGCAGCAATTAAAGCGTCGATAACGCGGTCTACGTTGCCGCCAGCCAGATAATGCGCTTCCAGCTGGTTAACATTAACATCCATGCCTGCCTTGTTGGCCTTAATCAGCGGCAGCACAATCTGCGAAGCAGGAACGCGGCGCAGGCGCATACCAATTAAATTGATAATGCCCACGTTAACGCCTGCCGCAATGGCGGAAATCCACAAGCCCAACGGTACAAAGTTAAAAAACAGCGCAATAACGGCGATAATGATAATTACGGAAAGCAAACCGCCGCTAAATAAAAAACTTAATAAAAAATCCATGTACAACACCCCTTTAACTGTTTACCTGTTTAACCAAAATCTTACTGCCTTCAATTTTAACAATTTCAATTTCAGCATCCTTATCTATGTAATCGCCAAAGCTGACTACATCCATGCGCTCGCCATCTATTAAAGCGGTGCCAGCCGGACGCAGCGGCGCAATTACCTTGCCCCTTTTGCCAAGATAAGCCGAATAATCACCGGCGCCGGTGTAGCCCTCGCTGTTTTTCTGCTTCTCGCGCAGCACAAACGGGTTCCAGCTTACGGATGACGGTATAAACCAGAACAGCAGCGCCGATATGGCCGCCAGCACAGCAACCGTACCGCCGACAATGCAAAACGCATCCCAGCCGCCGCCAAGAAAGAAGAAAAAGCCTGCAATCAGCGACACAACGCCGATAGCGCCCAAAATTCCGCCCGGCACTACAATTTCAAGACCAATCAAAACTGCACCGCCCACAAGCAAAACCGTATCCAGCGACATCCAATCACCTCCTAAAAATGCTTATAATATTATTATATCAAAATATTAAACAACGGGCAAAATAAAAAAGCTCCAAACCGTAAAAGTTTGAAGCTTGTATCTTTTGGCTCCCCGAGTAGGACTCGAACCTACGACGCCCTGATTAACAGTCAGGTGTTCTACCGGCTGAACTATCGGGGAATTTTATTGACAAAAGATATTATAAGCGTTTTATGCGCCGATGTCAATAGTTTTTATCAGCGGGTCAGCTTATAAATCAGCGCATTGCAAATCGCAGCCGCTACGTTGCTGCCGCCCTTTCTGCCAACGGCAACAATATACGGAACGCCTGTCTGCATAATAATTTCCTTGGATTCCACCACGTTAACAAAGCCTACCGGCACGCCGATAACCAGCGCCGGTTTAATTTTGCCTTCCTTAACCAGCTCGTCCAGGCGCACCAGTGCGGTCGGCGCGTTGCCAACGGCGATAATAACCGGGCCTTCTACCGTGCAGGCCTTTTCCATGCAGGCAGCTGCGCGGGTAGAGCCTGCCTCCTTCGCCCTTGCGGCAACATCGGCGTCAGCCATAAAGCAAACGGCTTTAGCGCCGAGTTTGGCCAGCCCCATTTTGTTAATGCCGGTGCAGGCCATGTTGGTGTCGGTAATAATTGTTGCGCCGTTTTTCAATGCTTCCAGCGCTTTTTCAACCGCGCCTTCGGAAAAGCGCATGTTGCGTGCATAATCAAAATCAGCAGAAGTATGGATAACTCGTTTAACAATGCTCAGTTTTTCCGGGTCAATGTGCAGCTCGCCCAGCTCTTCGCCGATAATTTCCATGCTGCGGTTTTCAATATCCGCAGGCAGTACGTTTTGTAATTTCATAGTTTCCTCCTGTTATTTTTCAATGCCCTCGCGCGCCATAATGCCCCTGTCCATAGGATGCTTAACCTTGCGCACTTCCGATACGTAATCAGCAAGTTCCACCAGCGCTGCCGAAGGGTTGCGCCCCGTCAGCACCACTTCCAAATCTGCGGGCTTGCTCTTTAAAAAGGCAAGCAGTTTGCCCTCGTCAAACACGCCGCTGTTGATGGCGCCGATAACCTCGTCCAAAATCAGCAGCGCGTAATCGCCGCCGCTTACCTTTGCCAGCACCTGCTCAAACATTTTGTTATGCTCCAAAAGCAGGGCGTGCTTTTCTTCCGCGTTCATCTGGAAGGTAAATTTTTTACTTTCCTTGCCGCGCATAACCTCAATTTCCGGCAGGCGTGCCAGCGAATACAGCTCGCCGCTATCGCGGCTTTTTAAAAACTGCACCAGCAACACCTTGTTGCCGCGCCCGGCGCAGCGCACTGCCAGCCCTACGGACGCCGTAGTTTTGCCCTTGCCGTCGCCGCAGTAAATATGCACTAAACCAAACATTTTACACACCGGCCTCTAAAATTTCATAAACCTTCTGCATGTCGATATTCTTTCTGATGTTGTCAGCCAGAATATCATACTGCTGTTTTTTATACTCGTCAAAATTGATAACCTTAATATCGTCGCTGCTCATGCCTTTTTTGGCAAGCAGCGCTTCCACAACGGCTGCCGCTACGCCCTCGCTGTCAAAAATACCGTGCACATAGGTGCCGTACACGTTCATCACGCCTTCAACATGCTGCGCGCCTTCTGGCGAAATGCTGCCTTCCTCATAAATCGGCTGCATCTGCGTTAAAGCGTTGGCTGCGTTAAACTCGGTTACACCGGAATGGATTTCGTAGCCGTAAAAATCTTTGCCGCTGAGCGCTGCAAAAACGCCCTGCACCTTGCCGAAATGCCCTTCCACACGGATGGTGCGTTTCTTTTCGGCAAAAATGGTTTCCACGTCAAGCAGGCCGATGCCCGCGGTGTCGCCGCCTTCTTCCACGCCGTACGGGTCGCTAAGGTTTTTGCCCAGCATCTGGTAGCCGCCACACACGCCGAAGATAACCGTGCCCTTATGAGCATGCTTCAAAATCTCGGCTTCAAAGCCGCTCTGGCGCAGCCATTTAAGGTCGCCAATGGTGTTTTTGGTGCCCGGAATGATAATCATATCCGGATTCTTCAAATCCTGCACCTTATCTACATAGCGCAGCGAAACGCCGGGAATAAGCTCAAACACATTAAAATCGGTGTAGTTGGACATACGCGGAATGCGTACAACGGCGATATCCACCGCTTTAACCTCGGTGTGCTCCGTCAGGCGCTCGGAAAGGCTGTCCTCATCTTCAATATCAACATGCAGCATCGGCACAACGCCGATAACAGGCACGCCCGTTTTTTCTTCAATCATTTTTAAGCCGGGGCGCAAAATTTCCACGTCGCCGCGGAATTTGTTAATGATAACGCCCTTAACCATAGCGCGTTCTTCCGGCTCCAGCAGCATCAGCGTGCCGTAAATGGAAGCGAACACGCCGCCGCGGTCGATATCCGCCACTAAAAGCACCGGTGCGTTAGCCATTTTGGCCATGCCCATGTTAACAATATCGTCGGTTTTAATATTAATTTCCGCCGGGCTGCCAGCGCCTTCAATAACGATAATATCGTTTTTTCCCGCCAGTCCGTTAAAGGCCTTCATAATTTCCGGTTTCAGCGTATGCTTCATTTTAAAATATTCTGCCGCCGTCATCGTGCCAATCGGTTCGCCGTTAACAATAACCTGCGAGCCGCAGTCGCTGGTAGGCTTCAGCAAAATCGGGTTCATGGCAACGTCAGGCTCAATGTTGGCTGCTTCCGCCTGCACCACCTGCGCCCTGCCCATTTCCGCGCCCGTGCGCGTTATAAAAGAGTTAAGCGCCATGTTCTGCGATTTAAACGGCGCCACCTTATAGCCATCCTGATTAAACACACGGCACAGCCCCGCCGTTACCAGGCTTTTGCCCGCGTTAGACATTGTTCCCTGAACCATTATTGTTTTGGCCACGTTAATCACTCGCTCCCATTAAAAATTTATGTATATCATGGTAAGTGCCTATTGCAGGCGCTTTGTTATCACTGTTAATTACGGCTGCCACCACCGGCACCGCACCGGCGCTGTGTTTGCCCGTTACGCAGCTGGTAACATGGTCGCCGCAAATTACTATTTTCAGCGGCTGCTGCGTGTTTAACAGCGGCGCTAAAAACTCTTTATCAATGCGCGTTATAAAATCTGCCTTGGCGCGGTAATCATAGCGGTGCGCTGCTTCGTCGCTGCCGTTAAAATGCGCCAGCACAAAATCATACTCGCCTAAAAGTTTCTGTGCTGCCCTTCCCTTGGCGGCGATATCGGTATCAACATCAGCCGTTGTACCGGGGATAACAGGTGCAGGCATTTGCAGCGCGCAGGCAATGCCGCGGACAATCTCCGCCTTGCAGACTGCCGCCCCGCTGATGCCGTGCAGGCTTTTAAACGATGGCAGCACCTTGCGCTCCGACGGGCCCCACGGGTAAATGCGGTAGCTGACGCCGTTTCTGGCAAAAGGCTTCAGCTTTTCCGTTGTCGCTTCAACAAAGGTTTTTAAAAGCAACGATTTGGCTTTTAAATCGCCCAGCAGCTCATCGTACAGCTGCCCCATACTTTCGTGCGGCGGCGCAATCCGGCAGTTATGCAAAATCTGCGCATCGTTGTCCAAAATTAAAAGATTGCGGTATTCGGAAAGGTGCATAAACTCAATGCCCTGCCACAGCTCATTGCAAATATCGGCGGCTTTGGCCATCTCCTGCGGCGTCAGACCCATGGCGTTAAACGATACCAGCCTGCCCTCTGCATCAACCGAAGCAAGGTTGCAGCGCAGCACCATTTCGTATTCCGTAATATCGCGCCCATTGGCTAAAAGCTCCAAATAAGCACGGTTTAAGGGAAAATCTTTTTGCTCCACGCCCAACAGGCGTAAAATGCAGCCCAGGCTTTCTGCCGCAAAATCATTGCCGCAAATGCTTAGCTCGCTGTAAGTACCGCGTTTAAGCAGCTTATCTATATTAGGATGTATGGCATATTCAAACGGCGTTTTGCCGCCAAACTGACTGATTGGGTCGTCGCCCAGCCCGTCAATTATCACCATCAGTGAACGCATTTTGTACTTCCTTCAATGCTTTAATAAATCTCACGTTATCGGCGTGGCGCTTAACCGCAATGCGGTAAAAAAAGCCCGCCAAATTATGGTAATTAGCGCAGCTGCGGATTAAAAAGCCCGTTTGCACAAGCTGTTCCTTTAAATCCTGCGGCTGCTGTAATTTAAAAAATATATAGTTAGCCTCCGAGCCGTAGGTTTTTGCACCCAGACTGTTCAGCGCAGCGGTAAGATAACGTCGCTCTTTGGCAATCAGCTCTTTGGCTTTTTTTACGTATTCAGTTTCGTCCAGCGCTGCCAAACCTGCCTCCTGCGCAGGGGTAGATACGTTCCAGTCCTGCCCCACCTCATGCAGGCGCAGCACCAACGCATTATCTGCCGTAAGGCAATAGCCAAGGCGCAGCCCCGGCATGGCGTAGGTTTTGGTAAACGCCTTTAAAATAACAAGCTGCTTATTAGCGGCAAGCAGGCTAATCATGCTGTAAGCCTTTTCTTCCGCCACAAAATCCATAAAGCACTCGTCAATTAAAATTTTTATGTTCAGTTCGCCGCATTTGGCGATAATTTTTTGCAGCAGCGCCTTGTCAATCAGCTTCCCGGTGGGGTTGTTGGGGTTACAGATAACCACCATATCAAGCTCCGGCGTAAGCTGCGTTAAAATATCGGGCTGCGGCTCAAAATTGTTTGCTTCCTGTAAATTGTAATAGCTAATTTCGCAGTCCACACTGCGCAGCGCCTTTTCGTAATCGGCAAAGGTCGGCGCAAGCAGCAGCGCTTTTTTGGGGCACAGCGCCAGTGCCAGCTTAAACAGCACATCCGCCGCACCGTTGCTGAAAAATATGTATTCCTGCGGCACAGCTAAAAAACTGGCCAGTTTGGCTGCCAGACGGCGGCAAAACGGGTCGGGGTAATCCACACAGCCGCCCAGCGATTTAACTATCGCCTTTTTAACGGACTGCGGCAGCCCCAACGGGTTAATGTTTGCCGAATAATCTACCAGATTTTTTTTACCGCCGGCTGTGTAAACATCGCCGCCGTGCACATAAGTATACATATTTTTACTCTCCAATTATAAAAATCCTCACCAGGTAAACCAGCGAAAAAGTTAAAACGCTTAAAATGCAGGTCATATACATTAAGCCGTTCATTTTTACAATGTCCTCGGCATCGGTCTTTTTCAGCTCGTCGCCAATGGTATCCTTCGGCACCCATTTGCCAAAATAAAAGTGCCCGCCGCCCAGCTTAATGCCCAGCGCACCGGCTGCCGCCGATTCCGTCATGGCAGAATTAGGGCTTAAATGGTTGCGCCTGTCGCGCTTAAAAATGCGCCACGAAGCACCGGCATCCATATTAAGAAAATACGCCGCCGCGACCATGAGCAGGCCTGCAATGCGCGCCGGTATAAAGTTGGCAATATCGTCCAGCTTGGCTGCACAACGCCCAAAGTACAAATACTTATCGTTTTTGTAGCCCACCATGGAATCCATTGTGTTAATGGCCTTGTACAAAAACGCCAGCGGCGCGCCGCCGATAAACATAAACAGCAGCGGTGCAATCACGCCGTCGGATGTGTTTTCTGCCACCGTTTCCACAGCGGCCTTGGCAACTTCTTCTTCCGTCAGTTCAGCCGTATCGCGGCCAACAATCCACGAAAGTTTTTTGCGCGCTTCCGGCAAATCCCCCGCCCTCAGCGCCTCGCACACCTGCATGCTTGCTTCCTTCAGCGAGCGCATGGCAAAAATCTGATAAAACATAAAGGTTTCTATCACAAACGCCAGCACCGGGCTGTACATTTCTGCAAAATGCAAAATAAAATACGGCACGGCAAAGCTTATGCCCAGCACAATAACCACCAGCACAAAGCCGCCCATTAACAGCCCTTCCGGCTTTTCGCCGGTAAAGCGGCGCACTGCCTTTTCGGTTACGATAATCAGCTTGCCGATAAAACAAATCGGGTGCGGCAGCCAGCGCGGGTCGCCAAAAATAAAATCTAAAATAAACCCCAAAATAATCGCAGTTAAAAGAACCATACTACAAACCCTTCATCGTCCATCAATCTATCTTATCCCTGTAAGTCTGGCAGGCCATTACAAAACTTTTGGCAAAATCAACATTACCCCACAAATGAATATGTGGGTAACCGGCGTAAATGTTTGGCGTTGCATGAACCGCCTCCCACGTTTTGGTGCCGCTGGCTTTGGCAACGGTAAACGCATCGCCGTTATTAGTGCTGTCCGAATAATGAAACTCGTGCCCGTTAATTTTGCCGCCTGCCCTGCACAGCAGGTTATCGCGCTTAGCGGTTAAATTAACATAGCCAAAACGGTTCAGCTTTTCCGTCATGTAGGTTTCGCCAGGTATTGCGCCCACCCAGTTATATTTTGCGCCGTCTTTGGCAGCAAAACGCTCCAGCAAATACATAAAACCGCCGCATTCGGCAAAACAGGGCAAACCTGCCGCTAAAGCGGATTTTATGCTTGTGCGCATGGGCTCGTTAGCTTCCAGTTCTTTGGCATACAGCTCCGGATAACCACCGCCGAAGTAAACGCCGTCACATTCCGGCAATTTGCTGTCCGTCAGCGGGCTGAAGGGTATCAGCTCTGCGCCGAGCTCCTGCAACAGCTCCAGCGTATCCTGATAGTAAAAGCAAAAGGCTTTATCCTCTGCCACAGCAATTTTAACATCGGCAATTTTGGCCTGTGCCATATCTGTATAGCTCAGCGCCGGTGCGCTACCTGCAATTTGCAAAAGTGCGTCAAAATCAATGCTCTTTTGCGCCTGCTCCGCCAGACGGTTGATAATTTTTTGCAAATCTTCAATTTCCGCTGCGGTAACAAGCCCCAAATGGCGGCTTTCAAAATTGCAATTTTCCATGTGCGGCATGTAGCCCACCAGCGGGATGCCGGTTTCTTTTTCAATCGCTTCTTTATAAAAATGGTAGCTCATGGCCGTTACGTTGTTTAAAACCGCACCGGCAACCACCACATCGCTGCGGAAGTTTTTAAATCCGTTAATCGTCGCCGCTATCGAAAGCGCTGCACCCTTGGCGTTAACTACCAGAATAACCGGCGTTTTTGTTAAACGCGCCAAATCGTAGGCACTGCCTTTTAAGGTTGTACCCATACCGTCAAAAAAGCCCATCGCGCCTTCCAAAACGGCAATGTCACAATCCCTTGCGTTTTTAGCAAGCAGGTATTTTGCCGTTTCCTCCGGCAGCATAAACAAATCCAAATTGCGCGATTTTGCACCGATAACGCGCGAATGGAACATCGGGTCGATATAATCCGGCCCGGATTTAAACGCCGCCGTTTTTAAGCCCCTGTTCATCAGCGCTTTCAGCACGGCGCAGGTTAAGGTTGTTTTGCCGCTGCCGCTGGCAGGTGCAGCCAGCATAAAACGCGGCAGCTTCAGTTCCGTCATTTTACTCACCCTTTTTTAACGCCGTCATAACATAAACCGGGTTTTGCGCCATCATCAAATTATAAGCACCCAGCTTTTTGGCACGCGCCGCAAACACGTTCACAATGTCCAGCGCATAAGCCTCGTGCTGCTTGTAATATTCGGCAACCTCAATCAGCGTTTCTACGGTAATAGCGTTAATTACCACGCGGCACGCTGCGTTTTTGCTGTAAATGGTGTCCAGCATTTTGCACAGGTTGCCGCCGCTGCCGCCGATAAATACACAATCCGGCACCGGCATCGCCTCAAGGTTGGCGCTTGCCTCGCCCGGCACAATGGTAAGGTTATCAGCACCGAACAGCGCCTTATTTTTCTCAAGCAGTTCCAGCGCCAGCGGGTTACGCTCAAAAGCATACACGCTGCCGCGTTTTGCTAACAGCGCCAGCTCAATGGAGCACGATCCTGTGCCAGCGCCGATGTCGTAAATAACGTCGGTTTCCTCCGGCATCAGCTTGGAGATGGA
Organism: uncultured Phascolarctobacterium sp.; assembly: GCA_949288065.1. Taxonomy (GTDB): domain Bacteria; phylum Bacillota; class Negativicutes; order Acidaminococcales; family Acidaminococcaceae; genus Fusicatenibacter_A. Next base: position 28,193 of record CASEIL010000004.1, read on the forward strand.
CACCGCGCGGATTTCCTGCTTCGTCATCGGCACTTTGCTGCGGATGAATAAATCATCGCTTAAGCCGTGTACCGCGTGCGTAAGCTGTTTTGCACCGTCATTTATAATCATCATTACGGAAAGCGAGGAGAATTTTTGCTCCGCGCCTTCCGCCGCCGTCATGGCAGATACTTTTTCATCATCGTAGGAAAGGTTTTCGCCCACATACACCTGCACCTCGCCCATGCCGTGTTCACACAGCTTAGCGCACAATACCTGCGGGGAATTTTCGCCGCCGGTAAGGGCAAACACCTTTTTATTATGCGCAACGGCTTCAATTAAATTTTGCCTGCGCCCGTGCATGCTGATAATTTTAGCGTCGTCCCAGCTCATGCCCAGCTGCTGCGCAAAATACACCAAACTGCTGATGCCCGCATAACGCACGCACTCACAATTTGGCAGCTTGCCGCTGATAGTTTTGGCAAGGCTGAAAAAGCCCACGTCGCCGCTTACAAGCACGCTGACAACGTCCTTTTGCGGGTCTGCCTCGGCGCAAATTTCAGCAATCTCTGCCGTTTTAATGGTGTCATAGCTGCGCTTGCCTGCCGCAAAATTGGCCAGCATGCGCTTATCGCCGATAACCACGGTGCTGGCTTCAATCGCCTCGCGCGCCGCGCCGGTAAGCAGTTTGGGGTTGCCCGGACCAATGCCGACTATATTTACCCTTAACATTTTTTCACCTTCATTCTGCGGTTTTGTAGCGCTCCTTCATCAGCTGCGCTATCTCGGCATAACCGCTGCCGTTTTCGTTTTCGCTTCTGGCAATTATTACCAGCTCTGCACCGGCTTCGTGCGCAGCGGCAATTTTTTCTTCAAAGCCGCCTGCCTTGCCGGAATCCTTCGTTACTAAATACTTTGCCTTAAAATGCTTCAGCATGGCAATGTTTAAATCTTCTTCAAACGGGCCCTGCATGCACACAATGTTGGCAGGCTTGTAGCCCAGCTCCACCGCTTTCGCCAGCGAATCCTGCATCGGCAGAATACGCAGCGCAATGCGCCCGGCATAATCCGGCACCGCAGTAAAATCAGGCAGGTTTTTGCTGCCCGTCGTTAAAAATATTTTGCCTTCCGTATGGCTCAGCACTTCGGCTGCTTCAGCAGCGTCGTGCACCAGCACCGCACTGCCGTAACCGGCTTCCGCCGGGCGCACCAAACGCAGATACTCCGTGCCCGTCACCTCGCAGGCAGCCTTTACCGTCTGCGTCACAATCGTGGCGTAGGGGTGCGTCGCGTCGATAACGCAGTCCGGCCTGTTTTCAGCAATAAAGTGCTGCATTGCCGCCAAATCCATACGCTCCGGCAGCACCTTTACGTTCGGCGCTGCGTCAATCAACCCCGCGCCATAATTGGTGGCCACACTCACAAAAATTTCAATATCAAGCTGCGCCAGCTCTTTTACAAGGCCCCTGCCCTCGCTAGTGCCGCCGATAATCCAGATGCGCCTGTTCACAGCTTATAGCCTCTGGGGGTAACCAGCTTGCCGTTAATAACCTCTGTCTGGGAGTTGCCGATAATAACGGTCGAGAACATATCAACCTCTTTTTCGCGCAGCTCCTGCAAAGTGGTAATTTCATAGCTCTCACCCTCGCGGCCGATGTTGCGCACAATGCCTGCCGGAACGTCCGGACGCTGGTTTCTCAGCATAATGTCGCACGCCTTTTTAAGGTAATCGTGGCGTTTAAAGCTGGAGGGGTTGTACAGGCAAATGCAAAAATCTGCCTGAGATGCGCAGTCAAGGCGTTTTTCAATTTTCTCCCACGGGGTCAGCAAATCGCTTAAGGAAATTAAGCAGAAATCGCTGATAAGCGGAGCGCCCAACACAGCCGCACCGGAGCAGGCCGCCGTAATACCGGGCACTACTTCAATATCAAGCTCCGGATGGTCTGCCGCAACCTGGTACATAATGCCGGCCATGCCGTAAACGCCAGCGTCGCCGCTGGAAATCATCGCTACGGTTTTGCCCTTCAGCGCTTCTTCCACAGCTAAACGGCAGCGGTCAACTTCCTTGCGCATGCCTGTGGATAAAAATTCCTTGCCTGCAAAATCTTCTTTAATTAAATCTATATAAACATGATAGCCTGCGATAACGTCGCATTTTTCCAGCGTTTTTTTAGCGCGGGCAGTCATCTGCTCCACGCCGCCGGGGCCCAAACCTACTACATAAACTTTCTGCATTGTTGCACCATCCTAAAATTAATTTTCAAAATCTATCGTCAGCGGTTCAACGGCAATAGCCAAAGTTACGCCGTCCTGCACTGTTTTATGCACGGTAAGCGTGCCGCCGCTTGCCAGCACTGCCGCGCGCTCGCACACATTGTCCACACCGGCCACGCCTTTTACAAATTCGCTCGGCGTAAATTCGCCTTCGGCAGCTTCAAGCTCTGCCGCGCTGTAAAAATTAGCGGGCACGTTATATTTGTCAACAAAAGCCAGTAAGCCCGGCTCGTCCTTTTTCAAATCCACAGAAGCAATGTCCTTCACGCTGCGCATATCGTAACCGTGCTTAGCCATTTCCGCCATCACCAGCGCTTCAATTTTTTCCAGCGGGGTGTTGCGGCGGCAGCCGATGCCCAAATGCACAATCTGCGGAATTAAAGTTACGGTTTTGGCAAACGGCTTTTTGTTAGCGTCAGTAGTTATTGCCATGCCAACCTCGCCGCTTTCTGCCAGCACTACGTTATGGGGCAGTGCGCCCTGCAGCGGATAATCGCAGCAGCAGCCAACGGTTTTACCGTCCACCAGCGCTGCGGCAAAGTCTTTGGCCGCCTGCATATCGCCGATAACCATGTTGTGCTGCGCTGCCCATTCGTCAACGGCAAACAGGCTGTTCACATCAGTAGCAGTGGTTACCACCGGCTCTGCGCCGATAGCGTCGGCAATTTTGCGCGCCAAAAGGTTAGCACCGCCGATATGCCCGGAAAGCAGCGAAATTACAAAGTTCGCCTGCTCGTCGATAACAAGCACCGCCGGGTCGGTGGTTTTGCTTTTTACGCAGGGTGCAACCGCACGCACTGCAATGCCGCACGCACCCACAAATACCAGCACGTCCGCAGTTTTAAACTCGTCTGCGCACACTGCTTTGTAATCCTCGGTTGCCATCAGCCCTTCGCAGGCACCGGCAAACTTCGGCATAGTGTAGCAGGTTGTGTCGTAGCCGCAGTCGGTTAAAAATCTGCCTACGGCGGCGTTTAACTGCCCGCCGCGTTTACTGAAAGAAAATACCGCCGCCCTCATGCTTTTACCTCAGGTTTAAGGTTCAGCTTGCTGGGGTCGGCCTCGCGGTAGCCGTGGGCAAAAGTCGGGTTATATAATTCGCTTCTGTCATACTCGCTGCCGAGGAAGTAGCCAACGGTAATCAAAGCGGTTTTGGTAATGTTTTCTTTGGCAGCCGTTTCGGCAATGGTGCCGACGGTGCAGCGGCAAACCTTTTCGTCCGGCCAGGATGCTTTATAAACAATCGCTGCCGGGGTGTCTTCCTTGTAGCCGCCTGCAATCAGCTCTTTTTGCAGCTTATCCAGCATGCTGCTGCTTAAAAAGATAACCATGGTTGCGTTGTGCGCTGCGTAATCGGCAATTTTCTGCCTGTTCGGCACCGGGGTGCGGCCTTCCATACGGGTAATAATAACCGACTGGCTTACGTTCGGCAGGGTGTATTCTGCCTTTAAAGCAGCGGCGGCAGCGCAGAAAGAGCTTACGCCCGGCACTACCTCGTAATCAAGCCCGTAGCTGCGCAAAAGGTCAATTTGCTCGCGGTGAGCGCCGTAAATACTGGGGTCGCCGGTGTGCAGGCGCACAACCAGCTTGCCGCTCTGGGCAGCGGGCACCATGGCTGCAATTACTTCCTCCAGCGTCATTTTAGCGCTGTCCATAATCACGCAGTCCGGTTTGGCATATTTTAAAAGCTCGGGGTTAACCAGCGAACCTGCGTAAATAATCAAATCGGCCTTTTCCAAAAGTTCTTTGCCTTTCACCGTAATCAAATCAACGGCACCGGGGCCTGCGCCAATAAAATAAATCATTTGTCAAACTCCTTTTCTTTAACCAAAATTATCGAAAAATAACTGCTTTTTTCATCTATTTCATTCAAATCGCGGTAAACCTTTTCGCCGGGCAGCCCGCAGCGCTCTACCATAGCGGCATGGCTTAAAAGCCCGCGCTCTTTAAGTTCATCGCGCACAGCGGCAATCTGGCTGGCAGATTTCATCAGCACCTTGTTGCCGGGGGCGTCCAAAAACTTGCTGCTTTCCTTATAACTGCCGGGCAGGATGGTTAAGGGCTCTGCCTTTTCGCACAGCGATACATTGAGCTTCGCCGCAACGGCACAGAAGCTGGTTACGCCTGCCACAAGCTCGGCATCGTAGCCTGCCTTAAGCACCAGCTTGTGCACATAAATGCAGGTAGCATAAACCGTGGGGCAGCCCAGCGTGATGAACACAACATTTTTGCCTTCATCAAGCAGTTTAATGATAGCGTCCGCGCCCTCCTGATGTGCTTTCGCCAGCGCGTCCTTATCCTTCGTCATCGGCATGTAAACAATCAGCTGTTCTTTGTCTTCAATGTTTACCACCTGGTTAACGATGTTTTTCGCTGTCATAATATCGCCGTCGCCCTTGGGCAGTGCCACAACATCGCACTCTTTTAACAGGCGCACGGCCTTCAGCGTCATCAGCTCCGGGTCGCCGGGGCCAATGCCCACGCTGTATAATTTACCTCGCATTATCTTCATCCTTCCTCTTTTGTTGGTGTAATTGTATAAGCTCGGCGGCATGGGCCGTTGCGCCCAAAATGCCGTATACATTGCTAAACATCAGCGCGCCGGTTTTTAACTTGCCGTGCACGCGGTGCTGCATGTAGTAATCTATTTTTTCCGTAACGGCGGGCATAACCTTGTCAAACAGGTTTTCTGCCTTTAGAATTTTTATTACTTCGTCCGTCGTCAGCGACTCGTAAATCTTTTTGCCAACTTCAAGGCTCGCGCCGTTAAACAGCGCCTGCAAGGCAAACAGCTCCGTGCGGCAATCGGCATATTTGCTGTGCGTATTCATAACGCCCTGCGCCAGTTTAACCAGCTTGCCGCTGTGCCCAATCAAAAGCAGGCTTTCAAAACCCTTATAAACGGCGTAATCCAAAAGCTCGCCCACAAAATTGCTGCACGTTACGGCGTTATCAATATCTACCTTTAAATTATCGCGCGTAAAGTCCTCGCCGTAGTTGCCAAAAAACACCAGCAAATCCTTGTTGCCCTTTTCTGCCTGCACGTTAATTTCGGCGTACATCGTTTCCACCAGCGCCGTGTCGCTCATCGGCTCCACAATGCCGCTGGTGCCCAAAATGCTAATGCCGCCCACAATGCCAAGGCGCGGGTTAAAGGTTTTGGGCGCAATTTCAACTCCCGCCGGGGCGGATATTGTTACCTTTAAGCTGCCTGTGTAGCCAGACTGCGCCGCCGCGTCCGTAAGGCTCTGCAAAATCATTTTGCGCGGCACCGGGTTAATGGCAGGCCCGCCGACGGCGCACGCAAGGCCAGGCTTGGTTACCCTGCCGACGCCCTCGCCGCCTTCAATAATATGCTCAGGCGCGTCAGTTTTTTCTACCTTAGCGTAAATTAAAATGCCGTTGGTGTCGTCCGGGTCGTCGCCGCTGTCCTTTTTAATAGCGCACACGGCGTAATCCGGCGTAAAAAGCACGTCCTGCGTTTCCAAATGCAGGCGCACACCCTTCGGCGTATCTATATCGGCAAAATCCACACGCCTGCCGCCCAAAAGCATCAGCGCCGACGCTTTGGCAGCGGCAGCGGCGCAGCTGCCGGTAGTGTAACCGCAGCGCATTTGTTTGCCCTGCGAAAATGTGTATTCCTCCATGCCAGTCCTTTCCAAATCCGGCAACCTCTGCCAGATAGTAATTTATGTTAATAATAAAAAAGCTCCTGCCCTACGGCAGAAGTCACAAATACCTATTAGCACCGCCCAAATGCAGGCAGCGCCCGTTTTTGCTCTCTCCATCGCCCGTAGATACAGCCAAATCAGCCATGCTTCCGGCTTATGCCGGCGGCGGGACCGCTGCGGGCTTGCACCGCAGTACACAGGCCGACCTATTAACTTACCGTAACATTATACCATACAATTTTTAAAATTCCAATAAAAAATAATCCTCCGCAGGTTAAAACTTGCCCGGCGGCGCGCCCCCTGCTATAATAAAACAGGTACAGGAGGAAACTATTATGGATATGAAAGAAATGATTGCCCGCATTAATTTTCTGGCACACAAAAAACGCACCGTCGGCTTAACCGAAGGCGAACTGATTGAGCAAAAAGAGCTGTACGAACTTTACCTTGGCAACATCCGCGCGCAGGTAAAACAAAAGCTGGACAGCATTCAATTTGTAGATAAGGATGAACCGGTGCAGCACTGATGTTTACCTTAGGACGCGGCACCGTTTATTACGAAGACGAATACCTGCTCGTCATCAACAAACCGGCGGGCATGCTGGTGCACCCCACCGTTAAGGAAGACGGCAGCACCCTTTACAACTATGTTAAAAATTATTACGAGGCGAATAGCATCGCAAGCGGCCTGCACCCAGTTTCAAGGCTCGACCGCAACACATCAGGCCTCGTTATTTTTGCCAAGCAGCCGCGCGTACAATTCCTGCTTTCGCAACAGGAGGTTACTAAAAAATACCTCGGCGTCACGGCAACGCTGCCTCCCGCCCCGGCGGGATGTATTGAAGCGCCTATTGCCCGCAAGGAAGGCAGCATTATTGAGCGCTGCGTGAGCGATAGCAGCAAATACGCCCGCACTGATTACAAGGTGCTGGCTACGAACAAAAACAAAGCGCTGCTGGAGCTGACGCTTTACACGGGGCGCACGCACCAGATACGCGTGCATTTAGCGCACATCGGCTGCCCGCTGTATAACGATAACCTTTACGGCACACCCGGCCCGCAAAGCCGCCATGCCCTGCACGCCTGCTATTTAAAATTTAAGCACCCCGCCAAAGACATGGTTTTAGAAATTTCGTGCGCACTTCCAGAAGATTTACGGAAAATTATATACTAATTCTCAATATAGTATGCTATAATTAACTTATAAAAATTTCGCAAAGGAGTTGTAGCAAATGCCATTAGTAACATCTACCGAAATGTTTAAAAAAGCCTACGAAGGACATTATGCCGTTGGCGCATTCAATGTCAATAATATGGAAATTATACAGGGAATTGTTTCTGCCGCGCAGGAAGAAAAATCGCCTTTAATTTTGCAGGTTTCCGCAGGCGCGCGCAAATATGCCAGCCACATTTATTTAATGAAACTTGTAGAAGCAGCCGTTGAAGACACGGGCCTTCCCATCTGCCTGCACCTTGACCACGGCGAAGATTTTGAAATCTGCAAAGCCTGCGTAGACGGCGGCTTTACCTCCGTTATGATTGACGGCAGCAAGCACCCGTTTGAAGAAAATATTGAACTTACCAAACGCGTTGTAGATTATGCACACAACAAAGGCGTTGTTGTAGAAGCTGAACTTGGCCGCCTTGCCGGCGTAGAAGACGCTGTTAAGGTTAACACCAAGGACGCAACCTACACTGACCCCGACCAGGCTGTGGAATTTGTAGAACGCACCGGCGTTGATTCCCTGGCTATCGCTATCGGCACCAGCCACGGCGCTTATAAATTTAAAGGCAAACCGGAACTTGATTTTGAACGCCTGGAAAAAATCACTAACCTGCTTCCCGGCTTCCCGCTGGTACTGCACGGCGCTTCCACCGTTATCCCCCAGTTTGTTGAAGAATGCAACAAATACGGCGGCAAACTGGACGGCGCACAGGGCGTGCCCGAAGACATGCTGTTAAAAGCAGGCAAATTCGGCGTTTGCAAAATTAACATCGACACCGACCTGCGCCTTGCTATGACCGCTTCCGTACGCAAATACCTGTGCGAACACCCGGCAGACTTCGACCCACGCCAATACTTAAAACCCGCACGCGAAGCCATTAAACAAATGGTAATCCACAAAATGCGCGACGTACTCAACAGCAGCAACAGGCTGTGATTGGTTATTTAACCACTAACCCATTATAGCTTCAAGCCTTACGGCTGATAAATTAAATACTTAAAATAAAAAGCACTTACGCAGCGGCTAAATGCCAAAGTTGTAAGTGCTTTATTATTATTATCATACAAAAAGTAGCTTTTATATTAAATAAAACGATTTTATTGAAGATATTTTTCTTTCCATTCCTTCTTTATAAAATAAATACGGGTCTTTTTAACTAAATATTCAGTATCCATTCTAATACCGTCATCATCTATAATAAAAGTAAACAGATTTATTTTTTCACTTTTATACTGCTTATCATTTTTTATAACCTCTGCCATTCTTTCAAATGTAATATCTAACAGTGCCGCATCCAAATTATTTTCTTCTGCTAATTCATAGCATTGTTTATAACCTTTTTTAGGGAAAAAACTGTAAAAAAATATTTCATAACAAGTATCACTAATACTTGCGTACACTACTGTCTTTTCAGCACCTTGAGGCAATACTTTTTTTATATTATCATATGCTAATGTTTCCAACTTCATCTCAATCACCTTCTTTGTTTGCTTCATATACCTTATATGATTTTGTTCCTGTTGTTTCATCAAGAACTCCTACTATAACCTTATTCGGATTTCCATTTTCATCATATTCGGTTTTTACAGATGTAATAGTTACCTCGCCGTTATCATTTTTCATATCATTCAGCTCTTCATTTAAGCTGTCAAAATCATCTTTTGATATTTTCCCATCCAAAACATCTAAAAGATCCGTTGAATTTTCTTCATTATCAAAAATTACTTCTGTTTTTTTACCGTCAATTATATACAGCGCCTTTATTTTAGTAGGACGGGCAGAGTCATCATATTCAAGTTCAATATGAATATCCACGTCCTTACCTTCTTCCAAAGCTTTTTTTATTTCCAACTCCATTTTTTTATAATCGCCTTTATTAATGGTTTCTCTCATTGGAACAAGGTTTTCTTCACCTTCTGCACCGCCTAAAATTCTGGCAATAATATGTCCTCCCTGATCTCCTTCTTTTCTATCCTCCCCACCAGATTTACCTTGTTCAACAGTATTGCGCTTTCCATCTTCACAAAGTTCAGGTTTGGAATCACACGAAATTTTATTACCATTCTCATCAGTCCGATACGTATTTCCGTTTACAGTATATTCCGTATCCGGTAAAAGGATTCCGTTCTTTTTGTAAGTCTTACCATTATCATCCGTTTCGTAAACATCTTCTCCAATTTTATACTCGGAATTAGACTCATGCGGTAAATCAACTTCCGTAATTACATCAGGCTCATTTTCAGCTTCAACATTATTTGCAGCTTCATCAGCTAAAAACTCCACTTTTGTATTAAACATCTTTTCAAATTTGTCCTTTATCATAGCAGGTCCAAAAGCAGATACAGCCTTTTCATCAAATGATACTTCATTTTTTAATTTATCATCACCCAAAATTTTATCAAACTTATTTTGAATATCTTTGCTAATTTCAGAGTTTTTGTCTTCAGTTATACCTTGAATATCACTATTTTCTCTGAAAGCACCAAAATTCTCCATAATATTTCTCCTGTTTTATACCATTTACATTTTATTTTATACCGCTATTGTACAGATTCGAAAATTTAGTATAATCTTTTTTTAAATTATCAATAGAAAGAATTGACGCAATAATATTGAACCCATACTCATCATGTAATTTTTTTACCGAAAAATCTCCACATGAATATTCCAAAACATCGTGTCCTTCAAAATATTTTTGAAGGACACTTTTACTTTCATCGTCCATCCCATAAATATCTTCCACCGTCAAATCAGCTTCATATTCCTTATAGCCAAATTTTTCCATCAAAATCTTTTTATAATCCATTTATGACTCCTTATGATTCAATACATACTCAGCAAACATATTCGCGTCTAATTCTACCGGCTGTATATAATATCTTATATAGCCAAATTTTTCAGGGTCTAAATAATGTTTAAAATTATTTTTCCAGCGTTTAACTGTTTCAACGTCAACATCATATTGTTCCGGGTTGTTAACAACAGCTTTTTGAAACGTATGTCTTGCTTCATGCAATAACGTATTCAAAGCTTCATCCTTTAATTCAGGCTGCTCTAAATAGTCATTATGCAAATATAAATATCCATTGCCGACTTCCATTCCCCTTAAATTCGGAGGAATTTTAAAAAACTGTACGCCTTTAATATTAATTTTGCAATCTTTCCCTATTCTTTTAGCTAATAAATCTAAAACTTCTGCCCTTTCTTCCGGAGAATAAGTCTCCCAATTTTTATCTTCAAATTTCTCCGACATATCATTTATTGCAGAAATACAGTTGCGTTCCATTGCGCCGCATTCATTTACATCAATATTTCTTTTTATATCATTAGTAACATCATTAAATAAAGAAGAAATTATTGATTCCGAAGATTTTTGGGCTGTAGAATCCATTAATTTATCAAACTTATCCAAAACATCTTTGCTAAATTTAATGTCTGTGTTTCTATTTAGTTCTCGAACATCAGCAACTTTATTAACTTCTTCTAATTTATTCACTACAAAACTCCTACAAAAATAACATTAATTTTTCAAATAAGCGGCTTGATTCACTGTTTGCATCACGTTCTGCTTTTTCTTTTGCCAGAACAGCAATAATTTTTTCGCAATCCAAAGTATCAAAAACACTCAAATCAGGGTCAAGGATTTCGCACATCTTTGCATACCAGCTGCCAATATCATCTTCATGAATCCTTGCCATTTCAAAAGCTGTTTCTGTATTAAAAATTGAATATAAAATCAAACCTCTTAACCGCTGTACTTCTTCTTTTTCCTTAGCCTGAACATATTTATTAAAAGCTACTTTTGCTTCCGCAGGAATACACAAATTGAAACAAGTATCTTTTAAATCCGTAATATACTTTTTATCTAATTCATTTCTTGCTTCAGGAGGTGCAATGAGAAATTTAATTAAATTATTTTTATGGACTGATGCTACTTTTTCCGAATCACTGATTTCAAACTTTTTACTTTCTTTAAAATTGGTATCAACTCTGCATAATACAGGTTCCAGCCAGTTATTCTGATATACAGCAGCAACAAAAGTTTTAAGCCTTGAAAGTTCAATAATTTGTTCATCATTTAACCCGGCTGCTTTACCAACCAATTCACGGTCTGTAAAATCAGGTAAACGAAGAATAATTTTAGTATTAGTATTACGTATTACAGACATATCCATTAAACCAGGAGCCTGATCCGCAATAATAAATCCTTCACCATAAGTCCTCATTTCAGCAATAGAATTGGCCAGCATTTCAACAGATTTACCCAATACATTTGCAGTTTCACTGCTTTGCTCTGTTGAAGTCCTCTTTAAAATATTATGCGCTTCTTCCAGCACAGTAACATGCTGCAGAGGATGATTACCTGCACCAGCCGAAGACATGCGGTATTCCTGCAGTTTCATAACTAACAGACCCATAATAAAGGATTTTGTTTCACTTGAACCGATTCTGCTTAAATCAACAATAACATTCTCATCAAATAAATTTCCGGCAGCTATTTCATCGCTGGTGAAAATCTGTCTATACAATCCGTTAGTTAATGATTTTAAACGGGTTGATAACGCTCCCTTATAATCACCTTTGCTATCAGATGAATATTGCGATTCGTTCATAACAGTATTTATTTGATTAAGAACATCTAAAAAATTAGGATAAAGCGGATTTCCGTTTGAATCATGATATTTACATTCAGAAATATCTAAATTCCAACCTGCCGTCATATATGCACGTTCAATGGAATCCTTCAATACAGCAGGCATCGCAGCATACATAGGCCAGCATACGCTGAAAATTTCTATCAAACGGTCAATATGCTCTAAAACATGGATATCTTTCGGAAAACTAAACGGATTGATTCTGATAAGCGGGGTCTTTTTAGCATTTGTACCGTAAACTTTTACGTTATTATAGTATCCGAACCTATCTTTATATTCTCCTTTTGCCGGTTCAATAACCAAAAATTTAATCTTTTTTTTCAGACTGTTTTTTACATTTTTATTAATAAGTTTATCAAGAATAGAATAAATTACTGTAGATTTACCGGAACCTGTAGAACCAGTAATAAAAGTATGCATGCTCAAACTTTCAACATCAATTTCAACTTTTTGCGGATGCGCTGCACTACCTTCACTATTCCCCATATGGAACAAACTTCCCAAGGACAGCTTTTGATTACTATTCTCGGCAATGTTCCTTCCAAAAGGAGCCATAGGAATAACAGTAACGCCCGCAATTGATTTTTTAGGCAAACCGATTTGAACAGCTATCTCATTGCCGCTAACGATAGAAGCCGGTGTAACAATAATATCCTTATCTGCATAAAATTTGGGATGGACAAAAGAACTAAGATATTGACCGATTATTTTAGTATCTTCAGCTTTATACCAGGTGTTTATATGAGACGCCTGTACACTTGACCCTTGACCTCTCATCAAAGCATTATACGTACTTGCGGCTGCCAAAGCTTTTTCTCTGCTGTTAGTAATAACATACGCTGCACAATTAAACGCACCAAAACTTTCACATTCATCAAGGCGTTTTAAATGCAAATCAATTTTTTCCAACAAAGACTTTACACTTCTGTTTTCGTAGTTTAACTGCAAGCTTTTTCCCGTATTTTTTCCACTTTGAACACTTTCGCCGACCTGTTTATTCCTTTGGCTGATTTCACTCCTTGTATTAGTTATACTGTTGGAATCAGAAACGCTTCTGTTCATACCTCCGGCAACACCAACACTTGCTGTAATGCCAAGGCTAACGCCGATACTGGCATTAACTCCAAAATACGTTCCATTGGTTTTTGTTCTGCCCTGAGTCATCGAAATACCCGTGGAAATACCTTCAGATACCCCTTCAGTACGGGTTTTAGCTAATGAAACAGAACTGCTTTCATTGATAGTTATGCTGCTTTTAAGGAATGTTGAAAGCTGCGTATAAATAATTTCATAACCCTTTTTAATAGTTTGTATCTCGCTTGTACTAACAGGGTCGGCAAACATAATAATCGTATAATCCTGACCCTTTAAAGAATCGGTAAGATTTTCGATACCCTGCACGTAATTTTTTATACTTTTCTCTTTATTATCACGTAATGATACAATGCCTGAAACAGCAGAATAACAATTTGCCTTATTCTCAAAAACATCTTTTTTGAATTTTTGTATACCTTCTTCAGAAACTTCCGTAAAATCAGAACCAATCAAATTTCCTGCCAGCGCGCCTTTAAACGCAGCTGCATCAGCATTACGGCGTTTTATATCAACTTCTTTTTCAGTACGGTACTTTTTGGATATAATACCAAAATAATAATCAATACTGTAGCCATCGCTTTTTATAATAGTTGCCAACGTACAATTTATTGAAGAAGCCACATTTACAATAGTTGTCAGCTTATCCAAAAAATTTTCTTCTTTATTTATTATAAGTCTGGACAGTTTAAAAAACTTACCGCAGGAAGCAATATCAATATCCGTATCTTCTGTTGCCGGAGCAATTAAGGTATACGACTCCAGCTTATCAAGATAACTTTTAGTAATAATAGCTTCGGCATTATTTAAAGCCCCTGCCATTGTATTCAGCATCTGTTCCTGAGTTCTGTCGAGCATGTTTGCCATATTACCACATCCTATAATTTAGCAATTTCCTTATCAAGCATATCCAAATAAATTTTATATTCGCTGATTTCTTTTTCTTTGTGCTCGTATTGAGCTAACAATGTTTCAAACTCATTTTTAATATTTTTCAACAAGCTTTCCTCAACATTTTTGGCAGTTGTATTCATATCGTTTTTAAAATCCGACACAGTTAAAGAAAGTTTTTTGCTTAACTCATCATAAACTCTTGAAATCGCATTCGACAAAGCTGTAGAAAGCTCGTTGCGCTGCCCGGCAGATGTTAATTCACCGGAAAATTTGGCCGTAATGCTGTTCATAGAATCAGAAATATCAATATTAAACATAGGAAATTCAATTTTATTGACTGTTTCTTCGACCAGAATGCGGAATAACGACGAATCATATTTTTCGCTGCCCATATCAAAATTTTGAATAACAACATTGAGCAGTTTACGTTTAAGCTCTTTTAATTCCAGCGCATCCGAAAAGACCTTTTCTACATTGTTAACTGCTTCTAACGAAAACTTGCGCAAATTTTCTACAGCGTCAGATGCCAGATAGTATGAATAATGTTCTTCATAAGTATAATAATGAGTTTTCTTCCACCATAAATGCCCTGTTGTATATGAACCATGTCTGGTAATACTACCAGTTCTTTCCTTAATATCCAGATAATCCTTGCCGGCTTCACGTATTTCACGCACGCCTTCAGCTCTTTCGGTTTCGAGTTTAGCGTTTAATTCGCCAAATACAACCGCAATATCTGCCCTGATATTGTTAATCTGCCCTTCAATAAAATTCTTCTGCTCAAGCAAGGTTTCCCTGTCATTTTGCTCTAAAACAGCAACTCGTTTGCTTGTTTTTTCTTTAAATTCCTGTAAAAATGCGAGCAGCTCAGTTTTTGCCGTAGGCACAAAGCTTTTAGCTTTTTGCTCTAAAATTGCCTCTTTTTCTGCAATTACATCTGCAAAAATAGCATTTATTTCATCAAAATTACCCAAAAGCTTTAAATCACTTTGCATATCTTTTGAAAAATTCTTTAAAGCCGCATAAACATTACGTTCTTCGGCGCTGTATTCAGTTTCAGGTTTTCCGGTCATATTGCACGCAAGTGCAGATACAAGAACAGGTTCTGAACACTGCCTGATTACCTCAATCAATTCAGATGAACTGTACCTTGATGATAAATCGCTTACAAACTCCTCAACCTTCATTCTCGCACGTCTTTTTAGTTTTTTCTTAATAATTTTGCATGCTGCGGGAATATTATCAGCGGTATTTTCATCGCAGCCAAAAACGTCATCCTCGTCCTGTACTCTCAAAATATCCCTGATGCCGCTGTCATATTTACTTGCCACCAGAACAAGTTTTTTTACGCCCTTTTGCGGAAGCTGGCTTGAAAGCAGCACCCAATCGCTCTTATCCAGAAAACTGCCAGACTGGCTGAGAAAAAATACAACATCGCAAACTTCCATAAATTCTTTAGTGCGGATAGTTCTGGAAGCAATAGGATCATTCAAACCCGGGGTATCTACAATAGAAAGGCCTTTAAATTCTTCTTTATTTAAGTATAAAGTAACCGCTTTAACAATCGGCGTAAACTTACCATCCTCACCAACATAATTATTTAAGTTGGCAATTAAATTATCGTAAGTATCAAATTCAATTTCGTCATGCCCTTTTTTAAGGTATGCATCAGGCTCAACACCATTGCGTTCAACCATGCCGACAATTTCGCGGGCAGCCGTATAAACATCGTCATCCAAATCAACAGCAGCATTTTCTTTTAAAATTTCCCATTCATCAACAGAATAATATTCTATGCTGATAATATTACGGTCAGAATATTCCATTTTTGTTAATGTAGCCGTTTTAGGAGTAGATGCCTTGGGCAAAATATCCTTGCCGTTAAACAGTAAGGTATTTAAAAATGATGATTTGCCTGCCTTAACCTGACCTATAACACCAATATTTAACTTTCTTTCTGTACGGTAAAAATCTTCTGTTTTATACTTAAAATTAGCAACCAGCTTTTCTAACGTACTGATATCATCTTTCGCCGCTTTGGCGGATAACCTTTCTATAATACCATTTGTATTTTCAACAAAAACATCAAACTGTTTATTATCCGGTAAATATACTGCCATTACATACCACCCCTTAATCTGTTTGTATGCCATTTGTATAAAGAATCATAATCATCAAAATACGATACTACATACACTGTCCAATTTGTTACAGGTTCACTGAAACTTGAAACAGATATCTTATCTTCAATATAAAACACAATCCCATCACAAGGTGCTTTAATTATTTTTGTTGATTCTTCAAGGTGGATTTTCCATGGTAAAAGTCCTACAATTTCATCAAATTCTTTTTCTTTATAAACAATAATCTGGCTATCTTTTTTTAAAAAAGCACCTGCTTCAATTCTATTTTCTATAAAACAATCAAAGCGAATATTTCTTTTATCTTTAAATTTATCTTTAAAACTTCCACATTTAATACGTTTTGCTTCAATCCATGAATCAGGAATATAACTTCTAAGCTGCGCAGCCCAGCGGTTATTGCTAGGCGCAGGCATTTGGTTCAAAATATCAAAATCATTTTTCAATACGGCTTTAGCAACAAAGCCCGCTGCACGTACATCTTCTTTATTGCATCCCAGTGCCTGTGCCATATCAGCAATTACAGCAAATGAATCCTCCGATGCCTGTTCGTTGATATTTACAAGGATTAAGGCGTCTGTTAAAAATGCATATTTTATGTCTTTTAATTCAACGCAGGCATTTTCAAAATCATTTTTATCAAAATCCATACCCATAAGGATAATATCATCAGCAGAAGCATTTAACCCCATGCCGTACGCAATTCTTGTTAAATAAAGCAGCTTGTCGTAAATTTTATCTTCATCAGCAACAATGATATGCGCCAGGCATGATACATACGCTTTTGCCACAACTTCGGATATATTAAAAGAGCGCTTATTTTCAACAGGATATTTTTGTGCCAGTTTAGTAATTTTATTATAAATAAGTTTCTTTTCGCTTTCCGGCTTTGGTTTCATCTTTTCGATTTCCGTTTGCAGTTCAGCCATTTGTTCTTCAACGGAACGGAGCTGCATTTGTAATTCAGTTAAATTCATTTGCCTGTCCCCTTTTTTACCCATGCTTTTATAGAATCTTTATTATCATTTTCATTAGCTATAACGCCATAATTTATGTAATTGTTGCGGAACTGAAACAACATTCCTTCAACAGGAGCTTTAATAGTTGTTACAGGGGCATACCAACTGTCCGCTCTGTAAGATGCTATTACATCACCTTTTTTTACGCAGCTCTGCTGTTTAGCCATCCATTTAAAACCACGGTATGTTTCATCAGGCGCTTTTACAACAATTTTTCTAAATAAAATTAAAATATTTTCAGGAACATTTTCACCCAAATAATGCTCAAAAATATTTCTATATGTCAAAATCACCTTTAAATCAGTCTTTTTTATTTTAATAAAATCTTGTTTTAAAACACCTGCTGCAATAACCGAAAATATACGCAGCTGTTCTTTTTCAATACCAAAAATGCTGCAAAGATTAACAACATAAAGTAAAATATTTTTATTTCCCTGCCCACAAATATTAGCTGTAATCAAGGCATCAAGCACAAGTTGATAATAATACTGCTGCGGTATAATTTCCGGAAGTTCATAAAAAAAGTCCGTTTCTATTTGCAAAGAGTCCTTGTATAATTCTTCCAATGTTATATCAAGCTTGGCCTGTGATAACAGCCAGTGAATAAACACAAGGCGTTCCATAGTATTTTGGTGGTCTTTATCCAACTGCGCAAGGCTTAATAACACTTTTAAATAAACATAACAAGCATAAGCGTTGCCTAACCTACTTAACGGATGCCTGCCAAAAGTAAAATGCGCTGCCATAACACGTATTTTGGCAAAATCATTATCATTTGCTTCATCACTGTTTAAATCATCTATTGCTTTATAAAGCCCTGCCACAGCAGTATTAACTTCTTTGAGTTTAGAATCCAATTCCCGGATATCTTTCTGTATATCCAATAAACTTTTTTTCATATTGAGCCTCTAGTATACATGATAATAATATATTCACAATTTTTATTATTGAAGGATCACGGTAACTGAACCTCTACATATATTTCTTTCTTCTAATATATTTTCACTTATAATTTCCCCATTATAACAACCAATATAGACATCTTTTTTTGATGTTCCATTATTGCGGCATTCACCTCCAATAAAATGATTACCAACAATTGTCAAATCATTAACATAATTATCAAAATGCATAAATATATCAGTTGCCCAATAATTGTATTTATAATTTGTTCTTGCAACATAACAATTTAATAACTCATTATTTTGTAAAATAACAAAATCGATACTACCTTCTTCACTACAATAAAAAACTCCACCTACAGTATCACTTTCACCAGTACAGCCACAATTTACAAATTTATTACCATCAATAATAATATTATTAACACCTGTAAAACAAGCAACACGATTAGAAAAATTGCTAATTTCACAATCCTCAATAGTCACTTTACCAATCCCGATAAAATTGAATTTATATTTACTATCATAAAATTTGCAACTGCGTATAATAACTTCTTCACAGCCATTAAAATCAACATCATGCTGTAAAGTTGCAGAAATATTTTCAATAATCACTTGCTTTGCATTATAACTCGTTAAGTCTATCATTCCTTTATTTGGAGAATATAGATGGCGTTTTTCATAAGTATCAACTATTTTGCCCGTATAAAAACCGTCAATATAATGGAATAATGACAAATTTAACAAAGAATCAGGCAATAACTTTTTCGCTTCATCAAAAAGCTCTGAACTTTGCATTACAATAGCCTTAGCGGCAGCAGCCAGATATTTAAGCTGTTCACGGTTTATGCCAAGCATTTCCACAAGTTCTGCCAGCAATTCGTAATTTTTTTCTGCATTTTCTGCAACAGAAAGCAGGATAATAGCATCTATACAGAAATAGTGTTTTAAAGTATCCTGCTTATAAGCAGCAATAAATTCATCAACGTCAGTTGTGTTAAGGTCTAACGCCATTTTCATATAGTCTTCAAAAGCCGCTTCGGCATTTATACCTGCCATAAGCCTGCGTACATAAAGCACCTGCATTACAGAAGGTTCGCCTGTATATCTAATTAAAGCGCAAAGCATTCTTAAATACAGTGATTTTATATACTCTTCCTTTTCGGCAAGCATTGCATTTTTTAACGGATAAAGTTCCGCTTTTTTACCTTCAAAATACTTTCTAATTTTATCAATTTTGTTTTCATATTCCGGCATAATTATCCTCCGTATCATGCAAAGCACTCATCAATTCGGCATATTCCCTGGTGTTTTTATAAACGTCGTTAATGCGTATCTCGGATTCTTTAACATTGCACAAATCCTTAATAACTTTTAACAATTCATCGCTGTATTCACTGCCGCCGGCAGTTTTGTTAATAACAGGAGTAATGCCTTCAAAAATATTCTGAAGCATATCAGCAACAGATTTATCTGTACGAAGCCCTTTCTCACGTTTATATTCTTCAATTATTTGCAGCGGATTTTTAATTTTATCCTGCAGCAAATCGATCTCCGAAGGTTCCGGCATAGCGATGCCGACAATATCTGAAATAAATTTAATTTCAGTAAAGAATTCGTCCTGCAATTCTTTTAACCGCTTGCTGATTGCTTTTAATTCGTTTACATTTTTTTGCGCATCACGTACTAAAAGCTGCAAAGGCGCCAATATTTCCGTATCAATATCCTCGCCCATAAGTTTGGTAATGGATGTATTAAGGCGTGTTAATTTACGGCTTTCTTCATCAATTTCATCTTCATAAAATTCCTTGCAGCGTACAAACAGTATTTTAAAATTCCTTGCAAAGTTGGATTCATAAACCTGACTGTTCCAGATTTCTATTTGCTTTTTAATTTTGTTAGTATCTTCTTCAATAAAAGCGTTCAGTTCAGGGTCTTCAATCTGGTCCTGTTTGCATGTAAATGCAAATACGTCAATATAACGCACGCCTTTAATATCCAGTGTCGATTTAATTTTTGCAATGATATCTTTAAGGTCTGCTAAACTTTTTTTATCTGCTTTATTAAGGATTATTAATTTTGGGATATCCTCACGCAATGTTTTTATAAATTTAATATCTTCTTCCGTAATAGTTCCGGCATCTGCCTGTACAAACCATAAAATGTAATTACTGGAATTTAACTGGCCTCTTGCAATTTGTTCGTCCGTTTTGGCTGAATATTTTTCCGAATCCGGCTTGGAATAACCGGGAGTATCCAGAAATGCAATATGGTCAAACTTGTGCAGCGGCGTTGCAAAGAAGATGTTTTCCAGAACATGGCCTAAAGTAACGGCATCGGTTACTTTTTCATCGTCGTCATCTTCTACTTCGCCAAAACCATGAGCTATTTTGCGGATATCTCTGGGTTGCATCTGAACTTTGGTATCAAAAACATTGATACCCATAACATTGTGTTTTTCACCGCTTACAATGTAGGTCGGCACAGAAGTGGAAGGGTCGATATCAGCCGGCAAAACCGTTTTACCCATCAATGCGTTTAAAAAGCTGGATTTACCGCTTGAAAAACCGCCGCCTAAAGCAATTATATTTTTGCCGATAAGCTTATCGTAAAGAATGAAATCCCTGAATTTTTCATATTCGGATTTAAAATCTGTATAAAGTTCGTAAAAATCTTCCGGCGCATTTTTCTTTAAGGTATCGGGAATTTTTTTATTTATAATTTCTTCAATTTTTGATAAATCAACCTTTAATTGCGGGCCGGATACCGATTGACGGATAATATTGCAAAGCAATTCATAATTTGCAAGCAATTTTTCATATACTTCTTCATCATAAGCCATTTTATTGTCTCCTTTTATTTAAATTACTCAACTATTCCTACATTATGCGATGAGCGAATTTCACCATAGTCATAATGATATGAACTACAATCCTTGAATTCATTATTATATTCTGTTGAATTTTTTAATCCTAAAATATAACTAGTAACACCTTTATCATATGAATCATCTGAAGAACAATAACCTTCATTAAAGCAACAATTTTCTACTTTGGCATTTATTGCTTTAACAATTTGCATTTTAAATTTAGCATAGCTTCCATAACCTGACTC
This sequence comes from uncultured Phascolarctobacterium sp., assembly GCA_949288065.1. Lineage (GTDB taxonomy): Bacteria > Bacillota > Negativicutes > Acidaminococcales > Acidaminococcaceae > Fusicatenibacter_A. Next base: position 49,160 of record CASEIL010000004.1, read on the forward strand.
TCCTTTTGATGAACATTTTGTCAAATTATTGTTTTTAAAAATACCATTTGTAATTAGTACAATACCACCGGTTGTAACATTACGGTCTTCCCTGTTTGTTTTTATTGAACAATTTTCAAAAACACTATTTTTTATCTCTCCAGTATTCATTTGAATAAGATAAGAACATGGTACATCTAATCCCTGACAATTTATAAATTTACAATTTTCTATATTACTATTTGTCAAATCCAAAATGTTTTTCGATACACGTATATTTGTGAAAATTGTATCTTTAAAAGTTATTTTATCACCTTGAATAAATGTATAATCATCTTCTCCTTTTACTCCTCCAAATAAACCAAAAATTCCAGTATTTGTATTTTCATTAAAAATATTATTTTCAAAATTGCAGCCATCGAATATAACCTGTTTATTACCTTTAAAGCCTCTTATATTATTAAAGCAGCAATTGAAAAAAGAAATCTTGTCAGCTTTATATTCGTTTAAATCAATAAAATCCTGATAATTAAAAATTTTAGCATTTGCTATTAAAATATTTCCAGGCATGTTTTTAATATCAGTTATATTTTTAACAATACTTGTATATGTATTTTCCGGATAATAGGCTAAAAAAGAACTATAATTAATTTTATCATCAGGATTACTAAGCTGAATTAAGTTAGTAAAATTCTGTCCTGCTATAGCTTTGGCTATATTAGCTGTTTTTAAAATAGTTTCTTTGTTGATTTTTAATAATTGTAAAATATCAGAAATCAGTTCGCATTCTTTTTCTGTAATTCTATCTTTTCTAAACAAACTTAATAGCATTAAATCAACAGCAAAACAAACAGCAGTATCAAAATCAAAAACTTCAACCAAATTATTAAAATATTCTATATCTACTTTAAAGCTTTGTGTAACATACTCTTTTATATTTATCTGAGAATCATACGATGCAATAATTCTGCAAATAAATAACTGCTGCTCTTTTGATAAGTTATTGTTATTTCCACTATTAAAAATTGATAAAAGTGTTGTAATATAATATTTTTTTACAACATCAGATTTATTTACAAGAATATGCCCTTTAAACGGATATCTTTTTGCTAAAGCAATTATTTTACTATCTTCTTGATATTCAGTTTTAGTATCTGGAGTTTTTTCAAGTTTTTGGACTTCTTCTGTAAGTTGTTTAAGTAAAACAACAATCTGCTCTATCGTCATTCTAAACTTCTCCTATGCCAAATTTATTTTCATTTCTTCAATTTTCGCCAAATCTGCTTTTATATCAGTTACTAAATTTTCTTTTTGTTCTTTTTCGTCAGATATTTTTTTACGTACATCTTCAATTGCTTTTTCAAGTGCATTACGTTGGGCAGTAATTTCATCTTCAATAGAAGTATTTATTAATTTAATTTGCTTGGTAATTGCTGTTTCGATGCCATGACCAACTTCTTTTAAAACCTGCGGATATACTTCAGAATTTAACTTCATTCTGATTTGGCGTTTTTGTTCTTCGCGCTTTTGATCTCCTTTTATTTTATGATAAAGTGCAATAACACCTACAACAAGAGCGCCTATAACGGGAAGCCCCAAAATTATTGCAGCCGTAGTAGCTACGGACATCGATACAATTCCTTTGCTTACTTCTTCTGCATTAAAAGAAAACAATACATGCACATCTCCAATTGATTCATTATTAATGCAGTTAGCAACACGTTTTAAGTATTTTTCTACTTTAGGAATAAAACGTTTTTTTATGCTTGTTGTAACGGCATTTCTTACAACAATATTCATTCTTTCATTAATATTTTGATTGTTCATCGCCATTGCAACAAAAGAAGTTTCTTCTCCTTCCAATGCAATTTGCACATCGCATTTAATTTCTTCTACACATTCAGATATAGCAGCATCAAAATTCTCTTTTTCGTTGGAAAATTGATTATTTAAGGTATCTAACTGTTTACCAAGTTTTTCTTTCTGTTCATCAAGTTCAGATTCAGACAGTTCGCTGCTCTTTAATGTAGTATGCAGATAATTTTCTGTTGTATTAATTGCCGCTAAAACAATATTTTTAAATTTATCGGCCAGAATATGTTGTGAATTTTCCTGAACAGTTTTTAAAAATTTTTTTAATTCTTCGGCATCGCCAGTATAACTGGAAGTTTCACAATAAATTAATTCTCTGTTTCCGATAAATTTTTTTAAATTTTCTTTCAAAGCAGACAACGTATTTGGATAATCATCATTTCGTTTATCATATTTTGTTATAGCAATGCAAATAGGCATATCATGCAGGCATAATTCTTTTAAAATGTTGCCAACGCTTGTCCGAAGCGTCATATCATCAGCCGGAAATGCAATAATATATGCCAGACTGCACGGAAGATAACTGTCAATAGCTCTGTTATGAACTTCAAAGCCTGATTCAAAACCCGGCATATCAACGAGCATTACATCCGGAATTTCTTCTAAAAAACTATTTTTTAAGTTGATTGATGTGCAATAAACTGTATTAGCGTCTAATTCAAGTTCCCTATATTCATCAACGCTTACTTTTCTGTGTGTTCCATCATTTTGTATAATACAAATATTTTCTTCAACTGGTGCATAGGATATTTCAGCCGGCACAGCAGTTTCCGGTGTAATATCTACTTTAAGGATTTTTTTGCCTTTGGTATATCCTAAAAGCGTATTCAGCAACGCACTTTTACCAGAGCTAAATTTACCGATTACAGGAGTACATACTTTAGCAGATTGCATATCTAAACGCAATTTGTCAATTACTTCGGTAGACAGAGAATATCTATTATTTATTTCAAACAATTCATCAAGTGTTTTGTAAAATTTTTCCATTTTATAACCTCCGTTTTTATGTATTAAGGCATTTAAACTATTTTTATACAGTTTTTAAATCCTATACATTTATTATAAGCTATTGCCGTACTGATAGCAATGTTTATAAAACACAGATAAAAAGTAATAGCCCTTAATTTAATTTATAGTTTTGCACTAAAACTTTTAATTCTTCTTTAATTTCTTCAACTAATGTTTGAGGTTCTAATACTTTTACCATTTTTCCCTGCGATAATAAAAACATATTGATTCCCCTGCCATAAGTTTTTGCCTCAATAACTTTAGTATTTCCTCTTATTTCTATTATCTTTGCCGTAGGAATTTTATCTAATATTGCCTGTACCGAAGGTCCTGTATATTCAAACTTAATATTTCTAAGTTCGCCGGGAAACATAAATTGTATTTTACTTCTTAATTCCCCTTCGTCAAAATCGTGAATTTTATCAATTGTAAAGCTGTTTCTGTGCTTAACAATATTAATAATCCTGTCAACTCTGTAATAAAGAGGTTTCCAATCATCTTTATCGCTATGATATGCGATTAAATAAAAATAGTAATCAGAAAACATTATAGCAACCGGTTTTATTTTACGTTCTATCAATTTACGGTCTATTTTATAATATGTAACCGAAATTTCTATTTTTTCGTGTATACAGCGTGTCAACTGCCAAAGATTATCAATCACATTTTTGCAATCATGCTTAACTTCATTATAATGATACAGCTCTTTTTCTAAAAGTTCATCCAATATCCCCTTATCATGATAGGACACAAAATTTTTAAGTTTTGTTAATAACTTCAAAATATCTATTTTACTGAACGCTCTAGAACCTACCATTATTTTCATAATAGCCAGAAGTTCTTTGCTTAATAAAAAGTTCTCAAATTCAAGATAATATGATTTAGTGCTTGCTGAATATTGTAATTCAGTATTGCCAACAATATCACGGTTATCACTTAAAAAATTTTTTATGTCATTAATATCTCTGGAAATACTTTTAGTGGAAACTTCGTATTCATTTGCTATTTTACGTACAGATAAATTTTCACCCTTCATCGCACGATAAAAGATATCAAGTACCCTGTTCTTTTTTTGATTTGTATTTCCCATATTTATGTCCCCTTATAATAGTTTTATTTATTATATCATACTTTAAGGACACTCATTTGTCCGGTTAAAAAATCAGGCAGGTAAAAAATACCTGCCTGCTACAAAATGAATATTCAATCAAAAATTGCTCCAAAGATACCGCCTATAGCACCAATAGCGCCACCTACCGCACCGCCTATAACTTTACCAGGTATTCCCAAAATCTGGCCACCGATTTCACTGCCTGCTTCTGCTCCATCGGATATATAATCCCATACCGTGTCACAAAACCCACGTTTTGTTTCTCCACGATAGTCATGTTCCTGATCGTCATAACGCCAGTTGTCTTCATCATTATTAATATTATCAGCCAATGCTAACCGTTTATCTTTAGGTATCATTGTAACAATATAATACAATAATTTGGTTAAATTATAGGGTTTTCTTTGTTCACCGCCGTCTTCTTTATATCCGGCACAATAACAAACAGGTTCTATCTCCAAACCTGTTGCAAGTTTAATTCTTGAACTAACAGAATCTGCTTTTTTCTGCAAAAATTCTTTTAAAACTTCGTCAGGTTTATTTTCTAGTGCAAGCCAATGATTTCCCTTCATTGCAATATCCGATTGGTTTAATGCCACTAAAATTCTTGGTTTAGCTTCTTTGCCTAAACAAGGTATGAGAATATTATTAATTAAATCATATGATGTGCCAAGATCTTTGGAAGAAGCGTCAATAATTACTATTACCATGTCAATAAGAGGATAACCATCCTGATCATTTTCATTCAGTTTAGTTATTATATCTTTTGTAATTTTCTTATCCTTCTCAACCCCATCACCAAGGCCGGGCGTATCCCATATAATTAGATTATCTAATTCAAATTTAGAAATATTATCAGTTTCCGGGTCTACTCCGACGCCGACTTTTGCAATATCCATATTAAACATTGCATTTACAGTTGAACTTTTACCGCTGCCGGTTGCCCCAACAAGCATAATATTAACCGTTTTACTGCGAATCTTAATTAAACGAGAAAGCCGTTTTGTTTTTTCGGCATCAGAAATATCAGATGCCATTATATCTTCTTCTAAAAGTTCGTAAATATTCTTCTTTTCTTTATTGACATTGTCAATACTAATTTGACTATCATTATTGGAAATATTTGTAACAACAGTACCTTTTTGTGTTTTTTCAACAACCTCCTTCATTGATATAGCATTAATTTTAATTACCTTTTCATTTTGTTCTTTCATTTTTATTCCTCCATTCTATTTTTTTATTTCTGCTATATCAATAAAATAACAAATCATACAGACTAACGTGTGTCTGTTCAAAAAAATTTAATAGTTATAAAAAATAAAACAACCTTTTGGCTATATAACGAATACTAAAAATTAGAATCTCTTAGTTCAGAAAAAAGAAAAATTAAATAAAATTGAGGTATCATGCAAAGATACTTAGATAATACCGTACTGGATAATTTTTTGGAATTATTAAAATTTGAATTGATATAATTCAAAAGAGTTATATTTGATAGAATAATTACAGTTAGAAATAGAAAGATAGATCGATTATTACAATAACAAACGCATTAAAGAAAAACTAAAAGGATTGAACCCTGTTCAATACAGAATTCAATCCTTTTTAGTTACTTAGCTTTAAATTTTGTCTAACTTTTTAGATTAGATCATTCAAGAATAGTACTGCTAAACATTTAGTTTACGCCTGTACTGCTTTGTGGTTTTTGCGTTCGCGCATTTTAATCCACATCGGGCCTGCCAGGCAAATGGAGGTGTAGCCGCCGCTGGCAAAGCCTACCAGCATGGCAAACATAAAGTTGTGGATGGTTGCGCCGCCGTATAAGAAGATTACCAGTACGGCAAACAGTGCGGTAGACTCCGTGTAGACGGTACGCGTCATGCACTGCCAGATACTTGTTTCTACAAGCTCTTCCAGTCCTTCGCTGCGGCGGTGCAGCTTAAGGTTTTCGCGGATACGGTCAAAAATTACAACTGTGCCGTTAATGGAAAAGCCTACAACCGTTAACAGTGCCGCTACGAAAGAAGAATCCAGCTCCATCTGGAAGAAGGAGAAATAACTGATGGTTACAAATACGTCGATAACCAGTGCCGCTACTGCCGCCACCGCAAAGTTAAATTCAAAGCGGTAGGTTATGTACACAATCATCAGCAGCCACGAAAGCACAACCGCCATTGCCGCCTGCTCAATCAGCTCTTCGCCGATGGTGGCGCCGATGTTTTCCATACGGTTAATCTGGTAATCGCCAAGGACGGTTTTCATGTCGTTAACCGCTGCACGCAGTTCCTCGTCCTCTACCAGGCCGGTACGGATGAGCACGCTTTTGGATTTTTCGTTGTCGGTGCTGTTTTCCAGCTGGATAATGCTGTTGCCCATGCCGTGCTTGTCAAGCACATCGCGCACCTGCGCAACGCTAACCTCGTTAGTAAAGGTTAAATCGACGATACTGCCGCCGGTAAAATCAATGCCCATATTAAAGCCGCGGGTAAAGATAGAAACGACGCCAATCAGCAAAACCAGAATGGTCAGCCCCATAAAATATTTAAAATGCTTAACGATAGGAAATCTCATTATTTTGCCGCCTCCTTTTTGGGATATTTAACTCCGTAAAGGAAGCCGTTTTTAGTAAGGTTACTTGCCAGAAGGAAGTTCATTAAGAACTTGGTTACCGTAATAGCGGTAAACATACTCAGAATAACGCCAAGGCCCAGCGTTACGGCAAAGCCTCTAATCGGGCCGGTGCCCAGATAGAACAGGATTACCGCTGCGATAAGCGTGGTGATGTTAGAGTCGAAAATAGTTACAAACGCACGCGAGAAGCCCTTATCCATAGCGCTGCGCAGGGTTTTGCCGCCTGCAACCTCTTCTTTAAAGTGTTCAAAAATAAGCACGTTCGCGTCAATCGCCATGGCAATAGAAAGAATAATACCCGCTATGCCCGGCAGGGTCAGCGTCGCATCAAGGTAACGCATAATTAAGAGCAGCAGCATTACATACAAAAGCAGTGCAATATCTGCTACAATGCCCGGAATACGGTAGAAAAGCAGCATAAAAATGAAAATGCCTGCAATGGCGATGGAGAATGCCACAACGCTCTTTTCTTTGGAGTCCTGGCCTAAGGTCGGACCAACGGTGCGGTTTTCCATAATTTCAATTTTAACAGGCAAAGAGCCGCTGCGCAGCAGGATTGCCAGATGCTCTGCCTCTTCCATCGTGCGGGAGCCGGAAATCTGCGCTTTGCCGCCGGTAATGGCTTCCTGCACAACCGGGCTGGTCAGCACTTCGCCGTCCAGCAGGATGCTGATAGGCCTGCCAATATTGCGCGCCGTTAAATCGGCAAATTTAGCGCCGCCCTCATCGGTAAATTCCAAACCGACTACGGACTGATTGCCTCCGATCATCTGCGCGCGCGCGTCACGCAAATCCTTACCGGTTAAAACGGTGGTACCGTTAATATCCTTAAACTCCAGCATAGCGGTGCGGCCCAGCATTTTAATAGCCTGGTCCGGGTCTTTAATGCCCGGCAGCTCTACAATAATGCGGTCCTTGCCCTGACGCTGGATAACAGGCTCGGTTAAGCCCAACTCGTTAACGCGCCTTTCAATAATTTTTACGGTTCTGTTTAAAGCATCATCGTCAACCTTCGCGTCCGGCGTTTCCACCGCCTGCAGCACAACGTGCGTGCCGCCCTGAAGGTCGAGGCCCTGCTTAATGGAATTAGCCAGCGGGGAAATATACATAATAAACCCGCCGATAATCGCCAATGAGATGATCAGAAATTTACCTAATTCATTCCATCTCAAGGTTATTGCCCCCTTTATTCTTTTTTATCATAATTACCTGCATTTTGCCGCCTGCGATTCAGTTACAACGTAGTCCATTGCCACGTCGTGCTCATCGCAGATTATTTTTTTGCGCAGCAAAATACCGTAAGTAATGCCAATTTTAACGGCATTCGGGCACCCGGTTAAGAAGCGGTCGTAAAAGCCTGCGCCCATGCCCATGCGCCCGCCGGTTAAATCAAAGCCCAGCCCGGGCACAAGCACCAAATCAATACTGCCCGGCGCAATTACAGGCGCATTAATATCCGCCGTGCGGATGCCGTATTTGCCTTCCGGCAGATTATCAAGCCCCGCAAGTTTTACCGCCTGCATGGTATGCGGCCCGGTTATCTGCGGCACGCACACGGTTTTGCCGTTTTGTAAAGCGTCTGTTATAACAGCGTCAATATTTACCTCGCTGCCAAATGCTAAATACGCAAACACCGTTTGGGCGCTCTGGTACGCCTCCAGCGCTAAAATATTCCGGCACACGGCGCTGCTTTTAGCAGCCACTTCTTCCTTAGAAAGCTGATTGCGCAAAGATTTAAGCTCTTTGCGCAATTCATTTTTATCCATTATTACTTTTCAGCCAGTTCCTGTTTGGCAGGGTCCTGATAAGCACTGATTGCGGTGCGCAGAAATTCAACTTCCACGTTTTCGCAAACCTTAAGCATAACCTTCTTTTCGCTCAGACGGGTAATGGTGCCATACATGCCGCCGACAGTCACAACCTTATCACCCTTTTTCAAAGACTCAAGCATACGCTGTCTTTTCTTCTCTTCCCTTTTATGCGGCCTGTCAATCATCCACCAAAAGATAAAAGCCAGAATTAAAAAAGGCCAGATACCGCTGAAGAATGATAAAATAGCGTCCATTCATTTACCTCCTCGTTTCGCTGATATACTATATTGTCTATTTTAATTTATTTGCGTCAAAATAGCAAGTTTTGTTTTTAGCCGCGGTAGTTTGCCAGGTACGCCTCGCGGAATTCCGGGAAACGGTCCTCGGCAATCGCCGTGCGGATTTGCTTGGCTAAATCAAGCAGGAAATGCAGATTATGGATTGTTAAAAGCCTCAGCGCAAACAATTCTTCAGCCTTAAACAAATGCCTGATATATGCACGCGAGAAGTTGCGGCAGGTGTAGCAGTTGCAGCGCTCGTCAATCGGGCGGAAGTCCTCTTCATAGGTTTTGTTGCGCACCACCAGGCGCCCTTCCGGTATCATAGCCGTGCCGTTGCGCGCCACTCTTGTGGGGAACACGCAGTCGAACATATCGACGCCGAGGTTAACGCCTTCAATAATGCAGTCCGCCGTACCGACGCCCATCAAATAGCGCGCCTTGTTTTTAGGCAGGTGCACAGTCGTATCGGCTAAAATGTCGTACATCATCGGCTTGGGTTCGCCCACGCTTAAGCCGCCAATGCCGTAACCCGCAAAATCCATCTGCGTTAAGCTGTCGGCGCTCATTTTGCGCAAATCCTTATACATGCCTCCCTGCACAATGCCAAACAGCGACTGGTCCTCGCGCTTATGCGCCTTTAAGCAGCGTTCTGCCCAGCGCGTGGTGCGCTCGGTAGATTGTTTGGCATAATCGTAATCGGCAGGGTACGGAATGCACTCGTCAAACGCCATGGCAATATCGGCGCCCAGCGCCTCCTGCACCTGTGTGGCAATCTCCGGCGAAAGGAACTGCCTGCTGCCGTCGATATGCGAGCGGAAGGTTACGCCCTCCTCTTTAATTTTGCGCATCGCCCCCAGGCTGAACACCTGAAAGCCGCCGCTGTCCGTCAGCATACCGCGCTTATAGTTCATAAATTTGTGCAGCCCGCCGGCTTTTTTAACAAGCTCGTGCCCCGGGCGCAAAAACAAATGGTAAGTGTTGGAAAGTATTACCTGGCTGCCCATATCGTACAGTTCTTCGGGCGACAGGGTTTTTACTGTTGCCTGCGTGCCGACCGGCATAAACATCGGCGTTTCAAACGTGCCGTGCGGGGTGTGCAAACGGCCCAAACGCGCGCCGCTGCGGCTGCATTCCTTAATCAGTTCGTAAGTAACAGCGTGCATTATTTACCTCCGTTATTTTAAATGGTCGGTGATGAACATGGCGTCACCGAAGGAGAAGAAGCGGTATTTTTCGCGCACGGCTTCTTCGTAGGTTTTTAGCATAATCTCGCGCGTCGATAAGGTAGAAACCAGCATTAAAAGCGTGCTTTGCGGCAGGTGAAAGTTCGTTACCAGCGCATCTACCATTTTAAACTTATAACCGGGGTAGATGAAAATATCCGTCCACGCCGCGCCCGGTTTAATAACGCCATTGCCTGCTGTTGCCGCAGCTTCCAGCGTGCGCACCGCCGTTGTACCGACGCTGACAATACGCCTGCCCGCTGCCTTGGCGTTATTAATCGCTTCCGCCGCCTCGGGTGTGATGGTGTAAAACTCCTTGTGCATAACATGGTCCTCGATGTTTTCCACGCTGACGGGGCGGAAGGTGCCCAGCCCGATGTTCAGCGTAACGAAAACCTCCTCGCAGCCCATATCCTTTACCTTCTGCAACAGCTCTTTGGTAAAGTGCAGGCCGGCCGTCGGTGCGGCAGCGCTGCCCTTGTCGCGGCTGTACACCGTCTGATAACGCTCCTTATCCTCCAGCTGCGCCGTAATATAAGGCGGCAGCGGCGTTTCGCCCAGGCGGTCCAAAATTTCTTCAAACACGCCGTCAAACTTAAAGCGTGCAATGCGCCCGCCAAATTCGGTGTTATCCACAATTTCGCAGCTTAAATCATCGCTGAACTTAATCTGCGCGCCGGTGCGCAGGCGTTTGCCCGGGCGCACCAAAACCTCCCAGTCCGTTGCGTTAAGGCGCGTCAGCAAAAATACCTCCGCCTTGGCGCCGGTGTCCTTCACGCCGTGCAGGCGTGCCGGTATTACGCGGGTATCGTTAAACACCAGCAAATCGTCCGGGCGCAAAAAATCGGGCAAATCGTAAAAATGGCGGTGCAGGGTTTTGCCTGTGTCCTTATCCACCACCAGCAGGCGCGAATGGTCGCGCGGCTCCATCGGGGTCTGCGCAATCAGCTCCTGCGGCAAATCATAATTAAAATCGCTTACTTGCATTTTTTCTCCACACTTTTCAATATATTTTGGCAACATTGGTGTTGCGGTAATAGTAACGCAAAATCTGTTTATAATAACCGGCGGCGTTGCCCGCGTCGTTAGCCAGCTGACGCGCGCCCCACAGGCTTAACCCAAGCCCCGTGCCGCTGCCGCGCCCTTTAAAAATTACCTTTTCGCCTTCCACGCCGCTAATCAGCTTAATGCTTTTAGCAATGCCGGTTTCTTTCTTTTCCTTGTCTTTTAATTCAATCTCTATCTCTTTGCGGCCAATTTCCATGCCTAAATAATTTTCAATCGGCACATCCAGCTTATCCGGCATCGGGCGCGTAACCTCAATACCAAACAGCGTGCTCGGCAGCCCAAACAGTTCCATCGCCTTTTCCGCAGGCACAATTATGCTGCCCTTGTCGCCAGCAAAACCAAGCTGCAAAACGCGGCCCGTTTCCGTGCGGTCCGGCGCATCGCTGCCCATGTCCGAAAGCTGAATGCTGCCCAGTTTGCCGCAGTCGTACCCGCCGCGCAAAAGTCCTGCAGCAATGTCCTGCGCTTCAAAGCTGCGCTCCCAGTTGTACACCGGCGCGTCGGCGTCAAAATCCTTCACGCTGCGCAGGTAGGGCAAATAGCGCCCTATAACGCTTTCACTGTTTTCGGTGTAGCCGCCGCTGCTTTCGGTAGTGTACGCAGCAATTAAGCTGCCGCCGTAGGTTACCACCTCGCCGCGCGTCGCGTCAATCAAAGCGTTCAGCGGCTTCTGCTCGCCGTCAAGGCCGCTGTAAACAAAATTCTTCTCGCCTGCGCGGATATCAAAATCAGGGTCGCCGCCATTTTGCGCAACATATAAAGCATAGGTGCGCATGGCAACGGTGATGGCTTTCACCGCTTCGTCAGGAAAATACGCCGGAACGGTGCGCCCCATTACGCTGTACAGGTATTCTTCAACAGGCAGCACGTTGCGCACTACAAGGTTTTTGCCGCCGCGCCGCAGCAAAACTTCCACGCGCCCGCGGTAAGCCCTGCCGTTAACCTTAATGCCGTCGCCTTCAACCACCGCCACAGCGTCGCCAAAGGTCATATCCTCCACATTAAGGCGGTTATTGGCAGCGTTAAAATAATACTTGCCTGCCTTAAACATAAATTCGCGTTCGCTGCCGCCGCCATAAGCGTGCGTTTTAACGGTAAAATCGCTGTCGCAGCTAATTTCGGCGGCAAACTGGTCTGCCACAAGGCCCACGGAAATTGTACCGGCAGCCGAAGCCGCAGGCAGGTTAACCAGCATCAGCAGCATAACTAAAGCGGCATATAAAAATTTCATCGGCTGCCTCCTTCCGTTAAGCCTGTTTTTTCGGCTTCTTTTCGTAACGGTCGCGCTCGCTGAACACGCAGCCGCAATAAGGCTGGCGGTATAATTCCAGCTCTAAGCTGATGTCCACCCCGCGCTGATAGCCCTCGCGGAAATCCTCATAATAAAACTTTACGCCAAACTCGTCAGCGGCTTCTTCCGCCAGTTTTTTAATCAGCTCGTGTTTCTGGTAAGGGCTTACCAGAAGCGTCGTTGTAAAAGCGTCGTAGCCATGTTCTTTGGCATACTGCGCCGCATAACGCATACGCGTGCGATAGCAGTAAATGCAGCGGCAGCCCGGCTCGTCCAGCATGCCGCGCACACATTCCTCCAGCGGATAGCTTTTATCCACTGTCAGCTTATATTTTTTCTTGTCGCACAGCTCGCGCAGGGCAGTAATGCGGCGTTTAAATTCTTTATAAGGGTGAATGTTAGGGTTAAAAAAGATAATGTCAAACTCCACGCCGTCCGCCGTCAGCTTTTCCGTAGGATAGCAGGCGCACGGCCCGCAGCAGGCATGTACAAGCAGTTTCATTTACCGTTTCTCCTCTTTATAGGGTACGCCAAGGTACCGGTAGGTTTCGCGCGTGGCAACGCGCCCGCGCGGAGTGCGCTGGATTAAGCCCAGCTGCATTAAATACGGCTCGATTACGTCCTCAATGGTGTCGCTTTCCTCGCTTACGGCTGCGGCAATGGTTTCAATGCCAACCGGGCCGCCGTTAAAGGTTTTAACAATCGTCTGCAAAATGCGGCGGTCGTTGCGGTCCAGCCCGTATTTATCCACCTCAAGGCGTGCTAAGGCTTCATCCGCCACTTGGGCGGTAATGCTGCCCGCGCCTGCCACCTGCGCAAAATCGCGCACGCGCTTTAATAAACGGTTGGCAACACGCGGCGTACCGCGGCTGCGGCGGGCAATAGCGTCCGCACCGTCGCGCTCAATGGCAACGCCCAAAATCTCGGCCGCGCGCTCAATAATAAAGCACAGCTCCTCCGGCCTGTAAAACTCCAAGCGGCACTGCACGCCAAAACGGTCGCGCAAAGGCGCGGCAATAGCGCCCAAACGGGTTGTCGCGCCAATCAGCGTAAACTTTGGCAAATCAAGGCGCACGCTGCGCGCGCTCGGCCCCTTGCCGATGATGATATCCAGCGCAAAATCCTCCATGGCGGAATACAAAATTTCCTCCACCGTTTTGCTCAGTCGGTGAATTTCATCTATAAAAAGCACGTCGTTCTCGCCAAGGTTCGTAAGTATCGCCGCCAGGTCGCCCTGCCGCTCAATCGCCGGGCCGCTGGTAATGCGTATGTTTACATTCAGCTCGTTAGCAATAATGTTGGCCAGCGTGGTTTTGCCAAGCCCCGGAGGCCCGAACAAAAGCACATGGTCCAGCGCCTCGCCGCGCTCTGCCGCCGCCTTAATAAACACCTGCATATTCTGTTTTACCTGGTTTTGCCCAATGTATTCGGCAAGCCGGCGCGGGCGCAGGCTGTACTGCCACCCGTCAGCCTCCTGTTCCCTGCCGGTAATAATCCGTTCCTGTTCGTTCATTATTTCCTCCCGGCAAATACCTTAAGCACCTGTTTAATAATCTCCTCGCAGGGCATTGCTTCGTAGCCCGGCACGGTTTTCAGCGCCGGCACAATCTCGCTGTTGCTGTAACCAAGCGCCTGCAAAGCCTCAATCGCCTCGCCCACAGCGTTTTGCGGCAAGTCGCTCTGCTGGTAAAACACAGCGTCGATAACCTCGCTGCCGCCGCTAATTTTGTCCTTCAATTCCAAAAGCAGGCGCTCCGCCGTTTTTTTGCCAATGCCCGGCAGCTTCGTCAGCGCCTTCATGTCGCGGTTTTCCACCGCCATGTAAAAATCATCCGGCTTTACAGCCGATAAAATACCCAGCGCCACCTTAGGCCCCACGCCGCTGATGCCGATTAAAAGCACAAACAAATCGTAATACTGCTTTTGCAAAAAACCGAACAGCAAAATAGCGTCCTCGCGCACGGAGGTGTAGGTGTGCACGCGCACCTCGCTGCCCATGGTAAGCGCCGCTAAATTGGCGGAAGGCATAAACACGCGGTAGCCTACGCCGCCCGGCGTTTCTATCAGGCAGTATTCCGTGGACAGCTCCGCCACTTTGCCTTTAATTGAACCAATCATTTATAAACCCTCCTGCCATCTGCGCGTCGCTGCCGTATGCAGCCCGCAAATTGCTATTGCCAACGCGTCGGCAACGTCGTCGGGTTTGGGCACCTCGCGCAGGTTTAAAAGGTGCTTAACCATATACTGCACCTGCTTTTTATCGGCGCTGCCAAAGCCCACCACGTTTTGCTTAACCTGTATCGGCGTAAACTCCAGCACCGGCACGTTGCGGTTAGCGGCGGTTAAAAGCACCACGCCGCGCGCCTGCCCAACGCTGATGGCCGTTGTTACATTGCGGTTAAAAAAAAGCTGCTCCACGCTCATAATATCGGGGCGGTAGGTGTCTATCAGCTCCGTCAGCCCGTCGTAGATTTTTTTTAAACGCAGCTCGGGCAGCATATCCTTATCGGTAAACACCGCGCCGTAATGCACCGGGCGCAGGCGGTTGCCAATCATCTCCACCAGCCCGAAGCCGCAAATGGCGGTGCCGGGGTCAATACCAATTGCCAGCATAAATAACTCCTGTTATACAAAGCAGGCAGGCCGTTAAGCCTGCCCCTTCAAAATCAATTATTCTTCATCATCAGGCAGGTCTGCATTGGTGTATACATCCTGCACATCGTCAAGGTCGTCAAGTGCGTCCAGCATTTTCTGCACCTTGGCAACGCCTTCCTCGTCAAGGGAAGCCATCGTATCGGGAATCATGGTAATTTCCGACATGGCAACCTCAACATTGTTATCGGCCAGCGCTTTTTCCACAGCGTCAAAATCTTCCGGCTGAGTAATAATTTCAAAAGCGCCGTCCTCGCTCTTAACGTCCTCTGCACCGGCGTCCAGCGCAATCATCATCAAATCGTCCTCGGTCAGGCCTTCGTTTTCCTCAGCGTCGATGCTGAACACGCCCTTGCGTTTAAACATCCAGTTTACGCAGCCGGTTTCGCCCATGTTGCCGCCCGATTTGCTGAACACATGGCGCACATCGGCAGCGGTGCGGTTGCGGTTGTTGGTAAGGGTAGATACCATAACGGCAACGCCTGCCGGGCCGTAGCCTTCGTAAGTAATTTCTTCGTAGTTGCCGCCTTCGGCAGCGCCCTGGCCTTTTTTAATGGCACGCTGAATGTTATCTTTAGGTATATTGTTGGCCTTAGCTTTGCTTAAAGCCAGTTTTAATCTCATATTGCCGGTAGGGTCAGGGCCTCCCATCTGCACAGCAATGGTAATCTCTCTGCCGATTTTGGTGGTAATTTTACCGCGCGCAGCATCGGCTTTGCCTTTTTTGTGTTTGATATTAGCCCATTTAGAATGTCCGGACATAACTGATGTTCTTTACTCATTTTTTGTTCTTTTTTTAATTCTTCAATATAACCCCTAACCTTATCTGCTTCTTCTTTTCCTCCCATTATGTTTGCCGGGTCATCAATATGATAATCTAATACTTTAAAATTGATAATTTGATTAGAGCTATACGGGAACCATCTATCATCATCCGATTTTATTAAAATTTGAGAAACATCCTCATTATTTTTGGGATAAACCAAAGTAATCTGTATATTTTCATCTTTTGAATATACTGTTATTTCCTTTTCATTATCAACCATTATTTGTACATCTTGCCACTCCTTTGCAAGAGAACAAAAAAATTTAACAGCAGTTTTACTACCACCATACAAATATTGTTGCCCTGTTTCTTTGTCATAATCTCCAAATTTTCTTGTTACAACAGAAATCGGGTAATTATTATAATAACAAATATTTTCACGAAAATTTTGATAGATTCCATCTAATAACAACAAAGCAATTATTAAATAAATTACTTTCCTATTGCCACGCCATACTAACCCAGCGCCAAATTTTTCCATTATCTCACCTCTTCTACTATAAGTATATCTTTTTCATCATAACAAGTAAAATATTTTTCTGTTGACTTGTTTGCAAGTAAAAGCATATTGTATAATAATAGCGGTGATAAAATGAAACTATTTTTATGGCTGCTGGCCGCGGCGTTTTTAGCGGCTGGCATTTACCAAAAAGAATACATGGAAGTGCTACACAAGGCCATGCTTATCTGTCTGGAGTGCATCGGCATTGGCTAAGCGGCTTTTAGTGCAGTGCATATCGGCGCTGCTGCACAACGGCAACCTGCCGGGCTTTATCACCGGGCGTATCTGGCAGGCGCAGCCCAAAAGCGTGTGCGTGCCGGTGTTAAACTGCTATTCGTGCCCCGGCGCACTCGGTGCATGCCCTATTGGTTCGCTGCAAAGCAGCTTAGCGGGTACGGCGCTTAAATTTCCGTTTTACGTTCTCGGGCTTTTACTTTTATTCGCGCTCTGCTTAGGCAGGATAATTTGCGGCTGGCTTTGCCCCTTTGGATTAGTGCAGGATTTGCTTTACAAAATCCCCACGCCGAAGCTGCACAAAAACAGCGTAACACAAAAGCTGTGCTGCCTTAAATATTTCATTGCCGTTATCTTCGTTGTGCTTTTGCCCGTTTATTTTTGGTGGGCGGACGGCGTTGGCGCACCGGCGTTTTGCAAATATATCTGCCCTGCTGGCACACTGGAAGCCGGTTTGCCGCTTTTGGCACTGAACGAGAATCTGCGCAGCGGCATTGGACTTTTGTTTGGCTGGAAGTTTGCAGTAATGCTTGTTATTTTTGGCGCATGCGTTTTTATTTACCGCCCGTTCTGCCGGTTTTTGTGCCCGCTGGGTGCGTGGTACGGTTTGTTTAACAGGCTTTCGCTGTTTGGCATCCGCGTGGACGCGGCTAAATGCACCGGCTGCAACGCCTGCGTCAGGGCGTGCAAAATGGATTGCCAGAAGGTAAACGACCGCGAGTGCATTAACTGCGGCGAATGTAAAAAATACTGCCCGGAAGGGGCAATAAGTTTTAAAACTAATTTTAGGAGTGGTTAAATGTTTACTTGGAAAAAATTTTTACTCATTACCGCTGCGGCGGCAGTGGTTGGCATTGCCAGCGCCTTTGGCTGGTCGTACTATCAGGCAGGCAATTTTAACGATGCGGCGGCGCAGTCCGTAAACACCGAAGCGCCCGATATCGCAGCGGCTTCTTTAGACGGCACGCAGGTTAAGCTTTCCGATTTGCGCGGCAAAACCGTGTTTGTAAACTTTTGGGCAACCTGGTGCGGCCCCTGCATGCAGGAAATGCCGGAAATAAACAAACTGTACCCGGAATACGAGGGCAAAATTGAGTTTTACACCGTAAGCATCGACGACGCCCGCGCGGATTATGAAAAATACGCCAAAGAAAGCGGCTTCGCCTTCCCGATGTACTTCGGCGATAAAAACGCACTCATCAGCGCTTACGGCCTGCAGGGCATCCCCGCCTCGTACATTATTGATAAGTACGGCACTATTAAAAACTCCCACATCGGCGGCATGAGGGAAAAAGAGCTCCGCGCCTTTTTGGACAGCGGGCTGTAAAAAAAGCAAATTGCTTAACGCTTTATTTGACTTTTGCCCCACGTTTGCTATAATAATTATAGAAACGCAAAAGGCTGCCGATAGACGGTCAGCCCCTTAAAAATGTTATATGGTTAACAAGTAACCCGTCACAAGTTTTGGAGAGGCTGTGGCGGTTTACTTGTTTTTGCGGGCAATATCTTTTCCAAGGGTATAGCCCAGGGAAAAGACAGCTATTGTATAACCAGTAAATGTTATTAACAACGCTAAAATATCCACGCTATCCCCTCCTTCATAGTATTTCCGGCTTACGCCGGATTTCTATTTCATCGGAGGGTCACAGTCCCTCCGCAGAGGGGCTAACCGCCTACCGTTATGGCAGCACATTTACGCCTGTTTATTGTAACAAAAAAATATAAATGTGTAAAGACACTAAACCCCGGCACAAAACGCTGGGGTTTTAATTTTAATATTTATCACACAATTATCAAAAAAATAAATTTTAGTATATTTGACTACTCAAACACTCTGTTTTATAATAAATATAGGATAAAACCTATAAAGGAGATTTTATGCAAGACTTTGACATAATTTTTTATCAAACTGCTGATGGTACATGCCCTGTTGCTAATTACCTTAAATCAATTCAGGATAAAAAACTTTACGCCAAAATTTTACGTGACATCAATCTTTTAAAAGTTTCAGGCAATCTTTTACACGAACCCTATTCAAAATCACTTTCACACGGGTTATTTGAACTGCGTACCAAACAAGGCAGTAATATATCCCGTATTATATATTTTTTCATTATCGGCAACCACATAATTTTAACTAACGGTTTTATAAAAAAGACCAATAAAACACCTAAAGAAGAACTTGACAAAGCATTAAAATATAAAAATGATTATTTAAACCGCTTTTCGCAAAAGGAGGGTTTTGATTATGGTAAAATTTGATGATTTTTTACAGCAGGAACTCGCTAACGACAAGGAATTAAAACAAGAATACGACGCGCTTGAAATTGAATATCAGTTAAAACAAGCCTTAATTGAAATCCGCAAAGGGCAAAAAATGACGCAAAAAGAGCTGGCAGCACTTACTGGCATTCACCAGTCCGATATAAGTAAAATTGAAAACGGCACGGCAAATCCAACTATTAAAGTTTTGCAGCGCCTCGCCAAAGGCTTAAACAAAAAGCTGGTCATTCAATTTTTACCATTAAACAACAGTGAAGCTGCCGCCAAATAATTTAATATACCAAACGCACCAAACCCCGGCACAAAAATGCCGGGGTTTTAGTTTTAATATTTAATTGCCAGGTCACTCAAAACGTCCAGCGCATACCGGCGTTCCACTGCCACGGGGTTTCCACGTCGCCGCCGAAGGTTTTTACAACGTCGGCGTAAAGGTAGCTGTTGGCGCTGGTTTTGTAGTTAAAGCCAATGCCCGCCTCGCACCAGGTGTCGCCAATATCCTGCCGGTAGCTGTTGGTTATGCCATTCAGGCTTAAATAGGTATCGGCGCTGCCTGCAAAATCGTGCAGCAGGCTTGCTTTAGCGTAAATGCTGCCGCTTTCGCCGATGTCCCTGCCAAGCTCAAAGCCCACACGCCCTACTGCGCTTTCCAAACTGTCCTGATGTACTTTAATACTGTTATTGGTAGTGTAATCTTCGCTGCCAATGCGCATTAAGGTAAGCTGTGCCTGCGGCGTTACATACCAGCCGTCGTTAAGCGCAACCTTCATGCCGTATTCGCCGCTTAAGCTGGTGCCCCACGCGTCATAATCGCCGCTGGTGTGTCCTGCTTCGGTGTAAATATCAAAATCGTTGCTCAGCCTGCCCTGTTTTAAAACAATATCGGCATAATGGCCTTTATCGCCCAGCCAGATGCCGTACAGGCTTAAGGAGGTGCTGCGGTTTTTGCCGTCGCCCTGTGCGTAGGTTGTTTGCCCGTCGTTATGGCTTACTGCCGCGCCGTAGTGCCAGCTGCCGCTGGCCCAGTCGTAACCCATCTGGAAGAAGTTATACTGGTTTTTATAGGCGCCGTCGTATTCAAATTCGCCGCGGCTCATGCGCACCCAAATACCCTGCCCGCCTTCGCTGTTACGCAGCTCGCCAAGGCGCTGGCTTAAGGTGCTGTCCTCCTGCCGCCACGCCACAATGGCAGTTTCGGCAAGGTGCTGCATGGCGTCCATTGTTGCAGAAGTTTTTTTACTTGTAATATTCGCAACATAACCTTCATGATTGCCGGTTTCTTCAAATAGCAAATCGCCACTAACTTCTGGCATAATTAAACCTTCTTTAATGGTTACTTTCCCTGTTAAATTGCCATCAGCCGCATCATAACGTATTTCTTTAGCAAGTTCATTTAAATTTGCTAACGCTTGAGCATCATCAGCAGTACCTACTAAATTATTATTAGTAACTGTCAGATTAATTACTGATCCAGCTGCTGCACTTTCTATATCAGTTCTTCCTGCATCAACATCTATCGAACCATTACCCGATGTATCATCACCGAGGTCAAGTATTATATCACCAATACCGGAATAGTTTTCAACTGTCATCGACCCAACATAAACAGGTTTTATTATACCGTTATTCATAGTTAAATTTGTAATTTCAGAACCAAAATGACCACTTGTATTCCATGTTGCCCCATTAGACAATGTTAAATTTATTTCATCAGCACCATTTTGCACAGCACCATTCAATATAGCATTTTGAGTATCTAAATTTATATTGATTACTCCATCACCATAACTATATATATCGCCGTTAATAGCAATATTATCACTATTTATATCTACATTACTATCCCAAGAATAAACAGCATATTCATATCCTTTATTTGCTATCGCTGTAATTTTGCCGCCAGTAATTTCTACTTCACTGCCGTCTGTTGCATAAACAGCACTAACATTACCCGGTTTTGAATCAGTTGAAGTACCTATGGCAGTTACTTCAACATCACCTAAAGTTACGTTACTACCAACAGAATGAACAGTAATTGCAATTACAGCTCCAGTACCTTCTGCTTCTGCTTTAAGATAGCCAGAATTTTTTGAATAAGTATCATTATAAATTGATTCAGCAATAGCTTGAGCAGCATCATGTACATCCCTATCAGGTTCATCTGCTAACGCCGTATTTGCCGCCAGCACGCCGCCTGCCAAAACGCACAATAAAATTTTAGAGCGCAGATTTTTTCTCATAAAAATACCTCCTCCGTTTTTACATGGAGGAGGAAATTTTTCGTTACGTTTCCTCTTTATACTTTTGCGCGAAGCGCAGTTCCCCCTCAGCGAGATTTTACATTTTTATTATAACATTTGCAAGCTGTTTTTAAAAGTTTTTTAATCTTTCGGCGTGTAATATTTAACTTTTAGCCATAAACCTGCCGCATTAGTGTTAAATGCTTAACATTTTTGCGCAATATTTTACAAAGCCCGCCGCTGTTATATACCCAGCACCGTATTGACAAGCATATTTTTAAAAGCTACACTAACTGTAGAAATATTTTTACAGGAGTTTATAATGTTTAGCTTAAAAGACAATAAAAATAAAACGCGCGATTTAACGCGCGGCCCCATCGCGCCGCAGCTGTTCTGGTTCTCCCTGCCGCTGTTTGCGGGCAGTTTAATTCAGCAGCTGTACAGCACGGTTGATTTAATCTTCGTCGGGCAAAATTTGGGCAAGGATGCCGCCGCTGCCGTCGGCGCCAGCACGTTTATTATTATTATTATCATCGGCTTTTTTATAGGGCTTTCGGTTGGCATTGGCGTTATAGCGGCCCGCGAATTTGCCCGCGGCGAATATGCCGAGCTGAGCCGCATTGTGCACTGCACGGCGGGCATTACCATTGCTTTTTCGGCGGTGTTTACTGTTTTGGGCATCTGGCTTTCGCCGACTATTTTGGAATGGATGAACACGCCGCCGGAGATTATGCACTGGGGCACGGTGTATATCCGCGTGTTTTTGCTGAGCCTGTTTTCCATTGTGAGCTATAACGTGGGCAGCGGCATTTTAAGGGCGCTGGGCAATTCGCTTTCGCCGATGATTTACCAGCTGATTGGCGGCATTGCCAATGTTATCGGCAATTTTTTGTTTGTGTATTACTGGAACTTCGGCATTGTGGGCTCCGCCATGGCGACAGTGGTTTCGCAAACATTGGCGGCGGGGCTTGTTATTCACCATTTGTGCCATATGGATGAGCGTTACCGTTTGCGTTTTGGGCAAATACATATCGACTGGCCGCTGGCGCGGGAGATTTTCCGTATCGGCATTCCGGCAGCCATTCAAACTACGGTTATTACGCTTTCTAACATTGTGGTGCAAACCAATATTAACGGGCTGGGCGTTAACAGCATCGCCGCCTATGCGGCTTATTTTAAGGTGGAAAACGTTATTTACCTGCCGATTATGTCTATCGGGCAGGCGTGCTCTACCTTTGTAAGCCAAAACGTGGGCGTGGGCAAAATTATGCGCAGCAAGCGCGGCACTGCCATTGCCATTTATTTTGGGCTGGCGGTTACGGCGGTAAGCATTTGCACGGTGCTGTATTTTGCAGATTTTGCCTTTAGTATGTTTACTGATGACGCTGATGTTGTCGCCATCGGCAGCAGTATTGCTTTTGTTATTATGCCGTTTTACTTTTTGTATGTGTTCCTTGAGGTGCTGGCTTCCGCCATCCGCGGCAGCGGCAGCACTTTGCCGACGATGTTTATTATTTTGGTGAATATGTGCGTAATACGCATCGGCGTGCTGAAGCTGATTATGTATTTTAACCCTACCGCCAGCGGCGTGGCGTGGGTGTACCCCATTACCTGGGTGTTTACCGTGGCGTGCCTGTACTGGTATTACAAAAGCGAGCGCTGGAACCCGGTTAAGGTTCTGGCAAGGCCGGAGGTTGGGTGAAAAAATTAAGGCTGTACTTCTAACGGAGTACAGCCTTTTAAAATTACCATATATTAAATTTTAATCATCTTTTCTACCATCATTATTATGTTGATTTAATGAAATCATGAATGGTATTCTTCCTTCACGGATTGATTGACGTAAAAAAACATTAATCGCTGTATTAAAAGTTAAACCAAGTTCAGCAAATAAAATATCTGCTTCTCGTTTTATATCTTTATCAATACGTATAGTAATATTTGTTGTTTCAGACATATCAATCATCCCCTTTCAAAAATATTATAAGTCAAAAACACATTAAATGCAACTTATTAGCATTTTAAAAGCAAAATAAAAGGTAAAACAAAAAAAGACGCAGATTTTAAATCTGCGCCGTATTTGCGTGGCAGGGGCAGTAGGAATCGAACCCACAACCAACGGTTTTGGAGACCGCTACTCTACCAGTTGAGCTATACCCCTAAAAAAATGGAGCGGAAAACGAGATTCGAACTCGCGACCCCCTCCTTGGCAAGGAGGTGCTCTACCACTGAGCTATTTCCGCATTGGCGACCCGGATGGGACACCACCGGGCCTCATGTCAGTGTCCTGA
This sequence comes from uncultured Phascolarctobacterium sp., assembly GCA_949288065.1. Lineage (GTDB taxonomy): Bacteria > Bacillota > Negativicutes > Acidaminococcales > Acidaminococcaceae > Fusicatenibacter_A. The sequence continues at coordinate 72,460 of CASEIL010000004.1, forward strand.
CAGATATAAATATTACCATAAAAATGTAATTAACGCAAGCCCTTTTGCAAAATTTTGTTAAAAATAATTCAACTAATTTTAAAGTGCAAATAAATTATAAAAATGGCGCGCTTTATGGTATAATATTTTTTAGGCATAACGCCTGTTTACTAACCCTTTACCCACACAGGAGGTTTATTATATGCTTCAAACGCCGGATTGGGTAATTGGCAGCGAGTATCTGCGCGCCAACGCACCCGAACTGATACCCTTTATTGAAAGCGCCGGTGCCTGCACCCTGAAGCCGGAAGCACCGGAAAAATACTTCGGCACGCTTGTTACCGGCATTATCTCTCAGCAGCTGCCGCCGGAAGTAAGCTTTGAAATGGTTAAAAAGCTGGAGAGAATTGTTGGCAGCCCCATTACCCCTGCCGCAGTTGCCGCCGCTACGGACGAAGCGCTTGCCGCCTGCGGCATTACGCAGCAAAAGGTGGTTTACCTTAAAGGCTTTGCGGAGGCTGTTTTAAACGGCACGGTTACAATGGACAAGTTTGCAGAGATGACCGACAGCGAAATTACCAAGCAGCTTACGCAGATTAAAGGGCTTGGACAATGGACGGTGGAAATGTTTTTGCTGCTGGCGCTGTGCCGCACGGATGTTGCGCCCGCGGCGGATTTTATCTTTCAAAAGCGTGTGAAGGAAATTTTTAATTTAAGCGCCCTGCCCAAGCGCAAACAGATTTTGGAGCTGACGGAGCACTGGCGGCCGTGGCGCTCGCTGGCCGTGTGGTATTTGTGGCAACAAAAATAACAAAAATTAAAGGCTATGTTCTTTTTACGGAGCATAGCCTTATTTTTATGCCGTTTTTAGTTTTTGGTGTACAAAATGCGGATGGAGTTTAGCACGCACAGCATGGCAACGCCGGTATCGGCAAACACTGCTGCCCACATGCTGGCATAGCCTGCAAGGCCAGCCACCATAATTACGGCTTTTACGCCGAGGGCAAAAATAACATTCTGCCAGGCGATGCTGCCGGTGCGCCGTGCAATTTTCAGCGCCTGCGGTATCGCTTTCATTTCGGATTTCATAAATACCACGTCGGCTGCTTCCAGCGCTGCGTCCGCCCCGCTGCCCATCGCTGCGCCAACGTCCGCCCCCGCCAGCACCGGCGCGTCGTTAATGCCATCGCCGACGAACATTACGCTGCCGTATTTGCTGCGCAGGCGTCCCAGTTCGTTCAGCTTATCCTGCGGCAGCAGTTTGGCACGCACTTCGTCGATGCCTGCGGCGTTAGCCACTGCCTGCGCGCTGGCTTCGGCATCGCCGGTAAGCATGGCGGTAGTCAGCCCCATGGCTTTAATTTGTTTAACTGCTTCCACAGCGTCGTCCTTAATAGTATCGGCAATTACAAGGTGCCCCAGGTATTTGCCGTTTTTAGCCAGCAGCACCTCGGTGCCGTAGCCGCTCGCTTCAAAATCAGTGTATTCCACGCCAAAGCGTGCCAGCAGTTTGCGGCTGCCGCACAGCACCCTGCCTTTGGCGGTTTCGGCGGCAATGCCTTCGCCGGCAAATTCTTCAAAGCTCTGCGGCTGTTCCACCGCCAGCCCACGCTCTTTGGCGGCGTTTACAATGCTTACGGCAATCGGGTGCGTGCTCACTGCTTCCGCAGCGGCGCACAGTGCCAAAACCTCGTCCTCTGTTGCGCCTTTTTTAGCCACAACCCTTTGCACCACAAAGTTGCCCTTGGTTACGGTGCCGGTTTTATCCATCACTACGGCGCGCACATTTTTCAGCGCCTCCATCGCGCTGCCGCCCTTAAACAAAATGCCATCCTTAGAACCTGCCCCAATGCCGGAGAAGAACGCCAGCGGCACGCTCAGCACCAAAGCGCACGGGCAGCTGATTACGAGAAATGTCAGCGCCGTGTAAACCCAGTGCTGCCAGTCGCCGGTAATGTAGCCCGGCACCAGCGCCGTAAGCAGCGCCACAACCACCACAAACGGCGTGTACACGCGCGCAAAGCGGGTAATAAAACGGTCAATCTGCGGCTTGCTGGCAGCGGCATTTTCCACACTGTCCAAAATGCGGGTAACCATAGATTCCGCCAGCACCTTTTCCACGCGGATTTTAAGCATGCCGCTGGTGTTTACGCAGCCGCTGGTAATTTCGTCGCCGTAGTGCTTACGCACCGGCACCGGCTCGCCCGTTACCGGGGATGTATCTACAAGGCTGTCGCCTTCAACAACAACGCCGTCCAGCGGAATGCGGTCGCCCGCGCGCACTAACAGGATATCGCCCACATGGGCTTCCGCCGCCGGAATGACCTTAACATCATCGCCGACCAGCAGGTTTACGGTTTCCGGGCGCATATCGACAGCGTCCATAATCTGCCCGCGGCTTTTTTCCACCGCGCGATGCTCAAAATATTCGCCAATACGATAAAAGAACATAACGCCGACGGCTTCTTCGTAAGCGTTGATGAAAAACGCGCCCACGGTAGCAATTGTCATCAAAAAGTTTTCGTCAAACACGTTACCGCTAAAAATATTTTTAACAGCCGTCAGCACAATACGCCCGCCTAAAAGAATGTACGCCACAATCATAACGTACAGGTGGTAAGCCTCCGGCACCAGCCCCAGCCACTCAGTGGCGATAAACAGCACGCCGCCTACAAGCATTTCGGCAACGGAAAGCGTTTCAGCAGATACGCTCAGTCCGCCGCCGCGTTTGCGCTCGTCCACATGGGCAGCCAGCTTCGGCGCAGCATCGCGCTCTTTAACCACAACGCCGCTTTCAATACCGGCGCAGATTTTTTGCAGCTCCGGCAGCAAATCACTGCCGTTTTTAGCGGTTACCTTCAGCTGTTTGGTGGCAAAGGTAAGCGTTGCAGCGCTAACCTGCGGCAGGTTGTTAATGGCGCGCTCCATTTTAGCGGCGCAGTTGGCGCAGCCTAAATTTTCCAGCAAATAAACTTTGGTGGTAAAATTAAACGGGCCGTCGCCGTCACGCGGCACAACTTCTACTTCGCTTTCAATGCTGGTGCAAATTTCGCGTATCACCGGCAGCACAGCGCCGTGGTCTTTCGCCGAAAGGCGCAGCTGCTTGGTAACAAAGCTGATGCTGGCATACTGCACGCCCGGCAGCTCTTTAATGCGGTGCTCCATTTTGGCAGCGCAGTTGGCGCAGCCCAGGTTCTTTAAAATATAAACACGCTTTACGCAGTTCGCGTCCGGCATTTTGCAAGTGCAGTTTTCTAAACTTTCGCCGCACACGTCGCAATACGCTTCGTGCGGATGGCAAATTTCGCACTGGCAGTCCGCCGGATGCCCCGGGACGTGGTGGCTGTGTTCGTGATGATGTTCTTCAGCACAGCCACACTCGTCATTGTGGCTATGTTCGTGGGCATACCCACATCCGCAAGCGTCGCCGTGTTCATGTTGGTGCTCATGATTATGTTCAACGCCGCAGCCGCAGGCTTCAACAGCTACATGCTTATGCTCTGCGCCGCATCCGCAGCTATCGTTATGATTGTGATTGTGCGGCCCTTTTTCCAGACTGCATACAGCCTCAGCGCTGCGCACTTTCTTTTCCGTCATTGTTATGCCTCCTTCGATAAATGAGCAATCATTCATATATTGTTTAACACTTCTCCAAAAGCGAATTCCTTTTGATGTGTTAATTATAACATATGAGCAATCATTCATCAATAGTTTTTTACAAAAAAATACCCCAAAAGTTTTTCACCTTTGAGGTAAGCTCATCGTTTTTTATTTTATAAGGTGGCACGCCACTAAATGCCCGGGCACAACCTCTTTTAGCTGCGGCTTTTCACTGCGGCAAATATCCGTACAGTATTCGCAGCGGCCTGCAAAGGGGCAGCCCGGCGGCAAATCCAGCGGGCTGGGCACTTCGCTTTCCAGCGGCTCAATGCGCTCGCCCGGTTTAAAATCTACCTTAAAAACAGATTTCATCAGCGCTTTGGTGTAAGGGTGCATGCCGTCGGTGCTTATGCGCCGCCCGCCGCCGATGTATTCCACAATGCTGCCTAAGTACATAACAGCAATCTGGTGGCACATCAAATCCACCAGCCCGATGTCGTGGCAAATGAAAAGATACGTTATGCCCTTTTCCTTTTGCAGGCGCACCAAAAGCTCGCAAATTTTTTCCTGCACCGATACGTCCAGCGCGCTCGTCGCTTCGTCGCAAACCACAATTTTCGGCTCCAGCGCCAGCGCGCGCGCAATGCCAAGGCGCTGCCTCTGCCCGCCGCTCAGGCTGTGCGGGTAGCGCTCCATAAATTCCGGCGGCAGTTCCACCATCTCTAAAAGCTCCGCCGCTTTGGCGTTAACCTCGCTCTTTTTAATTAAACCAAAGTTTAATAAAGGCTCTGTTACAATTTCCTTAACCTTCATTTTGGGGTTAAAGGCTGCCAAAGGGTCCTGAAACACCATTTGTATTTTGCGGCGGTTCTGGCGTGCCGCCTCGCCGCGCAGCTTTAAAATGTCCTGCCCTTCAAAAATAACCTCGCCGCTGGTGGCAGGGGTAATTTGCAGCACCGTGCGCACCAGCGTGCTTTTGCCGCAGCCCGATTCGCCGATAATGCCCAGCGTCTGCCCAGCGTAGGCGTTAACGGTTATATCGTCGCAGGCGGTAAGCTGCCTGCCATCCTCCGCTGCAAAGCGCTTGGTTAAATTTTTAATTTGCAATATTACGGGCGGCTCCTTAACGGTCATAATATTTTACATCCCCCAATACCGGCACGGCGGCCAGCAGCTCTTTTGTGTAGGCGTCCTGCGGCGCAGCAATAACCTCGCGCCTGCCGCTTTCCACCACGCGCCCGTTTTTCATCACCACAAGTTTGTTGGAGATGTACGACGCCACGCCAAGGTTATGCGTAACCATAATTACCGCCACGCCAAACTCGTTGCGGATATCGACAATCTGGCGGATAATCTGCGCCTGTGTGGTTACGTCCAGCGCGCTCGTCGGCTCATCTGCCAACAGCAGCTTAGGGCGGAACACCATGGCCATGGCAATGCCCACGCGCTGGCGCATACCGCCCGAAAGTTCAAACGGGTAGCTTTGCATTACGTTTTCCGGGTTCGGCAGGCGCATGCGCTTCAGCATGTCCTGCGCCATTTCTGCGGCTTCGGCCTTCGTTTTTTGCGGCGCATGGGTGCGGATGTAATCCACAAACTGCGTACCGATGCGGCGGATAGGGTTAATCATGCTGCCGCTGTCCTGAAAAATCATCGAAATATCGCGCCCGCACAGCTGCCGGTGCTCCTGCGGCGTTACTTTCAGCAAATCGCGCCCGTCAAACAAAACGCTGCCGCCGGTAACATGCCCGCTCCCCGGCAGGCAGCCCATAACGGCGCGGATAACCGTGGTTTTGCCGCTGCCAGATTCGCCCACTACCGACATAATCTCGCCTTTATCCAGCTCAAAGCTGACGCCGCTTACGGTAAGCCTGCTGCCGTAGCTCACGTCCAAATTTTTAACTTCCAAAAGCATTAAAAATCACCTTTTTACAGCCCGCGCTTAAAGTTTCGCCGGGGCAACGTCCTTCGTCAGCCAGTAGTAATCTGCCGGTAAAATGTTGGCGTTTTTCAGCGTGGTTTTGCTAACCATATTGGTTTTGGGGTAGCCAAAAAACAGCGCCGCACCGTCGTCCAGCAAAATTTGCTGCATTTTAATCATCAGCTCGCGGCGTTTGGCGGGGTCAAATTCCACTGCCAGCGCATCGCTCAAAGCGTCAAATTCCGGGTTGCTGTAACCGGTGGAGTTCTGCGGCTGGCTGCCGTTAACATTAGTTTTCCAGTACCAGTTCAGGTAAACCTCCGGGTCGCCGCTGTTAGCGGTAAGAATGTTGGAAATACACAAATCAAAATCGCCTTTCTGGCGGATGGGGTCCAGCACGTTGTAATCGACATTGCGCATGTTAATTTTTATGCCAACCTTTTTAGCGTCCGACTGGGTTGCTTCGGCATACAGCGGCAGCTCGGCGCGCCCGCTGTAATATACAAAATCCAGCTCAAGGTTTTTGCCGTTTTTATCTACATAGCCGTCGCCGTTGGTGTCCTGCCAGCCTGCTTCCGCCAACAGCTGTTTGGCACGCTCTACGTTGTAGGTGTTGGGGTCCACAAGCTGGTCAAAGCCATAATCCAAAGAAGGCGGCACCGGCGCTTTGCCGGAGATAAAGGTATCCTTTAAAAGCACCTTGTTATAGGTTTCCCTGTCAAGACAGCTGATAAGCGCTGCACGCACCTTTGGGTCGTGGCAGGGGTGCCCTTCGTTCATATTAATCTGCGCCAGCACGGTGCGCAGGGAGGCAATTTCCGAAATATTGTATTTGTCACTGTCGCGGAACAGCTCCAAATCGCCCGCCGCAATGTTAACGGCACAGTCAATTTCTCCGCTTTGCAAAGCCATGGCACGAGTGTTTGGGTCGTCGATGGTCGGAATTTCCGCATGCTTAAACGGTACGGCGCCGTCCCAGTAATTGGGGTTGGCCTCCATCACGGCTTTGGCCTTGCTGTATTCCTTAACCATGTAAGGCCCGGTGCAGATTGGCCCCTGTTTGGCGTAGTCGCGGTCCGTCACGCTGGTATCGACAATAATAAACAGAGGGTCGGCCAGCATACCCGGCAGCGTCGGCACGGGGCGGGTAGTTTTTATCATTAAATTCTGCCCGTCGGCAGTAATGCTTGCATATTCAAAAAACGTCGGTGCGCGGTTGCTCATGGCAAAGGTGCGCTCCAAACTGCTTTTAACGGCTGCGGCCGTTACCTTGTTGCCGTTGCTGAAGGTTGCCTTATCGTTAATTTTAAAAGTCCACGTCAGCTTGTCGTCGCTGATGCTCCAGCTTTCGGCAAGCCACGGCGCGCTGTTCATTTTATCGTCAAACTTAACCAGGCATTCGCCCAAACCGTAGCGCATAACCACCCAGCCGAAAAAGTTATCCGTCGGCTCAAGGCTGTCGGCAAAATTAGTAACGCCAATCTTTACCATATCGCCGGTTGCCGCCGCGCTTTTTTCCTCACCGCCGCCGCAGCCCGCCGCTGCAAACGCCAGCAGGCCAATCATGGCAAGCGCCGCCGTAAGTTTTGCTAACTTTTTCATAAACACATCTTCCTTTCCGTCAACAAAGTTATTCCTCCTGCCGCGGGTCCAGCACGTCGCGCAGCGCATCACCCCACAGGTTAAAAATTACAACCGTTATAAAAATGGCCAGCCCCGGGAAGAACATCAGCCACGGCGCTGTTTGCAGCTGCTGCCTGCCCTCGTTCAGCATTAGGCCCCATTCCGGCGCAGGCGGCTGTGAGCCGAAGCCCAAAAACGAAAGCCCTGCCAGCTCCATCATCATCGCGCCGATGTCGGACGCCGCCGTAATCAGCATCAGCGGCAAAATGTTTGGCAAAATGTGCCTGCACAATATATGCGTGGATGTGCCGCCGTTAACGATGGCAGCCTCCACAAAATCGCGTTTTTTTACCTTTAAAACCATGCTGCGTGCCAGCCGCGCGTACTTCGTCCACGTTACAACCGTCAGCGCCACAATAGCGTTAAACAGGCTGCCGCCAAGGATGCCCGCAATGGCAATCGCCAAAATCATGCCCGGAAAGCTAATCATCATATCCGCCACGCGCATGATTACAACATCCACCCTGCCGCCGTAAAATCCCGCCAGCACGCCCAGCGTGGTGCCCACCATAAAAATAATGGCCACCAAAAGCAGCACACTGCTTAAGGAATACGCTGCGCCGTACAAAACGCGGCTGAAATTATCGCGCCCCAGCTTATCCGTGCCAAACCAGTGCTCGGCACTCGGCGCAAGGTAGGCGTTCTGCATCGTCGCCTCCAGCGGGTCGTAAGGCGCAATAAGCGGCGCTGCCAGCGCGATAACGACAAGCAGCAGCACCAAAAAACTTGTTATGGCAAAGGCATGGTTGGTTTTTAAACCATTGATAAGTGTTTCCATATTACCTGCCTGCCTTTCTCAAGCGCGGGTCTAAATGATTATAGGAAATATCTACAATTAAATTAATTACCATGTACATCAGCGCAATCCACAGCACAATGCCCTGCACCAGCTGAAAATCACGGTAAATAATGCTTTGCACGGCAAGGTAGCCCAGCCCCGGCCACGAAAATACAATTTCCACCACCGCTGCGCCGCCCAGCAGGCTGCCAAAGGAAAGCCCAAACAGCGTAATCAGCGGCAGCATGGCGTTGGGCAAAACCTCTTTCCATAAAATATAGCTTTCGCTCATGCCACGCGCACGCGCGCCCACAACGTAATCCTGGTTCAGCTCTTCTAAAACGGCGGCGCGCACCTGCCTGGTATATTTGGCCGCCATAACAAATCCCAGCGTCAGCGCCGGTAAAATAAGGTTCTCCAAACTAACGCGCCCGCCTACAATCGGCAAAAGCCGCAGCTTTAAGCCAAAAATCCACAACAGCATTAAGCCCATCCAAAAGTTAGGGATTGATACGCCGACAAAGGTTAAGCCGCGCACAACGTAATCGAACACGCTGTTACGCTTAACGGCGCTGTAAATGCCTGCCGGAATAGCCACCGCCAGCATAAAAACAGACGACGCCAGCGCTAAAAGCACCGTTGCAGGCAGTGTTTGCAGCAGCTCATCCATCACGGGACGCTTAACCATGTAAGAGAAGCCAAAATCGCCCTGCAATGCGCGCCCCAGCCAGTCTAAATACTGAAAGATGAACGGCTTATCAAGCCCCAGCTCGTGGCGCAGCGCATCAATCTCGGCCTGGCTTACAATTATATCCTCGTTGCCGGCAAGCATCTGGCGCACCGGGTCGCCCGGCGACAGCATTACCAGCGCAAAGGTTATAAAGCTGATACCCAGCAGCACAACTATTATCTGCACAATGCGGCTTAACAACTGCTTTTTCGTCAACACATACATCTCCCATCAAAATTACAGGCATATAAAAACCCCGCTGCTTTAACTGCGGCAACGGGGGAAAATTACAAAACGTCCGTTTTGCTTGTTCTCTCGCCACCTTGCCGTCACACGCAGCCTCAGAAAGCATTAAAGGCTGCGCTCTGGCTTACGCTTGCGCGCTTACAGTGGCGTGACCGCGCCGGATTTGCACCGGCTTCCCTAATTTACCCCTCGCAGGCACCTTTAATATTTTTATTAAGTTACGATACATCAATTTTAGCATTAATTACTAATAAAGTAAATAATTTTTTTGTAAAATACTTTAATTAGTAGTTTATACGGTATACCCGTATGGGTATAAAACCGCCTTACAAATTTAACTTAAACACGCTTGCTAAAAATTTAGCTGTTAATTATAATTTTATTATTGCTTTTATTTTTTACATTGACCTGAAAAAATACCTTGAAGAATGGAACTGCCTGCTGCTTGACTGCACCTACCAGCGTGAGCGCTTTGACACGCCTTACAGCCTGCTGGTATTTTTAAAAGACGACGCCAAAGCGTTTACCAACCAGCAGCTTTTTAAGCTGATAACCTGCCCGTTTAATACATCCAACCCGAAGCTGGTAAATTACTGGTTAAAATGCTGCCTGGCGCTCAAAAATTCTATGGAACCGGAAGCCTCCGAATTTGACGAAAACGATTTAACGGAGTGCGAAATAGAATACAGGGTGCTGGACATACGCTATTATTTTGCCAAAACCTTTGGTTTTTCGTTTGATTTTGCCGCCCGCAGGCTGGATTTATGTATCAAAATCAACAATTTGCTGCTAGGCAACAAATCTTTGTTTATAGCCCGCTGCAAAAAATGCGGCAAACGCCTGCCCATAACCCACCTTTACAACACCTGCGACGAATGCAGGGGGAAGGAAAATGAAAAGGCGGTGGGAGCGGAGGAAAGTTTGGGAGCAGAATCTGAAAAATAGAATAATTTTGAAAATATATTTAAGTACATGTCTTTATAACACATAAGAAGTGTTCTTCGCATAAGACATATAACAACATAAAAACAGCGCCCGCATTTACGGGCGCTGTTTTATTTTTCACTTACCTGCCAAACAATTTGCCGATGCCTTGTTTAACGGCGCCGCCAACCTGCTGGCGCACGTTCTCGCGCACTTCTTCCTTAGTCGGCGCGCTAAAGCTGCCTTCACTCATTTTATCAAAAGTAATTTTGCCACTCGAGTTCATCACAGCGTTGCTGGTGTAGCTGCCCAGCGGTGTACCGATAGTGATATTACTGAACGTCATCTGCTCGTTAGCGCGGCTGAAGTTACCCGTCAGCGAGTTAAACGGCACGCCTGCAAAATTGCCGGGTGCAATGGTAAAATTGCCGTTTGCCACGGCGCTGTCCGCACTGCCGGTGCCTGTTGCGTCTGCCTCAAAGCTCAGCGGGCCGCTGATTTGCGTTTCCGTAACGGCGGTGCTGTCCATGCCGCTGCCACTAAGATGCAGCGCAAAGTTTTTGGTTGCCGCTTCCACCGTGCCTGTTACGCCCAAAGTGCCGCTGTACACATTGGCATAGGTGTTGGTTAAAGTTACCAAGCCGTTAGTGTAGTTATAATTGCCGTTAATGCCGGTTGCCACCAGCGGCGCAACCTCCAGCTTGTCCATAGTAAAGCTGCCGTTAATAACCGGGCTGTCAAGCGGTCCTGTTACCTTGCCGTTAATATTTACGCTGTCCGTAACGCCAAGGCCGGGGCTAACCGCGTCCACGCGGAAGGAGGGCGCTGCCACGTTCAAATCGTAAGTAGGCACGCCGGTTTTCGGCAGCAGGATTTTGCCTTCTATGCTCACGTCCTGCCCTTCAACCTTCGCCTTAACGTCCTTAAAGGTGGATGCGTTGTTGTCAATAGCAAAGCTGCCGCTGCCATCGGCAATGTTGTAGCCCAGCGCCTTGCCTGCCACGCTGCTTAAGCTGCCGTCAAGGTTCAGCTTCCACTGCGAATCACTAAGCGCCGCCGTAAGCTTGGCACCGTTAATTACGCCGCCGGTAATGCTCAGCTCGCCGAAGGAGGGCAATACCTTCATCAGCTCGGTAAGCTGCAAATTTTTAACTTCCGCGCCGATGTTCACATCGTCGTACTTTTTATCAATGCTGCCAATTAAATCCGCCTCGCCGTTTTTGCCCTGCAAGGTAAATTTAATATCGGGGAAATCGTTTAAATTAGCCTGCATCTGCACATTGTCAAACGCCAGCTGCTGCCCGTTCATGTCCAGCGCCAGCGCGCCGTCCTCAATCTCCACCATGCCGCGGAACTCGGTCGGCTCGCTGTCCTCTTCCTTAGAAAAATTAATATAATTAATAATATCCAGCCCGTCCGCGTCGGTGTAATTCACCGCCAGCTGCGGCTTTTCGATGGAAATGCTGTTAATGGAGTTAATGCCAAAATCGCCCTTCACCAAATCAAACAAATTGGCAGATACGTTCATTACCGGCACCTCGGCCAGCTTTTTGCCGCCGGGGGCAGTCCACACTACGTCCTCAAACACCACGTTGCCCGATACGCTGGCACTGAAATGCCCAATTTCCAGCTTGCCCTGCAAAACAGTCTGCTTATCGGCCATTTCGCTTACAAAGCCCGCCGCCTTGTTGCCCGCAACGTGCACCGCCAGCGTGCCGACGATTATCAGCACGGCAATAACGCCGCCGGCTATTTTATGCTTTCTCTGCAACATCAACTTCACCCCGCTCTTTTAACGGCGGCTGTCCAGATAGTTCTGCAAAATCACCACTGCCGCCATCATGTCGATAATTTTTTTGCGCTTCTTGCGGCTCATATCCGCGTCAATCAGCACGTTCTGCGCCGCCACGGTCGAGAGCCTCTCGTCCCACAGCACCACCTTCACGCCTTCAAAGCGCCTGCGCAGCTCATCGGCAAAAGCCTCGCTCACCTGCGCGCGCTCGCCAATCGTGCCGTTCATATTTTTGGGGTAGCCCACCACAATGGTGTCCGCCTCCTGTTCGGCAATCAGCTCGCCAATGCGGGCAAAATCCTTCTCCTCCGTCGTGCGGTGAATGGTCTCCACGCCGCCGGCAATCATGCCCAGTAAATCGCTGGCCGCCACGCCAATCGTGCGCGTGCCAACATCAAGCCCTAAAGTCCTTTTCATACGCCCGCCTTATTTTTTCGCTGCCGCGGATAAATAATTTTTTACCAGCTCTTCCAAAAGCTCATAACGTTCAAAGCGGCGCAGCTTAGTGCGCGAATCCTTGTGGCTGGTAATGTAAGTCGGGTCGCCGCTTAACAGATAGCCCACCAGCTGGTCGACAGGGTTATAGCCCTTTTCTTCCAGCGCGGCGTAAACCTCGCGCAGGGTCTGCGCTACATCTTTTTTATCGTCATTGCGTTTAAACATCATCGTTTCGCTTGAGATACTCATACTTATTCCTCCTCAAACATCTTTTACCTTATTTTAACACACCTTAACGCAAAATAATAGAAAGAAACGGCCGGGCATTAATCCCAGCCGTTAATATTTTGTAAATTATTTAATCTGCGCTTCAATAACTTTCAGGGCAGCCTGCAAAGCCTCGTCAACCTTGCTTGCGTCCTTGCCGCCTGCCTGCGCCATATCCGGGCGTCCGCCGCCGCCGCCGCCGCAGGTTTTGGCAACTTCTTTAACAATCTGCCCGGCGTGGATGCCTTTAGCAACGGCATCTTTAGTTGCCATGGCAAGAATGTTAATTTTGTTGTCGGCAACAACATCTGCCAGCACAACAACGCCGCCAACCTTGTCGCGCATCTGGTCGCCCAGGTTGCGCAGCGCTTCCATATCGCCTGCGCTTACGCGCTGAACAAGTACGGGCACGCCCTTAACGTCGCAAACGCTGTCGGCTGCGCCGCTAACCTGTGCTTTGGCAATCTGGCCTTCCAGCTCGCCGATTTTCTGCTCGGCAGCTTTGTAATCGCTCTGCAAAGCGCAAATGCGGGCGCACAAATCGTTGCTGCGGCATTTAAGGCCTGCCGCTGCGGTTTTAACCATGTCCTCCATCTCGCGCACATAGCTAAGCGCACCGTGGCCGGTAACAGCCTCAATGCGGCGCACGCCTGCACCGGTACTCGATTCGGACAGGATTTTAAACATACCAATTTGCGCAGTGTTGCCAACATGCACGCCGCCGCACAACTCCATGGAATAGCCCGGCACGGTTACAACGCGTACCACATTGCCGTATTTTTCGCCGAACAGCGCCACAGCGCCGCGTTTTTTAGCCTCGTCAATCGGCATTTCTTCAATGCTTACATCTTTGGCAGCCAAAATCTGCTCGTTAACAATTTCTTCAACCTTGCGCAGTTCTTCTTCCGTAACCGGGGAGAAGTGCGAGAAGTCGAAACGCAGACGGTCCGGCCCAACATAGCTGCCTGCCTGGTTAACGTGGTCGCCCAGCACCATTTTCAGCGCTGCGTGCAGCAAATGGGTTGCGGTATGGTTGCGCGCAATATCGTTTTTGCGTGCGCGTTCAATTTCAAATTTAACCTCGTCGCCAACGGCAACGGTACCTTCCAAAACAGTGCCCACCATAATGGTTGCGCCGTCCGGCAGCTTTTTGGTAAGTTCAACCTGCATCACGCCTGCGGGCGCAACAATGCGGCCGGTGTCGCCCAGCTGTCCGCCGCCTTCAGCGTGGAACGCGGTAACATCGCAAATTACAGCGGCCTTGCTGCCATCGGCAACGCTTTCCACCGGCTGTGCGTCGTGCGCGGGGTACAGCGCCACAATCTTACCGCCTTCGGCAGCTTCGTCCACTTTCAGCGCAGCCAAATCAACGCTGTTGGTATTGTAAATAACCGGGCGGCCGCTCTTATCGTCTCGGGCTTCACGCGCCATTTTACGCTGAACCTCCAGCGCTTCGTTAAAGGCTTCCTCGTCCAGCGTCATGCCTTCTTCTTCCAAAATCTCGGCAGTCAGCTCACGCGGGAAACCAAAAGTATCGCTCAGTCGGAAAGCAGTTTCGCCGTCCAGCACGGTTTTATTTTCAGCCTTCAGCTTGGCAATTTCATCATATAAAAGCTCGCAGCCCTGGCGCAAAGTGCGCAGGAAGCTGGTTTCTTCCATCTCCACAACCTTATGCAGGAAGCTTGCCTTCTCCACCAGGTACGGGTACGGCTCTTTAAACATATCAATAACAACGTCCACAGCGCCGTTAAGGAACTTATCTTCAATGCCAATTAAACGCGCATGGCGGATAGCACGGCGCAAAATGCGGCGCAGTACATAGCCCCTGCCCTCGTTGGAAGGCAGCACGCCGTCGGCAATTAAGAATGTTAAGCTGCGCACATGGTCGGCAATAACCTTTAAGGAAACGTCGGTTTTCGCGTCCTTGCCATATTCCACACCGGCAACCTTAGCGGCATATTCAATAATCGGGAAAATCAAATCGGTTTCAAAGTTAGAAGGCTTGCCCTGCAAAACAGAAGCTAAGCGCTCCAAACCTGCACCGGTATCAATGTTTTTGCTTGCCAGCGGGGTGTAAGTGCCGTCCTCGTGCTGGTCGTACTGGGTAAATACCAGATTCCAAATCTCAAGGTAACGGTCGCAGTCGCAGCCAGGTTTGCAATCCGGCCTGCCGCAGCCGCGCTCCTCACCCATATCAATGTGCAGCTCGCTGTCTGGGCCGCACGGGCCGCTGCCAATTTCCCAAAAGTTTTCCTCAAGGCGCACAATGCGCTCATCGGGCACGCCCACAACATTATGCCAAATCTCATAAGCCTCATCGTCGCTGGGGTGAATGGTTACCCAAAGTTTTTCCTCGGGCAGGCCCAGTTCCTTGGTTAAAAACTCCCAGCTCCAGGGAATAATTTCCTTCTTAAAATAATCGCCGAAGGAAAAATCGCCCAGCATTTCAAAATAAGTATGGTGTCGCGCAGTGCGGCCTACGTTTTCAATATCGCCGGTACGCACGCATTTTTGGCAGGTGGTAATACGCGGAGAAGGCGGCTTCATTTTACCGGTAAAAAACGGCTTAAACGGCGCCATGCCCGCACCAATCAATAACAACGTCGGGTCATCCTGCGGAATGAGCGAAGCGCTCGGCAGCACCAGGTGCCCTCTTTCTTCAAAAAACTTTAAAAATCTGCTGCGGATTTCATTGCCAGACATATACTTCATATTCAACAATCGCTCCTTTAAAAATGCTAATGCACATATAAAAATTATATAAAAATTAGCGTGCAAAGTCAACGCACGCTTAAAGTATACAAGGCATTTTGCCGCTTAGGCGGGATGAAAATTCGTCTGCAACTAAAATCAGTTGCGGCACTGACTGAAATATGTTAAACTTAAAACGAAAGGAGTTTTATTTTGGGCCAAAAAGAAAAACTTATTAAACGTTTAAAGAGTAAACCAAAAGATTTTACATTTGAAGAAGCAGAAACATTGCTAAACTATTTTGATTATGTACGGTCTGATAAAGGCAAAACCAGCGGTTCGCGCGTTATGTTTACCAATAAAAACATGGCTTCTATTTTACTGCATAAACCACATCCGCGCAAAGAGCTGTTAGCGTACCAGGTTAAACAACTGCTTGAGATTTTAACCCAGGAGGGATTATTATGAACAACATTATGCAATATAAAGGCTATATTGGCAGCGTAGAATTTTCGGAAGAAGACGAAATTTTTTACGGCAAAGTTTTAGGCATCCGCAGCCTTATTTCTTACGAAGGCACAAACGCCAAAGAACTAATAGAGGATTTCCACAGCGCCGTGGACGATTACCTTGCTTTATGCAAAAAAAACAACACCGAACCCGAAAAAGCCTACAAAGGCAGCTTCAATGTGCGCATTTCTCCGGAACTGCATAAAGAAGCTGTAATTTGCGCAGCTGCCAAACAAATAAGCCTTAACAGTTTTGTAGAAAAAGCACTTAAAAACGCCGTTGCGTCTTTATTATAAATTAATTTATAAAATTATTTTATTTCGCCCTTTAACTAAAGGGTGATTTTTTATTTTTTCGTTTCGTCTTTGTAAGTACGTTATCGTTTTCTAAGTTATTTTTTACTCATTGTTACTTTTTATTGGCTAAAAAGTAACCAAAAAGCCTTCGCTCCTGCAAAAAATTTAACCGCTCCGTATCAAAGAAGTTTGCCACTTGCAGCGCCTGCGGAACTCGCTTGCTGCACAAGCTCAAACATCCTCGGCAAATGCTGCAAGTGCCTTTTTATGTTAAGCCTCCGCTGATTTTTTGAAAGTCGCGGCTCCGCTCAAGTTCGTACTTTGGCAACTTTTTTATTTTAATAGCATTGTTATAGTACTTTTAGAGGTAATTGCTAAAGTACATTGTGAATTAACCAATAAATAGAAAGCTGCAAAGTATGACTCTCAGCAGTACGCGGCATCGGATTTTAGCAACATTTTCTAAAAAGCAACTGCAAAAATCGTGTCTGAGCGAAGCGAATCTCGAATTTTTGCAGTTGCGATACTAATAGTTGCGCAGCAAGTCACGATAGTGACGCAGGCTTTTCTTCGCCGGTTCTTTTGGCCGTTCAAAAGAATCGGCATGAATGATAAAGTATGAATTAAAAGCCAAACGTACATACAAAGGCGCAACATAAAATAACGATTTTACAGCATTTTGCTTACTGTTGCCATAGTACAACCTTTAACAAATACTATCAACAACCCACTTTTTGCTTTAAATGCAGAAAAGGCGGACGGCATAAAGCCATCCGCCTTAACAGTTCTAACTATTAAATTAGAAAGTGAATACAACTTCGGACCACAGGGTCTGTTCGTCGGTGTCGCCTTCACGGGAATCGAAGTCATAGTATTTAACTGCTGCTACAATGTTTTTAGCAAGAGTTACGTTAGCACCGATTTCATAACCTTCATAGCCGTCGCCACTGGTTACGTTATCGTTTTTGTCTACAACCCAGTTAGCATCTGCCGGATAAGAAGCATAGCCGCTGAATGCAGTCGGGTCAAGATAGGTTGCGAGCGGACGGTCGCTGTAGTTAGCATATACGCCCCAAGAACCTACCTGAGATGCTTTAGCACCTTTGTAGTTCAAGCCTACTAACCAGCCGCTGTTATCTCCATTATAACCATCAATATCGCTGTCGCCATAGAAGTAAGAACCTCTCAGGGTCAAATCTTTAGCGATTTCACCAGCTACTGCTGCTTCCCAAATTTCCTGGTCTCTCCAGTTATCAGCATTGTAGTAACGTACATCAGCGTCAACAACGCCCATAGTAGCGCCAACGCCAGCTACATAAATACGGTCGCCATCTTCTACAAGATCATGTTCAGCCCAAGCAAATTCACCGGGTTTACCTTCAACGGGATCCCAAGTTTCATGTACACCGTTTACATAATCATCGGAAGAAGCTTTGAAAGCCCAGCCATAAACTTTTACATCATCGCCATAGCTGAGTTTTACACCATCGCCACGGTTATCTACTACGTCAGCAAAGGTGAAGTCCATGCGGCCAGCGTCCATTTTAACGCCACCAACACGACCGGATACGAATGCCCAGTTCAGTTTTGCATCGTCTTCTGCATCTTCATCAGTGAATACTTGTTCATTCTGGAAGCGACCAGTGTAGGTCCAGTCTTCATTAATCTGACCATTTACAAACAAACGGGTACGGAGTTTGCCTTCATGACCATCGTTGTCAGTATCTTTGTAAGAAGCACGGATCTGACCGGTAATTTTTACATTGTCAGCTTTCTTTTCAAGGTTAGCTACGCGTACGCCAAGGCTGTCGAGTTCGTCAGCAAATTCTGCTGCCAGTTTATCAACGTTAGCGCCTTTTGCCATTGCTTTTGCTACAATCTGTGCCATTTCATAACGGGTCATCAGTTTGTCGCCGCCGTAGGTGCCATCA
>CASEIL010000005.1 GCA_949288065.1 uncultured Phascolarctobacterium sp.
GAGCAGGCGCATGACCACTTCCGAAGCAATCAACGAAGCAAGGCGCTGTTTAAACTGTGCCCGTCCGCTTTGCCGCACGGGCTGCCCGATAGAAAACAACATTCCGCAATTTATCCGCGCGCTCAGCGAAGGCAACATCGGGCTTGCCTATGAAATTATTTCCGAGCGCAGCAACCTGCCCGCCATTTGCGGCAGGGTTTGCCCGCACGAACGCCAGTGCGAGGCACACTGCGTGCTTGCCAAAAACAAGCACGGCATTGAAATTGGCAGCCTTGAAATGTTTATTGCCGATTTTGCGCACGAAAACAACCTTAAGCCCCTGCCGCCTTCTACCGGCAAACGTGGCAAGGTAGCCGTTATCGGCAGTGGCCCGGCAGGCTTAACCGTAGCCGGTGACTTAGCCAAAATGAATTTTGCCGTTACTATTTTTGAAGGGCAGAGCGAACCGGGCGGTATTTTGCTGTTCGGCATTCCGGAGTTCCGCCTGAACAAGGATGTAGTGCGCCGCGAAATTAAAGAGCTTTTGCACCTTGGGGTGGAAATTAAAACCAATGTGCTCATCGGGCCCGATTACACCGTGGACGATTTGTTTAACATGGGCTACGACGCTATTTTTATGGGCACCGGCACATCCTTGCCGCGAACGCTGAACATTCCCGGCAACGAGCTGACAGGCATTTTAACCGCCACCTACTTTTTGCGCATGGTTGTGCTTTCCGACAGCGGCAAGCTGGATGAAAGCGAAACCTTGCTGCACGTCGGCGATAATGTTATCGTCATCGGCGCAGGCAATGTGGCAATGGATGCAGCGCGTACCGCCATCCGCCGCGGGGCGAAGAATGTTACCATTGTTTACCACAAAACGGAAGCGGAAATTTCCTGCTTCCCGAGTGAATACGAAGCGGCTGTAAAGGAAGGCGTGCAGTTTAACTTTTTGCAGCAGCCAATTGCCTACCTTAACAAAAAACAGATGCGCGCGCTGAACGCCATGCGTGCCAAACCCAGCGAAAGTGATGAAACCGAGCTGGCAGGCTTACTTGTGCAAAACATTGTTAAAACCGAGGATGGCCAGTTTATTGAAGAAGGCGGGCAGGAAGCCCTGCCGTGCGACTGCGTAATCCTCGCTATCGGCCAGCGCCCCGCCGCACGCATTGTTTCTACCACCAAGGGCATTCAGGTGGACGACCGCGGCTTTGTTATTACGCGCGAGCGCCCCTACGGCATGACGACGCGCTCCGGCGTGTTCAGCAGCGGCGACGTTGTACACGGCCCTGCTACCGTAGTTCTGGCAATGAAGGAATCGAAAAAGGTTGCTGCCGGTATTGCGCAGTACATTGATGCTAAAAAGCTGCTTGCCGAATGCGAAGAGCCGCCCGAAAACTTAAAATAAGCAAAAAATTAACCACACCGCTAAAAACGGTGTGGTATTTTTTATGCCCATAAACTGGTTACGGCAAATTTATCAACATCTACAAGGCCTTTATCGGTAAGGCGCAGGTGCGGTATTACCGGCAGCGCCAAAAACGACAGCACCATAAACACATTCAGCCCTTCGGGCACGCCCAGCTCGCCCGTCCAGTAGCGCAGCTGTTTTAAGCGGCGGTTCACAAATTCTATTTTTTCGCCGCTCATCAGCCCGGCAAAGGGCAGCGGCAAAATAGCTTTAATTTCGCCGTCTACGGCAACAGCAATGCCGCCGCCTTCCTTGCGCAGCGCCGCTGCCGCCGTCAGCATGTCGGCGTCGTTGGTGCCTGCCACAATTAAATTGTGCGAATCATGCGCCACGGTGGATGCAACAGCGCCGCGTTTCAGTTTCAGCCCCTGCACAAAGCCAAGGCCTACGTTGCCTGTTGCGTGGTGGCGTTCAAACACCGCCAGCTTTAAAATATCGCGCGAAGTATCGCTTACCGCTTCGCCGTTAATGCACAGCGGTTTTTCCAGCGCCGTTTCCGTTAAAATCTGCTCCGGCACAATGCGGATTACTTTCAGCGCCCTGCCTTCCCCGGCGGGAATTTTCAGCCTGCTGCTGTCCAAATCCTTAATGTCCGTGCCGGTGGCGCAGGCGTTAAGGTAAGGCTCGCTCTCCCACAGCAGCTTGCCGTTCTGCACAACCTTCTGCCCGTTTTTAAAAACGTACTGCGGCGTAAAATCCTGCAAATTGGTAAACACGTTCATATCCGCCTTGTAGCCCGGCGCCAGCGCGCCCCTGTCGTGCAGGCGGAAGCGCTCTGCCGTGTTCAGCGTCGCCATTTGCAAAAGCATTTCCGGCGCGTAGCCGTGCGTAACGCCAATTTCCAGCATATAGTTAATGCTGCCTTCCGTTACCAGTTCGTCCAAATGGCGGTCGTCCGTTGCCAGGCAGCAGCGGCGGCTGTTCAGCGGCGTAACGCTGTGCAAAAGCTCCAGCAGGTTGTGCGCGCCGCTTGCCTCGCGCAGCATTAAATAGCAGCCGCGGCGTATTTTTTCCAAACCTTCCGCGCGCGTGGTTGCCTCGTGGTCACTTGTTACGCCTGCGGCAAGATAGGAGTTTAAATCATTGCCGGTTACGCCCGGCCCGTGCCCGTCGCAAATGCCGCCACGCACCAGCGCCAGCTTTTTATACACGCCCTCGTCGCCAAACAGCACGCCCGGGTAGTTCATCATCTCGCCCAGGCCCAAAACGCGCTCGTGGCTTAAAAACGGCGCCAACGCGTCCGCATCAAGCACAGCGCCGCTCGTTTCCATCGCTGTTGCCGGCACGCAGGAAGGCAGCATAAAAAACACGTCCAGCGGCAGGTTTTCCGTTTCGTCCAGCATCCATTGTAAGCCGTCCGTGCCCAGCACGTTGGCAATTTCGTGCGGGTCGGCAAAAATGCCGGTTACGCCGTTTAATAAAAGCAGGCGCGCCAGCTCGCGCGGAGCCAACATCGTGCTTTCAATGTGCATATGCGCGTCCAGAAAGCCCGGCGTTATAAACCTGCCCGCCATGTTGTATTCTTCCGCGCCCTTGTAGCTGCCGATACCGGCAATTACGCCGCCGCACACGGCAATATCGGCAGTTTCCCATTCGCCCGTAAAGCTGTTAAACACATTGCCGCCCTTTAAAACAAGGTCGGCGCGTTCCAGCCCGCGGGCCACCTTCAGCAGCCTTTGTGCAAATTCTGCCTGTTCCATAATCTTACCTCATGTTAATAAACTGCAAATCCACGCCAAAATCCCCCGCCTTTAAGGTTTGGATTACGGCCTGCAAATCATCCTTTTTGGCGCCGCTGATGCGCACCTGGTCGTCCTGCATCTGCGCGTTAACCTTCAGCTTGGTCGCCTTAACGGCGGCAATAATTGCCTTAGCCTTGTCCTTGGGGATGCCCTGCAAAATGTTCAGCTGCTGGCGCACCGTACCCTTCGTAGCAGGCTCAACCTTGCCCAGTTCCAGGCAGCGCAGGGGTATACCGCGCTTAGCCATGCGCGCACGCAGAATGTCGATAATCGCATTCAATTTGTACTCGTCCTCGGCAGCCAGTTTAATGCACTTTTCTTCCAGCTCGATGCTGGCGTTGCTGCCGCGGAAATCGTAACGCTGCGCAATTTCCTTTTTTGTCTGGTTAACGGCGTTATCCATTTCCTGCATATCCACCTGAGAAACAACGTCAAAAGAACTATCCTTAGCCATTTATATAATCACTCCATTCTTGTATTGTGCTTATATTTTACCATAACAGGGGCATAAAGCAAAATAATCCGTAATAAAACTATATACTTAAGTTCCCCATATAAACCATATATCTAAACCATTATCATAGGCAAACTTGCAAATATTATCCATAAGTTCTAAAAAAATTCCTAATTCTATAAATATAAATAAAGCCTTTAAACAGCTTTTGATTAAAGTCATTTCCTCAACCGGAGTTTTAATTGCATAATAAGCTATCCTTGAATAAATATATGTAAACGAAAAAATTACAACAGTAAATGGCTGATATGCTAAATACCCATCTTCTTCTGTCCTAACACCTAAAAGAAAATTTACTACAAAATACGAAAATATCCAAGTAATAATAAAATATGTTTTATAATCAGCCTTTTTTAAATAATCTAATATTTTCTTTAGCATTTTATTTTCATCTCCATATTAGCCATTATTTTTTTAACTCGTAACATTCTTAATCTATTTGCATTTTAACGCACACAATAACGTACGTTAATATTTATATTAAAATTCATACCCTGTTAGCCCATATAATTTTATGCCAAAATTTTATCATAATGTGTATTACCAATATATGAAAAAGGACAAACTCACTCCATATCCATTTAAAATCAGTTGTACTATTAAATGCTATTGAAAGAAAAGAAATGACAAAGCATAAAATATATCCCAATAATAACTTATCAAATTCCTTAAACTTTGCAACAATAAAACTTAGTATTATTTCCATTAATAAAACAGGAGTAAATATCGGAACATTTTCTGTATTATTCGATATAGTAACATTAAAATAATGCACCAAATCAATAACCAGCAGCATAAAATTAACTGTAATTAAGAACGAAAAACCAATAACTAAAACCGGCAATACTGTTTTTAAATTTACATTTTTCACGATAATCACCTGTATAACTTTATTGCAAAATTTTAATCACTAATGCAACTATATATTAAAACAAAAATTAAAAATAATAATATTACAAAAGACACATATCTCATTAATTTTATAATCTTTTCAAATCCTTTATTTGCACTAACAGGATTAAAAGTATATAAAAACTCACTAAAAAACCACAAAAAAGCAACGCTTAAGTAAAATTCTTTGTTTAAAATAATACACATTAAAAATAATACAAAGGCCAAAGCATGAAGAATTTTACTAATAAAGAATATTTTATTTTCCCTAAATTTACTATAAGAAAAAACATCATATTCTTTCAATGATTTTAAGTCTTTATAAATAATATATAATATAATAATTAATAAAACCAATTCTTCGGTTAACATACACAGTCACTTTCTGCTACAATATTCTTTCAATTTAATTCAATAATACAATTTTATACTTTCATCATACCACTAACTATATAAAAATACAAAATAAAACCCCGATACTTTCGTACCGGGGTTTTTAAACAGCCGTCCCTCATTTGGCCGCTTAGTCGATAATGTTGTGCTGATATTCGTTGTATTGTGCTTTCAGCTTCTGCATCAGCTCTGCCATTTCCAGCTGCAATTTGCTGGCGGCGTCAAAGTCGCCCCTTGCAAAGGCCTGGCGCGTCATGGTAAACAGGCTGGGCTGGTCGGTAAAATCTTTAGCCATGGTGCTGCGCATAGCGGCGATTTTTTCCCACATTGCAGCGTCATGCGTGGTGTGGTTTTCGTCGTCGTGCAGTTTTTTCATCAGGCAGATTTCCTTATGGTATTCGGGGATAATCCTGTTCAGCAGTTCCGTCTGCCAGCGGATTAAAGCACCTGCCGCAAAGGAATCAATAAATTCTTTCTTCAAAATGTTGCCGGTAGTCAGCACGGCAATTTTTTCGGGGTATTCCTTAATGGCGCACATATTTTCCCAAACGGTTGCAGGCGGTTTGCCAAACAAATGCGCGCGTTCTTCTTCGTTGTAATCTTCAAACACGTCGTGCTCGCTGCGGTATTCGCGGTCTTTTTCCAGATAGAAACCGTCTTCGCCCGCTTTTTTGGAAAGCTCGCCTTCCAGTTCCTTCAGCGTTTTGCCGGATTCCACGCAGGCCTTAATGCCGTCCAGCATAGCAATGTAGAAGGCGGCAATGGCGATGTAGGTGTTGGTGTACGGGTTCGGGGAACGCATTTCGATACGCGTTGCCAGCGGGTTGTCGATATCGCGGATTAAGCCGGCAAGAATGGTGCGGTTGCGGGAAGGTACTTCCGGGCTGAGGCCGAGGGAGGTAACAATGCAAACCGGCGCTTCAAAGCCGGGTTTCAAACGGTTCAAAGAGTCGATAGTAGAAGAAATGAACGGGTTGATAACCTCGTAGTTTTTCAGTAAGCCCATCATGGAGCCGTAGCCAACTGCGGAAAGGAATTCCTTATGCATATCCTGTGGGGCAAACAGGTTAACAATTTTGCCGTTTTTCATTTTGGCGGCAATGCCAACGTGGGTGTGTTCGCCGCTGCCAGCAACGCCCGGAACCGGTTTTGCCTGGAAGGAAACTTCCAAACCGTTGAGGCGGAAAATTTCTTTTACGATAATGCGGGCTAAGAGTTCGTTATCTGCCGTCTGCACGCCGTAGCTGTATTTCCAGTCAACCTCAAGCTGTTCCATAACGTGGGTCATGTGGCCGTTGTCGTCAATCTGTCCGCGCACGCCGCCGCATTCCTTATGGCCCATTTCCGGCCCAAGGCCGTAGGCTTCCAGCATTTCCACAGTTTGTTCCAGCGCGGTGCGCACGTTGCCGCGGCAGCGCTGCCAGTATTGTTCCTGCATCATCTGGGAGGAGCTTAAAGCTTCAATCGGCGCATCCTCACGCGGGGATTTTACCCAGAACTCCAGCTCGGTAGCGCAGGTGAAGATGATTTTTTCAATATCTTCGCCGCTGATGTGTTCAAGGCCTGCAACCTGCGGGTGCTTTTTAAACAGCTCTACCAGTTCTTTTTCTACATAATCAAGGGTGTCGTGCAAAATGGAGCGGGAATCAACGCGCACGTTGTTGTGCACCAAAAAGCACGGAATACGCAGCGTGCCGACCATTCTGCCGGTAGCGGCGTCAAAATGCTCGTAGTTATAATCAATATACCAGTTAACGCTGCTGTCGATTTTCATATCAACGCGGGCGTTATTTAAGGTGGCAATGCCGGTAAGCACAACGGAACTGCCGTCCGTCTGCGCAGCCATGCCGTTCATAATACCGTCAATATCCTTTAAAAACAGGCTGATGGGCACTTTTTCGTCGGTGTCGTTGCCGGCAAAGTCAACACCCATAAAGGATACAAATTTAATTTCCGGGTGTGCTGTTAAAATCTCAGTCAAACATTCTCTGTTCTGTTCTTCGGGTTTAATTACATACAGCATATCTGGGTTCATCATGTCAGTCACCTGCGGCCCCGGGCCGCGCTCCTTTCACAAAAATAAATAATAAAATACAAAAGACCCTTCCATTTGGGTATAGCAAATAGAAGGGTCTCCATTGACCACGTTTATATTGTAACAGATAAATGCCAAAGCGGCAAGCAAAATTTGTAAAATTTTTAACGCCTGCCCAAAAAACGGATGAGAATTTCCTCCAGCATTTCAAACTGCCGCCCGCCATAGCGGATGGCCGCATTAAAATCTGCCAGCGCCAGCATAAACTCCGCCAACTCGTGCTGCGTAAAGGCGCGGCACTGCTCCAAAAGTTTTTTTACGGGGTAAGGCGCCATTTTTAAGGTTGAGGCAATTTGCTGCTGCCCCATGCCCTGCGCCGCCAGCTCCTTAACCTGCGCCAGCCGCCGCACCTGAAAGGCAATCAGCCCGGCAACTGCAATGGCGCTGCCGCCGTGCTTTTTTTCGTTTTGCAAAAGCGCTAAGGCTTCCGGCAGGTTTTTAACGGCAATGGCGTTTAACAGCGCAAAGCGCGATACCTCCGGCAGGGCGGAAAAAACCGCTTCCACATCGGCCTTCGTCCAGATGCGGCGCTGCCCGGCGTAAACAAAAAGCTTTTCAATTTCCTGCTCCAGTAAAAGCAGCGGCACCGTTTCGGCAGCGGAAAGATATTCCATCACCGTCTGCTCCGCCTCGTATTCAAAGCGGCAGCCGCGCTTTTTGGCTTCGGCGTCCAGCCACGGCTTTAGCTGGTATGGCTTCAGCGGCTTACATTCGGCAGCAGCACCATCTGCCGCCAGCTTTTTAAAAATGCGCCCACGCTTATCAATTTTGCTTACGCTGATAAACACGCGGCAAAACTCCGGCACGTTCAGCAAAACAGTTTCCAAATTTTCCTTCTGCTTTTTTTCGGCAGCAAAAATTTTATCATCGCTGATGATAATCAGGCTCTGCCCGCCGAAAAACGGGTAGGTATTAACGGCGGCGTTCAGCCGTTTTAAATCCGTATCGCGGTCAAACACGCTAATTTCCATATCCTCGGCAGGCACATCGCCAAACACATATTTTTTTATCAGCCCGGCGGCCTTGCTGCGGTAATAGCCTTCCTCCCCGTACATTAAAAGCACGTTGGGCAAAGCTTCGCCCTGTTCCAGCATTTCTATCAGCTTTTCCGGCGTCAGTTCCATAACATCACCTTAAAAAAATTCTTTATCATACCTATAACTATACCATTGCACACGCCCGCCGTCAAAGCATACTTTTACCGCGCCCAGCTTATCCGTGCGCAAAACCTGCGCACCCGCCGCCTTAAGCCGCTGCACCGCCTCCCTGCCCGGGTGCCCGTAATTGTTGCCAGCACCGACTGATATAACCGCCAGCTTAGGCCTTGCCTGCGCCAAAAACACTGGCGTGGATGAATAATTGCTGCCGTGATGCGCCACCTTCAGCACATCGGCAGGCTTAATTTTGTTTGCCGCCGCAAGTTCGATGCTTTCATCGGCGTCGCCCGTAAACAACACGCTGCCGCCGCTATCCGCCACACGCATAATAACGCTGCTTTCGTTGCCGCCGCCATTACTTTTTCCACTGGCCAGCACTTCAAGCTGGCAGCTGCCTAAGGTATAAACGCAGCCTGCCTTAGCGGCGATAATATTTTGCGGGCTGATGTACTGCAAGAGCTTTTTAACGTCGTCCGAAGCTTCCTCCTGCGGCAGCAGAACTTTGCCGACCTGTATAAGGCGCGCCACCCCTGCCGCGCCGCCTGCGTGGTCGTGATGACCGTGGCTTAACGCCAGCACATCTATTTTGCTAATGCCCAAGTAGCGCAGGTACGGCACGATAATGCGGCTGCCGGTATCAAAATCGCCCTGCAAACCGCCGCAATCCACAATTATATTGTGCCCGCTGGCAGTCTGCACCAAAGCCGCGTCACCCTGGCCAACATCTATAAAATGTACGGCAAACGGTACTGGCGCAAGGCTTTTGTAAACTACCAGCACCGTAATGCCCAGCGTGCAGGCAACAAGCGCAGTACGCCGCTCCGCCGCTGTAAACCAGCTGCGCTTAAAATACGCCAGCAGCGCTAAATAATACAGCGCAAAACAGGCAGGCGGCAAATGCGGCACGTTCAGCACCGCTAAGGGCAGCGCCGCCAAAAAACTTACGGTTGCCAGCAGCGGCTGCATGGCAAGCCCGGCAGCATAAATAACAGCCGCACCCACAAAAGGCAGGCACAAGCCGCCCAGCGCCAAAATTACCAGCAGCTCCATAGCAGGCACCAGCAAAATGTTGGCGGCAAAGGTTACAAGCGAAAGCTGGTTAAAATGCCACAGTAAAAGCGGCAGGCCGGCAAGCTGCGCCGCCAGCGTAATGGCAAGGCCCTCGCGCACAAGCGTTGGTTTAATAAAGCCAAGCCGCTCTTTTAGCTGCGGGTATAAAAATATCAGCCCGGCCGTAGCGGCAAACGACAGCTGAAAGCCAATATCCAGCAGCCATAGCGGGTTGTACAATAAAAGCAGCACCGCCGCCGCGCAGAAAATATTGCCGCTTTGCGCTTTTTTGTAGCTGCCCGCGCCCGCCAGTGCCACCGCGCTCATAATAAAGGAGCGCCACACCGGCGCGCTGCCGCCGCAGAGCAGTGCGTACAAAAACAGTAACAGCAAAACAATACAAATCTGCACCCTGCCGCGCCTGCCAATGATTAAAATTAAAAACCCCGCCACCAGCGCCATGTGCGTGCCTGATACCGATAAAATATGCGCCAGACCGGTGGCAGAAAATGCCTCGCGCGTTGTTTCGCTTAAACCGTCGTAACCGCCCAGCGCCATGCCGCACAGCACAGCGCCTGCCTCGCCCGGCACGGTGCTGCGTATTTTATCACGCAGGCTGCGAGCAAAGCCGAAGAATTTATCGCTTATGCTTCGTTCCTGCTCTATTTGCAGCACGCCCTTTTTGGCGCTGAGGCGCGCCTGTATGTTCTGCTGCAAATTCCAAGCCTCACTGTCGAAGCTGCCGGGGTTGGCAAAACCGTGCAGGGGCTTTAGCGTGCCGCTTACGGCAACGCCGCTGCTGCCAAAAGCCTGCACCGCTCTGCCGCTGGCAAACACACGCACATTGCCGTTAGCAGGCTGCACCTTGCCCTCTGCCTTAACGGCGGTACAATCCAAAACAAAGCTCACGCCGTCCTCACGCTGCTTAACGCTTAACAAATCTGCTTTGCCGTACAGCGTTACCTGCCTGCCGGTGTAGTTGGCTATCGCCGCATCATCAGCCTGCATGGCGTTACTGCCCACTGCCAAACCGCAGGCGTAAAAGAGTGCCATGCCGCACGCAGCCACACTGCGCCCGGCGCGTTTAAAATGCACAAGCCCTGCCAGCAACACGGCCAGCACCGCCGCCAAAACGCAGTACCACAAATTAAGCTGCGGCGTTAAAATACCGGCGTAATCACCGGCGGCAAAGGCGGCTGCCGCCGCCAAAAACCACGCCGTCATAAAGCAAGGTACGGGCGCATTTTGTTAAACTTTGCCTGCCCAATACCTTTCACGTTCATAATGTCCTCAATGCGGCTAAAGCCGTGCTGCGCGCGGTATTCTACAATGCGCTGCGCCGTTACCTCGCCCACGCCCGGCAGTTCTTCCAGCTCCGCAGCACTGGCGCTGTTTAAATGTATCACGCCGCCGTAAGCAGCACTTTCTGTGCCTGCCGCTGCACTGTATGCACCGTCAGCCTGTGCCGCATAGCTGCTTTCCGCCGCTGCATGGCTTTCTGTGCTAACGGTGCCAACGCTGCGCTCCATACGCAAACGCCGCAGCTCCTTCGTGCTCAGGCGCGGCACGTTTATTTGCATACCGTCCTTACAAATTTTGGCAAGGTTCACCCTGTCTTTATTAGCTTCCTCCGTCAGGCCGCCCGCTGCGGCAATAGCGTCCACCGCGCGGCTGCCCGGCGCAATATCGTGCAGGCCGGGGTTATGCACCGCCCCGCTAACGTAAACCTTTATCATAGCCGCAGCTTTCTCCTTTTGCTCTGCTGCGGCAACTGTTTCCTGCAAGGCAGCGGCGCTTTCTTCCCGCTCCTGCGGCAGCAGGCTAACAATAACGCAAAACACCACGGCAAGGCACACCGCCGCTATTTTTTTATTAAGCTGCGCCATCTGTTCAACTCCTTATAAAATAAAAAACTCCCCGGAATCCCAGGGAGTTTTAAAATTTAACCTGTTACGGTTTTACAACGATATTAACCAGACGGCCCGGCACGCAGATAACCTTTATAACTTTGGCGGTATCTACGCTTCCGGCAATGTGCTCGTCGGCAAGCGCCAGTTTTTCCAGCTCGGCTTTGGTAGCAGCGGAAGGCACAACCAGGCGGCCTTTCAGCTTGCCGTTAACCTGCAAAGCAATTTCCACGCTGTCAACCTTCATAGCTTCTTTATCAGCCTTCGGCCATTTTTCCTCGTGGATGCTGCCCTCTTCGGAAATTACGCCGTGCCACAGCTCTTCCGTAATGTGCGGAACAAACGGCGAGAGCAGTTTCAGCAGGTTGGAAACGGTTTCGTAAATAAGGCCTGCATGCGGCTCTTTGGCAGCTTCTTTATAAGCGTACAGTGCGTTAACCAGTTCCATCATCGCGCTGATGGCGGTGTTAAAGTTAAAGCGCTGCTCAATGTCGTCCGTTACCTTTTTAATGCTGGTGTGCAGCACGCGGCGCAGGATTTTTCCTGCTTCGTCCAGCTCTGCCGGGTCGTACTGCGTAACTTTCTGTGCCAGCACATCCTGATAATGGTAAACAATACGCCATACCCTGCCGAGGAAACGGAAGGAACCTTCCACGCCCTGGTCGCTCCATTCAAGCTCCCTTTCGGGCGGTGCGGCAAACATAATAAACAGCCTTGCCGTATCGGCGCCGTATTTGGCGATAATTTCCTCCGGCGATACTACGTTGCCGAGGGATTTGCTCATTTTAGCGCCGTCCTTAATAACCATGCCCTGCGTCAGCAGGTTGGTGAACGGTTCTTTATAATCCACAAGACCTGCATCGTGCAGCACCTTCATAAAGAAGCGGGAATACAAGAGGTGCAAAATGGCGTGTTCAATGCCGCCGATGTACTGGTCAACCGGGGACCAGTAATTTACCTTGGCCTTGCCGAACGGTGCGTCGGCGTTTTTCGGGTCGGTATAACGCAGATAGTACCAGGAGGAGCACAGGAAGGTGTCCATGGTATCGGTTTCGCGTTTGGCAGGCTTGCCGCATTTCGGGCAGGTGCAGTTTACAAAGCTTTCAGAGGTTGCCAGCGGCGATACCGCACCGGCGTCAAACTTAACGTCCTCCGGCAGCATAACCGGCAGCTGGTCTTCCGGCACAAGCACTTCGCCGCAATCCGGGCAGTAAATAACCGGAATCGGCGCGCCCCAATAACGCTGGCGGCTGATTAACCAGTCGCGCAGGCGGTAATTTACGCGGCGCTGGCCGATGCCCATAGCCTCAATTTTATCCTTAATTGCTTCCATGCCTTCATGCAGCTCCATGCCGCTGAATTCGCCGGAATTTACGAGCACGCCTTCTTTTTCCTCATAGGCGTCGGTCATATCTTCTAATTTAAGTTCTTTATCCCTGGGGTTAATTACAACAATTTTTTCCAGGCCGTATTTATCCGCAAACATCCAGTCGCGGGCATCGTGGGTAGGCACGCCCATAACCGCACCGGTGCCGTAATCGTACAGTACATAGTTGGTAATCCAAATCTGCACCTTGCGGCCGGTCAGCGGGTGGATGCAGTAGCAGCCGGTAAACAGGCCCTCTTTTTCAGATTCGCTGGAGGTACGTTCAATATCGCTCTGGTTTCTTACGCGCTCGCAGAAGGCTTTAATTTCATCGGCCTTCGGGTTGTTTACGCACAGCTTTTCAACCAGCGGATGCTCAGCGGCGAGAACAACATAGGTAACGCCGTAAATCGTATCCGGGCGGGTGGTGTAAACAGGAATACGCTCGCCGATTTCCGGAAAATCAAAGCTGAATTCCAAACCTTCGCTGCGGCCAATCCAGTTGCGCTGCATGGTTTTAACGCGCTCCGGCCAGCCTTCCAGAAGGTCAAGGTCTTTTAACAGCTCGTCTGCGTAATCGGTAATTTTAAAGAACCACTGCTCCAAATCTTTTTTTACTACCTCATGGTCGCAGCGCCAGCATTTACCGTCGATAACCTGTTCGTTGGCAAGTACGGTGTTGCAGGTGTTGCACCAGTTAACGGCAGATTTTTTCTTCACGGCCAGGCCGCGTTTATAGAAAAGTTCAAAGAACCACTGGGTCCATTTATAATAATCGGGCTTGCAGGTGGTAACCTCGCGGTCCCAGTCGTAGGAAAGGCCGAGGCGTTTCTGCTGGCGCGTCATGTTGGCAATGTTTTCCATCGTCCATTTTTTCGGCGGAATGCCGTGTTTAATAGCGGCGTTTTCGGCCGGCATGCCGAAGGAATCCCAGCCCATCGGGTGCAGCACGTTAAAGCCGTTCATCGTGCGGAAGCGCGCTACAACGTCGCCGATAGAGTAGTTGCGCACATGGCCCATGTGCAAATTGCCGGAAGGGTACGGAAACATTTCCAGCACATAGGATTTCGGGCGGCTGCTGTCCATCTCGGTTTTAAAGGTTTTGTTCTCTTCCCAGTATTGCTGCCATCTGGCTTCAATCTCATGGGGGTTATACTTTTCTTGAATCATATTTTTCAACCTCACACAACAAAGCTAAATTATAGATAATGCTCTTAAAATTATATAGCTTACAGCATTTAAAGTCAATTATAAAAGCCCGCAAGTGAGTGCAATATCGCCAAAGCGTAAAAAATATGGTACAATCAAAGAAGATTTTACTTGATAAGGAGACATTATGAGCCTTTTTGCCATCGGCGACTTTCACCTTTCTGGCGAGCCGCCGTATAAACCGATGGAAGTTTTCAGCCCCGCGTGGGCGAACCATTTTGAAAAAATACGCCAGAACTGGCTGGAGCGCATTACGGCTGAGGACACCGTTATCATCTGCGGCGATACCTCATGGGCGATGTCGCTTGATACTGCCATGCAGGATTTAAACCGCATCGCCGCCCTGCCGGGGAGCAAAATTATTTTGCGCGGCAACCACGATTACTGGTGGACGAGCCTGAAAAAAATGCAGCAGGCCACAGAAAACAAATTTATGTTTTTGCAGAACAACTTTTTTGCCTGCGGCGACGTTGCCGTCTGCGGCTCGCGCGGGTGGCTTTTGCCTTCTTCCGATAACTTTGGCGAGGAGGATAAGCACATTTACGAGCGCGAGGGCATACGGCTGGAAAACTCGCTGGCCGCCGCTAAAAAGGCAGGCTATGCCAAAATTGTTGCTGCCATGCACTACCCGCCGCTGTACAAGGCAGACGAAGTTACCATTTTTACGGAGCTTTTTGACAGGTACGGCGTTACGCACTGCGTGTTTGGGCACATCCACGGGCAGGATGCCGCCAACATGTTTGAAGGCGAAGCGCGCGGCGTGCGCTACAAATTAGTAAGCTGCGATACGCAGGGCTTTGTGCCGCAGCTTGTTTTGCCGTAAGCCAATGAAAATTTAATCCGCACCACGCGTGCGGATTTTTTATTTTTCCGTTAAGCGCAGGGCGGTAACAAAAGGCTGCAAAACAGTTTCGTCGCGTGTAAAAACAGCGCCGCTTTCAATGGTTAAATTGCCGTCGCACAAGGCGATGCCGCTGACCTGCGCACCGCTTTTAATAGTAATATCGTATCTGGAAAGCAGCAGCGCCCTGCCCAGCACGGCGTTTTTGCCTATTTCTATCTGCCCGTCGCTGATGATGATGCAAAAATCGGGCAGTTTGGTGCTATCCGCCACAAAAATACTGGGCATGGCAATTAACACGCCCCGCCCCTTAATATTTTTGGAAGTTGACGCTATGGTTTTGCTGTAATTGCCGTCGTCATAATACAGCGCGCAGCTTAAGCCCTGCTCTTCAAAACCGCTTTTGGCAGGAAAGGCGAGCTCCTTAAACTGGGCGTAGTTTTTTATATTAACCGCGTCCAAAATATTACCCAGTTCTGCGGCGTAAGCTGTGCCCTGCGGCAAATGCTCCGCGCCGTTTACGCTTTTGCCTGCCACCAACGTGTATTTAGCGGCAAGTGCAGTAACCTCCGGCGGCAAAGTAATTTTATGCTGCCGTAAGGCAAGGCTCTGCTCTCCTGCTTCCGCCGTAAGCGTATAGCGCGTAACGCCGCACTCATTTGGCTCTGCTGTCAGGCCTGCGTTAAGCGCATAACCACCTGGGTACAGCATTTGCGGCGGCAGTGTTACGCTGCCGATTGATAAATCCGCGTTAGCGTAATTAGTTTTGGCTAAAGCCTGCACCGAAAATTGCAGCTGCCTGCGCACAAGGCGGCGCTGCGTTTCTTCCGCCTCCTGCCGCACGCAAAATGCAATAACGTGCAGGCACGCCGCCACGCACAGCACGCCTGTCAGCACGGCAAGCCCTATACTGCCGCGCCTGTCCGTTAAAATTCTCTTAAAAACTGCCATTGGCCAAAGTGTACACTTCCGTAAATTTTTTGCTGCGCCCCGCGGCGTTGTCCTTCAGCTGTATAATTACCTTAATTTTGTCAGCGCCAAGCTGCTCTGCCTTAAAACTTTCCAGCGTAACCTCTTCCAGCGAAAGCGGGTTGACGCCTTTGGTTGAGTTATATTTAATCTCTCGCGCCAGCGCGCCGCCGCTGCGGTAAAACGTAACCTGCCTGTTGCCACGCGTTTCGGCGCAGATAATTTTATCATTGCTGCCGATGGTTATTTTTACGCCCGCGCTGTGCAACAGCAGTTCCTGCTCAATAAAGCTCTGGCTGTAACGCGCCGCACGGCTTAGCAATAAATCGCTCTGCAAATTTTTTAGCGATACGGACACCGGCAGCAATGCGTTGTACAACACCGCTGCCGCCACCGCGCCAACTGCCAAAGCCAGGCACGCCTCCGTCAGCAGGTAGCCTTTGTTATTCACTGCCCATCACCACGCCTGCCAAAATTTTGCCGCGCGCATTTTTTACCGTTACATAATAAAAAGGCCTTGCCAGCCCTTCACAATAAAATTCCTGCTTTTCGGTTGTTAAGCCCTGCGCCGCCAGTTCTTCCGCTCTGCACGCGCCGGTTGCTGCATTAAACGCTTCAAGGCTTGCGCTTGTTTCCTGCATCAGCCGCAGGCTTGAAGTATACGCACCCACAGCGCTTACGCCCACTGCCGCCGCTGCCGCAAGGCAAATTAAAAGCTCTGCCAAAAGGTAACCCTTGCTGTTCATTTAAACACAACCCTTCCGGTAACGGGCTGCACCTGTAACCACTCGCTAATGCCGCCGTCGTAACGGCACAAAATAATATAGTTGTAAGTTGCGTTCGGCGCGCCCTCCTGAGAAAATTTCAGCGCGTTTAAATGCTGCTTAAAATATAAGCCGCTGCTTGCGGCAAATTCACGCTTGCAGAACAGCTCATCGCCGTGGTAAATACGGTAACCGTCTTTGGCAGTGTTCATCTCCAAACGGCTGCCGCCCTCGGCATCGTAAAAGCAAAACTGCTGCAAAGCCGCAATATCGCCCGCCATTTGCTGCGCCGCCTGCTGCGCCTGCAATTTGTAATAATAACTGCGCAATCCGCTAAACCCCGGCAGCAAACACGCACCCACAAAAGCAAACAGCCCCGCCGCAAGCAAAAGCTCTGCCAGCGCAAAGCCCCTGCGGTTAAGCACCAACGGATGAGCTTCCATCAGAGGTTACGGTTTCGCCTTCCGCATTTTTTCCGCTTAAAGTGTACGTCATTTTATCGACGCCGGGAGTATATACAAACTCCTCGCCGCTGGCGTCCTTCAGCTCCTTGCCCTTACCGATGTAATCGCCTACCAGCGCATCCAAATCGTCCGGGTAAGTACCCTCGTCCATTTTATACAGCAAAAGTGCGTTGTCCAGCGTCGTTAAATCGCTCGCCAGTTTGGCGTTTTTAGCCTTGCCCGCCGCGCCATCCAGCGAAGGCAGCAGCATAGAGCCCAAAATGCCCAGCAGCGCCACTACCAGCAAAACCTCCAGCAGGGTAAAGCCGCCGTTTCCTTTCAAGTTTTTCAGCAAAGTAATCTCCCTTCCCACGTCAGTATTGGGGCAGCGCCCCGCTCAGGGTAAACATCGGCGCAGCCACCGCCAAAATTACAGCGCTAACCACCGCCGCCACAAGCACCAAAAGCAGCGGCTCCAGCACCACCTTCAGCTTTTTCAGCGTATCGTCAAATCGCTCGCTTAAAAGCTCCGCCGCACGGTTCAGCATCTCCGGCAGGTGCCCCGTTTCTGCGCCCACGCCGATAAATTCCACGCTTAAGCTGCCAAACAAATTTTTGGCGCGCATGGCTGCTTCCGCAGGAGCGCTGCCGCGCAGAACATCTGCCGCAAAGCTTTCCGCCTCCTTTTTAAGCAGGGCATCCCCCAATGCCTCGCCAGCAAGGCAGGCAGCGGCAGGCAGTGCCATACCGCCGGATAGCAAAAGCGACAGTACCTTGTTAAAGCGGATTTCCAGATACAACCGGCGATAAGTTTTAAGTGCTGGTACGGCAAACAGCATTTTGATAAGCCGTTGCCTGTAATGCACAGCCGCCGCCAAAACAAGCACAGCAGCGCACAAAAGCAGCGGCAAATTAGCAGCAGCAAAACCCTGCACCGCAAACAGAAGGCGTAAATACAGCGGCAGCTCCGCCCCCATCGAAGCATACAAATCCTTAAACAGCGGCAGAACTTTAAGCATAAACAACAGTGCCGTCGCAAGTGAAGCTGTTAATAGAAAAAGCGGATACAAAGAAATATTTTTAATAAATCGCTTCATCTGCGCCTGCAGCTGATAATATGCCGAAAGCTCTGCCAGCATTTCGCACAAAATGCCGCCCTCCTCGCCTGCCGTAATTACCGCGGCGGCAAGGCTGCCCAGCGCCTGTTTTTTGCCATCTGCCGCCTGCGCCAGGCTTTCGCCGTTTTGCAGGCTGCGCTGTAAATATCGGCAGGTTTGCGCCGCCTTGCGCGGCAGGCGTTCCTCTAAAATTTTCAGCGCCGTCAGCACCGGCAGGCCGCTTTCCAGCATCAGCGCCAGCTGGCTAAAAAAGATTGCCTTTTCGCCGTCCGTCAGCGCCTCATCTGCCTTAAAAAGCGTAAACCTTGCAGCAGGCTTTTGCGCGTGCAGCTGGGTAAGGTAGCCGTAATTGCCGCGCACAAAGGCGGCAGCGTCAGCCCTCGTAGCGGCGGCATACACACCACTAAAGGTTTTGCCGCTGCTGTCGATAGCCTTCCACCTGTATAGCTGCACCGTCTGCACCCCTTTCACGGGGATATAATATTCTGCGGGGCACCGCAAAGCCCCCGCAAGCATTTTTTATTTTTGTAACGTGTTTGTGAAATGTTTTTGGGTTTGCTTTTAGGCCCGCAACAAATTATAATAAAAGTATCAAACAGCAAAGGAACAAACGCTATGACCTTAGAAAATAAACTTGGTATAACCAACTCCGCCCAGCTGGCGCTGACAGAAGAAAAAATTACCAAGCAAAAGGCGCTGCGGCTTTTTAGCAACGGGCTGCTTAACACATTGCCCTGCGGTACTTTTGAGGAGCTTGCCGCTATCCACAAATACCTTTTTGAAGATATTTACGATTTTGCAGGCAAGGTGCGCACAGTAAACATCGCCAAAGGTAATTTCCGTTTTGTACCTGCGCTATACCTGCCGCAAGCCTTAAACAGCATCAGCGCAATGCCGCAAAGCAGCTTTGATGAAATTATTGCCAAATATGTGGAGATGAATGTTGCCCACCCCTTCCGCGAAGGCAACGGGCGCAGCACTCGCATCTGGCTGGACTGTATTTTAAAAAATGAATTGGGCGTAGTTGTGGACTGGAGCAGCGTGGATAAAACCGATTACCTGTTAGCCATGGAACGCAGCCCCATTAAGGACACCGAAATTAAACTTCTTTTAAAATCCGCCTTAACGGATAAAATTAACGACCGCGATGTTTATATGAAAGGCATCGATGCCAGCTATAATTACGAAGGGTATAATACTTTTAAAACAGAAGAGTTAGAGTAAAGAAAAAGCACACCGAGACTTAAATAAAGTATCGGTGTGCTTTTTGTTTTGCTTATTTTGTATTCGGCTTTGTATATACGTTAATGCTGTTTAATTTACTTTTATTGCTCATTGTTCATTCTTTGTAACCAAAGAACGAACCAAGAAAGTTCCGCGGCTAAGCGGATTTTTTTTGCTGCGTCACTATCGTGACTTGCTGCGCAACTATTAGTATCGCAACAGCAAAAATCGAGATTCACTTCGTTCAGACACGATTTTTGCAGTTGCTTTTTAGTAAATGTTGCTAAAATCCGATGCCGCGTGTTGGCGTGCGTCGTACTTAATTACTTTTTGCCAAAAGATAGGCGCACATCACACGATAGCAGGCTGCTGCAAAGCACGGTAACACTCTAATCAAAATAAAAACGTAACCAAAGTACGAATTTGGGCGGAGCGCGGCATTAAAAATTTAGCGGCATTGATAAATAGCAATAAAAATTTCCCGGTATCTAAGCGAAGCGAGTTCCGTGGAAATTTTTATTGCTTGCGGCGGGACGCGTGCGGATTTTTTGCTTTAGCAACAAAATACGTAAATTTTTGCTAGCCGCGGGAGTTTTCTTGCTTCGTTCTTTTGCTCCGTCAAAAGAATGAAGATGAATGAAAAAGTATAATTTAAAAGCATTAACGTACATACAAAGACGCAATGTAAAATTAAAACTTACTCTCATTGACACCCTTATAAATTTAAGGCATAATAAAAAGGCTGTGACTCTTTCCAGTAGGAAGGAGGTGCAACTATGCCTGATTGTATAACAACCTTTATCGTATCTGTCGCAGCAAGTATAGTGGCGTACTATATTTGCAAGTGGCTGGACAGATATTTGTAAATCACAGCCAGCACAAATAAAAAACCGGGAGCGGCAACTCCCGGTTTTTTTCTTTTTTGTGCACTATGCCTTGCACAACAACCTTTTGTACCCCTATTATACCACCGCTTAACCATAAAAGCAAACACCCTGCGCCAAAGCGCGATAAAAAATGCTAAGTGCAAAGAAAAAATTTGCACTTCTTGGCTTCTATTTTATATAAAAATACCTGTAAAAATGTTAAAATAAAAATAACAAATGGTTCGGACTCTGCGGAAGGCAGCGGCACTTTGCCGTTTTGCTTTCATCTTTTGATTTTTATTTATGGGAGGTTATTTTTATGAAGCAGAATTTACAGTACAAAATACTCTGCGCAGTAATGGTAATGGGCACTATTGGTTTAACTGCTGCCAGCCCAGCGTTGGCGGCAAGAGTTGTAGATGATGGACATGGGAACTTACTCTTATATGGCGACGGAGACATGGTTGTAGTAGGGGGGGACAAAAGTGATTTCCCTGGTCCGTATTTTGCAGTAGTTGGTGCTGGTAATTTAGATATGAACAGCAATATACCTATTGCAACCGGCGGTAATATTACTATTAACGAGGGAGCTTATACCCTAATATATGGCGGTTATGCTTTGGAAGGTTCGGTTTATAATAACACTGTAACTATAAATAATAATACTATTATTAAAGCAAATAATGGTATTCCAGCTGATGTTTCAGGTGGTTATTCTATATCCGGCGATGTTTACAACAACTTTGTCAACATCGGTGATATGGAGAATGTTTTCAAAGGCACTATTAACTCTAATATTTATGGCGGATATTCTACATATGGTAATGTCACAAATAACAATGTCTACATAAATTTATCTGAAACTGGAACTATACAAGCAGGCAAAGAAATTTATGGCGGCTATACAGATAATGGCGTAGCTAATGATAATAATGTCAGCATAGTAAGCGGCAATATTAACAACTATATTTACGGCGGCAGTGGTAAATCTGCCGCAGAAAATAGCGTTAACATTATGAATGCTATTATTGCAAATGATATTGAAATTTATGGAGGGCAAGCAACAAGCGGAGACGCAAGTAACAATATTGTAAATATTAATAGTACACAAAACATAACTAATGCAGACGCTGATGTTTATGGCGGCGATTCGGATTCCGGCAATGCTTATAACAATGCAGTTACTATATCAAGTTCTACTGCCGGTGCAGTTCAGGGCGGTAATTCTAAAAGTGGTTCTGTATATAATAATACGGTAGAATTGTACGATTCTACTGCCAATTCTGTTTTTGGCGGTTATTCCGAAAACGGTTATGCAAATAAAAACATAGTTCATATTACCGACACCGATAATACGGATGGTATCACCACTAATGTAAAAACGAGTGTTTACGGCGGTTATTCTGAACAAGGTTCTGTAAACAATAACTATGTTGATATAAAAGATGCAGAAGTAGGAATTAATGTTTACGGCGGTTATTCTAATGATCTGATTGACGATTCGGCATCAACAGGCACTGCCAACAATAATACAGTTAATTTAACGAATGCAACTATTTTAGGCAGTGTTTATGGCGGCTATACTGAAAGAACAGCCGAAAGCAACGGTAATAATGTTAAAATTTCTGGCGACAGTGTAAACAACGATATTTATGGTGGTTATTCCGGAGAAGGCTCTGCAAATAACAATACTGTTCACATCACAAACGGTACAAGTGTTGGCGCTTCTCGTATCATTGGCGGGGTTGCAGAAACATCTGCTGAAGGCAACAAAGTAATTATAGATTCTATATCAACGACTGATAATTTTGTTGCTATTTCCGGCGCAGTAGTTGATGAAAATAACAATAACGAAAACGATACAGCAAGCTATAACGATGTTATTATAAACGGCGGCAAGTTTAATAATACTTACATTTTTGCAACTTCTGCTGATACGGCAGAGAATAATAATGTTATTATTAGCGGCGGCAAGTTTAATAGCACTAACATTTATGCAGCTCAAGCCTTTAATGGTACTGCAAACAACAACAGCATTACCATTACAGTCAATGCTGATGGTAAAAACGCTGATTTAAGCGGCGCTAATTTGTACGGATATAGAGGAAGAGGCACCGGCAACAGCCTTAATATCGACGGCTGGAGCGGTGATGTAAAACGCGTAAATCAATTTAACAGCCTTAATTTTACCAATATTGACTGGAACAGAGATAGGAACACTCCGATACTTAACATAAAAGAGCTTTCTGACCTTTCCGAAACTTCAATTGACGAAATCAGCTTTACCGGCGGCGGGCATATCCGCCCGGGCGATGAGTATACTTTAATTACAGATAACTCAGGTGCAGTTGCCGGCTATAACATTAACCCTGCTAACGTAACCGGTAATTACATTGCGGGTATAGCGCTTGAAGGCGATGGCGCTGCAACAGCAATAAAAACAACAGAAAACGGCAAGAATATTTTCAACCTTGTTTACACAGTAAAAAGCGTCAGGACCAGCGGGCAAACCAATCTGGTAACACAGTCGCACGCCGTTGCGGCAGCGTTTGTCAATCAGGGTACGGATTTAATCAGCGACAGCTTAGATACGTTAAGCCGCGACGGTACTTACGGCGTTAAAACCTTTGCCGCTGTGCACGGCAACCGCAGCAAATATGATGTGAACAGCGATATTAAAATTAACGGCTGGAGCACCATCGTCGGTGTGGGTAACGCCGCTGAATTTACGGACGGCGATGAGTTCAGCTGGGGCGTGTTCTACGAAAACGGCAGCGGTAATTACAGAACGTATAACGAATTCAATAACGAGTTCTTCCGCGGCGACGGCAGCCTTGTGTACAACGGTGGCGGCATTGCGGCAAGGTACGAAAACGCAAACGGCGTTTATACGGAAGGCAGCCTGCGCGCAGGTA
This sequence comes from uncultured Phascolarctobacterium sp., assembly GCA_949288065.1. Taxonomy (GTDB): domain Bacteria; phylum Bacillota; class Negativicutes; order Acidaminococcales; family Acidaminococcaceae; genus Fusicatenibacter_A. The sequence continues at coordinate 22,918 of CASEIL010000005.1, forward strand.
TGCTGAAGAACGAGATGGACAATGCTTTGCAGGACACCAATCACGTTGGGCACGGCTATGAAACCGAAAGCGCTTACTATGGTGCGCACATCGGTGTTGGTAAAATTATCAGCTTAAGCGATGATAGCGACCTTGATATATATGGTAAATTCTTCCACACCTACACCGAAGGCGACAGCTTTACGGTTGAGAATGATAAGTTTGAGTTTGACAGCATTACCAGCGACCGGCTGCGTTTGGGCGCACGCGTAACCACCAACAAGGCTAATGCGTTCAGCACTTATTACGGTTTGGCTTATGAATATGAGTTTAACGGCGATGCCGATATGACGGCGCAGGGCGTAGCAGCACCGCAGGAGAGCCTGCAAGGCAGTAGCTACATGGCAGAACTGGGCTTTAACTACCAGCCCACGCCGGACAGCCCGTGGAGTTTTGACCTGAACCTGCGCGGCTATGCCGGCGAGCGCGAAGGCGCAAGCTTTAACGTACAGGCAACGTATACTTTCTAACTAAAAATAAGTAAAAAATAAAGGGAGCAATGCTCCCTTTTATTTTTTGTATTAACTTACATGCCCTTGTTATATTTAAAGCTGTCCAGCGTCGCTTCAATTTTTTTCGCAAGGCTGTCAGGCAGGCCTTCAATGTTTACGTTCAGGAAGCCGCGCACAATCGTCGCCGTTGCGTCGTCCTCGCTCATGCCGCGCGCCATCAGGTATTCAATCTCCTCGGGGTTAATGCGGCCAACGGCAGCCTCGTGGCTCATCTCGGCGTTGCCGGTTTGCGCGTCCAGCTCCGGAATGGCCAGAATATAACCCTTGTTGCTCAGCATTAAGCCATCGCATTCCAAATGCGCGCGCACGCCTTCCACTTTGCCAATCATGCAGCCGCGGTTAATAACCTCGCCGCCGGTAGAGATGGTGCGCGTAATGGATTCCGCCTTGCAGCCTTCTGCGTTCAGCACAACCCTGCCGCCAATATCAAGGTGCGAGCCTTCCGGCGCCACCAAAATAGAGTTCAAACGCGCCACGGCGTTTTTGCCGTTCAGCTGCACGGTGGGGTACATCTGCACGTCCTTCGCCTTTTCAATCAGCACATAGTTAGAGATATACTGCCCGCCTTCTTCCACCTGCGCCACGGTGCGGGGGCGCACAACCACGTTTTCTCCCCAGCTGTGAATCATGGTAAAGCTCAGCTTGGCGTTTTTGCCAATGTACATTTCGCTGACGCCGATGTGCATGCCGTTTTCCACCTCGTGCGCCGAGGTGCAGCCGGAGATAATGCTCAGTTCCGCGCCGTCTTCCAAAATTACCACGTTATGCACGTGCTGCAACTGCTGGTCGTGGCTGATGCACATGCAGGCCTGCAAAGGCACGGCAATTTTTTCGCCCGCGCGCACGCGGATAAAATACCCCTGCTCTTTTTCGATGGCGGTTTTAGCGGTGTACTTATCGGTATCGGGCTGCACGGCCTTCCACCAGTATTTTTCAACAAGTTCCGGATATTTTTCCGCCGCCTTGCCGGTAGTCATCAGCTCCAGCGGGGTTTGCTTTTTAACTTTAATTTCCACGGCGTTGTTATCCAGCTGCACAAAGCTGGCGCTGCGGTTTTCTTCCTCCGCGCTGCCGGTTTCAATGCCTACATATTCCAAACGGTCCAGCGTTGCTTTAGAAAGGTCGCCCACGTTTTGCAGGCTGCCCTTATCGCTGTCGCTGTAATTGTTTAAATCTATATCGTTGCCGTAAGCGGCTTTTTTAGCAAGCGCTTCCGTAAGCTTTTCGTTGTTCATTATCTGGTCACCTCACATTTACCGCGTCTTACGCAGGTTTCGTAGCCTGCCTGCCCAATGCAGCTTAATACGTCCAGCGGGTCGCCGCAGGCGCAGGTCATCTGCCCCTGGTACAAAATATGCGCGTGGCTGGCCGGCACATATTTTAAAATGTGCCCCGAATGGGTAATAATCAAACCGCTGCGGCTGCTTTCCAGCGGGTTGTGCCCCTCGCAGCCGTGGCTTTTAATGCAGCAGGGCTTGTCGCAGCCCGCGCCGCCGCACGGCTCGGTGTGCAAAATATAGTTAACTGCCTTGCCTACAAGGGCAATGTTTTCAAGGTCAACGCCGCTTTCCGGCTCGTCCAGCAAAAGCAGGTCCGGCTGCTGCGCCATCAGCTGCAACAGCTCGCAGCGTTTTAACTCGCCGCCGCTAAAGCCATCGTTAACGCTGCGGTCAAGAAACTTATCCAGCCCCATCCATTTAGCCATGGTTTCAGCCTCTTCCGGCGTGGCGCCGCAAATTTCCACCATCTTGCGCAGCGAAAGCCCTCTAATCGTCGGCGGGCGCTGAATCATTACGCCCACGCCAAGCCTTGCCCTTTCGTCGCAGCTCATGTTCGTAATATCCTGCCCTTTAAAATAAATTTTGCCTTCTAAAATTTCGTAACGGTTAAAACCCATAATCGCGCCGATAAGCGTGGATTTGCCCGTGCCGTTTGGGCCGAACAGCACATGCACCTCGCCCGGTTTTATATGTAAATTAATATCGTTAAGTATTTTTCGTCCCTGTACGGCGACGGATAAATGCTCTATTTTTAACACGTAATTTACCTTCCTTCTTTAAGATTTGCTGTGATTGCGTTATCATTATAACATAGGTGCGCCATTAATTCCATACTTTTTTTGTAGGAATTTGCGCATAGCTAATTTACGCCACTTGTGCTACAATAATAACAACGCTTTACAGCAGGAGGTAACTATGCATCAATATCTGTTTTACATCGGCGATTTCCCCATCCGTATGTACGGTTTGGTTTTATGCATGAGCATTTTTTTAGCAACCGGCGTAGCATATTTTTTAGCCAGGCAGGACGGGCGCTGGCACGAGCATGTGCTCGATATAGGCATTTACGGCGGCTTCGCCGGATTAATCGGCGCGCGCCTGTGGGACGTGTTCTTTTTTGACTGGGATTATTACCAGCACCACCTTTTGGAGATACCCTTTGTGTGGCAGGGCGGCATGGCGGTGCAGGGCGGCATTATTGCAGGCGTGCTGACGGGCATTTGGTACTGCAAGCGCCACAACATCGACTGGGTGGCCTTTGCCGATATTGTAACGCCTTCCATCCTTATCGGGCAGGCAGTGGGGCGCATGGCCAACCTGTTAAACGGCGACGCCTTCGGCACGCCCACCGGCGGCAACTTTGGCATTTTGTACCCCGCCGGTACGCTGGCCTACAAAACCTACGGCAGCCAGCCTTTGTGGCCCGCCGAAGTGTGGGAAGGGCAGCTGGACGTGGTTATTTTTGCGCTGCTCTTAATCTTCCGCGCCTGCGGGCACGCACGCGGGCAGGTTATGTGCGTGTATGTAATGCTGTATTCCGCCGTGCGCTTTGGGCTTGAGATGCTGCGCGGCGACTATGTAGAACCGTTTTTGTTCGGGCTTAAATCCGCCCAGGCCACCAGCCTTATATTCTTTCTCCTTGCCCTCGCCGCCTTCATCTACTGCGGTTATAAAGATAAAAAGGAGAAGCAGGCAGTAAAAACCGGCAAAAAATAAACAAAAAGCTATCTGCCACAGCATAACGCCAAAGCAGATAGCTTTTTTAATCTTCGATGCTTAATTCCTTATGAAAATATTGCAATGAAGAATTTTGTACAACAAATTTATTCTCCGGCCTGCCGGGAAATTTAACAGCCTCTTTATACCGCTTTAAAAATTTTAAAAAGCCTGTTGTTACTCTATATTCACGTCCCAAAAGCGCTTTATAATCTTCCCTGCGGATAACAGCCCTTACATCAGAAATATCTTCTTCCATATCTAACACAACAGATTTTGTATAATCAAGGCCTGCTCTTGCCTGTTTATCCGGCTGTTTGAGCTCTGTAAAAAATGCATACTGATGTTTTATATACGAACGAAATGGTATGCCAATATTAATGCCGTCAATTTGTATAACAATTATACAGTAAGGGCGCCCGTATTTTTGCAAAATCTCTTTGTGCGCTGCGTGTTTTTGATAAAATTTATCGCTTAAAAGTTTATATATCAATTACTTCACCCTTGTTTTAAAGATAGCAAAAGGGCTTGTTGCATAGCAGCAAGCCCCTTCATCTATTTGAGCTTTCTTTTGTTTTACTTTCTCGTGGCTCTACGAGAAACTCATCTGTTTGAGCTTTTTTTATTTTTACAACCTCTCTGCTCTAAGAGGTTATCATCTTTCACATATATTATACCTAACCCTAACCAGCCAGTCAACTTACAGATATTTTGTTTTATGAACTTTTCGTAAATATCATCCCTGCAAGCCTTGCTATTTTTGTATAAACTTGCAGTTTTATCATAGCCTTAACGGCGAATATAATTTACATTTTACTTAATGCATCATAAAAGTTTTTATTGTGATTTTGTAATTCATCATAAAAGGAAAATGTGAAACTTTTGTGAATTTTAAATCTCCGTTTCGTTCACAAAATTTCCGTTTCAAACAGCACCTTGAAAATTCATCATAAACAGTGAAATGTACCACTTATGATAAGTTATTTTCACAAACTGTTCAAAATCTTGCCCTTTTTATGTCAAATATCTTGTGTATAATAAAACCATAGCAAGAGAGAACTTGCTAAAACCCTTCCCATCCTAATCCCCTGCAGGCGCTGTTTCTCTTTGTAAATGTTTTTTAGCTTATCCGCCCTGCGGCGGATTATTTATTACGCGGCGCAAAAAAGACGCTGCGATAAAACGCCGCCTACACAAAAACCTCCGCAAGCATTGCTTACGGAGGTTTTTATTTTGCTTTGTTATCTGCCGAGGCGGCATTTAAAGTCGTTATAGGTAAATTGTTTTATCAGCGTAAGCTGCCCTGCTGCCGTACAGGCATAGATGGCAGGCAGCGGCATGCCGTTAAAGGTGTTGTTTTTGCAGGTGGTGTAAATGGCCATATCGCCAAACAGCAGCAAATCGCCTTCGCTAAGCGGCGCATCGAAGCTGTAATCGCCGATAACGTCGCCTGCCAGACAGGTCTGGCTGCCAAGGCGGAAGGTGACTACCTTTTCTTCCGCTTCGCCTGCGCCGTATAAAGGCGGGCGGTAGGGCATTTCCAAAACGTCCGGCATGTGGCAGGCAGCGCTGGTATCGAGTATGGCAATGTTAGTAGCGCCGTTTTGGGTTACGTCCAGCACGCGCGTAGCAAGGTAGCCTGCGTTTAAGGCGCACGCCTCGCCCGGCTCTAAATAAACGGTTACGCCCCATTTTTGCTGCGCGGTGCGGATGCAGTCTTCCAAAAGTGCTATGTTATAACCGGGGCGGGTAATGTGGTGCCCGCCGCCGAAGTTAAGCCACTGCATTTGCGGCAGCACGTCGCCGAAGCGTTCTTCCACAGCCTTGAGGGTCGTTGCCAAATCGTCCGCATCCTGCTCGCACAGGGTATGGAAGTGCAGCCCGTCCAGCAGCGCCAGCAGTTCCGGCGTCATGTTTGCGTCCCATTGCGCGCGGGTGGTGCCCATGCGGCTGCCGGGTGAGCAGGGGTCGTAAATGGCATGCCCCTCCTGCGTGGAACATTCCGGGTTTATACGCAGAGCAACGCTTTTGCCCGCCTGTTTGGCCAGCGCGCCAAACTTTTGCAGCTGCCGCGGCGAGTTAAACACAATGTGCCCGGCGTATTTTAACAACTCTTCAAACTCATCCTCACGGTAGGCGGCGCAAAAAACGTGTACCTCTTTGCCGGGCATTTCTTCCGCGCCAAGGCGTGCCTCATACAGCCCGCTGGCTTCCGTACCGGCAAGGTAAGGCGCCAGCACCGGGTACAAATCGTAGTTGCTGAAGGCCTTCTGCGCCAGCAAAATTTTGCAGCCCGTGTGCGCCGCCACGCCCGCCAGCACCTCGCCGTTGCGTTTTAGCTGTGCTTCGTCCAGTATATAGCAGGGCGTGGGCAGGCGACCAAACACTTCCTGCGGCAGTTTGCCGTGCAGCCCAGCAAATGGGGGCCTTGTATCTGCCGCGCCCATCAGTCTACCAGCACCGGGTTGTGGCTTTCGCTTCTCGGCAGGCCGTATTTATCCAGCGCGTCGAGGAACGGGTCCGGGTCGAACTCTTCCACGGTGTAAACGCCGGGTTTGTTCCATTTGCCGGTTAAAAGCATCATAGCGCCGCACATGGCCGGTACGCCGGTGGTGTAGCTAACGGCCTGGCTGCCAACTTCTTTAAAGCATTCTTCGTGGTCGCACACGTTATAAATATAGTAAGTTTTATCCTTGCCGTCCTTTTTGCCGGTAAAAATGCAGCCGATGTTGGTTTTGCCCTTCGTGCGGGGGCCAAGGCTGGCCGGGTCGGGCAGCAGGGCTTTTAAGAATTTAATCGGCACAATTTCGTGGCCTTCAAACATTACCGGCGTGGTGCTCAGCATGCCCACGTTCTCAAGGCAGCGCATGTGGTCAAGGTAGCTCTGGCCAAAAGTCATAAAGAAGCGGATGCGTTTTACCTCGGGAATGTTCAGCGCCAGGCTTTCAATTTCCTCGTGGTGCAAAAGGTACATATCCTTGTGGCCAACCTGGTCAAAATCGTATTCGCGTTTAATGCTCATCGCGGGGATTTCTACCCATTTGCCGTTTTCCCAATAACTGCCCGGGGCAGATACCTCGCGCAGGTTAACCTCGGGGTTAAAGTTGGTAGCGAAGGCATAGCCGTGGTCGCCGCCGTTGCAGTCTAAAATGTCGATGGTGTCGATAGTATCAAACTCGTGCTTTTTGGCATAAGCGCAGTAAGCCTGCGTTACGCCCGGGTCAAAACCGCAGCCCAAAAGTGCGGTAAGGCCTGCCTCTTCAAATTTTTTGCGGTAAGCCCACTGCCAGCTGTAATCAAAATAAGCGCTAAAGCCTGCTTCTTTGCAGCGTTTTTCGTAAACGGCGCGCCATTCGGGGTCGTCGGTGTTTTCCGGCTCGTAGTTGGCGGTATCCATATAGTTTACGCCGCAGGCCAGGCATGCGTCCATCACGGTTAAATCCTGATACGGCAGCGCAATGTTCATTACAAGGTCGGGCTTGTATTCGTTAATCAGCGCTTTCAGCTGTTCAACATCGTCGGCGTCCACCTGCGCGGTGGTAATTTTGGTAGCAGTTTTGCCCTTCAACTCTTCAGCAATTTTGTCGCATTTGGCTTTGGTGCGGCTGGCAATGCACAGCTCCGTAAAAATTTCGCTAACCTGGCAGCATTTGTGGATGGCAACGGTAGCAACGCCGCCCGCGCCGATAACAAGAACTCTACTCATTTTACAACTCTCCTTTTATTTATTATATAATGCTAAAATTAATTCCCTTAAAACCTTGCAGGCCGTGGCGGTCGATACGCCGCTCGCGTCCAGCATCGGCGCCAGCTCGTTCACGTCCGCTCCGATAACATTGGCACCGGCAACCGTGCGCAGCGCCTGTAAAAGCTGCACAAAACTTACGCCGCCGGCCTCCGGCGTGCCCGTCCCCGCAAAGGCGGAAGGGTCAAGGCAGTCCAAATCAATCGTAAAATACACCGGCGTGCCGTTTGCTTTCAGATGCGCCACAGTTTCCTCCAGCCCATCAAAGCTGAACTTCTGCATTTTGGTATGCTCTCTGGCAAAGGCAAATTCTTCGCGCTCGCCGCTGCGGATGCAGAACTGGTGGATACGCCCGTCGCCGACAAGCTCGTGGCAGCGGCGGATGACGCAGGCGTGGCTTAACTTTGCGCCGAGGTAATCGTCGCGCAAATCGGCGTGCGCATCAAAATGGATGATGTGTAAATCCGGGTACTTTTTCACAGCGGCACGCACCGCGCCCAGCGTTACCAAATGCTCGCCGCCGAGTAAAAGCGGCAGCTTGCCGTCCGCCAAAATCTCTTCCGCGCGCGCTTCAATATCTGCCAAAGCAGCCTCGGAGCTGCCAAAGCACAATTCCATATCGCCGCTGTCAAACACCTTGCAGTCCGTTAAATCGGCGTCCTGATACGGGCTGTACGTTTCCAGCCCAAAGCTTTCGTGCCGCATCGCCGCAGGGCCAAAACGCGCTCCGGGGCGGAAGCTGGTGGTAGAATCGAACGGCGCGCCATACAGCACAATGCGGGCTTCGCTGTAATCGCAGTCGCAGCCGATAAAGGTTTCCACATTAGGCTTCATTATTTTTCTACCTCCTCAAGCATCTCCTCCAAAAAGGCGGGCAGGTAAAACGCGCCCTTGTGCAGGCGTGTGGTGTAATAGCGGGTGTGCATATTCAGCGCATCCCACGCCGCGCTGTCCAAATCGTCCAGCGGGTGGTATTTTTTGCTGGCAAAGCCAAACAGCCAGTAGCCCGCGGCATAGGTTGGTATGTGTGCCTGATACACCCTGCTGATGGGGAAAGTGTTAACAATACGCTTGTGGCTGCGCTGCATGGCGGCAGCGTCCTCCGCATAAAACGGGCTGCCCTGCTGGTTCACCATAATGCCGTCCTCGCGCAGAGCGTTGTAGCAGCTGCCGTAAAACTCGCGCGTAAACAGCCCCTCCGAAGGCCCGAACGGGTCGGTGGAATCGACAATAATTAAATCGTATTCCTCCTCGCAGCGGCGGATAAATTTCAGCGCGTTGCCAAAATAAACATGCACGCGGCGGTCATCCATACGGCAGGCGTTGCTGGGCAGATAGGTGCGGCAGGCTTCGATAACCTGCGGGTCCATCTCAACTAAATCAATGCGCTGCACACGGTCGTAGCGGGTCAGCTCGCGCACTACGCCGCCGTCGCCCGCGCCAATAACTAAAATATCCTTAATGCCCTTGTGCACCGCCATCGGCACATGGGTAATCATCTCGTCGTAAATAAATTCGTCCCTTTCGGTAAGCATTACGTTGCCGTCAAGGGTCAGCACGCGCCCAAACTCCGGCGTTTCAAAAATGTCAATGCGCTGAAACTCGCTCTGTTTGGAATATAAATGCCTGTCAACCCTGATGCTGTGCTTAACGTCCGGGGTATGAAACTCACTGAACCACATTTCCATTTTTACTCACCCTCTCAAGCCAACACATTAATATGCTGCAAATCCGGGTCCTCGGAGCCCGTCATGCTGCACCCTTTTTCCTTGGCGTAATGGATATGCTCCAAAATCTCGCCGGTAATGCGCTCGCCCGGCGCCAGAATAGGTATGCCCGGCGGGTAGCACATTACAAACTCGCTGCACACGCGCCCTTCGCTCTCGCCAATGGGCACGCTTACTTTATCGGCATAAAACGCCTCCTGCGGGCTGGTTACAACCTCCGGCTCAATGTATTCCTGCGTCAGCATACCGGTGCCGTCCTTCTGGTAGCGGCGGCGAATTTCCGCCAGCGCGCTTACAAGGCGTTCCAGCTCCTGCGGGCGGTCGCCCATGGAAAGGTACGCCAGAATATTGCCGATGTCGCCAAACTCAATCTGTATATCGTACTCGTCGCGTAAAATATCGTACACCTCAATGCCGGCCAGGCCGATATCAAGGGTATGCACGCTTAATTTAGTCGTGTCAAAATCAAAAATGGAGTTGCCGTTTAACAGCTCCCTGCCGAAGGCGTAATATCCGCCGACGGCGTTAATTTCGCGGCGCGCGTATTCTGCCATGTCCGCCACCTGGTGGAACACCTCGTTGCCGCGCAGAGCCAGATTGCGGCGACTGATGTCGAGGCTGCTCATTAACAAATAGCTGCCCGACGTGGTTTGCGTAAGGTTAATAATTTGCCGTACATAACCCGCGTGCACGTTGGGACCGGTTAAAAGCAGGCTGGACTGCGTTAAGCTGCCGCCGCTTTTATGCATAGATACCGACGCCATATCCGCACCGGCTTCCATTGCCGATACGGGCAGGCCGCTGCCAAAGTAAAAATGCGTGCCGTGCGCCTCGTCCACAAGGCAGCGCATACCGGCGGCGTGCGCCATTTTAACAATCGCGCGCAAATCGCTGCAAATGCCGTAATAGGTGGGGTTGTTTACCAAAACCGCCACGGCGTTGGGGTGTTCGGCAATAGCCCGCTCCACCTGCTCGCGCTTCATGCCCAACGAAATGCCAAGGCGGCTGTCAACATCCGGGTTAACGTAAACGGGCACCGCGCCGCACAGCACCAGCGCGTTAATAACGCTTTTATGCACGTTGCGCGGCAAAATAATTTCGTCCCCGCGCTTGCAGGAGCTTAGCACCATGCACTGCACCGAGCTTGTGGTGCCGCCTACCATTAAAAAGGCGTGGGCTGCGCCAAAGGCGTCCGCGGCCAGCTCCTCCGCCTCGCGTATTACCGAAACAGGGTGGCACAAATTATCCAGCGGCTTCATGCTGTTAACGTCCACGCCCACGCAGGCCTGCCCCAAAAACGCCGTCAGTTCCGGGTTGCCGCGCCCGCGCTTATGCCCCGGCACGTCAAAGGGCACCACCCTCATTTTGCGGAAGTTCTCCAGAGCCTCGTATATCGGCGCGCGGCTCTGGTCCAGACGGGTCCGGTTAAGTCTTAACATTCTTTACCCTCCCTAAAAGCTACACAAAACAAAAAACGCAAGCCATGCCTGTTGCACAACTTGCGTTATAGTCAAAACGGCAGCCCTTTTAAAATCGCCCGCAAGGGCAGAAAAAGAGTAGTTATCGTTTTCGGAAGAGTCAGAGTCTATATAGCAATTATACTTTTACTACTCGTATTGACCGTTTCACAAGTTTGCGCACTGGCGCATTTCAGTTAAGGGTAACCAACTTATAAAATTTGAGCTTTTAACTCAATCAATAGGACTGCCCAAAGCAGTCAAGCGGCAGTGGACCCGGCTGTCCGTATGGCCTTAACTCCGTAAAGAGTGGTCCGTAATAATCGCTTTGAAAAGACTCTTTTAACTTTCCTTTCAAATTGTATAAATTGTAACATAACGGCAGTAACTTGTCAATTACTGCCGTTAAAATAAGCCCTGCGGCTGTTAAAAATTACCTGTAACGCTGTAAGGGGCGCAAAATTTCCGCCTGCCGGCCTTTGGCGTTTTTAAGCATTACGTTTACCGCCCAAATACTGCGGCCAGCGTCGTCCTGCATGCGCGTGGCCTGCACCAGCGGCTTGCCGTTATATTTAAACAGCTCCTCCAGCTCTAAAAACAGCGCAAAATCAAGGCGCTTCCATGCCGTCATCAGCGCGTCGTCAAACAGCACCGTTGCCATTACCAGCTCATCCATGCACCAACATTCAATTTTGTAAGGCCTGCCGTCGCTGAAACTGCCTTTGGCAAAGCCTAAATCAAGCACGCCGTCGTCGTCCGGCTCTTTGGCCGATACAATATAATTACTGCGGTCGGGTTCAATAAATTCCATTCTTCACTCTCCGTTATTTATAGTTGCTGAGTATCTTTTTAAAGTATTTTACAAATTCCTTGCGGCGGTAAGAGGGCTCGGAAAGTTTTACGCCGCTGCCCCATTTAATAAGCTGCACATAAAAATCCTCGCTGCAAACAGCCTGCGCTTCAATAACCACGCTGCTGCTTTTGGTTTTAACAACCTTCGCCGTATCGCCAAGGTAAGCCAGCACCTCGTCCTTTAAGGCCACATCGCATTTAAGCTCAATTTCTTCCGCGGCTGCCTCCGGCTCCGCTTTGGCAGCAGCAGCCTTGCGCATGGCAGCGGCTTCGGCCTCAATAGCCTTTTCTTCTTCCAAAACAGCGGCGGCAATTTCTGCTTCGGCGGCCAGCTGCTCGTCCTCTGCCTGCGGCTCTGCTTCTTCTGCTGCAACTTCTTCGGCAGCCGTTTCTGCTTCCTGCGGCACTTCCGTTTCTACTGCTTCCGGCTCTGCTGCGGTTTCTTCAGCTGGTGCTGCCTGCGCCTCTTCTGCCGCAACGGCAAGCTCTTCCTTAACGGATTCTGCTTCGTAGCAGCTCAGCAGGCTGCACAGCTTGCCGGTAATTTCCTCCGTCTCGGCGGAACCGGTTTGCTGCAAAGCAAGGCAGATAGCGGCAACCTCCTGCGCCGTCAGCCCGCGGCTGATGAGCTTGTAACTGTTGGCACGCCCGCGCTCCGTGGCAATATCCATGCCGAAGCCGCGCAGCACTTCAATATCGTCGTAGAGGCTCTTGCGCTCGGCGGCAACGCCAAACGCCGCCAGCCGCTCCACCATACCGGCAATGGTAATGCCGTGGACAGCGTCGGTTTCTTCCATTAAAATCTTCTGCAAATATAATAATTTAGCCTTCTGGTTGCTTTGTTTAGCCATGTTAAGCACCTGCCAATGCAATATAATATATTTATCTATTTAAACACAAATCTGGTATTACCTGCCTAAAGCAGAAATTTATTTTTATTTTTTGACGCAGCTTTGCATTTACGTTAATGCATTTGTATTAATTTTTTTACTCATTTGCTATTCAGCTTTGTATGAAGTTACCGCTTTTTAAATCGTACTTTATCATTCATCCCTTCTTCTTTATAACTAAAGAAGAAGCAAGAAAGTTCCGCGGCTAGGCGGATTTTTTAACGCAACAATGTTTGCAACCAACTGCAAAAATTCGAGAGTCGCTGCGCTCGACACGATTTTTGCAGTTGCTTTTTAGTAAATGTTGCTAAAATCCGATGCCGCATATTGGCGAGCGTCGTACTTTGCAAATTTTATTTTTTAGTTAAGCGCACAACGTACAAAGTAGTAAACAAAAACTGGCGGCAACACTTCTATTTAAATTAAAAAGCTGCCAAAGTACGAATTTGGGCGGAGCCGCGACTTTCAAAAAATCAGCGGAGGCTTTACATCAAAAGGCACTTGCAGCATTTGCCGAGGACTGTTTGAGCTTGCATAGCAAGCGAGTTCCGCAGGCGCTGCAAGTGGCATACTTCTTTGATACGGAGCGGTTAAATTTTTTGCAGGAGCGGGAGTTTTCTTGCTTCGTTCTTTTGCTCAGTCAAAAGAATGAAGATGAATGAGAAAATAAGGTTAAAAACTAAAAACGTACATACAAAGACGAATCCAAAAATAAAAATAAGTAAAAAAGCCCATCCTTACGGATGAGCTTTTTCTATCTAAATCTTATTTTGCCCCTGGTTTAAGCACTGCTACTACTGCGTAGGTTACAATGCACACCAGCCATTCCATATAAATAATGTTCGGCAAAATGCGCACTGCCGGCACAAGCTGCCACAAAACAAGCATTACAAAGCCAACCAGCAGCGTCCAGAAGCCTGCTTCCTTGCAGCTGTGCTTGGGGAAGAACAGGGCCACGATAACAATAACGCTGAACGCCGCCGTCAGGCTCAGGCCTATCATAATCGTGCCCAAAATGCTGGATACCGTCATTGCCAAACCCAGCGTTAAAATGCCGCTGACCATTACGCACAGGCGCGTCATCAAAATCTGTTTGCTGCCATCAGCCGCCGGGTTAATAAAGCGCTTGTAAATATCGTTGCTGAACAGCGTGCCCGCCGATAACAGCAGGTTGCAGGCGGTAGAAACATCCGCTGCCCACAGCGCCGCCAGCGTAACGCCCGCCAAAATAGGCTGCAAACTTACAATAACCTCCGGCAGGGCCAGGGCCGCCTGCGCGTCCGGGTACATCGCCTTGGCGCAAATGCCCAAAAACGCCGCCAAAACGCCTACCGGCAGCATAATAATGCCGCCCCACACAAAGCCTTTTTTAGCCGTTGCCGCATCCTTCGCGCCCAGCGAAATTTGCAAAATGCTTTGCAACGACAGGTTTACCGTAACCAGCGTTACTACCCAGCTGGTAATCGTCATCATGCCAACGCCCTCGGTAAAGCTGAACCACGGCACGCCCGCAGGCAGCGAGGCAGCCAGCCCGTCCATCCCGCCGACGCGGTAAAACTGCACCACGGTGGCAATTAAAATGCCTGCATAGATAAGCACAATGTTAAGCACGTTGGAAAGCGACGCCGACCACATGCCGCCGATAAAAGTAATGCCGATAAACACAATGGCGCTTACCACCATGCCGGTCTGAAAGTCGAACACGTCCGGCATAATAGCGTGCAGAATGCTGCCGCCGGCAATGTATTGCAGCGAAATGATAACCAGCTGGATAACAATCTGGCAGAACACGCCCAGCACAACCGCCTTCATATCGTGGTGGCGCTCAATCAGCTCCGAGATGGTAGTAATGTTCTGCTCGCGGTATTTTTTCGCCATAAAAAGGCCCATTACAATCGCGCCCAGCGCCCAGGCAATGGTGTACCAACCGGCAGAAAGCCCCACGCGGAAGGCATGCTCCGAAACGCCGATGGTAGAAGCGCCGCCAACCGCAAGGCCGATGATGGTTACGGCAATCAGCGGCGTAGAAAGCTTGCGCCCTGCCAGCGCGTAGTTTTCCGCCTCGCCCTCGCTGCGCTTTTTGGCGTACCAGCTAATGGCAAACAGCGCCAAAATGTACAGCAGTAAAATTGCTAACGAAATTGACATAAAATCCTCCCCTTATTAACAGTTTCCCTAAATATCAGCAATAATTTAATTTTATGCAAACAGGGCGTTAAAGTCAAGGGAATATCGTATAATCTGCGTAAAACGCTGCATAAAAATACTGCCGGCATAATTAAAAGCCTGCACAGCCATGCCCGCTTGCGCGGATAAAAGGGCTGCGCAGCGCCGCCGCAAAAAAATTTAAAAATTTTTTAAAAATAGTGTTGACATTTACGCAAATAACCAGTATAATATCATTTGTCAGCAGCAAGGCTGACAAAAACGTGACTCCGTAGCTCAGTTGGATAGAGCGTTTGACTACGAATCAAAAGGTCGCAGGTTCGAATCCTGCCGGGGCCACCACTTTAAAAACAGCACCGCAGAATCTGCGGTGTTTTTTATTTACAAACACAACACATACTAATACTAAAAAAGAGATGGCATTTTCGCCATCTCTTTTGTTTTTATGTCATTCTTTTTCATATCTGGTTAAATTGCCGTTCAAATCAAATTCAGCATCATATTTTTCGCGTGTGCCTTCAACGCCCCAGCTTGCATACATGCCGTCACGTCCTAAAATATAAACCAGCATGTCTTCAACTTTGCCGCCTTCAACATCTTTGGCTTTGGCTTCCAGCTGTTTATACATATCCGGTACTTTAGCAAAATTAATACTGCTCATCGGCGTTACGTTATCTTCCATACGCCCGTCGCCTGTAAGCTGTACAGGGTTTGGCCCCTCCCATTTGCCGTTGGTGTAACTATAATTATCTACATCTTCCGTGCCGGGCTTAACAATATAAATATCAACTGAATCTATAACGCCGTTCTGTTCAGAATGCATTAAAGAGATATCCTGAAAAACCATTAAATCGTGCCCTTTTAAACCGTCCTTGTTTTTCAGCTCATCCATAATGCGCACCAGCTCGCCCTCATCCTTAAACATGTTTTTGCTGCCGCCGCCTCCGCCGCAGCCAACTGCCACCAGCATTACCAACGCCATCACTAAAACCAATAATTTTTTCATAAGCTCGCCTCCTTAAAGTATATTGCTATTATATCTTAATTATAAGGCACGCTCAAAAAAAAAACAATTATTGTTTACATCTTTTGCAGGCAAAATAAAAATCCCGGGTTAAACCGGGATTTTTTACTATGGTAATGTTAAGCCGGTCAGCCCATCAGGCTGCCGCCGGTGTACCAGTCGTAAATGCCGATAAGGCCAAACAGGATAAACACGGTTGCCGCGCCCCATTTAACAGCACGCTCGGGAATGCGCTTGCCCAGCACATTGCCCACAATAACGCCGAAACCGTCGGCAATCATCATGCCGGTAGTTGTGCCCATCCATACCGGCACAAGGCTGTGGAACTGCGCCGCCAAAGCCACGGTTGCCAGCTGCGTTTTATCGCCCATCTCCGCCAGGAAGAAGGCTACCGCCACAGTCCAGAACGGGCTTAAACCGCGCTCCTTGTCCTCGCCCTCCAGCTTGTCGCCGCGGATAGTCCACAAACCGAAGATAATAAACGAGATGGAAGCCGCCAGCTGAATGGTGCTCATTGATACAAATTCAGTTAAGTAAGAGCCTACCGCAACGGCAAAAAGATGGTTTAACACCGTCGCTGCAAAAACGCCTGCCATAACTGTTTTCCAATTATATTTGGTGGCAAATGCCATTGCCAGAAGCTGGGTTTTGTCGCCCATTTCTGCCAAAACTACAAAAATACATGCTGTCATAAACGCTGTCATCGAAAAATACCCTCCTAAATTTCATACATATTAAAATAAAATCAGCGCTATGGCGTATCTGCCTGTATACCACATCCCTCTGCCAGTGTATCTATAAAAATAAAAAAACGAGACGCCTTAGCACAAAAGAATACACTAATGGTACTTCTTCTGTGCTAAAGGTCTCGTTTTTAGCTGTTAAGCTAAAGAATAAGCCAAACCGCAAGCGGCTAGTATGTTGACTTATTGCCGGGAACTACTCCCCCTTAACAATGGCAAGATTTTACCATAAATTTATTACGCTGTCAAGATGTGTTTTTGGTGTTTTATACTTTATTTTTAGGACATTTTAGGCTTGAGTACACTCACCGCAAACAATTTTAGTGTTTCAATGCAGAATATCATTGAAATTTATGTTAAAAAATGTTATACTTTCATCAAGTTATATTATAGCAGTATGACTTAAAGATGAGGGAGTAGTTACCGCGTAAACAACGGGGCATCTCAACATACACGGCCGGGTAAATCCGCCTGAAATGCCTTAATTAACGAGACTCATGCAGGCAAGTCATAAAGCTATGAGCTTGCGCAGTGTTTTAAAAAAATTAAGGGAGGCAGAAAAATGAAATTCTACCTGGAATCTGTGGAGAACACTTTTAAAGAAGTTTCTTCCAATCCAAACGGCCTATCCACACAGGAGGCCGAAGCAAGACTGCAAAAGTATGGCAAGAACAAACTTGCCGAAGGGAAAAAGGTTTCCCTGTTCCAGCGCTTTTTAGAGCAGCTGAGCGACCCGATGCTGATTATCTTAATGGTAGCGGCAGTTGTTTCCGGCATCACCAACTATTTGTCCGGTGAATCCCCGGTTGACGTCTTTATCATTATGTTCGTAGTTATTTTAAACTCGGTACTCGGCGTTATTCAGGAAAGCAAGGCTGAAAAAGCCATTGAAGCCCTGAAGGAAATGTCCGCAGCTACTTCTAAGGTTTACCGCGACGGTGCGCTTGTTACCGTTAAAAGCGAGGACCTTGTTCCCGGCGACGTTATCGCCCTTGAAGCAGGCGACGCCGTACCGGCGGATTCCCGCATTATTGAATGCGCAAGCCTGAAGGTTGAAGAAGCAGCCCTCACCGGCGAATCCGTACCTGTTAACAAAAAGGTTGATACCTTAACCACCAGCGGCGACGAAAAAGACGTTCCGCTGGGCGACCGCAAAAATATGCTTTATAACGGCACCGCCGTTGTATATGGCCGCGGCAAGGCTGTTGTTGTCGGTACCGGCATGGACACCGAAATGGGTAAAATTGCCACCGCCATCACCGAAGCCAGCGAAGGCATGACCCCGCTGCAGAAAAAACTCAGCCAGCTCAGTAAAATCCTTACCTATATGGTACTGGGCATCTGCGTATTTATCTTTGCGTTCAGCGTATGGCGCGCCGAAGCTATCGACACCCGCCTTGTGCAGGAATCCTTCATGGTTGCTGTAAGCCTTGCGGTAGCAGCTATTCCGGAAGGCCTGGCAGCGGTTGTTACCATCGTGCTTTCCATCGGCGTTACCAAAATGTCCAAACGCCATGCTGTTATCCGTAAGCTGACCGCCGTAGAAACCCTGGGCTGCACCGAAATTATCTGCTCCGATAAAACCGGTACCTTAACTCAGAACAAGATGACGGTTGTTGACCACTTCCATTTCACCAAAGACCGTCCGTATCTTGCCAAGGCAATGAGCCTGTGCTGCGATGCCGAAATTGACGACGCAGGCCACGTTACCGGCGAGCCTACCGAAGCAGCGCTCGTTACCTATTCCTACACCGTAGGCAACCCGAAAAACAAACTCGTGCCGGAATATCCGCGTATCGGCGAAGCTCCGTTCGATTCCGTAAGAAAGATGATGTCCACGGTTCACGAGCGTTTAAACAAAGAATATCTTAAACTCCCCGGCGTTTGCGATTACGTTCAGTTTACCAAAGGCGCCCCGGGCGAGGTTCTGGCACTCTGCACCCACTACCTTGATGAAAACAGCGTTATCAAACCGTTAACCGATAAAGAACGCGACCTCATCCAGAGCCACATCCGCCGCATGGCGAACAATGCACTGCGCGTACTTGCCTGCGCTAAACGCGAATACGAAAAACCGCCTACGGACTTCAGCCCGGAAGCACTTGAACATGATTTGATTTTCGTTGGCATTACCGGCATGATTGACCCGGTTCGCCCGGAAGTTGTAGACGCTATTAAAGAATGCCACAATGCAGGCATCCGCCCGGTTATGATTACCGGCGACCATATCGACACCGCTGTTGCCATTGCTAAACAGCTGGGCATTGTTGAAGACGCCAGCCAGGCAATTACCGGCGCACAGCTTAACGAAATCAGCGAAGAAGAATTCAACGGCGGCGCTGTTGAAAAATACTCCGTATATGCGCGCGTACAGCCTGAACACAAGGTACGCATTGTAAAAGCATGGCAGGCACGCGGCAAAGTAACCGCCATGACCGGCGACGGCGTTAACGACGCGCCTTCCATTAAGAACGCAGATATTGGTATCGGCATGGGCATTACCGGCACCGACGTTACCAAAAACGTTGCCGATATGGTACTGGCCGACGATAACTTTGCAACCATCGTTGCAGCCGTTGAAGAAGGCCGCCGCATTTACGACAACATCCGTAAATCCATTCAGTTCCTGCTTTCTTCCAACCTTTCCGAGGTTATCAGTATTTTCGTATCCACGATGATGGGCTTCACCATCCTGCTGCCTATCCACCTGCTGTGGATTAACCTTATTACCGACGCATTCCCGGCACTGGCACTGGGCATGGAAAAAGGCGAAGCCGATATTATGAAACGCAAACCGCGTTCTTCTGACGAAGGTATCTTCGCAGGCGGCATGGGCTTTGACTGCGCATACCAGGGCATAATGCTGGCAGGCGTAACGTTGGTATCCTACTTTGTAGGCCACTATGTAGAATCCGGACGCTGGGAAGTTGTTGACAGCCTTGACGGTATGACCATGGCGTTCATTACGCTGGCAATGGCAGAAATCTTCCATTCTTTCAACATGCGTTCTCAGCACCAGTCCATTTTCAGCGCACAGGGCCACAACGTATATCTGTACGGCTCCATGATTTTCTCCCTGGTTTTAAGTACCGGTATCGTTTACATGCCTGTTATCAGCGATATGTTTAAATTCCAGCATATCTCCTTTGAAGAATACTTCATTGCCATGGGCATGGCTTTCTCGGTAATTCCTATCGTAGAAATCGTAAAATTCGTACAGCGCAAAATGCGTCATCAGGCATAACCGCTGATACAATCACAAACTTAAAAGAGGTATGGCAAATGCCATACCTCTTTTTTATATGCCCAAACGCTTTTAGTTTTAGGCATTTACATATTAAATTTTGCCAAGCTGCTTCTGGTAGTTTCTGCCCCACTCGGCCATAACGTCGATAATTGGCAGCATGGATTTGCCCAGCGTGCTCAGCGAATATTCCACGCGCGGCGGCACCTCCGCATAAACGGTGCGGATGACAATGCCGTCGCTTTCCATACTGCGCAGGCTGTCCCTCAGCACCTTCTGGCTGATGCCGTTTAAATCCTTTTTCAGCTCGTTAAAACGCCACGCGCGCCCTTTAAGGTTGCGCAAAATTAACAGCTTCCACTTGCTGCCGATAAGCGCCACTGTGGTTGCCACCGGGCAGGCGGGCAGTTCTTCTTTGGTAAGCATAGCATTTACCTCCGCAAAAGTTTAGTTTTTAATGTTACATTAAATTATAATCTATTGCGCTGTTATGGGCAAGGACGGTTACCAAATTGTGACTAAGTAATAGATTTGTGCGTACTTGTACAGCAGGCATTTGCCTTTTATAATGTAACCGTAAAAACAAAACAGCATTAACGGAGGTTATTATTATGGCTAACAAAATTTTAAACACTATCACCTTAAACGCAGGTACGGTTACGGTTTATGAAAACAACGGGCTTAAGCTGCACAGCTTTGCCACCGGCGACGCACTGGCGGACGTTGCCTACATTGTGGAGGGCAAAGACGCCCTCATCGGCATTGAGCTGCCTGCCTTTACCGAAAATTTAGAAGCATGGCAAGGCTACATTAAAACGCTTGGCAAACCGATGCAGGACATTTTTATCTGCTGCCATCCCGCCGGGGCGGATTACATTAAGGGCATGAGGGTTTACGGCACTGCGGGCGCTAAAGCCTCGGTTGCAGGCGGCACGGCGCGCGCCATTACCGACGGGCTGGCGCAGGCCTTTGGCAGCGGCTTCCACGGCAGCGACGTGGCTGAAATTACTAATGTAGTAAGCGGCAAAGTGCAAATTGCCGGTGTGGATTTTGAGCTGCTTGACTGCGGCGAAAGCTACGACCTTGTTATCCCCGCGTTTAACGCTGTTTACACGCACATGCTGGGCAAAAATACGCACTCCATCCTTGGCAGCCTCGCCCATATCGACGCCTTTGCTGCCGAAGTGCAGGGCTTTAAGGACGCAGGCTACGAGCTTATTTTAACCTCGCACGGCGGCGTGGAAGGACAGGACGCAGTGGAAGAAAAACTGCGCTATTTAGCCGAAACCAAAACCATTGCGCAAAACTGCACCAACGCCAACGCTTTTAAAACCGCCATGCAAAAAGCCTTCCCCAATTACGACGGCGCAAACTACCTTGACATGACAGCAGCAGCATTATATAAATAACTTTACCCATCTTACCCGTAAAGAGGTATGGCAAACGCCATACCTCTTTTAGTTATTTTTTAACTGATAGTAATTTACCTGTAATAATGTTAAAATAAACTTATGATGATAAATCGGAAGTTGAGGGAAAAATGGAAGATCAAAAGATTTTACTTGATAATATTAGTAAAATTCATACAACTGAAATGGGCGTTAATAGAATTAGAAGAAACTTAAAGATAGATACAGTAGATGTTGTTGAGTATTGTAAAAATAAGATTTTGGATAAAAATTGCAATATATACAAACAGGGTAAAAATTGGTATTGCGAAGTTGAAAACATCAAAATCACTATCAATTCGTATAGTTATACAATTATCACGGCACATATTATTAAGTAAAATCCATTTTATCAAACAATAAATTAAACTTTTGGGAACACTTTGCCCAAAATTTAAAAAGTTGCCAAAGTACGAATTTGAGCGGAACCGCGACTTTCAAAAAATCAGCGGAGGCTTTTCATCAAAAGGCACTTGCAGCATTCGCCGAGGATGTTTGAGCTTGCAAAGCAAGCGAGTTCCGCAGGCGCTGCAAGTGGCAAACTTATTTGATACGGAGCGGTTAAATTTTTTGCAGGAGCGAAGACTTTTTGGTTACTTTTTAGCCTATAAAAAGTAACATGAATAAGATAGTATGAATTAAAAGCGCTATCCTTTATACAAAGACGTAATATAAAATAAAGAACAAAACAAAACGCACTGCACAGGCTACCTTTCAATGTAAGCCAGAGCGCAGTGCGTTTTAATTTTTTATCCCGCGTAAGCGGTGTTTAAAAGCAGTTGTTATTTAAGCACGCCGGGCAGCCAGGTGGCAATCTCCGGGAAGAAGCACAGCACTAAAATCTCCAACGCCATGGCGAGGCCAAACGGCACAACGCCTTTAATAATGTCCGTCATTCTGCTTTCGGGGCTGATGCCCTGCAATACAAACAGGTTCATGCCGACAGGCGGGGTAATCAGCGCCAGCTCAAGGTTCAGCAGCATTACTACGTTGAACCAGATGGGGTCGAAGCCCATGCGCATAATCAGCGGGAACAGTATCGGCAGCGTAATGAAGATGATGGAAATAGATTCCAGAATGCAGCCCAAAAACAGCAGCAAAATGTTAATGGCAACAAACACTGCCCAGCGCCCCATATCCAGCCCGGCAACGTATTCCGTCAGCGCCTGCGGCGCGTTTAAAATGGTCAGCACAAAGCCGAAGAGGCTGGCGCCAATCATAATGGCGAAAATCATGCAGCTGGTTTGAATGGTGTCGCGCAAAATTTCGGGCATATCCTTTAAGCCAAGGGTGCGGTATACAAAAAAGGTAATGAACAGGCTGTATACCGTGCCGACGCCTGCAGCTTCGGTGGGCGTAAACGCGCCGGTGTAAATGCCGCCAACAACGATTACCGGCAGCATTAAGCCCCAGAAGGATTTTTTCAGCGCCGTTATACGCTCATCCCAGCTGGCGGCAGGCTGCATTGGCAGATTGCGCGAGCTGTACACCACGATGGAAATAAACATCAGCGTCAGCAAAACGCCGGGCACAACGCCGGACATAAACAGTTTGCCGATGGATTCATCGGTAATAGCGCCGTACAAAATCATCGGTATGGAAGGCGGGATTAAAATGCCAAGCGTGCCGCCAGCCGCAACCGTGCCCAGCACCAAATGGCGGCTGTAACCGCGCGAGAGCATCTCCGGTATCGCAATGGAGCCAATGGTTACGGCGCAGGCTACGGAAGAGCCTGTAATAGCCGCAAAAATGGCGCAGGCAATAACCGTCGCCACGCCCAAACCGCCGGGCAGGTGGCGCAGCCATTTGTTGGCCAGCTCAAACAGGTCGTTGCCAACCTTGCCGGTCAGCAAAATCTGGCTCATTAAAATATACATCGGCACGGCCGTTAAAACAAAATCGTCCAGCGATTTATAGCCGATAATCGGCAGCTGTGCCAGCGCCCCCTCGCCGCCAAGGAACAGCACCATACCCACAATGCCCGATACGCCCAGCGCAAAGGCTACCGGCAGGCCGGAAAACAGCAAAACCAGTAAGAGGATAGTAAACATTGCCAGCATTTTAATTTACCCCCTCTTCAAAATTATTGCTTGTAATTTTTTCAATATCGTGCAGCAGCGTGCCAATAATCTGCAAAAGCAGGATGAACATGCCCACCGGCAGCGACGACTGCGGAATCCACAGCGGCGTGCTTAAGGTAGTGGGCGCGCAGTTGTTAAACTCGATGGAAAGCTGCATCATTTTCCACGCTTCCACCGTAAAAAGATAGCTGAAATAAATGCCTGCCAGCGAGGTTAAAACCTCAATATAGCAGCGCGTTTTGGCGGATAAATGCACCAGCAGAATATCTACATGGATATGTTTTTTGCCCGCGTAGGCCACGCCCATGCCCAAAAAGCCCGCTATGATGATGCAGTAGGTGGAAATTTCCATTACCCACTCCGTCGGCGAATTAAAAATGTTTCTGGCAATGATTTCATACACAATCATAAAGCCAATCAGCAAAATCAAAAGGCCTGCCACCACGCCCGCTATGTTCGTCAGCAGGGCGACAACCTTATCGTAAACCTTCAGAAAATTCTTCACAATACCACACTCATTCCTATCAGCTTAAGCCTTACGCTTTGGTGCAGATGTCGATAAGTTCCTGACCGAGAGCGCCGTTTTCTTTAGTAAACAAATCCCATACGCCTTTGGTGGCTTCGCGCCAGGCGCCGATTTCACTTTCGGGCACTACATAAACCTGCATACCGGCCTTTTTCAAATCTTCAAGCGCCTGCAAATCTTCTGCTTTGGCGTTTTTGCGCAGGTCGTCGCGTACTTCGTTAGCAGCGTCGTTCAAAGCCTTTTTCTGCGCGTCGCTTAATTTAGCATAAACCTTTTCGTTCATCGCCAAAATAAATTCCGGAGAAGCGTGGTTGGTAACGGTTAAATATTTGTGTACCTCGTACATTTTGCGGTCGCGCATAGCGGTGGTGCCGCTGCTCTGCCCGTCGATGGTGCCGCGCTGGATAGCCATGTAAACCTCGCTGGCGCCCATGGTGGCGGAAGAAGCGCCCAAAGCCTTAATGGTTTCGGAAGAATATTTGCTGTAACCGCGGATTTTTAAACCTGCAAAATCGGCAGGGGTTTTAACCTCGCGCAGGTTGTTGGCAAACTGCACAAAACCGTAGTCGGCCCAAATCAGCGGGCGCACGCCCTTTTTCAAAAGCTCGCTGCCCAGCTTTTCGCCCAGGCCGCCGTCAATGGCCTTATCTACCTTTTCATAATCGGGGAACAAAAACGGCACGTCAAACACGTCCATGGCAGGCACAATGCTGGCCCAGCGCCCAACGGAGTTCAGCCCCAAATCAATGCCGCCGCTGATGATAGCGTCGTTCATGTTTTTATCGTTATAAAGCTGCCCGGCAGGATAAATAACCACGTCCACACTGCCCTGCGATTTTTCGGCAACCTTGGCCTTAAAACTTTCCATGCCCTTAACCAGCGGATGGCTGGAAGGCAGCGCCGTAGCCAGCTTTAAAGTAACCTTGCCCTCTGCAGCCTTATCGCCATCACCGCTGCCGCCGCAGCCGCCAACAAGTGCCATAGCCGCCACCAGAGCGGTCGCCGTAAATTTTTTCCACATCTTCATAGTAAAACATCCTTTCCCTTATTTATATTTTTTATCTAATTCATTGTATTTATCAAGCCCGATAAAGCTGTTAAACTCGGTAAAATGCAGCATTTTATCGTCACAGCTTAATGTGGTGCCCTCCCTGCGCAGCGTGCGCATTACATCGCGGAAGGCGCGCGTAATGGTGTACAGCGCCGTACAGGGCCAAAATACAATGTCAAAACCTAAATTCTCCAAATCCTTTGCGGTCAACTCCGGCGTTTTGCCGCCCTCAATCATGTTGGCAATCAAAATAGTATCCGGAAAGCTTTTGCCGATTTTCTCCAGCTCCTCCACGCTTTGCGGGGCTTCAATAAACAGCGCTTCCGCGCCGCTGTCAAGGTACAGCTTGCCGCGTTCAATGGCTGCGTCCAGCCCCAGCACGGCTCTCGCGTCCGTGCGGGCAATTAACAGCGTGCTTTGTTTCAGTTTGCCATCCGCCGCCGCGCGGATTTTTTTAGCGTGTTCTGCGGCATCGACAACCTGCTTGCCTGCCATGTGCCCGCAGCGCTTGGGCCACACCTGATCCTCAAACAGCACGGCTGCCGCGCCTGCCCATTCGTATTCCTGCAAGGTGCGCCTTGCGCTGAGCGCGTTGCCGTAGCCTGTGTCGCCGTCGGTAACAACGGGCACATCCACCGCGCGGGCGATGGTGCGTACAGCGTCGCGCATCTCCGTCATCGACAGGTAGCCAACATCCGGCTCGCCCAAACGGGACGCCGCCACAGCGTATCCGCCCATTACCACGCCGTCAAAGCCTTCGCTGACGGCGATTTTGGCTGTCAAAGCGTCGTAAACGCCCGGCAGCACAAGAATTTCTTTTTGTGCCAGTCTTTGTCTTAATTTCTCTCCCGGCTCCATGTTCTTTCCCCCATTTTTGTTTAAAATATATAAACGCCCCTACCGGAAACCCGGTAGGGGCGTAATACGCGGTACCACCCTACATTATACTCATTGCCATAACGCCGGTGCGCGCTTTTTTCTACTGCTGTTTCAAAAAAAGAACTTCAGGGCGAGCCGCGCATAGCCGCCTGCCGGTTTGCACCACCCACCGGCTCTCTGCAAGGCTTGTATGCTTTACTCCCTGTCATAGTTTTTAGCCATATCTTTTTAAAGATAGGTACAGTATAGCAGGACAGTCCATGCCTGTCAACACAATTTGCTAAAATTAGCATTTTTGTGCAACAGTTTAATTTTTATATCGCTAATTTTGTTAAAACTTTACAGTTTTTAGTAAATCCCAAAACATTAATTTGCACGTTTGAGTTTAGTCAACCAGCTTTTCCAGTTTGGCAAGGCTTTCTGTTACCATGCCGTACTGATTAACAGCGGCGTATTCGCAAACCTGCACTGCCTGCGGCGCATATTTTTTTACGGCGGTAAAGTAATCTGCCCAGAAAATATTGCCGCTGCCAACCGGCAAATGGCTGTCTGCCGTACCATCGTTATCGTGAATATGCACGCCCACCAGCTTGCTGTTTAAGTCGCGCAGCACATCGCTCAGCTTCCAGCCGTTAACATGGGCGTGGCCGGTATCCAAAAGCGCCGCTGCCTGAGGGAAGCGTTTAAACAGGCCCAGGTATTCCTCATACTCAAACAGCAGCGTGCCCGTTGTGCGCAAGCCTACGTTCTCCAGCGCCACGGTTACGCCGTATTTAGCCGCCAGTTTCAGCAGCTTTTCAATGCGCCCGTAAACAAGTTCCTGCACCGCCTGCCTTTCACCGGCAAAGCGCCACGCCTCATTGCTGTGCACAACCACAAAGGCAGCGTTAATTTTAGCGGCATAGGCAAAGGTTTTTTCGTAAACCTCAAGGTAAGCCGTGTCGTGCAGGTCGGCAAGGTTTACCGCCACACACGGCCCGTGGATGCTGAAACGGCGGCTCACGCCGTCTTTTTCCTTTAAATCCTTCAGCACATAATCCCAGTAATGGTCGGTGCCAAACTCGTAAAAAAATTCAATATCATACTGCATCGGCAGCGCCTTTAAAAAGCTTTTGCTGAAGCTGCCGAAGGGTAAATCGCTTACAGAAAATTTCATTTTATAATCTCACCCTTTTGTACATAACCGATATTTGTTTTTGTTTCTGCGTCAAACAGGCTTACTTCGTCCCAGTTAAAATCAAGGCCGATATTGCCGCTAACCTCAGCGCCAACGCCCGGCAGCGTTACAAACAGCGTTTCGCCGCCTGCGTTAACGGTTAAGGTGCGCTGGTTGCCGGTGTTTTCCTGGTAACTTACAGCGCCTTTAATTTTGCCGTCCGCCGCCGGTTTTAAATGCTCCGGCCTGATGCCGATAAGCACATTATTGCGCCCTGCCAGCACTTTTTGCCACAGCTCCGGCACCTCGCTGACCACGTCGCCTATTTTCAGCGTGCCGCTGCTGTAATAGCCGCTGATGATGTTCATAGCGGGCGAGCCGATAAAGCCTGCCACAAAGGTGTTGGCGGGGTGATGGTAAATAACGTCCGGCGTGCCTGCCTGCTGCAAAACACCGTCGCGCATAACAACAATGCGGTTGGCAACCGTCATCGCCTCAATCTGGTCGTGCGTTACATAAATCATGGTCGGTTTGTAAATTTCGTGAATACGCACCAGCTCCGTCCTCGCCTGCTGGCGCAGCTGCGCGTCGAGGTTAGAGAGCGGCTCGTCCAAAAGGAAGTACGGCGATTGCTTAACCAGCGCCCTGCACAGCGCCACACGCTGCTTTTGCCCGCCGGAAAGGTCTTTCGGCTTGCGGTTTTCGTAGCCCTGCAAATTTAAAATTTTCAGCGCTTCCTCGGTGCGTTTTTTAATTTCTGCCTCCGGCAGTTTTTGAATTTTTAAGCCAAAGGCAATGTTATCCCACACGGAAAGATGCGGAAACAGCGCGTAGCTTTGGAACACCATCGCCACGTTGCGTTCTCCGGCAGGCACGTCGTTAATAACCCTGCCGCCCATAATAAGCTCGCCGCTGGTAATTTCCTCAAGGCCTGCAATCATGCGCAGGGTTGTACTTTTGCCGCAGCCGGAAGGCCCGAGCAGAATGAGCCTTTCGCCTTCTTTAATTTCTAAATTTAACGATTTTACAATTTTAGCGTCGCCGTAGGATTTGCAGACATTGTTAAAAACTATGCTATTCATTATTAACCTTTAACCCCCGATTGCATAAATGTATTAAGGATGAACTTCTGGCAGAATACGTACAAAATAAGCGGCGGCAGGCTCGTCAGTACGGCAACGGCCATGGCAATGCCCCATTCGCTGCCGCCCTCGGCGCTGATGAACATTTGCAGTGCCAGCGGAAGGGTGTACATTTCCTTGTCCTGCAAAACTAAAAGCGGCCAGAAGTATTCGTTCCACGAGTTGATGAAGAACAAAATTGCCACCGCGATAACGGAAGGCTTAATCAGCGGGAGGATTACCTTTTTCAATATCGTCAGCGGGCCGGCGCCGTCCAAAATAGCTGCTTCAAACAGCGCCTTGGGTATGCCGCGCATCGTCTGGCGCATTAAAAAAATGCCCATGCCGTCCGCAAAAGCGGGCAACATTACGCCCAGCGGATGGTTTAACAGGTTCAGCTTGCTCATTAAAAGGTAGTTAGGCATAATCAGCACCGTTATGGGGATGAAAAAGGTGAGCAGCATGCTGTTAAAAATGGTTTCCTTATATTTAAAATCGTAATAAATAAAGGCAAAGGCTGCCAGAACGCTGGTAATTACCTTCATTACGGTAGTACCGGCAGCGATGACAAAGGTGTTGTAAATGTAAGTGAAAAGCGGAAAGTCCTCCAGCACCGTGGTGTAGTTGGCCAGCGTCGGCGGGAAGGGCAGCGGGTTCAGCGTAGCCTGGAAAATCTGGTCCATATCCTTTAAAGAAGTGGAAATCATAAAAACTATCGGCCACAGCTGGATAAAAACGGCTATTAACAGTGGGATATGCCACAAATACTCTTTTTTATCAGTTTTCATAATATACCTTCTTCTCTAAATATTTGGTTCTGAACAGCAGGAACGCAATGTAGAACACCATGGTGATAATGGCAAAGGCAGCCGATTTGCCGGTTTGGAAAAATACAAACGCGTACTGGTAAATAATGTACACCAGGTTGGAGCTGCCCTGGTCGGGCCCGCCCTGCGTAAGCATGTTTACCGGCACTAAAACGTGCTGCAAACCGAACACTACCGTTACCGTGAAGACATAAATAGCGGTCGATGACGTCATTGGGATGATAATCTGTTTAAAAATCTGCCAGTTGCTGGCGTTTTCCAGCTTGGCGGCTTCAATCATTTCCTTCGGCACGGAAAGCATGGCGGCCAGCATGATGATGAGGTTGTAGCCAAAAATCTTCCAGCCGATGATGGTGCAGATGGCAAAAATTACCAGCCCGTTTTCTTTAAACCAGCGCGGCGATTCCATATCAAACCACGAAAGCACGATGCTTAACGGTCCTGCCAGCGGGTTGTAAATCCACAAAAACAAAATGCTGGCTACGGCAAGCGACAGCGTTGCCGGCATAAACAGCGTGGAACGGTAAAACGCCTTGCCGCGCGTTACCAGATGCCCCAGCACATACGAAAACAGGTACGGCAGCACAAAGTTCAGCACTAAAAGTATGGCTACAAAGGCCACCGTGTTAATCAGTATTTTAATAAGCTCCTCGCTGCCGAGCACGGCGGTATAGTTTTCTGCGCCGACAAACTTCATTGTAGGGCTTACCATGTTCCAGCTGAAAAAGCTTAAATACAGGTTTTGCAGCAGCGGCCAGTAAGAAAACACCGCAAAGAAGAAAACGCTTGGCAGCAAAAATAAAAACGCGTGCCATTTATTCTTTTCCATAAAATTTACTCCTTTAGTAAAAATCAGGCTGCCGCTTAACGCAGCAGCCTGAAGCTTTATCAGCCCGTGTTACATCAGGCTGTTGATTTTTTCTGCGGTTTCGTGCAGTGCCTGTGCAGCGCTCTCCTTGCCGCTCAGGATAATATCGCGGGCGTCGATGAGGAGCTGTTCGGCCTGTAAGCCGTTAGCGCCGGGGAAGCTTGCCCAGGGCACAAGGTTAGGCATTAAGGAAAGGGCAACCTGAATGTTTTTGTTGGTTTCTACCAGCTTTTTAAAGCCGTTGGGGTCGTTTTCAACGCCCTTGCGCGGCGGCAGGTAGCCGGTGCCGGTGCTCCATTTCAGTAATGCTTCCGGAGATTCCAGATATTTAATAAATTCAACGGCAGCCTGTTTTTTAGCGTCGTCAGTGCTGAACAGCATTAAGAAGTTGCCGCCTGCCGGAACCTTCAGCTCTTTGCCTTCAAATACCGGGAACGGAGCAGCCATTACTTCAAACTTGGCGCTCTTTTCAAAGTTGGCGCGTTTGCCAATAGTGGTGCAAACCATGCCCAGCTTGCCGCTGAGATAAGCCTGGAAGCCTTCTTCATTGGTTGCATGCAGGCCGGTGCCGTCTTTAACCATGTCAGCCAACAGCTGATATGCTTCGGCAGCTTCCGGAGTATCGAAACCTGCTACGGTTTTGCCGTCAACCTTTTTCAGCATGCTGCCGCCGTTAGATTCGATGATAGCCTGCTGGGTCCAGTTATCGGCATATTCCTGCATAAAAAAGCCCATGTTGCCGGTTTTATCTTTAATCTGTTTGGCAGCTGCTTTAACCTCGTTCCAGGTTTTGGGCGGGTTAGCAGGGTCAAGGCCTGCGGCCTTAAAAATTTCGGGGTTGTAGTAAAGTACCGGCACGCTGATGGAATAAGGCACACCAATCTGTTTGCCGTCCTCGGTCTGCGCCAGTGCCAGTACGTTAGGCAGGAAGTTGTCTTTTAAAAAGTTCGGGTCTTTAGCGTCCTTGGCAAACGCTTCGTTAATGTCCTGATATTTTAAATTTTCGGCAGCATAGTTAAGGTAGGACCAGCCCATCTGCACTACGTCCGGGTTCTTGCCGGAGGCAATGGCTGCCTGCAAGTTTTGGGTAAGGCCTTTATACATATCCGGATTGTATTTTTCTACAACCTCAATATTGGGATGCTTTTCGTTAAAATCCTTTACCAGCTCTTTAACGGTTTGCCCGCCGAAGCTTTCGGAAGCAACGTGCCAGTATTCAATTTGCACCTTTTTGCCGCTGGCAGTATCGGCAGATTTGTTATCGCCGCCGCAGCCTGCAAAAAAGGCCGTACACATGGTTGCAAGCAGCACGCCTGCAATTTTTTTCTTTAAGCTCATATTCATAACCCTCCATAATTTTATTGGTTGCCTGTATCTTATCAAGTAAATTTAAAATGCAATGTAGGCAGCGGGTAAAATGCAAATCAAATAAATGTAGTTTTGGTTAAAAAGCTGTAAATTATGTAAAATTTAAAACACAATTAATTCACATCGCGCCCGGCGCGCGAAGTTGACCGCAGGCGGCGCTTACGCTAAAATATAAGTAATAAATTTAAGGAGGTTACCCCAACGATGAATAAAAATTTAATGATTGTTATTGCCGCCCTGCTGGTGATGTTTGGCCTTGTGATGAGCGGCTACAACAACCTTGTAAGCATGAACGAAAACATTAACGGCAAATGGTCTCAAATTGAAAACCAACTGCAGCGCCGCAACGATTTAATACCCAACCTGGTAAACACCGTTAAGGGCTATGCCACGCACGAAAACGATGTGTTTAAGGCTGTTGCCGATGCGCGTGCCAAACTGGGCGGCGCTAAAACTGTTGCTGAAGCCAGCGCTGCCGACGGCGAACTTACCAGCGCACTGAGCCGCCTGCTGGTAGTTGCCGAAAACTACCCGCAGCTGAAGGCCAACGCTAACTTTACACAGTTACAGGATGAACTTGCCGGCACCGAAAACCGCATTGCCGTATCCCGTCAGGATTACAACAACGCCGTGCAGGAATTTAACGCCAGCATTAAGCAGTTTCCCACCGTGCTGTACGCAGGCATTTTGGGCTTTAGCCAGCGCGATTATTTTGAAGTGCCCGAAAGCGCCAAAGCCGTGCCGCAGGTGCAATTTTAACCGTTAAGGAAGCAAAAGCATGATTAAGCAATACCTCATCCTGCTTTTGGTGCTGCTGCAAACCTTTTTTGCCGCAGCCGGGCTGGAGGCGGCGGAAATACCGCCCAAACCGCAGGCAGGCACC
This sequence comes from uncultured Phascolarctobacterium sp., assembly GCA_949288065.1. GTDB lineage: Bacteria > Bacillota > Negativicutes > Acidaminococcales > Acidaminococcaceae > Fusicatenibacter_A. Next base: position 54,521 of record CASEIL010000005.1, read on the forward strand.
AATATTTATGTGCAGGATTACGCCAATGTTATTCCGCCCGACGGCGAAAAAGTAATTTATGCGCTGGGTCGCGAGCTGGACGCCAAAACAACGGCGCAGGTTGCCGTGCTAACCGTGCCCACGCTGGACGGCGAGCCGATTGAAAGCTATGCGCTGAACGTGCTGCGCAGCTGGGGCATTGGCAGCCGCGATAAAAATAACGGCGTGCTGATTTTGGTTGCCACAAACGACCGGCAGAGCCGCATTGAAGTTGGCTACGGGCTGGAGGGCGCGCTGCCCGACGGCTTAACCGGGCGCATACAGGACGAAACCATGCTGCCGTACTTCCGCGAGGGCAAATACGCCGAGGGCATTGTTAACGGCTATGCCGCAACGGCGGCGACAGTTGCCAAAGAGTACAACGTAAAGCTGGAAGGCGTTAATTACACGCCGCCCGCGCCTAAGCAGGACGACAGCCTGCCGCTGTGGGCTAAAATCGCCATCGGCGTGGGCATTGCCGTGCTGCTGATTATTGATAATTTGTTCTTCGGCGGGTTCATCACCCAAATACTGATACTCTCCATCTTCCGCCGCGGCGGAGGAGGCGGAGGCTTCGGCGGCGGTGGCACCTTTGGCGGGGGCAGCGGCGGTGGCGGCGGCTCCAGCCGAAGGTGGTAGGGTAAAGTTAATATTGAAGGTTTAATAGTAAATAAAAAAGCACCGTACTGAAAAGTACGGTGCTTTTTCTTCCCCATAACACAAAAGCAGCTGCGGCACAAGTGCCGCAGCTGCTTTTTTAGTTTATGCTATTATTATCAGCCTTCAATGGCGATGTATTTTTTTCCTTCTACTGCTTTTGCATCTTTTTTAGGAATGCTCAGTTTAAGAATACCGTCCTCGTATTTAGCGTGGATTTCTTCTTCTTTAACAGCATCGCCTACATAGAAGCTTCTCGACATGCTGCCGCTGTAACGCTCACGGCGGATGTAATGGCCTTCTTTATCCTTCTCGTCCTTATCAACGCCTTTCGCAGCCGATACGGTTAAGTAGCCATTTTCAAGATGAGCGGTGATTTCATCTTTTTTAAAGCCCGGCAGGTCAATGTCAAGCTCATAAGATTTATCAGTTTCTTTAACGTCCGTCTTCATAAGGTTTTTGCTGTGTTTGCCATACAGCGGATTGCGTGCGCCAAAAAAGTTTCTTTCAAAAGCATCGTCCATAAAGTCATCAAATAAGTTTTCACTAAACAGTGCAGGTAACATCATAATAAATACTTCCTTTCAAACTACACAATTTATATCAGCAGTCTCAAAGGCTGTCGCTTCTGAACTTCCGGGCCGCCCCCTCATCGGGGCCTTCCTTCGTTCTGAATATAATATACCACTTGTTGTTAGCACTGTCAATAGGTGAGTGCTAAAATTTTAAAAATTTTTTAATCTTTTTTTATTAATAATTAAAAAACTGCTGCAAGCCTCCTCACAGCAGTTTGGTTTTTAGCCCTTCACCCTGCGGCTGCTTAACCACACGGCTAACGCCGATATTGCCAGCATCAGCGCCAGCGCCGCGCCCGGAAGCAAAGCCTTAAACATAAGCACCCATCCGCACGCCGCCAAAACAGCCCACAACGCCCCCAGCCACAGCGCAATTTTATTGTTTTGTTTACGCACCGCGTTCAGCCTGCCGCTAAGCACAACGGCCTGCGCTAAATTATCTACGCTCTGCACCAGCAAACCGCCTGCCTGCGTGCCTGTCGGGCTGTAAAACACAGCGGCTGCCCCGCCCGGTGCCGGTTTAACCACCGCTAAAAATTCGCCGGTGCGGCAAAAAGCGTCCGCCAGTTCCTTTTGGTGCGCTTCGGCAAGCTCTGCCACAGTCCGGCTAAAGCCGGCTTTGGCAGCAGTGTATTCTGCCGCTGCCTTAGTGCCGCTGCTGAACATTACCGTGCGGACGCCGAGCCTTTGCAATGCCTGCACCGCTGCGCCCGCCTCCGTATTAACGCCCTGCCCCACGGCGATAAGCCCCAGCAGCTTGCGGCCGGAGGTGAGCATATAAACCTGTTTGACCTGCGCGGCAAAGCTGTGCTGCATAGCCGCAAACTGCGGCGGCACGCTTGCCACTGTACGCACAAAATCTAACGTGCCCATGCGGATGTTTTTACCCGCGCACTGCACCGATACGCCGCCGCGCATTTTTACCGCGCCGCTGCAAACCGGCAGGACGAGGCCCTGCGCCTGCGCTGCAAACAGCCCTGCCTGCGGCAGCTGCGCCACCTGGCTTACGGCGGCTGCCAGCGCCAATAGCTGCGCCTCGCTGATGGTTGTGGTTACTATATCCGTTATCTCCTGCGCCGTGCCTTTGGCAAGCGCTTCGTCAAAAACTGCCATGGTTAAGCGGCGGCACTCCTCCGCCGAGGCGGCATCGTTAAAGGCATAGCCGTTTTGTTTAGCGTTGTGCAGCGCATAATACAAGGGCAGGCTTTGCCCCAGCATAAACACGCCTGCGCCTGCCGCAAGCAGCACTGCGCCCGCAGCCTGCCACGCCGCCGCTGCGCCCAGCCCGTAAAACCACCAGCTAAGCGCCGCCACCAGTGCCATTACAAAAACTGCGGGCAGCACAAACGCCGCGGTTGCGTCCGCTTCTTCAGCTGCCGTTATGCCGCTGCTGTTTTTAACATAACCATCTATAAATAATAACAGTAAATTAACTGCTAAAGGCGCCATTAACAGCGCTGCAACGCCCGTGCCCTGCCCTGCAAGTTTTAAGCCCGCGCCAATAGCTGCGCAAACTGCCACAATGCAGGCAGCAAACAAAAGCCCCTGCATCTGCGGCACGCCGCCAAACAAACTGCGCCTGCCGCTGTTTAAAAACGGGCGCGCAAAATACACCAGCGGCGCAGCAACCACTATCTGCAAAATAAACAGCGCCGCGCTAAAGCGCCAATCCGCCCACGGTGTGGGAACAACAAGCGCTGCGCACGCCAGCACAAATATAGCTGCCGCCAGCCCAGCGCACAGCTTTAAATCCTTTACGGTTATGGTTCTGTTCCGTTCCATGCTACCCTCACGCACGCTCCACGCGCGCCTCAATGCTCATTAAATATTCGTCGTCGTGCTGCTCAGAAAGGTAATTGGTAATGTCGTTCTGGTAAATGCCGCCGCACACGGCATAACCCAACGCCGCCACGCCGCTGCAAAAAGCAGCAAATTCCTGCGGCAAATCGTCGTAGCTGCTGCGCACATATTTTACGGCGTATAGCCCCGCAGGCTTAACGTGCAGATAGCGGCTTTTAATTTTTTTGCTGATGCGCGAGGTATAAAAGGCAATATTAAAGCTGCCGTTTTGCACATCCTTCAGCTCAATCAGCTCGCCGGTAACAAAATCGTCATACGCATTGTGTTTGTTGCAGTAATCCCACAGGCGCGAAATCGCTGCCCACAGCTCCTTTTCGCTGTTGCCGCGCGGCCTGTCGCTAACTATAAAATACTCCTCCGGCAGCTGCCGGATACTGATTACGCCTTCCTCCTCCTCAAACGCCCTGCCGGTAATGGCCAGCGTGTTGCGCAAAAGGCGGCGGCGGCGCGTAAGCACGTCAATTTTTTCCTTCAGGCGCTTGTCCTGCTCCTTTAAAAGCTCCACAAACGCGTCCGTATCGCGCCCGTCCATATAGCTTTTAATATCCTGCAAGGGCAGGCCCAGCTCCTTCAGCGTCGTTATCAAATCGAACATATACAGCTGGTTCAGCGCATAATAGCGGTAGCCGTTGGCAGCCGTGCGCACCGGCTTTAAAAGGCCGATAGCGTCATAATAAAAAAGCGTATCCTTGGTTGTATTGCAAAACGCGGCAAACTCGCCCGTTTTTAAAAATCTCTGCGTCACAAAAACACCTCTTGACTATGGTGCAGCACCATACTTTATACTTATTATAGCGGTTAAAACAGCTTACCGCAAGCGAAAGGATGAATTATTATGACGCACTTTTATATGCTGCTGGCAGCCATCGGGCTGGAAGTTGCCGGCACTACATTTATGAAGTTTTCCGTAACGCACGAATGGCTTATCGGCTACCCGGTAATGCTCCTCGCCATGGGCTGCTCGTACTTCTGCCTCAGCAAGGCGGTTAAAAAAATACCCATCAGCGTTGCCTACGCCGTTTGGGAAGGGCTTGGCCTTGCGGGTACGGCTTTAATGGCGTGGCTTATTTTTAATGAAACCATGCCGCCCGTTAAGCTTTTGGCCTTCGGCGTCATCATTGCCGGGCTGGTAATGCTTAAAAACGGCACCGCCAAAACGGAGTGTGATTAAAAATGACGCAGATTACAGGTTTTATTTATATTATCATTGCCGTTACGCTGGATATTTTAGCTAATATGTGCTTAAAAAAATCTAACGGCTTTGCCGTGAAAAAATATGGTTACGGCGCACTGGCGCTGGTTGGCGCAGCGTTTATGTTTATGGCGCAGGCACTGAAAACGCTTGATTTAAGCATTGCCTACGCGCTGTGGGGCACCATTGGTATTTTGGGCACCACCTTTATAGATAAGCTGTTTTTCGGGCTCAAAATTAAACCGCTGGGGCTTTTCGGCATCGCCACCATGATTGGCGGCATAGTGCTGTTAAAAATGATATAACTTCCGCCCTCCCTGTTGCGGATAGTAAAAAAGCGAAGGCGTTATGCCTTCGCTTTTGTTTTGGCTAAAATCAAGCCTCATCTTTTTTATTTTTGTAAACAAAGTAATAGAACGGTACGGCGATAACCGCTGCGCCAAGGCCCATAATGAGCTGCTGCGGTTTAGCCTGCGCCAGCAGCCACAAACTCGTCAGCACGGCGATAGCAGGGATAACCGGGCCGAACGGAATTTTAAACGCACGCGGCGCATCCGGCATTTTTTTGCGGAACACCGGAATGGACAGGCACGTCGGGATATACTGCGAGAAACGCGATACCACGCTGATGGAAGCGAGGAAGGTAAAGCTGCCGGTGTAGGCAATAAGCATCGCAATAACGGTCGATGCCAGAATGCACCAGTACGGAGCGTTAAAGCGGTTGCGCTTCGTCATAACGGCAGGCAGCATGCCTTTTTCGGCCAAAGCCAGGCAGCTGTACGGCGTTACAAAGGAAGAACTGATGCACAGCGCGCCGATAGAAATAAGCGTACCGGAAGCAACAATGCCGGTGCCGAAAGGCCCTGCAATTTTACCAAAGGCATCCTGCACAGGCACAGTAGTATTGGCAAGGTCGTAGCCCATAATGCCGATAGCGCACGCCAGCAGCAAAAAGTAAATGGCAGCTACAATCATAATGGCAACCAAAATTGCGCGCGGCAGGTTCTTCTGCGGGTTGTCCATTTCGGAAGCCGCAACGGCGATGCTCTCAAAGCCGGTAAAGGTAAAGAACAGCATTACCGCAGCCGTGCCAAAAGTGCCCGGCGTGTATTCCCCGCCCGGGAACAGCGGCGTAAAGTTAGCGGTATCAATAAAGAAAATGCCCATGCCGATAAACAGCACAAACGGCAGAATTTTCGCCACCGTCGCCAGGTTTTGAATAACCTTAAACAGCTGCACGCCGAACAGGTTCATCGTGGCCAGCAACGCAAAAATTACGGTAACAATAACATTTTTCATCATCGGGGAAGCAAGTTCAGGGATAATCCCGCCCAAAGCGGTGGCAAAGCCTACACCCATAGTAGAGAACGCAATAATGCGCGTAATCCACGTTAAAAAGCCAACCTCGTAGCCGATGAAGTTGCCGAACGCCTCTTTGGCGTAAATGTACGGGCCGCCGTTATCCTTAAACAGGCCGCTGGCTTCGGCAAAGCAAAAGGTCATAGCCAGCACCAGCAGCATATCAAACAAAAGTACGCCCAGGCTTGCCGGGCCGATGATGCTTACAGCCTGGTTCGGCAGCAGGAAAATGCCCGAACCGATGATGCTGTTAATGCCAAAAAGCACAATCGTCCAAAAGCCCATTTTAGCTTTATTGCTCATTTACAAATCACCTTCAATTATTTTTTGCTTGCAGCCACGCGGCTGATAAAATCGGCAAAAATTTTGCGCATTTCTGCGTGTTCCTGCCACATGTTTTCTGGGTGCCACTGCACGGCAACAATCTGGCCATCGGTGCTTTCGATAGCTTCTACCACGCCGTCGGCAGCTTTGGCAGTAACCTTTAAGCCTTCGCCCACCTTTTTAATGCCCTGGTGGTGACGGGAATTTACATAGGCCTTTTCACCGAGGGAACCATACAAAAGGCTGTCCTTTTCTACCGTAACGTGGTGCGTGGGGTAGCAGCCGTTAGCGCCCTGCGAATGGCGGATATAAGCGTCCGGGTTTTCGCTCGCCAAATCCTGATACACATTGCCGCCCATCATAATGTTGATGAACTGGCAGCCGCGGCAAATGCCAAAAATCGGCTTGCCCGCCTTGTAAAAGGCTTTGAACATTTCTGCTTCAAACACATCGCGCTTGTAGTTTGTAGCGCCAATATGCTGCGAAGGCTCTTCGCCGAAGAAAGTGGGATCAGCATCCGGCCCGCCGGGAATAATCAGCGCGTCGAACAAATCAACATAATCCTCGCCTTTAGCGCCGGGAACATCCGGCAAAACAATGGGCAGCGCGCCCAGTTCATTTACAATATCGACAAGGCCGCGTGCCGTAAAAGGCGCACGCACAAGGTTGGTTACATCACTGGCGTACGGGTAAGTATCGGCAGTGATGGCAATACGCAATTTAGACATAATTACCTCCAAAATTATAAATTTAAAATAACCTGCATATTTGCAGCACTATTATTATATACCGCCATGCCAAAATTGCAAGATGGGCAGTGATAATAAGTATTTTCTGAAAATTGGGGAACAGTTTAAGAAACACTTTTGCCATTGCCTGCCCTACGGCAGAAAACAAAAAAGACACCGGCGTTAACCGATGTCCTTAGCTTTTAATTTGGCGGAGTGGCAGGGATTTGAACCCTGGCGGGAGTTGCCCCCCCTAACGATTTAGCAAACCGTCCTCTTCAGCCACTTGAGTACCACTCCGTTTGACTTACTTAAATAGTATACACTATCTTTAGCTGTTTTGCAAGTGTTTGTTTAATAAATTTTTAAATTTTAGCAGGCGCTTGCCGACACCGCAAAAATATGGCGGAGAGGGTGGGATTCGAACCCACGGAGGCTTGCACCTCGCTGGTTTTCAAGACCAGAGCCTTAAACCACTCGACCACCTCTCCCTGCTAATGTTTTATTATATGATAAATCTATCCTGCCGTCAAGCGGTGCTTATTTTAAAATTTTCGCCGTCGCTGCCAGCACATACTCCTCCGCCGCCAGTGCGTCTGCCTCAAGGCGCTGCATTTTAGCGCGCGCCGCCGCTGTGTAGGCTTCGTCCTTAATCATCCCCAGGTTAATTTTTACGTTATAAAGTGCGCTGCGCACCGCCGCCCGCGCCATAAGGGCGGATACCGTGCCGTCGCTGATGGCGTTGGGGTTGCCAAAGTCAATCAACTGCTGTGCCAGCTCCAGCACCTGCGCAGCTTTTTCGGCAATCTGCATCGGCACCTCTGCCGCCGCTATTGCCGCGGTCTGAATCGCCGCCGTACGCGCCGCTTTTTCCTCATCCGTCGTTTTGGGCAGCTTGTACGCCGCCATAAATTTGCCAAACACCGCCGCATCGTCGTCAGCCAGCGCACCAAGTTCTGCGCGCAACTCATCCGCCTTAGCGATGATGGCCGCCGTTTGCTGCTCGCGCTCCTCGCTGCCTGCCTTGCCAGCCGTTAAATTAGCCAGCATGGCCGTTAACGCCGCCGCGGTTGCCCCACACAATGCCGAGGCCGCACCGCCGCCCGGAGTGGGCTGTTTGCTTGCCAGCACCTGCAAAAAAGCGCCGCAGTTTGTATTAAGTAATTTTTCCATAGCTTCCTCCTATTTTAACACCAGCCGCGAATCCGCGCTGTAATTTATAACATTTGCTTTGGCAAGCGCCGCCGCAAGCACTTCGGCGTCCTGCCCCACGGGGTAAGGGTTTTTGGCGTTTTTCAGGCTTGCATAGCCGTCGCCACCGTCCAGCATAAAATCGTTCGTCAGCACACGGTAAAATTTATCCGGCTGCAAAGCCGTGCCGTCGCTTAAAAGCGCCTGCTTAATCTGCGTACCGCCCGCCGTAAGCCTTGCCGTAACCGCCAGCCCGCTGTAACGCACGCGCCCAAGGTTGGGGCTCGCAATGCCGTGCTCCAACGCCGCCAAAATATCGCTGCCTTTAAGCTGCACCACATATAGCGTGTTGTTAAACGGCCGCACCTGCTTAACCTGCCGCAGCGTAATGTTGCCCGCAGGCAAAGCGCTGCGCACCGCACCGCCGTTATAAAGCACCGCGTCCACCTTTGTTTCAGCACGCAGCAAATCCATAAACACGTCCGCCACGGCGGATTTACCGTATTTATCGTTGGCGAGTGCCGTGACGTTCTGCGCCAGCACGCGGCTCATTTTAGCATCTATTTTAGCAAAATATGGCTGCAAAAGCGCTGACATTTGTGCGTCGCTGCCTGGGGCAAGCTGCTGCACATTGTAGGTTTGCGCCTGCGCATTTGTAATTTTGTTTGCCTCCGCGTCGTAAATCAAACGGATGTGCCCGATGTACCTGCCGTATTCGCCCGCCTGCACCACCGGCAGCCCGCAGCTTGTGCCCGCCACCACCGTGTGGCTGTCCGCCGTTATCACAGCGTCAACCCCTTGCAGGGCGTTCAGCACCGGCACAATGGGCCCGCTAATGCCATCATCCCCCTGCTTGCAGCCAATGTGCGCCACAAGCACCACCACCTGCGCACCCTTTTGGCGCAGCAGTTCGGCATATTTATTAGCCGCCTGCGCGGGATTGGTAATACGCACGCCGTTGGCGCGCCCGGGCTTAACCTTCGCCAGAGCGTTTTCGTCAAGCACGCCGATAATGCCGATTTTAACACCGCTGCGCTCCGTAAGCGCGTAAGGAACAAACGGCGCAGCTATTTTGCCTGTACGGCTGTCGATGATGTTCGCCGCCAAAAGCGGAAAATCCGCCGCCCGCGCCTGCTTTTTGATGATGTCCCAATCGTAATCGAAGGCGTGGTTACCGGCGCAGTTAGCCGCAAAGCCCATTTCGTTCATAGCGGCAATAGCGCTCATGCCGTCAAACTCGTTAGCATCGGCGTTGCCGCTCAACATATCGCCCCCGCCTATAACAAGTGCGCCGTCCGTGTTTTGCTGCACCAAACTATCCAGCGCATACGCCAAACGCGCCGCGCCCGGCACATCACTACCTGCGCGCAAATAACCATGCCAGTCGTTAATGCTGTAAATATCAATTTGCGTAGGGGCGGCGCAGGCTGTTGCAGCCCACAAGCATAATGTGAATAGAATTGTTAGAAGTTTTTTCATAATTATCCTTTTTATTTTGTTTTTCTTCTTTGTAATTACGTTACAATTTTAAATTTAGTTTATTCCTCATTGTTCATTCTTTGTAACCAAAGAACGAACCAAGAAAGTTCCGCTCAAATTCGCACTTAGGGTACTTTTACTTTGGTTAAATTTTATCTAAATACTAATGGCACATAGCAATAAGGTTCTTTTGTAAAATCTAAATTATCGGGTTGTTCATCAAATAATTCTCCATTCCATTCAAGCCCAGTCTGGAAATCATTTGCATTAGCCTTTGCTTCCATTTTTGTTAAAAGTAACGCCCAATCCACATTTATGTCTTTCTCATCGCACTTTGATGGACTACTATATCTATCATAAAAATAGCACGGTTGACAAAGCCAGTAAACCATTTTAGCAGTAACTATATCACAAGCAGGATTCATTACAATTTGTTCAACAGCAAACACCCCATCATCATAATTATAATCCGCAATCATGTAATGAAGCTCTTCGGCAGATGTGATGTGCCTAAATTGTTCGGCAATTTCCTTTTGGTAAGCATCAAATCCTATTTCTCTTTGACGGCAAAAGCTTTTGTAAAATTCCTCCTCTTCATAGCCTTCCATTTCCTCGTCAAACTCATCCTGTTCCATGTCGAAATAATATTCATCCCCAGCACACGATGCCCGTTCCATCAAAATATCAAGTTCTTTTTTTCTTTCTTCTGACAGCATTACAATAACCTCCTTAGTAAAATGCATAAATGGAGTTTTATCATTTCATTTTTGCATTAAATATAAAATAAATTCTTATCAAATTGCTATTTTTTATTTACCGTCTATTAGCTGCCTGAAATAAAAAGATGTACAGTACGACGCAGGCCAGTACGCGGCATCGGATTTTAGCAACATTTACTGAAAAGCAACTGCAAAAATCGTGTCGAGCGAAGCGACTCTCGAATTTTTGCAGTTGTGATACTAATAGTTGCGTAGCAAGCCGTGTCAGCGGCGCAGCGGGAAAATCAGCTTAGCCGCGCGACTTTTCTTCGTCGGTTCTTTTGGTCGCTCAAAAGAATCGACAAGCATAGCGAAGGTAAGAAAGCAAACAATACAATCTGAAACGCGCAAACTGTTGTAAACACCTGCAACCCCAAAACAAAAATATCTTACCTCCATTTTACCACACTTACCCCGCCATTAAAACCTTTGCGATAGCAGCAAAAAGGTATACAAAAAAGGCAGAGCTTACGCTCTGCCTTTTGTATTATTTATATACCGTTTTACCAGCACTGCCGCTGCATAACCATCCAGCGGTTCGGGTGGCACGCGCAGCCCTTCGGGCAGCATCGCCCGCCAGCCGTGCGGCTTATTAAGCTGCCAATACAGCGTGCGCGCTTCTTCCGTACTGTGCTTTTCGTCCACTTCTATTACCGGCAGGTCCTTAAACACCTCGCCCAGCACTTTATGCACGGGTTTGGTATTAGTACCGTCGCCGATAATAACTGCCTGCGGCAGCCCGCAGTCAGCGCAAAGCTGAATAAGCGATTCTTTAAGCGTTTTTGTTTCTACCCACACGGCGCTTAAAACCTCGCCGCAAGGCGTTAAGCGCGCCACGCCGGTTTTAAAGCTGCCTGGGTCGATGCCGAGCAAATACTCATTCGTTGTCTGCATCTTCAACCTCTAAACGCAGCAGCACCGGCCCGGAGGTGTAAATATCCCCGCGGGCGTAGGCTTTAAGCATTACTTTGCCGCCCAACGCTGCCATTTTTTCACCCGTCTGCACCATCGTGCCGGCATCAAGGTTGCCTACCTTGCCGGTCAGCGGGTCGGGCATTACGCCTGCGCGCACCGCCGTATGGTTTACGGAATTTAAGAACATTAAAATTTCGCGGTCGAGCCCGTATTTAACGCCGCTGATGTCGATAACCTGGCTGTAAATCAGCTCGTTATCCTTATAAACACATTCGTTGTGCACCAGCTCAATGGTGCAAACGGCAGGCTCACCGGCAATGATGTTCGCCACGGCGCGCAGCCTTACAAACACGTTGCCGTCCGCCGCCTGTATCTCCTTCAGTGCCGCCTGCGCCAGTTCGCCGGGCAGCCACAGCACGCCTACCGGCTCCTCGCTGTTAATGCCCATGCGCTGCATGGCTGCTTCGTTGGCAGCGTTTAAAAACAGCTCCAGCTGCTTGGCGTTTTCCTCGTCCTTTAAGTGGCTGCTTAAAACGCCTGCGTAAATCACTTCGCCGCTGCGGTAAACCACGTCGCCCTCACGCATCGCCACAATGCCGCGGCGCAAACGCTCGGTGGTTTTTTCAAGCTGGCCAACCTCTTCTTCCAGCCCTGCTTTGGCCGCCGTCAGGCTGTTTACTTCCTCGCGGGCACGCCCCAGCTCGGCGCGGCTGGTGTTCACCTCGTCCTCAAGCTGGGCTTTTTCGGCGTCAAGCTCCTGTATTTCCTTGTTGCGGTCGGCTAAATCAGCGCGCGCCTTGTCAATTTCCAGCGACGCTGCGGCTTTTTCCTTGTTCAGGCTGCGCAGCTCATCCTGTAACTGCTCCATGCCGAACATGGCCGTCCTGGCGCTGTCGGAAGAAATTGCCATCACGATGATCGTCGTTGCGGCAATCAGCACGCCGGTTATTACCGTCATCAGCACCGAGGTATAGTAAGGCCTCAGCCCAAAGACGGACAGCTTTTTTTTGCCGATTTTGCTGCCCAGCTTGTCGCCGATAAAGGCAATCAGCCCGCCGACAACAGCCAGTATGATAATCAGGCGTAACCCAAACATAAACTCACCCCGGTGTTTTTACGAGTTTTTCTGCCTCAGCAGATAAATGCCGACGCCTAAGCAAATAAGGTTAGGCAAAGCGCAGGCAAGGAACGGGTTCATGGCACCGCCCTTGCCAAGGCCGGTTGTAAACGTCATAATAGCGTAATAAATAAAGATAACGATAATACTGATGCCCAGACCGATGGAGGAGCTGGTGCGCTGCTTCTGCGTGCCCAGCGGCGCGCCAATCATGGCAAAAAAGAAGCTTGCCAGCGGAATGGCGATGCGCATATAAATTTCGCACCAGTGGCGTGCAGTCGGCTGGTCCTGCATCTCCAGCATGTGGATGTATTCGCGCAGCTCGCGGATGGTCATTTCCTCAGGCTCTTTCTGTTCCCAGGAGATTTGCTCCGGCGCGATATCGAGCGGAATTATCTGCTCGTCAAACTTGCCGGTGCTTTGCAGGCCTTCCTCGTCGTGTACGGAATACACAGTGCCGTTAAACAAACGCCAGGTGCCGTTTTCCCAGCGGCCTTCCTTAGCCGTCTGGATGCGCGCCAGCTTGTGGTTATCAAATTCCTCGATGGTAATGTCCATCATTTTGCCGCTTTCTTCTTCAAAACGGCGGGCATAGGTTAAACGCTGGGTGTCGCCGCTCATTGTTTTAATGATGACGTTGTCCTGCGTTTTCGGCTTGGTGTTGCCTTTAATCTGGTATTCCAAAACGCGGGTGTACTGCACCTTGCTGGCAGGCACAACCTTTTCGGCCCATACCACAGAGAACATGCTGACGATGAACGCCACAATCAAAACCGGCGCCACAATGCGGTAATAGCTTACGCCGCCCGATTTCATGGCGATGATTTCGCTGCTGCCGGACAGTTTGCCGAACGCCATTAACGAAGCTAACAGCATCGACATGGGGAAGGTGTAGTTAATTACCTCCGGCAGGCTGTAAAAGAACAGCCAGGCAATGGTATCCCAGCCCGCGCCGTATTTGGTCATGTACTGCGTAATGCGGTACAGCATGGAACTGGCGATAAAAATGCTGGAGAAGGAGGCTACACCGAAGATGAACGGATACAGTAATTCACTTAACACATAACGGTCTAATAAACGTAAACGCAATCTTCATCCCCCCTACATGCTGAAGTTTTCGCCCAGGTAGTATTTGCGCGCTACCGGGTCGTTGGCAATGGTTTCGCTGTCGCCGTGCAGTAATATTTCGCCGTTGGCGAGAATATAGGCCTTATCGACGATGCTCAAGGTTTCACGCACGTTATGGTCGGTAATTAAAATACCGATGCCGCGCTGGGCCAGGTGCGCAATCATATTCTGAATGTCGTTCACCGCAATCGGGTCGATACCGGCAAAAGGTTCGTCCAGAAGGATGAACGAGGGCTCGGTTGCAAGCGCGCGGGCAATTTCCACGCGGCGGCGTTCACCGCCCGAAAGCTCCGTGCCTTTGTTTTTGCGGATATGCTCGATGTGGAACTCTTCAATAAGCGCGTTCATTTTTTCAATGCGCTGCTTTTCCGGCACGTTGTTGGCTTCCAGAATGGCAAGAATGTTTTCTTCCACCGTCATTTTGCGGAAGATGGAAGCCTCCTGCGGCAGGTAGCCGATACCGGCGCGGGCGCGCATATACATCGGCAGCGGCGAAATATCCTCGCCGTCCAGCGTTACGGTGCCGCTGTCGGGCTTAATAATGCCGACAATCATATAAAACGTGGTGGTTTTACCGGCGCCGTTAGGGCCCAGGAGCCCCACAATGCTGCCCTGCTCCACACGGATGCTGACGTTATTTACAACGCGCCTGTCGTTATATTCTTTTACAAGATTAGCTGTTTCAATTACCACTTATGCTGCCTCCACCTGTTCAGTGCCCTGTGCGGCTTCGCCGGCGCCTGCCTCCGCTGCTCCTTCAGCCTCGGCTGCAGGGGCTGGGTTTTCTTCAGGAATGTAAACAATCTTAATGTTGCCGAAGGCTTCGGCGCGCTGGCCTGCTGCCGCATTGCCGGCGTTATTCATAATCAGGCGGTTGCCCGATACCGTGTTGCCGTCCTGCGTTGCGGTAGCGTTGCCGATAAGCTCTACCTTGCCGTCGTTGTTGGTGTCATAAACGGCTTTATCCGCCTTGGCGGTTAAGTTGCGCGGCGGGCTGACAATATCCACATTGCCATTAGCTTCAGCAATGCCGGTTTTGCCGTTGTAAATAATCTGCGCTGCCGTCAGCACGCTGCCGTCGGTGCTGCTCAGCTGCCCCCACGAGCCGATGGTTTCTGCAAATTCGGTGTCGCTGTGGTAGTCAATCTGCTCGGCAGTAAGCGTTTTATCTTCTTTGGTAACGCTCGCCTCGCCCACGGCGGATACATAATCCTCGTTGTGCATTACAAAGGTGGCGCAGGTAATGTGCGCGTCGTCCTTATCGGCTACCACGCCGCCGGTCAGCTTGCCGCTCATGGTTTTGCTGTTAAATTCTGCCGCAGCGGCCGTTGCCTTGCCGCCGTCGTGCAGGATTACCACGTTGCCCTTGGCGGTGCCGTTGCCGCTGGTCATATCGTATTCAATTTCGTCAGCCTTTACGTTAAATCCGTTCTGCGCCGCTTCTGCCGGTACATACGGCGTGGTGCCAAACAGCATTAAAGCTGCCGTAAGCACTGCTGCTGCTTTAAATTTCATCATTTACAGTTCCCCCTTCTGTACTTCGGCATGGCCGCTTAATTTAAAATGGTCAAACTTGCTGCTGGTTACAATTTTATCTGCCAGCGCGGTGTGTTCATCCTTCACAACCTTAACCTTGCCGGACGCCGTAATAACGTCGTCCTTCTGGTTCCATGCTATTTCCTCGGCGGTTATCTCGCCTCCGGTAGAAAGCGTGGCCTTAACGCCGCGGTCCAGCGCAAAATTTTTATCGTCGTTGTTTATTCTGCCGCCGCCGGCTTCCACAATAATCTCAGAGCCGTCCTCGCGGTAGATTTTGCCCTTAACGCCCTTCAGCACTGCTTCGCCGCTGCCGGAGATGCTTTCAAGCTGCTCCACGGAAAACTCCCACAGCTTTTTGCCGTCCTGCTCGCGGTTTACGGTGGTGTTGCGCACAATGGCGCTTGCCACGTTAGAGGCGAGGTTTTCCGGGTTCTTCGGCGCTTCGCCGCCAAACATCAGCCAGCCAATTATCGCCGCCGCAACGGCAACGCCGCCTGCTATAAGTAATAATCCTTTATTTTTCACCCTGCTCCAGCTCCTTTTCCTCCGGCGGTGTATAAGGGGTATTCCAGCGGTGCTGGAACCACAGCCAGTTATCGGGATATTCCTTGATAACCTCTTCCACAATCTGCGTCATTTTTAAGGTTACCTTATAATCATCGGCTTTGCGGTCGCCGGTATCTTCATAATAAATCGGGTCTTTAACAATGGCCTGGTGCCCGTAGTTGCCCTCTTTGCGCACGATAAATATCGGCACAATCGGCGCGTTAAACTTACGCGAAAAATACGCAGGCCCCGTCGGCGTGGAAGCCATTTTGCCCAAGAACGGCACGAAAATGCCGTCGTAGCCGCCGTCCTGGTCGGCAATTAAGCCCAGCATACGTTTTTTCTTCATCGCGCGTGCGCAGCCCAAAATTTCGCTCGTCCCGCGCGAGAAAATCTCCTGCCCCACGCCGGTACGCAGCTCGTTCATAAAATCGCTGTAAATATGGTTAGGCTGCGGTTTTTCCACCGCGCTCAGCGGAAAGCCCGACAGCGCCAGCGCCGCGCCCAGCCATTCCCAGTTATCCATGTGGCAGGCCAGCATTACAACGCCCTTGCCCTCGCCCAGTGCTTCCCACAGCACCTCGGGACGGTCGAAGGTTACCAGCCCGCGGATGTTGTTTTTATTTAAAGCCGGCATGTACATAATTTCCATAAAGGTGGCGCCCAGCTTGATAAACAGGCTGCGGATGGTTTTCTTTGCCTGCTCGTCGGTGTAGCCGAGGCGTTCCTTAATCGTTTCTTCCGCCCTGAGGCGCTGCTTTTTGGCAATTATGTAGTACAGCCTGCCCAGCCCCAGCCCGATTTTAACAACCAGCTTGTAGGGCAGGTGGCTGATAACCCAGCTCATGCTTTTTAACAAATAATAAAGCCACATTATTGTGCGTCTCCCCGTCCCTTTTGCATATAAACATCTACAATTTCATTCCATTTGCCCTGCGACTTTAAAATAAGCTCCGCTGCCTCGCGCACTGCGCCGCGCCCGCCCGCTTTGGCGGATATAAAGCTGCTTACGTTAAGCACCTCCGGCGCTGCGTCAAACGGGGCGCAGGCAAGCCCTGCGTAGGTAAGTGCAGGCAAATCGTTTAAATCGTCGCCCATGTAGGCAATTTCTTCGCGGCTTAAGGCGCTTTCTTCTGCTATCTGCGCCAGCGCCTGCCGCTTATCCTTAATGCCCTCGTAAATTTCGGTAATGCCAAGCTCTGCCGCACGGCGGTGAATAATCGCGCTTTGGCGCCCGGTGATGATGGCCACACGCACGCCGCTTTTTAAAAGGCAGCTTAAACCCAGCCCGTCGCGCGCGTTAAAGCCCTTAAATATTTCGCCTTCTGCGCCGATGTTTAAGGTGCCGTCCGTCAGCACGCCGTCCACGTCCAGCGCCAAAAGTTTAATCTGGGCCGCTTTTTCCGTGCTGTTCATCATACCACGCCCTGGCGGACAAGGTCTGTCATGTGCAGGAGGCCGATAACATGGTTTTCAGCATCGACTACCGGCAGAACGGTAATCGGTTTGGGGCGGTTGCTTTCCATGATATGCAGCGCCTGCGCGGCGAGCTTATCCTTAGTGATAGTTTTGGGGCTGGCGGTCATCAGCTCCGTAACCGGGCGTTTTAAAAAGTCCACGCCCTTGCTCAGCCCGCGGCGGATGTCGCCGTCGGTGAGCACGCCCAGCATTTTGCCCTCGCCGTCCACAACGGAAACAGCGCCGAGCCCTTTATCGGTAATAACAAAAAGTGCTTCCTGCACGCTGAGGTCAGCCTTAACCAGCGGGTTCTCGTCGCCGCTGTGCATAATGTCCTCAACGGTTAAGAGCAGCCTGCGCCCAAGCGAGCCGCCCGGATGGAATACTGCAAACTGGCTGGCGGTAAATTTACGTTTGGAAAGCAGCGCCAGTGCCAGCGCATCGCCAAAGGCCAGCGCCGCCGTGGTGCTCGAGGTCGGCGCAAGCCCCAGCGGGCAGGCTTCGCGGCTGACGCCCACGTTCAGCACAATATCCGAATTTTTGGCCAGCGTGGAATTGGGGTTGCCAACCATGGCAATCAGCTTCGCACCAATCCTGCGCAGCGAAGGCAGAATGTGCAGCACTTCGCCCGTTTCGCCGCTGTTAGAAAGCGCGATAACAACGTCGCCCTCCGTAACCATGCCCAAATCGCCGTGAATGCCCTCGGCCGGGTGCAGGTAAAACGAAGGCGTGCCGGTGCTGGCCAGCGTGGCCGCCATTTTACGCCCGATAATGCCGGATTTGCCCATGCCGGTAATAACCGTGCGCCCCGGGCAGGCAATAATCATTTCCACTGCGGCCTTAAAATGTTCATCTATGCGTTCAACCTGTTCCAAAACGGCTTCCGCCTCCAAACGCAGCACCTGCCGCGCCTGTTCCAGCATTGTATCTTCCATCAGGAAATCACTCCTTTAAAATCCGCGTCAGCCGCGGACGATTTTATCTATTGCCAAAACGTCTTTTAAAAGTGCTTCAAGGTCGTCCAGCTTAACCATGTTTGGCCCGTCGGAAAGCGCTTCGGCAGGGTTGTCGTGCACCTCTAAAAACAGTGCGTCGATGCCCACAGCCGCCGCTGCCCTTGCCATGTGCGGCACATACTGGCTCTGCCCGCCGGAGGAAGTGCCCTGCCCGCCGGGAATCTGCACGCTGTGCGTAGCGTCCATCACTACCGGGTAGCCCAGCTCGCGCATAATCGCAAGACCGCGCATATCCGTTACCAGCGTGTTGTAGCCAAAGCTGGCGCCGCGCTCGGTAAGCATAATGTTTTTGTTGCCGCTTTCTTCAATTTTTTTAATTACGTTTTTCATATCCCACGGCGCAAGGAACTGGCCTTTTTTAACATTAACCGTTCTGCCCGTTTTGCCTGCGGCGTAAACCAAATCCGTCTGGCGGCACAAAAAGGCGGGAATCTGCAAAATATCTGCCACTTCGGCGGCAGGCTCAACCTGACAGGTTTCGTGCACGTCGGTTACAATGGGCACGCCCAAATCCTTTTTAATCTGCGCTAAAATGGCAAGTCCTTCCTTTAAGCCCGGCCCGCGGAAGGAGCTGTAAGAAGAACGGTTTGCCTTATCGTAGGACGCCTTAAACACATAGGGCATGCCCAGCTTATCGGCAATAGCCTTGGCGCGTTTGCCAATCATCAGGCTGCGCTCGTAGCCCTCCAAAACGCAGGGGCCTGCCAGCAGCACCATCGGGTGCCCCTGGCCAACTTTATAATCGCCAACTGTTACTATATTCATGTCTGCCTCCTTTACAGGTCACTCAATTTTTAATGTTTATTCGTTTTTAGCTGCCAGCAGCCTGTTAATGGCTTCCAAATCCTCCGGCGTATCAATGCCGATGCCCTGAAAATCGCTGTCCAGCACTTTAATTTTATAGCCGTTCTGCAAAGCGCGCAGCTGCTCAAGGCCTTCCACCTGCTCCAGCATTGTCGGCTCCAGCGCGGCGTATTGCAGCAAAAAGTCGCGGCGGTAAGCGTACACGCCCACATGCTTAAACACCTTTGCTCCCTCAATGGTGTTGCGCGGGTAAGGTATTAAGCTGCGCGAAAAATACAGCGCATAACCGTTGTCGTCCGTTACAACTTTTACAGCAGCAGGGTCGTTGTATTCGCTTTCCTTCATCGGCACTTTAACGGTTGCCATTTTCAACTCGTCGTTCCCGTCAAAGGCTTTCGCCAGACGGTCGATAATATCCGGGTCAATCATCGGCTCATCGCCCTGCACGTTAATAATAACGTCCACATCCGGATACTGCATGGCTACCTCCGCCAGGCGGTCAGTGCCGCTCGGATGGTCGGGCGAGGTCATCACGGCCTTGCCGCCGAAAGCGGTTACGGTGTCAAACACCTTCTCGTTGTCGGTGGCAACAATAACGTCGTCCGGCTCTTTGGCCTCGCAGGCGCGCATGTAGGTATGCTGAATCATCGGCTTACCGGCAATCAGCGCCAGCGGCTTGCCCGGCAAACGGGTGGAAGCATAACGCGCCGGAATTACACATAAAACCTTCATTGCTTTTTCGTCTCCTTCTGGATGGAAGCGCAAATGGCTTGTTCAAACAGCTCCTGCCCTTCCGTAATCATAATATCCATGTTTAATATGTACAGCGGTAAATCCCTGTTGAAGTAAATAAATTCCGTCGGGATTTTTACCGCGTCCTTAGCGGTAGTAATCAGCGCCACGGCTTCTTTGCTGGCCGCGCGCTCGCTGATGTACTGCATTTCAATCATGCCGTAATCGTGGTGGTCAGGGTAGCGGATGGCTTCCAGAATGTCAAGCCCGATGCCTGCCAGCGTCTGCTCGAAGGAGGACGGGTTGCCGATTGCGGAGAATACCATAACCTTTTTGCCTTCCAGCGTGGAAAGCTCCAGCGTGTTTTCGTGGATGCCCTTATACCAGTCGGCAATTTCCACAAAGTTTTTCGGGTGGTGGATACTTTCAATAACCGGCGCCTTGCTGTTATATTTAGCCAGCGTTTTGCGCAGGTTAATGCGGCTGAACTGCGAGCTCTGGTCCGTTTTGGTTAAGAGGAAAAGCCCCGCCCTGTCGAGATGCTTTAACGGCTCGCGCAGGGTGCCGCGCGGCAGCAGGCTGCCGTTGCCAAACATATTGTAGGTATCTACCAACACCACGTCCAAATCGCGGTACAGGTGCCAGTGCTGGTAGCCGTCGTCCATAATAATAACTTCGGCGTTTAATTTATCAACGGCATACTGGCCGGTAACGGCACGGTTTTTACCGATGATAACGGGAATGCCGGGCAGCGTTTTTGCCATTAAGTAGGCTTCGTCGCCTGCCTCATACGCCGTCATAAAAATCTTTTTGCCGTCGCTGACAACGCCAAGCTCCTTATCCCAGTGGCTGCGGTAGCCGCGGTTCAGGATAACGACGCGGTAGCCCATATTTTTAATCATAGCAGCAACCTTTTGCGCGGTAGGCGTTTTGCCCGTGCCGCCAACGGTAATGTTGCCGATGGAAATTACGCAGCAATCCAGCTTTTTCTGCTGGAAGAAGCCCACATTATACAGCCACAGCTTGCTGCATACGCCAAACTCGTATAAGAAGGAGAAGAAACGCAGCACAAACAGCAGCACATTGCCCAAAAGCGAAATTTTAGGTCCGTGTACCAGCTGATACACATACTGAATAATAAAATCGCCATGGCGCAGGCTGATGCCGCCGTCGTCCTTCAAATTGCGGATATTGGTCGGGTAGCGGGTCATAATGGTGGCGGGCACCGTGGTAATGCGCAGCAAATCCTCTAAATATTCAATGCTGCGCACGGCAGCGCCGCGGTTTTCCTTAATAACCTGCAACGAAGCAGCGCCCATTTTAGCGCGGCGTTCATCATTTTTAACAATATCCAGCAGCTCTTTGGTAAGCTCCGGCACGCCGCTAACCATTTTGCACGCGCCAACCTTACTCAAAAGCGAATAAGAATCCTTAAAGTTCTGCATGCTGGGGCCAACCAGAATCGGTTTGGCGTGCGCGGCAGGCTCCAGCACGTTGTGGCCGCCGTGGTTAATCAGCGAGCCGCCGACAAATACCACGTCGCCGACGGAGTAAATGCGTCCCAGCTCACCAATGGTGTCGATAACCAGCACCGGGTAGTGCGGACGCGCGCCGTCAATCTTTAAAAGTTTGGAGCGCAAACCTGCATCGTAACCAAAATTGCCAACCAAACGCACAATCTCGTTGGTGCGTTCCGGCTTACGCGGGGCAATAACCAGGCGTGCGTCGGGGTAAATTTCACGAATTGTTTTAAAGGCTTCCAGCATCGCCTTTTCTTCGCTGGGGTGGGTGGAACCGGCTACAATAACCGGGTAAGCGCCTTCAATGCCCAGCTCTTTTTTATAATTGTCCAAATCCTGCTGCGTTACTTCGGCATAAGTCTGGTCAAACTTGGTGTTGCCGGTAACAAAAATTTTGCTGGTATCTGCGCCCAAATGGCGGATATAATCAGCGTCGATGCTGGACTGCATGCAGAAACGGCTTACCGTGTTCAGCATATCGTCCCAAATGCCCAGCAAATACCGATAAGTTTTAACGGATTTTTCGGAAATACGGCCGTTAACCATCATAACGGGAATGTTGCGCTCGCGCAGGGCACGCAACAGGAGCGGCCACAGTTCGGTTTCTACCGGCATAAAAATACGCGGGCGGATGCGTTTAACAACGGATTCCGACACAAACGGCAAATCCAGCGGGAAGTAAATAATGGCGTCCGCTTCGGGGATAATCTGGTGCGCCATATCGTAGCCGCCTACCGTAACCGCCGATACTAAAATCGGTATATCCGGCATTGCCTTGCGGATTTCCTTAACCAGCGGGCTGGTAGCAACAATTTCACCGACAGAGGCGCCGTGAATCCAGATGCAGCCCTTCTGGGCAACGGCTTCTATTTCTTCATCGTGCAAAAAGCCGAGGCTCTGGCGCAGCCTTTTGGTAAAGCCCTTCTCGCAGATAGAGCGGTAAATAAAATACGGCATTACCAGGAAAAACGCGCCAATCATTAATAAATTATAAATTATATACATCGGCTAACCTCATTTCGTTTCCTTGTTGCGGTACTGAATCTGGTAAAGATGGGCATAGAGCCCGTTTTGCGCCAAAAGCTCGTCGTGCGTGCCGGTTTCCACCAGCGCGCCGTGCTCCAGCACAAGTATTTTATCGGCGTTTTTAATGGTTGAAAGCCTGTGCGCGATAACAAAGCTGGTTCTGCCAATCATCAGGCGGTCCAGCGCCTCCTGTACCACGCGCTCGCTTTCGGTATCCAGCGCCGAGGTTGCTTCGTCCAAAATCAAAATGCGCGGGTTTTTAAGTATTGCCCGGGCAATAGCAATGCGCTGGCGCTGCCCGCCGCTGATGTTTACGCCGCGGTCGCCCAGCATGGTGGCATAGCCTTGCGGCAGCTGGCGGATGAATTCATCGGCGTTAGCCGCTTTGGCAGCCGCATAAACCTCTTCCTCGGTGGCATCCAGCCTGCCGTATAAAATGTTATCATACACGCTGCCGTTAAACAGCATGGTTTCCTGCGGCACAATGCCCACCTGCCCGCGCAGGGAATCCAGCGTAATATCCTTTATGCTGTAACCGTCGATGCGGATATCGCCGCCCGTAACGTCGTAAAAACGCGGCAGCAGGCTGGCAATGGTAGATTTGCCTGCGCCGGACGGACCGACGATAGCCGTTACCTCACCAGGGTTAACCGTAAAGGAAAGGCCGTTTAAAACCTCTTCCTCTGGGTTGTAGCTGAATTTTACGTTATCAAACTCAACCTTGCCCTGTACCGGCGGCAATACCTTCGCATTAGGCAGCTCCTTAATATCCTCCGGCAAATCCAGCACGCCGAACACGCGGTCGCCTGCGGCCAGCGCCTGCTGAATGCTGGCGGCAACTTTAGTTAAGCGCTTGATAGGGTTAGCAATATTAACCGCATAAGTTAAAAACGCAACCAGCGCACCGGCGGTAATATCGCCGTCGATAACGCTGCGCCCGCCGTACCACATAACAATGGTTACGCCAACAGCTGCCACAAACTCAACCACAGGCGTCAGCAGCGAATTGAGCTTGATGTTTTTCATATTTGCATAAAAGTTTTCTCTGTTCTGATTATCAAATTTTTTAGTTTCATAATCTTCGCGCACGAATGATTTAATAACGCGCGCCGAAGAAACGCACTCCTGCAACACAGAAGTCAGTTCCGCCGTGCAGGCCTGAATTTCACCGCCATTTCTGCGGATTTTTTTACCAAAATAATCCATGCACCACAGCACTGCCGGGAAGGTGCAGAAGGTGAACAGCGTCAGCTTCCAGTCCAGCCACAGCATAGCCGCAATACTGCCCACTAAAATTAAACCCTCAGTAACAAATTCTACTGCCTTGTCAACCATCGCCGTCTGCATAGCAGCAACGTCGTTAGTAACATAGCTCATAATGGTGCCGGTTTTGTTTTTATCGTAAAAGGACATGCTTAAACGCTGCAATTTACGGAAAATATCGCCGCGCACGTCGATAACAACCTTCTGCCCCACCCAGCTCATCAAATAACTCTGTCCGTAAAAGAAAATGCCGCGGACGATAAATACAATAACGATACTGGCAGCAATGTAATTAAGCATTACCGTATCTTTATCAACCAAAACCCTGTCGACAACATCTTTAATAATCCACGGCAGGTACAAATTACAGCCTGCCGCCATCATCGTACACAATATAGCAGCGGTTATTCTAAACAAATATGGCCTTACATAACTTAACAAACGGAAATATAAACTCATTTTTTCTCCTTGGCTACGCGGAGTATTAATTCCGCAACTCGGTTTACCGCACCGGGGGCGCCTAATCTTTCTTTAACGTATGCTAAATCCTGCTTCATCTCGGCGTTGCGTTCAGGCTCCAGCAGATGCAGGGCTTCCGCCGCCGTTTTTTCAGGCGTAAAATCCTCCTGCAAAAGCTCCGGCAAAATGTGCCTTGCGGCGACGATGTTGGGCAGCCCGATATCGGGGATATTAATAACCCTGCGGGCGATAAACGCCGATATGGGCGAGGTGTTATAAACGATAACGCAGCCCAGCCCGCAGAGTGCCGCCTCCAGCGTTACGGTGCCGCTGGTGGCAAGCGCCAAATCGGCAACACTCATTACATCATAAATATGCCCTTCCAGAATTTTAACTTCCAGCCCGCTCGCGTTAATCATACCCTCCAGCATTTCTTTAGGTATGGTCGATGCACGCGGCATGGCAAAATCAATGTCCGGCTGCTGCTGTTTAATAATTTTGGCTGCGGCAAGCAGCGTGGGCAGCATTTTTTGTATTTCCATCAAACGGCTGCCAGGCAGCAGTAAAATCAGCCTGCGTCCTTCAGCCTTACCGGCAAAGGCTTCCGCCTCAGCGCGTGGCATGGATGTTTTAACTATATCAATCAGCGGGTGGCCTACAAACTCCACGTCTGCGCCCGCTTCCTTATAAACGTCGTATTCAAACGGAAAAATCGAGGCAATTTTAGTTACGAGCTTTGCCACCTTCGGCGCACGCCCCTTGTTCCACGCCCACGCGGAGGGCGGAATGTAGGAAACAACAGGGATGCCCTTTTCTTTGGCAAGTTTCGCCAGCTTCATGTTAAAACCGGGATAATCCACGCTTACAAAGCAGTCGGGCTTACGCTCGTCCATCACTTTGCCAAAATCGCTGCGCAGCTTAAACAGCGCCGGCAGCTTTTTAACAACCTCTATAAAACCCATTACGCCATGCTCTTTAATGTCAAACAGCACTTCGCCGCCGGCTTCGCGCAGGCAGTCGCCGCCCATGCCGAAGACTTCGCAGTTGGGGTCTATTTGTTTCAGCGCCCGTGTTACAGCGGCGGCATGTACATCGCCCGACGCCTCACCGGCAGAAATAAGTATCCTGGCCATAACGGTCCCTTTCTTCTATCTTGTTTAGTTTATTGCATACCAACTCATTATATATTATAACACAAAAAGACCGAACATTAAGTCCGGTCTTGCGTTTTTCTCAATTATTTTTCAAATTATTTTGCCACAATGGTAATTCCGTGCTCATCAGCAAGCTGAACTACCTTTTCCTGCTCGGTTACAAGGGTATGCCCCGCTTCAATAACCAGCGCCTTGCAGCCCGATTCAATCATCGACTGAATCGTTTTAGTGCCTACGCCCGGCACGTCAAAGCGGTCGTCCTGCGCAGGCTTCGCCGTTTTGGCAACAACTGCGTCCTTGCCCAGCTTACCGCCGCGCAAAATGCAGGCGTCGGTGCCTTCAATGGCTTCCACCGCCATCACCGCCAGGTTTTTAACAACCACGGTCTGCCCAATGTCAAGGCGCCCAATTTCTTTGGCCATTTTGTAGCCAAAGTCCATGTCAGCCAGTTCCTCCGGGGTCGGCTGGCGTTTGGTCAGCACGCCCGGCGCAGGCATTAAGGGCTTAATTAAATAGGTCTGGTCCATTACATAAATGCCCTCGCCCTCAAGCTCTTTTACAATGGCATTCATAATGGTGTCGTCCTTGCGGTCCGGCACGGACGACAAAATTTTTATCGCGCGCATATCGGGGATGATTGCGCCCTTTTTATATAAAATTTCTTTTGTAACCTTGCCAATCATGGTTACAATTTCCACGTTATTCTTTTTTAAGGTTGAAATTATCTTGCCGATTTTACCGATATGAA
This sequence comes from uncultured Phascolarctobacterium sp., assembly GCA_949288065.1. Classification (GTDB taxonomy): domain Bacteria; phylum Bacillota; class Negativicutes; order Acidaminococcales; family Acidaminococcaceae; genus Fusicatenibacter_A. The sequence continues at coordinate 80,087 of CASEIL010000005.1, forward strand.
TATCGTAATAAACATCGGCTACTTCCGGCAGCTCCGGGTCAATATCCGGCACAACGCCGATAGCCACAATGCGGCAGCCGCGCTCCTTGGCCGATTTTGCCACATCAACCGGCAGATGCCCGATACCGGAAAGAATACCCAGGGTTTCAGTTTCCATCAAGCCACCACCTTATTTTTTGGGGGTTCTTAAAATGCCGCGTTCCGCCGTGCGGAGGAAGCGCATTAAATGCTCAACCGGCTCGCAGCTGTTTAAATCCTGCTCCATGGTGGCAATCGCCTCCTGCAAGGTCAGGCCGCTGCGGTACAAAATACGGAAGGCCTTTTTCAGCTCGCTGCGTTCTTCCTGCGGAATACCTGCGCGCGCAATGCCGACGCTGTTTAAGCCAAAAACATAAGCCGGCTGGCCGGAAACAATCATAAACGGCGGCACATCCTGGTTAACGTGCGCCTGCCCGCCAATCATGGCATTGCGGCCGATTTTGCAGAACTGGTGCACAGCAGCCAGCCCGCCGATAACGGCGCGGTCCTCAACGGTTACGTGCCCCGCTAAAGTTGCCACGTTGGACATAATTACATTGTTGCCTACCACGCAGTTATGCGCAACATGCGTATAAGCCATCATCAAAAGGTTGTTGCCGATAATGGTTTTGTTGCCCTCGCCGGTAGCCCTGTTAACGGTGGTGCATTCACGGAAAATGCAGCCGTCGCCGATAATGGTAGAGCTGTGCTCACCGGCAAATTTTAAATCCTGCGGCACCGCGCCGATGGAGCAGCCGGGGAAAAACGTGCAGTTTTTGCCCACATAGGTATGCTCGTGAATCATCGCGTGCGGGTAGATTTTGCAGCCGTCGCCGATAATAACGTCGTCCTCAATAACGGCGTAAGCGCCGATTTCCACGTTCTTGCCGATAACTGCATTCGGGTGCACAATCGCCGTCGGATGGATTTTATGTACAGGCATAATTACCGAATTCATCATAATTCACTCCTCAAAATTAACCGCTCATTTTAATCTGCAAACTCTTTATAAACTGATTTGCAACCTAATATTTATATTCGCAAACAGTTTTTATTTTTTTACCCTTCAAAATCAGCCGTTATAAGCGGTTAACTGCTAAATGCCGTTGTTTTCTTGTTTTTTCGGCTAATTACAACGAATTTTCGTAAATTAATTTTTCGGGTCCATAATGGCAAAGGTGCATTCGCATTCGCAGGCTACCTTGCCGTCAACCCTGCCCTTACATTCGCACACGCCCATGTTGCCGCGGATTTTGGTAATAATGGCTTCAGTAATAACCTGGTCGCCGGGGATAATCTGCTTGCGGAAGCGCACGTTGTCAATTTTGCCGAATACGGCAATTTTGCCGCGGTTTTCTTCCGGGTACAGCAGGGCAACGCCGCCAACCTGCGCCATAGCCTCAATCATCAAAACGCCGGGCATAATCGGGTCGCCGGGGAAATGGCCCAGAAACTGCATTTCATTCATGGTAATATTTTTAATTCCCACTGCGCGCTTCATGGGCTCCAGCTCGATGATGCGGTCTACCAAAAGCATCGGGTAACGGTGGGGAATAATTTTCTGAATTTCACTTGCTTCTAAAACGGTCATTTCTCTTCCTCCTTTAACTGATAGGCCTTAATCTGTTTTGCCAGCTTGGAATTAAACGCATGCCCGGATTTAACCGCGATAACATGCCCTTTAATCGGCCCCAGCAAATACAAATCGCCAATAACGTCCAAAATTTTGTGGCGGATAAGCTCATCCTCAAAACGGATTTTGGACAGAATTTTGTCATCGTCAAAAATAACTACGTTTTCTATGCTGCCGCCAAGGCCAAGGCCCATAGCCTGCAGCTGCTTAATCTCGTGCATAAAGCCCACGGTGCGCGCCCGCGCGATTTCCTTCAAAAAGCTTTCTTCCGTCAGCTCCACGTCAAAATACTGCGTGCCCAGCCTGGGGTGCTGGTTGATGGACACGAAGGAAATGCGGTAGCCGTCATAAGGCTGCACGGTGATATACTTATCGTCCTCGTAAACTGCAAAGGATTTCGGCACGGCGTAAACTTTGCGCTCAGCCTCCTGCTGCACGCGCCCTGCCTTTAAAATCAAATCGCAGAACACTGCGGCGCTGCCGTCCGTTACCGGCGGCTCCGGCGAGTTCATCTCCACGCGGCAGTTGTCAATGTGCATCATCGAAAGCGCCGCCATTAAATGCTCTACCGTAAACACCTCCGCGCCAGCGGCGCTTAAGGTTGTCGCCCTTAAAGTCGAAGTTACGTTTTCCGGCAGTGCGGGTATTTCCGGCTGCTCCGGCAAATCGGTGCGTACAAACACAATGCCGGTATCAGGCTCTGCGGGGCACAGCGTCATCAGCACATCCTTGCCGGAGTGCAGCCCCACGCCCGTGTAAGATATTTTTTGGGCTAAAGTCTGCTGATATTCCATATTCGGCATACTTCCCTCCTGTTTTATTTTTTACCGGCAAAACGCTGCCGGCCGTCCTTCCAGCGGTCATGCACCCAGAACCACATCGGCGGGTTTTCGATAATCTCGTGCTCCAGCACCGTAATGAGTTCTTTGGTTACATCGTAATAATCCTGCTCTTTATTTTTGGTTTTAGGCGTATACAGCGGCGGGTAAATTTTCGCGCGCAGCGTACCGTCCGGGTTATTGTGCATAAATATCGGCAGTATCGGCGAACCATACAGCCTTGAAAGCACGGCAGGCCCGTAAGGCGTAATGCACTTTTTGCCAAAAATTTCAATTTCCACGCCGTCGTCGTTGGTGTCCTGGTCAAACAGCACGCCCAAAAGGTGCTTTTCCTTCAGCATACGGCTGATGGCGAGAAGCCCCGTTTTGCCGCGGTTGTAGGCCACCTTCTGCCCTACCATCTCACGGTATTCGTTAATGAATTTATCCATGTGGCTGTTGTTCTGCTTACGCGTGATGGAAAGCATCGGGTAGCCGTGCAGCGCCACAGTCGCGCCCAAAAGCTCCCAGTTGCCAAAATGGCCGGTCGCCATAATAACGCCCTTGTTTTCCTTATAAGCAGCTTCCAAGTATTCCAGCCCTTCCACCGTTACCAGCTTGTCGATGTTGTCCGGCTTTAAAAGCGGAAAGCGCATAACCTCCACAATCATCCGCCCAAAGCGGTGCAGGCTGTCCTCGGCAATCTGTCTGGCGCGCTTCTCGTCCACACCCAAACATTCCTGCACGTTGGCAGCCGCCATTTTTAAACGCCAGCCCGGCGTTGCCCACACGGCAACCGTGCCTAAAAAATGCGCCACGCCATTACGGATAAACTTTGGCGAAACACACATCAGCCAGCTGAAAAATTTACAAATATAATACGCAATCAACTACAACACGTCCTGCAATGCTTATTTTTTCAGTTCAGCCAGTTCTTTTTCCAGCTGCTTAACCTTTTTAATCAGGTCGCCCACCTTGCGCAGGTTAGCCTCGTGCTTCAGCCATTCCTTGTAAGGCTGCGCCGGGAAACCCGCGCACACGGAATTATCCGGAATGTTATGGGTAATGCCCGTCCTGCCGGCAAACTGGCAGTTGTTGCCGATAGTAATGTGGCCAACCGTGCCCACCTGCCCGGCAAATACGCAGTTATCGCCTGCTGTTACGCTGCCGCTGATGCCGACGTGCGCTACAACCAGGCAGTTTTTGCCCAAAACATCGTTATGGCCCAGGTGTACCAGGTTATCAATCTTCGTGCCTGCGCCGACCACAGTGCTGCCTGCGGTTGCCCTGTCGATGCAGGAATTGCTGCCAACCTCAACCTCGTCCTCCAGCACCACGTTGCCTGCCTGCAATACAAAGCTGTGCTTGCCGGTAGTTTTATCGGTAATGTAGCCAAAGCCGTCGCCGCCGATAACAGAACCGCTTTGCAGCACTACCTTATTGCCCAGCACGCAGCCCTCGCGGATGGTTGCACTGGAGTAGAACAGGCAATCTTTGCCAACCTTGACGTTTTTGCCCACATACACGTTAGGGTAAATTACAGTGCCGTCGCCAATTTCCGCACCGTCGTCAATATAGGCAAACGGCATTACGGCAACATTAGCGCCCAGCTTCGCCGTAGGCGCCACATAAGCGCGCTCGCTTACCACGCGCTCTACTTCCGCCCTGTGGCGGAACAGTTCTAAAAGCGCGGCAAAGGCAGCGCGCGGGTTTTCCACGCGGATGACGGGGCGGTTATCCGGCAGCTTCGGGTCGTTTACGCCCAGCACCATTACGCCCGCCTTGCTTAAATGGCAGTGCTCCACATGGGGCGGCACGGCAAACGAAATATCGTTCGGGCCTGCCTCCACCAAACCGTTAACGCCGGTAACCTTCAGCTCCGGCGCATCGTTTTCAAGTGTGCCCTGCAAAAATTCTGCTAATTCACGGACAGTTTTTTCCATCTTGCAGCCTCCTGTATCAGCCGGCATTTAAAAAGCGGGCAGCCTTGCCGCCCGCCTGTTGCCGGTTTTATTTCATTTTAGCAATTACGTCCTGCGTTACGTCAACGCCGCCCTGCGGCACAGCGTCCTTAATCAAAACAGCGCCTAAGCCTTTTTCCTTGGCTACTTCGTTTAAAGCGGTATCAAGGCTGGCTTTTAATTTATTCTGCGCTTCAGAACGGATGACGTTCATTCTGGAGGTGTAATCCTCCATTACTTTCTTTCTTTCATCACCGGTTTTGCCTTCCAGCGCGGTGTTCATTTCTTCCTGTAAAGCCTTGCCCTTGGTGGTTACTTCCTCCTGCACGGTTTTTACAACAGCGGCCTGGCTTTCCACAGCACGCATATCAACCACGCCAAATTCGGCATTGCGGCCGCTGCAGCCAAAGCTCAGCAGCGCCGTTGCGGCTAAAAGCCCGGCGATAATTTGTTTTTTCATGTTTATTCTCTCCCGTTATTTTGATTTTTGCAGCCCGTTTATTACCTCTTTGGTAATATCGTCCGCCTTAACATTTACCTTAACCTTACTAAAAACAATGGTGTAGCCGCGTTCCTTTGCCAAACGCTCCACCCTGCCTTCAATATCGGTTTTAATTTCAGCGGCAATCTTGTCGTTGCCCTCTTTAATTTTGCCGAGGCGCTTGTCGATAACCTCCAGCACGCCGCTAAAGGCCTCCGGCCCTTTTTTCAGGTCGGCGTTGTCTTTGGCAATATCGTCTGCCAGCTTGCCGTTAAGCTCGCCGCGCAGCTGTGCGGCGTAGGCGGCAATGCGCCCCTGCATTTCCTCGCGGTAGGGCGCGGTTTTTTCGGCAATAATCGCCTCGCGCTTAGCGTTAACCTCTGCCAGCTTCTGGTTTTCCTCAGCGTGCAAAGCCTTAAGTTCGTCCGTCAGTTTTTTGCGCTCCTCAGGCTTTAAGCGCAGCGTGTCCAGCTGTAAGCGGATGTTAAAAATACGCAGGCGGTAATCGTTTTCGATACTTTCGTGCTCCGCCGCCAGCATTTCGTCGGCTTCGGCGGCAGCCTGCGCAAGCACTGCCTTAAAATCGTGCTGCTCCTGCGCCTGCTTCGCGTACAGCGAGGTGCGGTAATCCGCCTCGTAATAGCTGCTTTTGCTGTTTTGCTTAATTTTTTGCAGCAGCGCCAGCCCCGCAATCTGCTTTTTGGCAATATCGGCCTGCTGGTCGCGGTAGGCTAATAACTTATCGTATTCAGCCTGCCCCTGCTTTAACGCCTCATGCCGGGGGTGGTTTTTTACGGCTTCCTCCCAGTTAAGGTAAGCAATTTTTTCACCGCTGCCGGTGGGCAGCTTACCGCAGGCGCTTATGCAAAAAACGGCTATGAACATTACTAATGCAATTTGCAGATAACGCATACTACCTTCCTTTCATAGCCCTAAGCAAACAGGACCCGTCAGGGTCCCGTAAGATTATTTTCCGCTTTGCAGGGTTTTTGCCACTTCGTCAGTAATATCGAGACCACCGTAAATTACGGTATTTTTTTCTACTACAACTGCCAGGCCTTTTTTATCGGCCACTTTTTTAATGGCTGCTTCAATTTTCTGGAACACAGGCTCCATCAGTTCTTTTTCCCTGTTGGCGATTACCTCCTGCAGCTGCTGGTAATAACGCTGCTTTTCGGTATCGTTCATATTCTGGCTTTTTTCGTCAAAGTTTTTCTGCTGGGTTGCAATTTCCTGCTTCATGGCTTCTTCAACACTAGCCAGGTCAGGCGACTGAGAAAGAAGCATCTGGTAATTTACAACGCCGATAGCGGATTCGGAGGAAGCCGCCGAGGCAATGCCGGAAAAAGAGCCCTGCTGCAAGGTAATGGCAAAGCAGCTGAGGACAAAGATTGCGGCAACAAACAAAGAAATCATCTTTACGTTTTTCGGATTGCGTAATTGCTGCATCATAATAAATATCCCTGCTTTCAAATTTAATTATATTTTTAATTATATCAGCCCTGCGTTTATCTTTCAACTAATGCCTAATAAACGTATTCAGCGCTTAAAAATTCGTGTATTCTGTAACGCACGGCAATTTCTGTGGTGTCCGTGCCCGAAAAATATTCGGTGCGCAAACGCCATTTGCTGGTAAAATCGTATTCGCCGCGGAACACGTTCTGACCGTCGGGGCTGCGCCGCATATAGCTCAGCGTTGCCTTGCCCCAGTGCCGCGCATAGCCTGCGGAAAAATCCCAGTCTACCTCGTCCAGCGTTACGCCTGCCTCGCCAAAAATTTCGTCGCGGCCGGAAATAAACTTGCCGATGTGCGCGCGCCCGGAAATATTATCGTCGTTGCGGCCAATATCGCCGTAGCCTTCAAACCAGATTTTGTATTTATCCGAGCCCATGTTAATTTCTACGCCCAGCGTGCTGCCCGGCAGCAGCTTAACCGCCGGTGCTAACTGGTGCATGCGCACTGATTTTTCGTTTTCCAGTTCAGTTAAAAGCAGGCTTTCCAGCTCCGCCTGATGGCGCTTAACATAATCCACCGGCAGCCCGCGCAAAGCGTCCGCCTTTTCGGCATAGCGCTGCTTTAAATCCAGCAGCAACAGGTTCGGTATGGATTCCGACGTCATGGAATAGGCCACGTTCTGCACCAGCTGCCCCACGGGGTAAATAACCACCTGCACCACGGTGCGGCTGTCCTCACGCACAACGTCCACCGCTGCCTTAAACTCCGGCAGGCTGGCTTCCACCTCGCTGCGCACTAAGCGCCGCAAAATGCCGCCCGCCCAGTCGCTGGCGTCTACCGAAGAGCCGCGCAAAACGCTCTCAATGCGCTCTTCCAGCCCCGGCACCTGCTTTTTTAAAAGCTCTGCCGTGCCCGGCTCCACGCCGGAAAACTGCAAATCTACAAACACCTCGTCCACAGCGGCGCTCCAAGGCGCAACCTGCATATTAATGCTGGTTACGCTGCCGGCGCTGACGCTGACGCTTTCCATCTGATAGCCTGTCAGCACCCTGTCGCCGATTTCCGCGAGCAAACGCTCGTAATCGCCGCGCGCGGCATTGATGTTTACACTGTCCTTATCAAGAAAAAGCTGTTCGGAAACCACCTGCATGCTTTTGGCCATGCGCTCCAACAGCACGCTGCTGGTGCTGCCGGTATCGGTAATATGCACCTCAACGCGCTCTACGGGGGCTGCGCACGCAGGCAGCGCCGCTGCCCACACAAGGCAGCACAGCACAAGCCTTACTAACAGCATAGTTTATCAGAACTGGCCGCCGAAGCTGAAGTGGAACATGCCGCCGTCGTCGCCCCAGCCGTAATCCAGCTTAACAGGGCCGAGCGGGGAATTAATGCGCAAACCAGCACCAAAGCTGTTCTTAATGAGGCCGAGGTCGAAGTCGTCCTCGAAGCGTTTATCCCACGCGTAGCCGTTGTCGGTAAAGAGTACGCCCTGTACCTTTTTGATAATCGGGAAGCGGTATTCCAAAGTAGCCTTTAACATGCTGTTGCCGCGGAACTGGTCGTCCTCGTAGCCGCGCAGGGTGTCGCTGCCGCCCATCGAGAAGCGCTGGCTCAAAGGCATATCGCCGTCAGCCCAGCCTGCGCCCAGGTTCAGCGCCCATACGCTTTCGCCGCCGGCACGGTAGTAATAACGCCAGTCGGCAGTAAATTTGGTAAAGTCAAAGTCGCCGCCAAGGCCTGCCCATTCCACACTGTAACCAATGCGTTTGCCTTCGTGCGGGTCGTAAATATTATCGCGCGAATCGAATACGCGGCCCAAAGTGATACTGCGGGTTACGCCGAAGTTTTCATCGCGGCGTTCTTCTGCCGTTTCAGGATAATACGGTTTATCATGTGTCGAATCATTAAACTGGTTTTCATAGTATTGATCAGTATCGCCTTCGTAGCCGTCTGCTTCGCCCTTATAGATATCATCACGGTTTTTCAGCGTTACATAGTTGCTGATAAATTCATTATCAGTCCTGCGGCTGAAGGTTAATTCCTGGCCGCGGCGCTTTTTGTCGTAGCGCGCAATTTCGTGTGCGTCGATGTCGTAGTCAGCATATTCGTTGGTAACATCGTATAATACGATGGTTGCCTTGGTTTCTTTATCGTCAATCCACGGTTTTACATAGGTAAATTCATAGTTCTTTTCATCCTCGCCGCCGAACTCCCAGCGTACGTTTACGCTGTCGCCGGTGCCGCGGAAGTTTCTGTCGCCGACGGAAACCATACCGATAAAGCCGTCAGCGTTGCTGTAACCTGCGCCGATGCCGAAGGTACCGGTGTTCATTTCCACAACGGTAATTTCAATTTCCACGCCGTTAGGCTCCTGCCCCGGGTTCAGCTTAATGTTAACGTCCTCAAAATAGCCGAGGTTATAAATGCGCTGCATGCTGCGGCGTGCGTCCTTGGCGTTGAACGGTTCGCCCTTTTTAAGCTTCATCTCGCGGGTAATAACGTAATCCTTGGTTTTTACGTTGCCCTTAACCTTAAAGTCCTCTACAACGCCCTCGTTTACCAAAAGCAGCAAAGTGCCGTCTGGCAGCATGCGGATATCCGCCACGCGCGCAAGGATATAGCCCTGTTTGTTGTATTCTGCCTCAAGGCGCTGCACTTTGACGTTAACGTCTTTAATATTAATAATTTCATCCTTCGGCAAATCTAAAATCTTTTCAATTTCGCCGTCGGAGATTTTGGTATTGCCTTCAACCTCTAATTTCTGGTACACAGGGTTTTCCAAAACATGGTACACCAACTGTACGCCCTCCGGAACCTCTACAAATTCCGGCTGTAAATCATAATACCAGCCCAAACCGTAAATGGCGTGCAGGTCTTTGGCAAGGCCTTCCTGCGTCAGCTCCATGCCCGGCTTGGTGGTAATAACTGCTTCAATATCCTCGGCTTTGGTAATTTTGTTGCCTTTAACGGAAATTTTAGTAACTAATTTGCCGATGTAAGGGGCAGCCGGTTCACTGGCGCGCATCTGCTGCGCCACCGGCATGTTCAGCACTGGCTCCTGCTTTACGGCATTGGTCTGCGCATTCTGCTGCATAGCCTGCTGGGCGGTGCGCTGCTGCTCCACCTCGGCCTGCCATTTCTGGCGTTCTTCCATCGTCATCGGGCGCAGGGTGCCGTCCGCCTCGCGGATCATCGGCTCCTTAATTTCGCCCGGCTGCTGCTGGCCTGCGGTTACCTGCCCGTCGGCTTCGCCGCTGCCGTCAGCAGTTACAACGGCTTCGTCCTGCACGGCCTGTGCTCCGCTTTCTGCGGGTTCTTCAGCCTGCTGGCTCTGTGCAGCCTGTTCCGGCGTTTCCACGCCGCTGCCGCCTTCGCGCACTACGCCCTTGCCGGGCACAATTTCAACAATCCTGCCGCTGCCGGATTTACCGCCACTCTTATAATTCGGGTCAGAAATATCCTCGGACGGTTTATTGTGCATATAATAGGTGTATTTGCCGTCCTTGCCCTTTTTAGGAAAGGATTTGCCTTCTGCCTCCTGGGCCTTTCTCATCTGCTCCAGCGCCTTCTGGCTGACAATCTGCTCCTTGCCGCCGATATTCATCGTCTGGTTGGCAACAACGTCAGCCGCCGATTCGTTCTGCTCTGCGGCCCACACCGGCGCTGCAAAAAGCACCGCCGCCAAACCCAGGGATAACTGTGCGTATTTTCTCTTGTTCATTCAAATCCTCCCTAACTAATCAGCATCCTGCAGAACCTGCCTGCCTGTCCTGACAAGCTGCTGCAAATCTTTTTCAGCTAAATAATTTTTGTGGTTTTCCTCTTGGGGTATATTTAAAGCGGCTGCCGCCGGATTACTGGCTTCCGGCTGCTGCCGTTTGTTAACTTCTGTTTGCTGCGGCACATCCGCCTTAGCAATGGGCTTAGGCTGCACCGCCGTTACTGCTGCTGCCTTTTGCTGTGGCGGCGCCTCCTGCGATACGCCTGCGTACCACCAGCCGCCGTAACCGGCCAGCACCAAAAGCACTGCCAGCGCCATAGCCAGCTTCTGCCTGTTCCATACCGAGGCCGTGCCGCGCTTTTCGCGCAGGTAACGGATGGAAGCCTCTGCCAGCATTAAATCCAGCTCGCCGCGCAGCCCGTTGTTTTTACGGAAGCTCTGCCCGGCGTTATCGAGGCTGCATTTTATATCGTTTATGTTGTCGTAAATATCCTTTGCCACCGGCCAAACCCTCCTGCGCAGACTAATTAAAATATATAATCTGTTTTTTCAGGAAATTTTAACCGGACAAAATTTATTATATTTTCTCATATTCCGGCGTTTAAATCAATAATTTACCTAAAAAAGGTTAAAAATACCTGTTTTCTTCAATTAGCTTCTTTTTAAATCGGCAATAAAATGTGAAAGCATGCCGCGGATGCGTTTAACGCCGCGCTTTTGCAGGCGGTAAATATGCGCCAGGCTGACGTGGATACTGTCGGCCATATCGGCGGCACTGCGGTCCTCCAGGTAAATGCCCGTCAGCACCTGCTGCTCCTTATCGGGCAGGCGGTGCAGGGCCTGCGTCACGCGGTCGGCCAGCATGCTCAGCTCTGCCTCCTCAAACGGGGTGCGGCCGCCCGCTGCCAATACATCCGCCCAGGCGATGCCTGCGGAATTGGTATCGTCCAGCGAAAAGCTGCTGCCGCTGTCCTCGCGCTGCAAAAAGTCCAGCATCCTGCCGCGGATGCGGTGCACCGCAAACACGCTGAAGGCAATGCCGCGCGTGTAGTCGTAACGCTCGGCGGCCTCCAAAAGCCCCAGCATGCCCTCCTGCACCAGTTCCATCAGCTGCTGCTCGGGCAGCTTAAAGCCCGCCGCCGTTTTAAACACCAGCGGCTGGTAGGAGGTCATTAATGTATTATACGCTTGTTGGTCGCCACCGGCATAGCGCTGCCACAGCGCCGCTTCCTCCTCGCGCGAAAGCAGCGGCGTTTTTTGCAGTTCCGCCAGATATTCCTTCAGCATCGGCATACCTTCTTTATACTTTAGTCAACATATCTTAATTTTTACTTAAAAAGTAATTTTGTATTCCACGCCGTACCAGTCCTCGGTCGTGTTGTAATCCTTGTTGCGCTCGTAGTTCACGCTCATGTGGCGCGAAATATCGTACTGCGCAAAAATGCTTTCATGCTCGCTGTCGCTGCTTACGGTGTAGCCAACCAAAAGGTTATCGGTTAAATACTTGCTTACAAGCAGGTTGTACTGGTCTTTTTCGTCCTCCGTAAGCTCGCCGTTATCCGCCGTAAGGCTGTGCCCCGTGCGCAAACGGCCGGAGTAAATCATAAACTCATTCAGCCCCAGCGTTTCCTTAAAGATTTCTTCCACGTCGCCGAGTACGGTCATCTCAAGGCCAACCGTCATCAGGTTCTGGAAGTCGTCCTGCGTTACGCCCTGGCCGGTGCCGGTAACTTCGCGCTGCAAGGTAAGCATTTTTATAATCTGGTCCTTCGTCAGCGCCGGGTCGCTGCGCAGAATCATTTCCATCTGCTCCAGCGGGCCGGTTACGCGCAGGAAGATGTCGTACCTTCTAAAGCGCGTGGTTGCGTCAAGGTTAACGGTCGGCAAAACGTCGCCCGGTACTGGCCACGCCACCGAAGCGTTGTGGATTTCAAACGGCGTGCGCAGGTAGGTAATGGTGCCTTTGTCAACCTTCACGTTGCCGTCTATATTAGTATACACTGTACTGCCGGTAACATGCAATCCTCCGGAAAGCCACAAATCATACAAATATTTGTTGTAAAGGTGGATGTCCGGCCCTAAGGTTACCTTAACGTCCAGCCCGTAGTTGCTGCTGCCCTCGCCCAGTTCCGGTATCGTCGGCATGTTAACCAGCACGTCGTCCAGGCGGATATCGGCCTGAATGAACGGACGGAAGCCTACGCCGCCGCGGCGCGTGCCGCTGTTCGCCTCAGGGCGGATAAAGTAGCGCTGCGGGCTGATGCCTGCCGTGCCGTTGATGCGCCCGGTGAAGATGTCCGAAACAAATTCGGCGTCCTTAAACACGGCGTTAATGATGTAGGTTTTATCCTCGCGGGCGCGCAGGGCGTAGTTGCCCGAGGCGGTTACCGTGCCCTTGCCTATTTGCAGCGAGAATTCGTTCAGCGTAATATCGTTGCCGGTAAAGTCAACGTCCAAATTAATATTGTCAAAAATCGTATCGGCGTCCGCCAGCTTCAGCGAGCCGCCCTGCAAGGTAATATCGCCGTAAACCAGAGGCTCTTCCAGTGTGCCGCTGAGCGTTACCTGCCCCAGCGTTTCGCCAACGCCCCACTCAACCATCGGGGTGATGAGGTGCAAAAGCCCCAGGCGCGCGTTATCAAGGTTAACCTTAATGTTCATGGCGGCTGCCGGGTTGCGGCGTTCTTCTGCGCTGCGCAGCAAATCAAGCGGCATATCGCCGTTGGCCGTTACGCGGTAAATGTCCTTGCTCAGTTCGGCGTTGTCCAGCTTCAATACATCGTTATTCAGCGTCAGCTGCGCCGTAAAGTCGTCAAACTCAATGCCTTCCACGTCGCCGTCGTACAATTTCGCTTTGGCTTTGCCGTGCGGGTTATTCAAGGTGCCATCCAGCTCCAGCTGCATATCCAGCTTGCCGTTCAGCATTACCGGCGAATCAAGCAGCGCCGTTACCACTGCCGGGTTGGCGTGCTGCGCCTCGGCCTTAATATCCAGCGCGTCGGTGTGCAGGTTTACCCAGCCGCCCGCCGTTACCACGCCCACAGTTTCCGCAGGTTTTTCGCTGCCATCGGGGTTGGTGCTGCTTTCGGTCAGCTTCAGCTCGTCAAAATTAAGCACGCCCTGCTGCAAACGCCCTTTAAAGCGCATCGCATCGTAGCTTACAACGTCCTTAACTTTAATATCGCTTACGCGCATATCAGCAAAAATGCCGCTGCCGCGCCCGTTGGGGTTAATCGTCAGCCTGCCGTCCGCCGTGCCGTCAATGTCCAAATCAACCTTTGCCATCCTCATAATGGAGCGCAGGTTGCCGTACATAAACGCCACCTCGCCGTTCAGGTTGTGCTCAACCGTATCCAGCGAAAGCTCTGCCGCAAACAGACCGTCCGGGCTCTGCTCAAACGAAGCTTCAACGTGGTTGTTCTTTTTGCCGTCCGCCGTCAGCGTGCCGCTGATGTTTTTCAGCTCCTCGCCGTTAACGCTTACGGTTTCGCTTTCAATGCTGCCGTCAAACACAGGCTGCGTAAGATTGCCAGTTAAGCTGCCGTGCGCACTGACAAAGCCCTTCAGCGCCACAGTATCGTCGCTGATAGGCAGCTGGCTTAAATCCATATCGGTAATATCAACCGTAAAATCAAGGTTCTGCGCCGCGTCCATCGTGCCGCTTAAAGAAGCCTCGGTAGAAAGCGCCTTCACATAGCCGTCGGTAAGGCGCAGGCTGCCGTCGGGCGCATAGTAATAGCGTCCGCTCACCTGGTCAATCAAAAAGCCTTCGGCGCTGCCCTCGTAAAGCATTACGCTGCCCTCCACCGCCGGTGCGGAGATGGGGCCCATAATGCTGATTTCGTTATCAATGTTGCCGGTAAGTTTCACGTCCACACCGGCAGCCTTAACCAAAGGCTCGGCGCGGATGCCCTTGGTGCTTACGCTAAGGCTCAGCACCGGTTCGGCGCCGCCAATATCAATAAAGCCGTTGACGAGGTTATAGCCGCGCTCCATTGACGCGCGGTAATCCGTCAGCTGCACTACGTTGTCCGTCATCGAAATTTCGCCGTGCGCCTCGGGGAACACCAGCCCCGCAATATGCACGTTTTTAACCTGCGTATTGGCGTAAAAATCCACGCCCGTCAAATCGCCGCTGAACTTAAAGCCAGCCGTTGCCGTGCCGCTGCCGTTCTGTCCCGCAGCGCTGAAAAAGCTGTCCAGCGGAAAGTCCAGCATCCTGCCGCTGCCGCTGAATACGCCGTCGAAGCTCGCCTTGCCCGTCAGATTCAGCGCGCCGCCGCCATCAGCAAACGCCGCCAGTTTTTCAATTACAAGCCCTGCGTCCGTCACTTCGGCCTCAAAATCAACGTCATTCAATAAAAGGTCGCGCCAGCCCAGGCGGTCCATGTTGCCAGCCACCGTCAGTGCAAGCTCCTCGCCATCCGCCATGCCGGTCTGCCCGCTTACGGCAAGCAGCCCGTCCAAAGCAAAAGTGTCCTGCGGGTAAGCGTCCAGCGCAAAGCCTTCTATACCCTTGGCGTTCAAAACGGCAAACAGCTCGCCGTTATTAATGTTATATTCGCCGTCCAGGCGCAGGTGGCCGTTAGCCGTGTCCACGCCCGCCTCGTCCAGCATTACGCGGCTTTCCACAATGGTAAAGGGAACTGCTGGCCTGCAAGCGTCAGCTTATCCGCCTTCAGCGCGCCCTTGCCGGTAATGTTTTCCATATTTTCAAAATTAATGTCGCAGTTAAGCTGCGCCGTGTTTTCGCCTGCCGTCAGCTCTAAAGCGTCCAGCATAACTTCCCTGCCGGAAGCCTCAATGCCGCCCTTAACAGCCACAGGCAGCGGCTCGCCGCCCAAAAGCGCCTCCGCCGCCAGCTGAATATCGCCCTTGCCGCTTAAGCTGGTGTTTTCGCCGTCGTTTTCCCAAATTAAATCCAGCTCGTCAACCTCGCCCGCCAGTTTTTGCAGCGGCGCATAGGCTTCGGCAAAGCTGGCAAAATCAGTCAGCGTAAATTTATCGGTCTTAAGGTTCAGCCTGCCGTGCGCTTTG
Source organism: uncultured Phascolarctobacterium sp. (assembly GCA_949288065.1). Classification (GTDB taxonomy): domain Bacteria; phylum Bacillota; class Negativicutes; order Acidaminococcales; family Acidaminococcaceae; genus Fusicatenibacter_A. The sequence continues at coordinate 95,212 of CASEIL010000005.1, forward strand.
GTGTCCACCACGCCCATCAGCTTCAGCTCCTCGCCGCCATAGCTAACGGTGCCGTCAACGGCAAAATTCGGGTTCGCGCCGCCGTCAACCGCAGCGTTAACGCCAAACGCCCAGTCGCCGTAAGGCGTTGCCACGCTCACCGTGCCGTCATTCAGCGCCATATAGCCGTAAAAAGGCGTTTCGTCAGAATCCGAAGGCTTTAACAAATCCGCCATGTTCCACCTGTCGCCCTCGTCCATTTTTAAATACAGCTTCGGGCCCACCAGCGTAATATCGCTTAACGCGCGCGCGGGCGCAACAAAAGCCCGCAGGGGCGAAATGCCAAATTTTGCCTCCGGCACTTCGGCAACCAGCTCGCCGCGGGTATCGGTAACGGCAATGCCATAAGCCGTAAACTCCAGCCTGCCGTTCCAGTCCAGCCGCTCCAGCGTTACGGTGCCGTTAATATAGCTTTGCGAAAGCGATTTTACCAGCTGCGGCACCTGCGCCAAATACTGCGGCGCAATAAATTTTACCGCCGCCGCGTACAGCACTGCCGTTACAGCCAGAACCGCTATAAAAATTTTCCAAGCCTTATTCATATCTGCCTCCGCAGAGAAATTATAATTTAACAGTTTATGTATTCTACGTTAAAAATAATCTTCCTGCCGTTTTGAAATAGAAAAAGCACTGCACCTTAAATTTTACAAGATGCAATGCTTTTTAATGCGTTTTGATATGTTTTATTGTGCTGCGGCTTCCGCATTAGCTTCAGTGGCTTCTGCTGCCGGTGCTTCTGCCTGTGCAGACGGTGCAGTTTCGGTTGCGGGCTGCTCAGCTGCGGCAGTTTCATTTTCTGCCGGCGTTTCGTTAGCTGCCTGCGCGTCCGCAGATGCTTCGTTAGTTACGGCTGTATCTTCTGCCGGTTCGGGGAAGGTTCTCGGTTCCGGCACGGGCACACCCACACCCATGGAGGTGTTCAGCGCTGCCTTGGAGGTATTGTAATCATACAAGGCCTTTACATAGTTGGTTTTGGCTTCCGTTAAGGCTACCTGCGCGTCCATAACGTCGATGTTGGTGCCAACGCCAGCCTGGTAGCGTACAACAGCAATGTGGTAATCTTCTTCCGCCTGTGCTACGGCAACCTGCGTAGTGCTGATGCGTTTTTCAGCCTCGCGCATACCCAGGTAATCGGTGCGCACCTCAAGCTCAACGGCATCCTGCACCTGGCGCTGGGTTTCTTTAGCTTTCGCCAAGTTTTCCTGCGCTGCATGGATTTTCGACCAGGTTACGCCGCTGTCGAAAATGTTCATAGTAGCGGTAACGCCAACCGACCATTCTTCGTTATCGTCGCCGGGCCAGTTGTCGCTTGCCCAGTTATTGCTGGCATTAGCGCTAATTTTAGGCATGTGGCCGCTGCGGGCTACAACCAGCGCCGCCTCGGCAGCGTCGATAGCATATTCAGCCTGTTTCAGCTCGGGGCGGTGCTCCTCGCTGTAAGCAAGGCAGTAAGCCATGTCGTTATCGTAAGGCACATATTGCAGGCTGTCCTTTAAAACAAGGGTAGTACCCAGCGGCGTGCCAATGATGTTGTTCAAACTTGCTTCAGCAACGTCGTAGCCGTTTTCCGCGCTGATGAGTTCCTGCTTGGCGTTGGCCAGCTCTACCTCACTGCGCAGTACGTCCGCACGCGCTACAATGCCCACGTTGTACTGGGCAATTACGTTATCTAAGTGCGCCTGCAAACGGTCAACCGATTCCTGGCACAGCGTTTTCATATTGCCTGCATCCAGCATGGTAAAGTAACCGTCGGTTGCGGTTTCCTTCATTTCAATGTAAGCCTGCTCCTCGGCGGAAAGCATGCTGCGGTAATTAGCCTTGGCCTGCCCAATCTGCCCCTGCAATTCGCCGCCGGTAAAAATCGGCAAAGAAGCAGTAACACCATTGCTATGGTTATTACCAATATTTTTACCATACATCTGTCTGCCTGCGGCATCCATAAATACACGATTATCAGCATAACCGCCGCGGCCGGATTGATGATTAATGCTAATGCTGATGCCACGCGCGCTTTTAGCCGCACTGTAATCAGCCTTAGCTGCTTTTCTGTTGTATTCAGCAATTTTTACACTGGGGTTGTTTAACAGCGCCCTTTGGATGGTTTCGTCCAAATCCAGCTCCAAAGTAGCGGCAAAAACGGACTGCGAGCATAAAGCGGTTAACGCCGCCGTTAATGCCAGCACGCTTTTGGCTTTTTTATAACTGAACATTTCTTTATACCTCCAATCATTGACTGATTAGTCAGTGCTTAAATTTTATATTTTTTATTTTCAAAAGTCAACTGTTTTTTCTAAAGTTAACAAATATTTAAAAATAAGTGCGCACGCCAACATAGGTGTTGCTCTTGCTGCCGTGGCGCAGGTCGTCCTGCTCGCCGAGCAGCGAAAAGTTATCGGTCAGCTTCAGCTCGCCGCCCAGCTTAACCTTCGCGTCGTCAAAATCGTACACCTGCGTGTACAGGCGGAAGCGGTCGGCTATATCGTAGCCCAGTCCCACGCCAAATTCGCCCTGCATGGCGCCCATGCTTACATCGGCGGCGCCCAGCTCCCTGCCAAACTGCAAATCAAACTTGTTGCTGTCGCCAAGGTCATGGCCGCCTAGGTAAAAAAAAGTGTCGTCCTGCGGGCGGAAGGTTACGCCCAAATTGCTGCGCCAGTCGCCGCCTTCGGCGCTGTGCGTAACGTCGGCGCTAATTTCCGCTGTTTCCAAAGTGCCCAGCATACGGTTGGCCTTTTCGCTCGCCTCGCGCGCGTTATGCAGCGTGGCTTTTAAATCCTCTTCGGTCTGCGGGTCGCTGGCTACCTTTTCCAGCAGCTTGCTCGATTCCTCAATGCGCGCGCTGGTTTTAGCCATGTTTTCAATAATCGCGGCAAAATTCTGCCCGGCATGCCCCGCGTTCACTTCGCCGATGATGTTTTCCATGCTCGTCGCTGTTTCGTTCATGCGGGCGCTCATCTCGCTCAGCTGCTTAACCATTACGTTAATCTGCTGCTGGTTGTCCACAGCCACGTCTGCCATTACCTTGGTAAAGGCGTTCATGTTGGCGCTGATGTCCTTCATGTTCAAAAAGCCCTCGCGCAGCGATTGCTGCACTTCCGGGTCGCCAAATACGTTATCCAGCGCGTCGGCAATGTTTTCCAGCTTCTTCAGCGCATCGCCCGAGGCGCTCATAAAGGTGTCGAACCCGCCGCCCGGCACGCCCTTCACGCGGTCGCCGTCCTCAAGGTAAGCGCTTACCGCGCGCGGAGGGGGCTGTATATCCACAAACTTCTCTCCCAATATACCGTCCGAGTTGATGGAAAAAGTCGATTCCTGCGGAATCTGCACGTTGTCGTTAATTTCGGCAACAACCTCAATGCCGTCCTTATTAACCGTAAGCCCCTTAACGGTGCCCACCTGCACGCCGGCATAGCGCACCATGTTGCCCTCCATCAGCCCGGCAACCTGCGGGTAATCTATGGTAATATCGTATTTATCACTGCCGAAGCTGAAGGTTCCCAAAAAGGTTATCATCGCCGCCAGAATGGCCGCGCCGCCCAGGGTTACCGCGCCTACTTTAACTTCGCTGGAACTCATTTTATCACCTGCTCTTTAATATCGCGCCCTTCAATAAAGGCTTTAACAATCGGGTTAGTGCTGCTATGTATCTCCTCCGCCGTGCCAATGGCAACAATATTGCCCTCGTACAGCATCGCCACGCGGTCGGCCGCGTAAAACGCGGATTGCATATCGTGCGTTACCAAAACGGAGGTAACGTGCATTTGCTGCTGCGTCTTTTTAATCAGCCTGCTGATGTTGCGGCTCATAATCGGGTCCAGCCCCGCCGTTGGTTCGTCGTACAGCACAATCTCTGGGCTGACGGCGATGGCGCGCGCAAGGCCCACGCGCTTTTTCATACCGCCGGATAGTTCTGCCGGGTACAGCTTTTCTGTGCCGGGCAAACCCACCAGCTCCAGCATTTCGTGCACAATGCCCTGTATTTCATCTTCGCTTTTATCCGTGTGCTGGCGCAGGCCAAAGGCCACGTTTTCGCCCACCGTTAAAAAGTCAAACAAGGCGGAATACTGAAACACCATGCCCATCTTCATACGCAGGCGGTTCCAGCCGTCCTCATCCAGTCCGGCCACGTCCTCGCCCTGTATGTAAATGCTGCCGCCCGTTGGCTCAAGTAAGCCTATCATCGTGCGCAGCACCGTGCTTTTGCCCGTGCCGGAAGGCCCTAAAATGGCCAGCGTTTCGCCCTTATACACGTCAAGGTCAATATCGTTCAGCACCGTGCGGGTGCCGAAGGTTATATTCAGTTTGCGTAAGCTGATTACTGCTTCTGCCATAACGGCTCCTTATACATACAGCACTGCCGATAAAAAGTAGTTGGCAACAAAAATTAAAATAATCGAAAGCACGACGGATTCCGTGGTAGCAAGGCCTACGCCCTCTGCCCCCTGTCTGGCGCTCATGCCCTTATGGCTCGCCACAATGGCGATAATGGCACCGAACACCATGCTTTTGAGCATGCCGCCGGTAACGTCAAAAATATCGGCAAATACTTTAATGGAATTGATATAGGTAAAATTGCTGATGCCCGCGTAGTAATGCGCCACTACCCAGCCGCCGATATTGCCTATGCCGTTGGCAAACACAATCAGCACCGGCATCATCAGCACCGCGGCTAAAAAGCGCGGCACCACTAAATACGTTATCGGGTTGGTGGCCATAACCTTTAAAGCGTCAATCTGCTCGGTAACCTTCATCGTGCCAATTTCCGCCGCTATGGCTGCGCCAATGCGCCCTGCCACCACAACGCCCGTTAAAACAGGCACCAGCTCGCGCCCCAGCGCGATGGCCACAATGCCGCCAACAGAGGACGCCGCGCCGAAGCGCACAAACTCCGTAGCCGTTTGCAGGGCAAAAACCATGCCCGTAAAAAGTATCGTCATCAGCACAATAGGCAAAGAATCCGCGCCGAGGCGGGACATTTGCCGCACCGTTTCCTTTGCATTTGCCTGTTTCAGGCGCGCCGCCGTATCTAAAAACAGCTGCATAATACGCCCCGTGCTCTGGCAGGCGTTAAGGGTTGCCCTGCCTACCGCCGCGCAAAAATTTCCCAGCATCGGCCTCTTCCTTTCCCAAAAATTTTTAAGCTATTTTTATATAATTCAACATTAAGCAACAATTCCCTGCTTAATATAACAGGGCTTTTTTACGTTTTTGTAAAATCTGCCTTAACGCACCACGTTAACCATAATATCGGCGCTGCCGTCCACAATAAAGTTCATGGTGGTTTTCTGCTTGGCAGGAGTGCCGGTAAGCGCTGCGCCAAAACCTGCGTCCTGCTGCTGCTCTGCCATCAGCTCAGGGTCGGGCAGGGCGGCAATATCGACGATGATGTCGTTGTTCTGGTCGGCGTTGTTAATATCGGCAATAAAGTCCTTTAAGGTGCGGCGTTCCGGCTTTTTGGCCGCCGGTATGCCTTCTTCCTGCTGGCGCTTCATCAGCTCCTGCATCCATGCCAAACTGCTGCCGCCGCGCACGTTCAGCGCCATTTTGCCGGCCGGCTGCTGCCTGGGCACGGTAAACTTCACCGTTTTGGTCAGCTTCTGCGCGCGGTAGGGCTGAAGTTCCACATCAATCAGCAGTTCTTCGCCTGCACGCACCTCAAGCTGCTGCGGGCGGGCGGCAATAATCTCCGCCACCTCCGGCTCGGAGCCCAGCACCACATTGGCCTCTATGTTGTAAATGTCAATTTTTTCAAACTTGTTCTGCGCCAGTAAGGTGCTGGCCTGCACCAGCTCCTGGCTAATCATTTTTAAAATGCCCGCGTCGGCGTAGTACATATTTTCGCGTTCAATCTTAATCTGCTCGCCGCCTGCGCTGCGCCCGTCGATGCGGAAGTCAAAGCGCGCCGTGCCGCCGCCGTCCCTGTCCGCCACGCGCGTTACGGTGTTAAACGTCACAGCGTCCACCATGGCGGGCAAAAGCACATCGTCGTCAATCAGCTCCGTGCGCGCGCTGCCGTTAACCCCGCGCGCGCTGTCGGTAACAGCCACATACATGGGTATCACCTTCGGCTGCGGGCCAATTTTGGCGGCAATGCCCGCGCTGCGGTCCTGCGTTACGGTGCCGATGGTGCTGCCAAGGTTGCCCACCTTATAAGCGCTTTGCAAATTAGGCAGGGAGGTTAAAATCCACGCCCTGTCCAAAAAGTAATTGCTGTCGCCGCGCTGCATAAAGGGGTGCCCAAAGGCAAGTAAGCTGCCGTCGTCGCCCAGCCACGTTACCGTGCCCAGCGCCCCCAGGCGGATATCCCCGCGTATAAGCGATACGCCGATAGCGCTGCCCGGTTCCAGCGGCTTAGTTGATGTAAAATCGCTGCCGCCGCCCGCGCCGCTCGCGCTCAGCCCCATCGGGGCAAGTTTGGTGTTTAAATATTCCAGCCCGGCAGGCGTAAAGCCGCCAGCCATCAGCACCGTGCTTTTAGGCAAAAACTCCGAAGGGCGCGGGCTGCTTTCGTTCAGTAAATCCAGCATCCGCCCGATAGGCGTTAAAAAGCAGTAATGCGGGTCGTTAAACTCCTTGCCGAAGGCCACAGCGCCCACTAAACGCCCGTCGATATAAACCGGGCTGCCGCTCATGCCCTGCGCCACGCCGCCGCTCTGTTCAATAAGGCTGCCGCTTGTGCGCACCAGCACGTTGTAACCCATCGCCTCGCTGCCGGTTACGCCAATAACCTCCACGTCAAAGGGTTCCACGGTGTCGCCGCTTACCACGGTTTTGCCAATGCCGTGCATACCGGGGCGGATGTCCTCCACCGGCATCAAAGGCACGTTAGCCAGCGCCGCCACAGGCAGCATTGCTAAAAATATTAAATTAAAAATAAAAGCCAACAGTAATTTTTTTGTTCTCATAAGCCCCCGCAAAATAATGCAAAACCGGCATGGGCAAAGCGCCGCACGCCGGTTAAATTCGTTTAAAAAATAGCCGCACGCAGCCGTGCATATATGGCTATATTATACTATTTAAAAAATTTTCTGGCAAGCATTACCCTTTGGTAGGGAACACGCCCAGGCCCACGCTCACGGCGCGCTCACGCCCGTCGGAAGGGTTATTTAAAATTTTGCCGTCCAGCACCATCTCGCTGCTGCCGCCGCCGTCAAAATTCAGCGCCTCTACCGCGCCCAGCTTCACCATGTAATTGGCAAGCTCCGTAAGGCTCATGCCGGCGCTGGCGCTGCTGCGCCCGTCAACCACCAGCAAAATAACCGTGCCGTCCTTTTTAACGCCAATGGCAGTGCGCGGCGCCCGCCCGCGGGCAATGTCGCCGGCAATATTTTCCTCGCTGCTGCGCACATCGGCTTTGCCGCCTGCCACCAGCGAAGGCCCTGCGCCCAAAACAAGCTCTGCCTCGTCAGCCACCTCGCTGCCTAAGGTTTCGCGCAGGCGCACACGGTCGCCCACCTGCACGCGCTCCAGCACTTTGGCTGCGTCGCCGTGGGCGGAAAGCACCACGCTGTCCTTATCCAGCTTCATACTGCCGTTTTTGCTAACTTCCGTTACCCTGCCGTTCGGGGCGATGCGGATTTCGCAGCCCCACTGGTTAGTTTTAGTGTTTGGCCCGTAGTAATGCGTGTAAAGGACAACGTCGCCCGCAATGCGGCTGCGGTTAATGCCCTTCACGTCGATAAACGTGCCCAGCTTCGGGAAGAACGCCCGCCCCTGATACGCCAAATCCTTCAGCACCATCGGCTTGCCGTCCGCCACTACAAACGCGCTGCGCGGCTGCGCCTCCATGCCCAGCCACTCGCCGTCCAGCTTTAAGTTGCCGATAATCCAGCCATCCGTATCAAAATACGAGGCGTTAACAGCGGCACGCGCGCCCACAGCCTTGCTGGCCTTCAAAAGCGTGCCGCGCCCGTTTTTATTCACCGCGCCGCTAAAGGGCTTTAAGGTGTAGCGGTTTTTGGGGGCAATCTCCAAAATATTCAGCTCCACCGGCAAACCGTTCATGTCCTCGCGGCGGTAAATATGCGTTAAGCCGCGCCCCATATCGTTTTTCTCGCTCTCCACGCGGATGCGGAAAATATCCAGCACTAAACGGTCGGGCTGTTTAAGCACAAACACCTTGTGCTGCGCCTCGCTGTTTAAATCAACAATCAGGCGGGTTTTATCGCCCTTTTTATCAAGGCGCGCCTTTTTAATAATGGGGTCCTTTACTTTAGAAACTATATCGTCCTCAAGCTCAGCGTCAAACTCCAGCACCAGCTGTTTTTTGGTGTTTTTAACTTCCTCGTAATTAATTTTGCCGTCAACATCAACAACCAAACGTATTTTGCTGGGGCTGCTGCTAAAACGGAAGTTCTCTACCTCCGCCGCCCACGCCGTAAGCGGCACCGCTGCCAGCACGCACACCGCCAGCAATTTGCCTAAAGCCTTAAACATTTTTACCTCCATGCCTTACAAAAACAATACACAGCCCCACAAAAGGCTGTGTATTAAAAATCGTCATTAATCGTTGCCCACAACGGAACCCGGGCGCAGGTTGTTCAGCTCGGCAAGCGCCTTGCCGGTGCCAAGTGCCACGCAGTCCAGCGGGTTTTCGGCAACCGTGGTTTTAATGCCGGTTTCGTCCGTCAAAAGCTGGGCTAAACCGTCCACCAGCGCGCCGCCGCCCGTCAGCACCATACCCTTGTCCACAATGTCTGCCGAAAGCTCCGGCGGGCATTTTTCCAGCACGCCGCGGATAGTGGCAATCATTGCGTAAACAGGCTCGCGCAAAGCCGCGCGCGCATCTGCCGACGTTACCTTAATCGTCGTCGGCATGCCCGTAACAAGGTCGCGCCCGCGCACTTCAATATCGGCCGTTTTGCCGTCCGGGTGCACGGTAGCCACGTTAATTTTAATCTCCTCCGCCGTGCGCTCGCCAATCAGCACATTGTGCACCTTTTTAACGTAGCGCACAATAGCGTCGTCAAAAGCATCGCCGCCAATGCGGATAGAGGAATCTACCACCACGCCGCCAAGGCTTAAAATGGCAATGTCCGTCGTGCCGCCGCCGATGTCGATAACCATGCTGCCAGAAGGCACGCTGATATCAAGCCCCGCGCCGAGTGCGGCTGCCAAAGGTTCTTCAATTAAATAGGTTTTGGATGCGCCCGCCTGCATCGCTGCCTCCAGCACGGCGCGTTTTTCTACGGAAGTAATGCCCGTGGGGATGCACACCATAATGCGCGGCTTGGCAAAAAAGCTTTTGCCTGCCACACGCTCCACCACAAACTCCAGCATTTTCTGCGTTACGGTGTAATTGGCAATTACGCCCTCCTTTAAGGGGCGGATAACCGAAATATTGCCCGGCACCTTGCCAATCATCTCGCGGGCCTCGTTGCCCACGGCCAGAATTTTATTTTTAGTCCTGTTAATGGCAACCACCGAAGGCTCGTTAAACACAATGCCCTTGCCCTTAATGTATACCAAAAGGTTGGCGGTGCCCAGGTCGATACCTATATCCACACTGTTAAAAAACATCTCGTCACCTACTTTATCAATCTTTCGTGCCCACGCGCTCAATATCCGCGCCCAGGCCGCGCAGTTTGGCCACAATTTCCTCGTAGCCGCGGTCAATATGGTAAATATCGCAAATTTCGGTTGCGCCCTCTGCCACAAGGCCGGCCAAAATCATCGCCGCGCCCGCACGCAAATCGGTAGCACGCACCGTGCAGCCCGTTAAATGCGCAGGCCCCGTAATAACGGCGCTGCGGCCCTCCGTGCTGATGCTCGCGCCCATGCGGTTCAACTCTACCACATGCATAAAACGGTTTTCAAAAACGGTTTCGGTAATTTTGCTGCGCCCCTCGGCCACAGAAAGCATCGCCATCATCTGCGCCTGCATATCCGTAGGGAAGCCCGGGTACGGCAGCGTTTTAATATCCACAGCCTTTAACTTACCCGTGCCCACAACGTGGATACGGTCAATGTCCTCCTCCACAACGGCGCCAGCCTCGCGCAGTTTGGCAATCAGCGGCTTCTGGTGCTCCGGCAGCACGTTTTCAATAATCACATCGCCGCCCGTCATCGCAGCGGCAATCATATAAGTGCCTGCCTCAATGCGGTCGGGAATAACGGAATGCTGAACGCCGTGCAGCTCGCTCACGCCCTCAATGGTAATAACATTGGTGCCTGCGCCGCGCACACGCGCGCCCATCTGGTTTAAATAGTTGGCAAGGTCAACAATCTCCGGCTCCTCGGCAGGGTTCTCCAAAACGGTAGTGCCCTTCGCCATCGCCGCCGCCATCATAATGTTCTCCGTCGCGCCCACGCTGGGGAAGTCTAAATAAATATTGGTGCCAACCATGCCCTCCGGCGCGGAAGCCTCAATATAACCGTGCCCCTGCTCAATTTTTACGCCCAAAGCCTCAAAGCCCTTTAAATGCAAATCAATCGGCCTGGTGCCGATGGCGCAGCCGCCCGGCTGCGAAATGCGGGCGTAGCCCTTACGGGCGAGCAGCGGCCCCATAACCAAAAACGAAGCGCGCATCGAGCGCACCAGCTCGTAAGGAGCCTCGCACGAGGTAATCTCGCGGCTGTCGATGTTCAGCGTATGTGGCTCGCTGGCATCTACCTTAATGCCAAGGCACTCCAGCACAGCACAAATAGTGCGCACATCCTCAAGGGCAGGTATCTCATCCAGCCTGCTCGGCGACGTGCCCAGAATAGAAGCGGCAATAATCGGCAGCACGGCGTTTTTGGCGCCGCTGGTTTTAACCGTGCCGACAAGGCGGTTGCCGCCTTTAACTATCAATCTTTCCAACTGCAAACTCTCCTGTTCTTTCAACCATTCTATAAAATAAGGCAAGCTATTAAAAATAAGTATTTTCTATGGTAGTTTATCACTTTTTTTGTATATTGGCAATAAAAAACGCTTACCGTTTTTTATAAACGGTAAGCGCCAAAACTTAAAGCGTTAAGCAGAAATTAAATGCCGCGGTTTTGTACCTTCAAGCGTTCGGCAAGGATGTTGTAATTGGTTTCCTTTTCCATAATTTCTTTTTTAATTTCGGCAACAACATCGGGGTCTTCTTCAGTTTTCAGGCGTTCGCGCAGCTCCTTTACTGCCTGCCTGAGTTCAAACATTTTATTTCCGGACACGGTATTGAATACATCAGCCATGAAAATCAACTCCCATCATTCTTTGTATTTTTATTATACCAAAATATGAGCCTGTAAGCAAAGTTTTATTTTGCCCGCTGTGGTTAAAAATTAAATAAAATTTCACAAATTCCTTTTTGAAACCATTGCTGCTTAATTAATACTTATTTATTTAATTTTTTAAACATCCAACCGGTACAATATAAATTCCATCTTTACGTCGGTAAGCATATTCCCCAACACCAGTCAAAACCATCAAAAAAGCCGGTTTTTTCATTTTATCGGAATCCAGAATACTTTCCAGCTTTTTTAAATTTACAACTGCTTCTTCTATCAGCTTATCTCCACCAAGTTTTATTTCAACCAAACCATAACTGCCGTTGCGTAAATGTACTACGGCATCACATTCTAATCCGTTTTTATCTCTGTAATGATAAACTTTACCGTTTAAATAATCTGCAAATACCCTTAAATCGCGCACACATAAGGTTTCAAATAAAAGCCCAAAGGTGTTTAAATCGGCTAATAAATCATTCGGCCCAATACCCAAAGCCGCCACAGCAATAGAAGGGTCAATAAAATATCGTGTATCAGATGTTCTTATAGCTGTTTTCGACCTTAAATTAGGGCTCCAGGCTTCCATATCTTCAATTACAAAAATTTTTCTAAGCGCATTTAAATATGAATGAATGGTCGAAAAATCTATCTTATCATTATCTCTTAAGGCTATATCATCAAGTATAACCTGCCTGGTCGCCTGTGTTCCCTGATGCCGCGCATAAGAACGCATCAGCTTTCTTGCTCTTTCAGTATCCCTATTTACACCATCAGCTCTGGATATATCAGAACGTACAACAGCTTCATAATATGAATACGCCTGCTCCAACGCCGCTTCTTCATCTTCAATATTTGTTGCCCGCGGCCAACCACCCCTGCACACTAAAAATGCTAGTTTTTCAATATTTAAAGTATTTCTGCCGTTTATTTCATCCGGAGTTTTGAATAATTCTTCAAGGCTTACCTCACCGGAGGATTCCTGTGATTCAAACAAACTCATAGGACGCATCAAAAGCCATGAAAACCTGCCTGTACCAGTATGGTATATGTCCTTATCGGAAGGAGGCACAGAGGAACCGGTTAAAATAAACTGGCCAAGTTCATCACGGTGGTCTACTTCATAACGTACTGCATCCCATAATTTAGGTGCAAGCTGCCACTCGTCAATCAAACGCGGAACAGCACCTTCCAAAAGCCTTTGCGGATTTATTTCCGCCATTTCAAGGTATTGATTTTTATTAGCCGGGTCAGACATATATATAACACTCTTTGCCAATTTTTCGGATGTAGTTGTTTTACCGCACCATTTTGGCCCTTCTATCAAAACTGCACCTATGCTTTTCAACCTTTTTTCTAATACTTTATCTAATATTCTATGTTTGTAAACAGCCATAAAAATTTACTCCTCCATATTTTATAGCTTTATTATACAACATTAAAATTTGGCATTCAACAGTTTGGCGCAAATACATTCCACACTTTGGCGCGTTTTTATTCCCCAGTTTGGCGCAAATCTATTCCACACTTTAGCGCTTTTTTGTTCCACAGTTTGGCGCAAATTTGTTATACGTTTTGGCGGGCAGCAGAACGACAGGGTTTAAGGCGTTTTTGTACGCAAAAAAGCGGCTGCCGGAGCAGCCGCTTTGAGTGCTTTTATTAAACTTATGCAGTTTAAGATTAGAAAGTGAAGTAGAGTTCGGAGAAGATGGTGTCTGCGTCTTTGCTGTTTTCTTTGCCTTCGAAGTCGTAGTAGTTAACTACTGCAACGATGTTTTTAGCAAGAGCGTAGCTTGCGCCAACTGCCCAGCCTTTGTAGCCCTGGTCGAAAATGTCGGAACCAGTTACCAAAGTAGATACACCGTTTACATCTTCATAGCTTCTTGCGAAGAAACCATCGGTGGTCGGGCTGAGGTAAGCGTTAGCGGACTGGTCGAAGTAACCTACATGCAGGCCATAGGAACCCGGTTCGTCAGCGGAAGCGCCTTTCCAAGCGAGGTCTGCCCACCAGCCGTCTTTGTCGGTGTCATAGTAATCTTCGTTGCCGCGCATGTATTCAGCAGCCAGTACAAAGTCAGGAGCGAAGTTGTAGTTGAAGCCTACGTTCCAGATTTCTTTGTCGAGGTTATCAGAGTTAGTCCAGTTACCAACTTTTGCGTGGGAAGAAGAATCAGTTTCATAGTAAGCAGCATAAGCGTTTACTGCGCCCATGTCAGCTTCAACACCTGCAACATAGAGGCGGTCTTCGGAGTCAATCATGTATTCAACATTGTCGTGGCCGGTGTCTGCACCTTTAGCAGCCATGCCGAATACTTTTACTTTGTCGCCGTAGGAAACTTTAACGCCGTCGATGTAGGAATCGAGTACGTTACCGGTGAAGAGAACTTCATTCCAGCGGCCTGCGGTTACGTCCATGCCACCAAGGCGGCCTTCAACATAAGCGCGTTTCAGTTCAACATCATCATCGCCGGATTCGTTGGTATAGGTCTGGTTGTTTTCGAACATACCGGTGTAGGACCAGTCTTCGTTAACCTGGCCGTTTACCCACAGACGGGAACGGAGAACACCGGTGTCGCCGTCAACGTCGCCGTCAATATCTTTGTAGGATGCACGGAACTGGCCGGTGATTTTTACGTTGTCAGCTTTTTTCTCAAGGTTAGCAACGCGAACGCCAAGGCTGTCGAGTTCGTCAGCAAATTCAGCAGCGAGTTTGTCAACATTTGCGCCTTTAGCCATAGCTTTTGCAACAATCTGAGCCATTTCATAACGGGTCATCAGTTTGTCGCCGCCGTAGGTGCCGTCGGGATAACGGGTTAGCGGCATAAGCGCTGGCAGTTACGCCAAGGGCCATAGCCATTGCGAGAACTAAAGATTTTTTCATTTTTCATTCCTCCAGGGAAAATAAAATTTTTACCCCCTGTCAAATCTTTAGAACAAGCAAACCTTTGCTGTTTGTTAATGCGCGAGTTGCCGTGTTTCCTCTGCACGCCGAAACCATAATCAGTATACTTATTCCATCAATTTTTCAGGAGATGTGTACACTTTACCACAATTTCACACCGTCAATATTATTTTACAAATTTCAGTGAATTTTCATGAAATTTTTGCGCATATAAAAACAGGCAGCGCACAAATCGCTGCCTGTTTGTTAAAAACTTTACACTATTTTGTTTTCTTATTTGCTGAAGGCATCCGTCAGCGGCGGCACAATTTGTTTTTTACGGCTCAGCACGCCGGGCAGGTAATAATGCCCTGCGGCTTCCGGTTTGCCAAAGGCTTCGGTTACTTTGGCCTGGTTTACGCCTGCCACTAAAAGGTCGGTAGCTTCGGAAAGAATATCCGTTACCATTAAGAAGGAAAGGTCAAAGCCTTCGGCCTCGCGCATTTTTTCCAGCGCTTCCAACAGTTCGGGCGCTTTATCCAGCCCCTGCTGGCGGCCCATAATGTTAATCTGCGCCACGCTGGCCTTGGTGTCGCCAAAGTCAAATTCCTTCAGGTCGGTGCGTACCAGCTCATCTGCCGTAAGGCGGGCAATTACGCTGCCCTGTTTAAGCTCTTCCATGGCGTAAGCTTCAAGGTCGTCAAGGCCGACGATTTTTTCCAGCCTTGCTGCGGCGTCCTTATCAATCTGCGTGGTGGTGGGGCTGCGGAAATACAGCGTGTCGCTGATGATGGCGGAGAGCAGAAGCCCGGCAATTTCGCGCGGCAGCTCAACTTTATAAAGTTCTGCCATGTTGGTGATGATGGTGGCGGTGCAGCCAACTGGTTCCTCGCGGATGTAGATAGGCGCAGCGGTGTGCAGGCCGCCCATGCGGTGATGGTCGATAACTTCAATAACGTCTGCTTCCTCAATGCCTTCCACGGCCTGGCCGCGTTCGTTGTGGTCCACCAAAATAAGCTGCGTTTTGGCAGGTTTTAAAAGGCGAACTTTGTCAATCATGCCGATGTAGCGTCCGTTTTCTACCACGGGGTAGGAGCGGAAGTTGGTATCGAGCATGGCATTTTTAACATCGTCCAACAACTCGTTGTTGTTAAAGGCAACCACGCTGGTGGTCATTAAATCCTTAACGGGGGCGTCTAAAAGCTGGCTGTAATCCACAGCGCCGCTTTCGTTTTCCTGCGCGCACAGCTCCTTGTAGAAGCATTTGGCAAGGTCGGTAACAGTTACAACGCCTTCAATGTTGTCGGGCGTGCCCACGGGCATGCAGCGCACGCCGTAATCGGTAAACAGGTGGCTTACCTCGCGCAGTTTGGTTTCGCCGTTAAGCATCGGCACGGCAATCAGCTCAATGTCTTTTAAGCGGGGGTACATATCCTCCAAAAGCACGGGCTCTTCCACGCCAAAATAGTTTAATACATACTGGGTTTCCGGGTTCAGCGCACCGGCGCGCGCCGCTACGGCATTTACGCCCAGCTGCCTTTTAAGCCACGCATAAGCGATAGCAGAGCAGATGGAGTCCGTATCCGGGTTGCGGTGGCCAATTACATATACTGGTTTATCCACGTTCAGCACTTCCTTTTTGCAGGCAGACCGGGCTGCCGTTTAATTTTTCAGTATCTTTTATTATATCATAAATTTAACAAATATACACGCTTATTTGGCTTTGCCGCCCATGGTTTTTAAAAGCTCCGCCGGGTTAATGCCGTGGTAAGCAAGCAAAACTAAGCAATGATACCACAGGCTGCCCATTTCGTCCAGCACCTCCGGCTTGCTGCCGTTTTTAGAGGCGATTACCGTCGCTGTGGCCTCCTGCCCGACGCGGTTTAAAATTTTATCCTGCCCGCTCATAAATAAATAGTGCGTGTAGGATTCTTCGCCGCCAAACTGGCGCTGCTGGCAAATTAATCGGTACAGTTCCGCCAAAACGCCGTGAATGCCGTCCGGCTCCGGCACGGGCAGGCTGCTTTCGCTCCACAACGGCTGCGTAAATACGCCCAGCCCGTCTGTTTTGGGCACTGCCTTAATTAAGAGCGCCGTGCCTTTTTTGGTGGTGCTTATCGCCGTTACGGCAAGCTCCGCACCGTCGTCGGCAGAGCTGTACACCGCTTTTGTTTCGGCATCGTACAGCCACAGCGAGCCTGTTTCCGCCGTTTTGGCAAGCGCCGCGCCGTCCATTTTCGCCAGCGCCAGCACCTCGCCGGTGCCTGCGTCCTGCACAACGGCATTAATCGTGCCGTGCACATTAAATTTTACTGCTGCAAAATCAATTTTCATTTTTAACGCCTTCTCTTAAAACGGGCATTACAGAATTGTAGCCATCCGCCCCGTAAACAAGGCAGCGCTTAACGCGCGATATGGTGGCCGTGCTGGCGCCCGTTTTTTCAACTATCTCCTCATAGATGCAGCCGGCGTCCAGCATGCGCGCCACCTCAAGGCGCTGTGCCATCGCTTTCAGCTCGCTGATGGTGCAAATATCTTCAAAAAAGTCAGAGCACTGCTTTTCATCCTTTAAGCTTAAAACAGCCCTAAACAGCTGCTCAGTAAGTTTATCCCTTGTTTTTGCCGGCATGGCTGTCCTCCTTTTAATACCCGTTGTTTTTTAGTTTGGATATTGCTGTTCTTTTTAACTTTAATACTTTATTCAGCAAAAAGTCAAGTAAATTTATAAGATTTTTTAAAAAAATTTGTTGACAGATTTGTAAATAACGTGTATTATTGGTACATCAACTTCATACAAACATTCATCAAGAGTAGCCGAGGGACTGGCCCTATGACGCTACGGCAACCATCCACTGTGAAACGGTGCCAAATCCAACGGAGCATTCCGGCAGATGAAAGAGGTAATTAAAACTTGTGCCCTTCACCTGCGTGAAGGGTTTTTTAATACCTATTGATGAAAGAAAGAGGAACGCTATGATTGAATTACGCAATGTAGAAAAAACTTACCACACCGCGTCGGGCGACATACACGCCTTAAAACGCACCAACTTAACGATTGAGCAGGGCGAAATTTTCGGCATCATCGGTCTTTCCGGCGCCGGCAAAAGCACCCTTATCCGCTGCATTAACATGCTGGAAGAACCTACCGCCGGGCAGGTTTTTGTAGACGGCGAGGAACTGACCGCCATGACGGAAACGCAGCTGCGCAAGGCGCGCCAGAACATCGGCATGATATTCCAGCACTTTAACCTTCTTGCCAGCCGCACGGTGTATGCCAACATCGCCTTCCCGCTGGAAATTCAGGGGCTCAGCAAAGACGAAATTAAAAAGCGCGTGGAGCCGCTTTTAGACTTAGTGCAGCTGCGCGAACGCGCCGACCACTACCCCAGCCAGCTATCCGGCGGCCAAAAGCAGCGCGTAGGCATTGCCCGCGCCCTGGCCAGCAACCCGAAGGTGCTGCTGTGCGACGAAGCGACAAGCGCGCTCGACCCGCAGACCACCAAATCCATCCTTAACCTTTTGCGCGACATTAACAAGCGCTTAAACCTTACCATAGTAATGATTACGCACCAGATGGAAGTTGTAAAGGAAATTTGCGACCGCGTAGCCGTAATTGAAAACGGCACTATTATTGAGGAAGGCAAAATGGTGGATGTATTCACCCACCCGCAGAACCCCACCACCAAAGACTTCGTTAAAAGCGTTAACAAGCTGGAGCTGCCGGAGGCCTTCCGCGAAACGCCGGTGCAGCAAACCTACTTTGAAGGCAGCAGCATGGTGGTGCGCCTGTCCTTCTTCGGCGGCAACGCCGATAAGCCGATTGTATCCGGCATGATTAAGGAATGCGGCGTGGACGCCAACATTTTAAGCGGCAACCTTGACGAATTGAAGGACCGCATTTACGGCAACCTGCTGATTGTAATTGAAGGCACTAAGGCCGAGCTGGAAGCCGCACAGGGCTACCTGGCGCGCCAGAACCTTACTGTGGAGGTACTTGGATATGTCAAATGAAATGATTGAGCTTTTAATAAAATCCTTTTGGGAAACAGGCTACATGGTTGTGGCCTCCACCATTCTTGCCAGCCTTATCGGCATACCGCTGGGCATTATTTTAACCGTTACGCGCAAAAACCACATTTTGCCTAACGCCGCTGTTAACTCCGTGCTGGGCGTAATTGTTAACGCCACACGTTCCACCCCGTTTATTATTTTAATGGTAGCCATCATCCCGCTGACGCGTATGCTGGTTGGTTCGTCCATCGGCACCACGGCAGCCATTGTGCCGCTGACGATTTCCGCAGCGCCGTTTATTGCCAGGGTTATCGAATCTTCGCTTTTAGAAATTAACCCCGGCGTTATTGAAGCCGCGCAGAGCATGGGCGCAAGCCCCCTGCAAATCATTACCAAGGTGCTGCTGCCGGAATCCTTACATTCCATTGTTTTAGGCATTACGCTGGCGGTTATCGCGCTCATCGGCTATTCCGCCATGGCGGGCGTTTTAGGCGGCGGCGGTTTGGGCGACCTTGCCATCCGCTACGGCTACCAGCGCTTTCAGCCCGACGTAATGATTGTAACCGTTGTTATTTTGATTTTGCTGGTGCAGGCCATTCAGTACCTGGGTGACACGCTCAGCAAAAAGCTTAATAAAAATAAATTGTAATTAATTGCATTGGAGGAGAAAAGAGATGACCAAAGTACAAAGAATTTTAGCAGCCCTTGCCATCGGCACCTTAGCATTAGGCGTATTCGGCTGCGGCGGCGAAGAAAAAAAGGCCGCTGACACTAACGCACCCATTAAAGTAGGCGTAACCGCAGGCCCCCACGCCGAAATTTTTGACGAGGTGAAAAAGCTGGCCGCCAAGGACGGTTTAACCATTGAGGTTGTGGAGTTTAACGATTATGTAACCCCTAACATTGCCTTACAGGAAGGCGAGCTGTTTGCCAACAGCACCCAGCACCGCCCCTACCTTGACGCTACGCTTGAAAAAGAGCCCGGCTTTGAACTGGCCGAAGCATTTAAAACCGTAAACTTCCCCATGGCTGTGTACAGCGATAAAATTAAAAAGGGCGAGCCCATCCCCGATGGCGCTACCATCGGCATCCCGAACGACCCCTCTAACGGCGGCAGGGCACTGCTGCTTTTGGCAGAACAAAAGCTGATTGAAGTTAAGGATATGAACAACGTAACCACTTCCGTGGCAGATATTACCGGCAACCCGCACAACTACCAGTTCCTTGAGCTGGACGCAGCCACCATTCCCCACAGCCTGCCGGACGTAACCGTAGCCGTTATTAACGCCAACTACGCGCTGCCCGCAGGGCTGAACCCGGTGAAAGACAGCCTGATGGTTGAAGGCGCAGCCAGCCCGTTTGTAAACATTGTAGCCGTTAAAAAACAAAACCTTAACGACCCGCGCGTTAAACAGCTGCAAAAAATTTACCAGTCCGAAGATTTAGCCAAATTCATCGACGAGCACTTCCAGGGTTCCGTAACCGTAGGCTGGAAATAACAACACAAAATAAAAAAGCGTCCGCAAGGGCGCTTTTTGTTTGAGGTGAACCTGATGCCAAAACTTTTTAAACTTTTACTTTTTGTATTTATGCTATGCCTGCCCCTTGCCGCTTACGCGGATGCCGTGGACAACGGCAAAAGCAGCAACAGTTTAGACGATGTATTTAACCGTTATAACGCCAACGGCACGATGGTGATTTACGACGTGAAAAACAACGGCTACTACCTGCACAACGCCAAACGCGCAGAGAAGCGTTTTTACCCCGCCAGCACCTTTAAAATTTATAACAGCCTGATTGCGTTAAGCGAGGGCGTGGTTAAAGACGCCGGCGAAGTATTTTACCATTATAGCGGCGAGCCGGTGTTTTTGGAAAGCTGGAAGGCTGACGCCAGCCTGCGCAGCGCGATAAAACTATCCCAAGTGCCTGCCTATAAAGAACTTGCCCGCCGCATCGGCTTAGAACGTATGCAAAATAACATTAACAAGCTGCACTTCGGCAACCAAAAGCTGGGTAATAAAATAGACAGTTTCTGGCTGGAAGGGCCGCTTAAAATAAGCGCACTGGAACAGGTGCAGCTTTTAACAAAACTTGCGCAGCATAAGCTGCCTTTTAGCGAAGAAACACAGGCGCAGGTTTGTGATATTACCGTTTTGCAAAAAGCGCCTGCTTACACGCTGCACGGCAAAACCGGCTGGGCGACGGATAATATAAAAACGCCCGTAGGCTGGTTCGTCGGCTGGGTGGAAGCAAAAGGCAACACTTATGTTTTTGCGCTGAATATGGATTTGGCAGACGCCCAAAACCTGCCCCAGCGCGAAGAAATTGCGCTGGAGTGTTTAAAAGCCGTTAAGGCAATTTAATTTTTTAAATCCAATCGCATAATGTAGTCCGTCTGCGCGTCGTCGCCGATGACGAAGGTATGCGTGCTGATTTTGTAAAAGCCATTCTTGTTGTAAAAACGGATGGCTTTTTCGTTTTTCTCCCACACGCCCAGCCACACATAGCTTTTGCCCTGCTCACGCGCCAAGGTAAGCGCCTTATCCATCAGCGCCTGCCCCACGCCCCTGCCGTGGAATTCCGGCGCGGCGTAAATGCGTTCCAGCTCCAAAGCATCAGCATCATTAAGCTCCGTCTGCGCACCGGCGGCGTTAAGTTTAAGGTAGCCCGCCATTTTGCCATCTGCGTAAGCAAAATAAAAGGCAGAGTTTTCGTTCAGCAGTTCCGCACGGATTTGCTCTGCGCTGAAAGCCGTTTTTAAGTACGCCGCCATATTTTCGGGCGTGTTTAAATCCGCAAAGGTTTTATAAAAAATATCGGCCGCAAAATGCCGCAGCGTGTCGGCATCATCAAGCGTGCACTTTTTAAATTCTATCTGCAAAGCGTATTCCTCCTTTGGTTAATGCCCTCATTTTAGCACATCCCCGCCGCGCGGGCAATGCTGAAGTGCGCTTTAAATTTACATCCCGCCGCGGGCGGATTATAATTAAGGTAGCAGTTTAACGAAAGAAGGGATATTATGTTGGGCGAGGACATTAAAAAACTGGGCTTTGGGCTGATGCGCCTGCCGCAGAAGGACGGCGCGATTGATATTGAACAGACGAAGCAGATGGTTGATATGTTTTTGGAAGCAGGCTTTACCTATTTTGATACGGCGTGGGCGTACCCCGGCAGCGAGGACGCTATCCGTCAGGCGCTGGTGGAGCGCTACCCGCGTAATAAGTTTAAGCTGGCCACCAAAAACGCGGCGTGGATTAACTGCAAAACGCGCGAGGAAGCCGTCAGCCAGTTTGAAACCAGCTTAAAGCAGACCGGCACCGGTTACTTTGATTTTTATTTGCTGCATAACCTCGGCGAAAGCCGCACCAAATATTTTGACGATTTTGATATGTGGAGCTTTGTGGCAGAAAAGAAGGCGGAAGGCCTGATTAAGCACGTTGGTTTTTCGTTCCACTCCACGCCGGAGGAGCTGGACGCGATACTTACCGCGCACCCGGAGATGGAGTTTGTGCAGCTGCAAATTAACTACGCCGACTGGGATTACCCCGCCGTGCAGAGCCGCCGCTGCTATGAGGTGGCGCGCAAACACAACAAGCCCGTGGTTATTATGGAGCCTGTGAAGGGCGGCATGCTGGCGAACCCGCCGGAGAGCGTGCAGAAAATTTTGAAGGACGCCGAGCCGGAGATGAGCGTTGCCAGCTGGGCTATACGCTTCGCCGCGCACCTGGAGGGCGTTATTACCGTGCTGAGCGGCATGAGCAACGTGCAGCAAATGCAGGACAACCTGAGTTATATGAAGGACTTTAAAGGCCTTACCAGCGCCGAAGAGGCGACGCTGAAACAGGCGCAGGAGGAGCTGGCGCGCATACCCCTCATCCCCTGCACAACCTGCAATTACTGCGCCAAGGTTTGCCCCATGAACATCGGCATCAGCGGCAGCTTTACAGCGATGAACTATTACACGCTGTATAAGGATTTGGGCGCTGCCCGCCACCAGGAAAACTGGCTGGTTGGCAAGCACGATAAAAAGAAGGCCGCCGAATGCATTAAGTGCGGCGCGTGCGAAAAAGCCTGCCCGCAGCATATTAAAATACGCGAGAAACTGGTAAAAGTCAGCGAAACGCTGGGCTGAAACTTTAAGCACCTGCTTTATGGCAGGTGCTTTTTTATGCGCGTTGTGGTATAATTGTGGCACTTACATTTTTAAGGAGGGCTTATGAGCCGCAAACCCTTTGTGCCCGCAGATTATTTAAGTAAGCTGTGGCGCTGCATTATAGAATTTGATATGTTAAAAGACGGCGACCGCGTGCTGGTAGGCTTAAGCGGCGGCAAGGACAGTATGTTTTTAACTGCCGCTTTGGCGGAGGTGCAAAAGTACGCGCCCTTTAAGTTTGAGCTGGCCTGCTACACGGTGGACACGATGTTTAGTACGGACTTCCCCAAGGCGGAGCTGGAGGAGTTTTGCGCAAAGTACGGCGTTAAGCATTACAGCAGCAAGGTAGATGTTTTGGAAGCGTGGCAGAACCGCACCAACACGCCCTGCTTTACCTGCGCGTATTTCCGCCGCGCCGCCACCAACCGCACCGCGCTGGAGCTGGGCTTTAACAAGGTTGCGTGGGCGCACCACCACGACGACGCTGTGGAAACCTTCTTTTTAAACCTTGTTGCCAGCGGTCAGCTGAAAACCTTTTTACCCGTCACGCCGCTCAGCCGCACGGGGCTGACGCTCATCCGCCCGCTGTTGTATTACCGCGAGGCGGAGATTGTAGAGATGGTGGCAAAGCTCGGGCTTGAGCCCTTAAAAAACCCCTGCCCCTACGACGGGCACACCAAACGGCAGGAGGCCAAAGAGCTTGTAGCAGCGCTGCAAAAGTTTAACCCCGAAGCCTACGACCATTTGGCCGCCGCCATGCGCACCGCACCGCAGGAGCTGTGGCCCGCCAAATGCGGCAAAAACGAGCTGAGCCATAAATTCCACACATTTTGGCAGCAAAAACGCCGCCCCAGGCAGGAATAACGGCGCGGGCAGCGAATATAAATTTAGTTATACATCCCATTTGGAGGTTTTTTAATGACAGTAGGAGAATTAAGACGCAGCATTTTAAAAAATTATTTCAGCTTTAACGGGCGCTTAAACCGCAAGCCATTTTTTATGCAGGTTATGATGCTGGCGGCTATGAGCATTTTTTTGATTTTGTACATCATTACCGTAGAGCCGAGCCTGAAGGCCGACCCGGTTAACTTTGGCACCAACGTAAGGCGCTACGTTATTTTCTGGGTAGTGTACATTCCGCTGATTATCTCGGGCATTTCGCTGGGCGTGCGCCGTCTGCACGACATGAATTTGAGCGGCTGGTGGATGCTTTTAAGTATCGGCTCATTCTTTGGCGGCACTGATTACGGCAGCGCCTCCGTTAATTTAATGATTACCATTCTGGGCATTATCGCGCAGATGTTCAGCATTGTACTGCTTTTGCGCCGCGGCACCAGAGGCCCCAACCGCTTTGGCGAGGACCCCATTCCCGCACCGGTGAAGAAAAAGAAAACCAAAGCCGAACGCAAGGCAGAGGCGCAAGCCCGCAAGGAAGCAGCCGAAGCTGAACGCCGCGCCAACGAAGAGCTGGAACGCAGCATCGCCGAGGCGCACCCCGACTACGACGAATACGATATGTACGACGCCATGCAGGAAGCCAAAGCCAAACGCGACGCCGAAAAGAAAGCCGCC